>CACNIG010000005.1 GCA_902620455.1 uncultured Bacteroidota bacterium
AACTGGTTGTCTTCCACCAAACCATGGTTCAACAAAACTAAAGCTTCTGGTACTGTAAAAAGTACTGGTTTGAAGTCTTATTGCAAATGTTTGACCATCCCCCATTGGAAGTGGCCTCCACGCCTTTCGGTTTTTTATATTTTTCGTCGAAAAGTTATTAAAAGCAAGTCCGACAGTTCCAATAAATCCTCCACCTCCATATCCACCTTGAAGCTCTATTTGACTTGCCCCAGATTCAACTAACCCAAGTTCTATATCAACTGTTCCTTGGTTTGGATCTACATTTTTAAAGTCAGGACTTATCTGCTCGGCATCAAAAAAACCAAGTTGACCAACTTCACGAATTGTTCGTACAACTTTATCTTTACTATACAGTTCGCCAGGTTTTATTCTTAATTCTCTGTAAATTACATTATCATTTGTCTTGGTATTTCCAACAACTGATATTTTATTAAAACTAGCAAGTTTACCCTCATTAATTCTTATTTCAAAGTCAATAGTATCATTTTCAGCACTTACTTCAACAGCATTAACAGAGGAGAAAAGGTATCCATTATTTTGATATAAATTTGAAAGATCATTAGCATCAGGATTATCATCCTGGATTCTCTCTTTAAGTAATACTCCATTATATGAGTCACCTTTTTTAATACCTAAAATTTGATCTAGTTGAAAGTTAGTATATGAGCTGTTCCCAAGGTAATTTATATCTCCAAAATAATATTTATTACCCTCATCAATATTTAAGGCAATATCAATAGTTTTTTCATCGTTAATTATAATTGTGTCAAATTCAACTCTTGCATCCCTATATCCTTTCTCCTTGTAGAAAGAAATCAAATTCTCTTTATCTGCTTCATAGTCAGACTCAATTAATTTTGATTTTTTCCAAAATCTAAGAGGGAACTTTTTCTTTGTTTTTTTTAGTTTTGATTTTAACTTAAAATCACCAAATATTTCATTTCCTGAGAATGTTATATTCTTAATCTTAATTCTTTCCCCTTTATCAACATTTATGTTAAGATTCAGTCTGTTAGATCCTATTGAGTCTGGGGTTGAGACAATATTTACTCTAGAGTTTAAATAACCATCTTTTTTTAAGTCATTTTCGATATAATTTTTTGTATTTGTGAGAAAACTTTCAGAAAGTCTTTTACCTTCTGATAATTCTGTTTCTTTCTCAAAAGTTTCAGCCTTGCTCTTTTTAACTCCATTAATCTTGAAGTTTAGTAAAGTAGGGAGCTCTTCAACGTTTATTTCTAGTTTAATTTTATCATTATTAACATCAGTAACATATAAATTTACATCACTAAATAACTCTAGGTTCCAAAGTTTTTTTAAGATAGCACTAACTTCTTCTCCAGGAACTTGAATCTGCTGACCCTGTCTTAGCCCACTATAAGTTACAACAGTTCTATCACTGAAATTCTGAAGTCCTACAACAGTAACTGTATCTATAGTGTATGTATTCCCTTTCCTGTAGCTATCTTGGGATAATAGAAAACAAGTTCCTAAAATAAAAACACCAAATGCCTTAATTATCTTGGATTTATAGTTGTTTACTCGTTTTTCCAAATCTTCTTTCTCTATTTTGATATTCAACAATGGCTTTTTCTAGATCTTCTTCAGTAAAGTCAGGCCAATAAACATCTGTAAAATATAATTCAGCATATGCAATTTGCCACAGTAAAAAATTGCTAATTCTTTGCTCTCCACTTGTTCTTATTAGAAGATCAACATCAGGTAAATTTTTAGTGTAAAGATGGTCATTAATTAATGAATCATCAAAATTATCAAGACATATCACATCATTTTTAACTTTATCTGAAATTTCTTTGACTGCCTTAAATATTTCTTGCTTTCCTCCATAACTTAATGCAAGAGTTAATACCATTCCTGTGTTATCCTTTGTACCTTGAATTATTGAGTATAACTCATTTCTGACTTCATCTGGGAGTGTATTTAACTCACCAATAGCATTGAGTTTTATATTGTTTTTTAATATATCTTCAAATTCATCTTTAAGAGTTTGAACTAAAAGACCCATTAATGTATCAATTTCACTTTGTGGTCTATTCCAATTTTCTAAGGAAAATGTAAATAGCGTTAAATATTTAAAATTAAACTTGTTAGCAGCTTCAACAATTTTTCTAACTGCTGAAACTCCATTTTGATGCCCAAATATTCTTGGCATACCTTTTTGCTCTGCCCATCTACCATTTCCATCCATTATTATAGCTACATGCTTGGGAATCATTTCTAGTTATTAATGTTTTTATTTCTCATATCTTGCCCCCAGAAAAGTTTTTCTCTTAACCTTTTATAAAAATTGTCATCGTCAAATTTAATAGTTTTAATAGTAAAATTAGCTTTTAAAATTTCTATTTGATTTGAAGAACTTATAGAATATATCCTAGAATCAACAGAAAGGTTTATTTCATTATCTCCTTCAATGTCTATTTTTATATTTGAATCATCTGGAATAACTAATGATCTCATGTTAATATTATGTGGTGCAATGGGATTCAATAATATTACATTGGATTCAGGGGATACAATTGAACCTCCATTACTAAGTGAATATCCAGTAGATCCAGTCGGAGTGGATATAATCAAACCATCTGACCAATAATTAGTTAAATGTTTATTATTGATTTGGCATGAAATATTTAAAAGTGAAGTGGTATCCTTTCTCTGAATGGTAACCTCATTAAGGGCAAACGGATAATCAGAAAAAGTATTATTTGAGGAGCTTAAATTAACTTTTAAAACAGTCCTGTTGATAATTGAAAACTTATTGTTTTTAATATTTAAGATGGCATCACTTATACTTTCTTTTTGAATACTAGTTAAGAAACCTAACCTACCAGTATTAACACCTAAAATTGGAATATCTGAATCTTTTACATAAGTTATAGATCTTAGTATTGTTCCATCACCACCAACAGCTAAAACAAAGTCAATATCAGGATCTATACTTTCATTTGAATCAAAAAAAATAAGATTACTACTTTTATTTTTGTCAATTTCATTTTTAAGTTTTGAATCAACAACAAGTTGATTGTTATCTGAAACAAGATCAATTATTTCCTTTGAACAATCAATCGAAGATTTGTTTTGAAAAGCAATATATAATGCAATTTTCATATCGCAAAAATACAATTTTTAAAACTTTATTAAGTACTATATTTGCAATTAAGTTTATATGTAAAAATGACAATACTGAGTGTAAACATTAATAAAATTGCAACCTTAAGAAATGCTCGAGGTGAAAATTATCCTAATTTATTAAATACTGCTTTGGATATTGTAAAATTTGGTGCTCAAGGTATTACAATTCACCCAAGACCAGATGAAAGGCATATTAGATATAAGGACGCAGTTGATTTAAAAAAAAATATTTCCTGTGAGTTAAATATTGAAGGAAATCCAATTAAAAAATTCGTTGATTTAGTTAATGAAGTTAAACCAGCACAAGTAACCTTGGTTCCAGACTCAGAAGATGCAATTACTTCTAATTCAGGATGGGATACTGTAACTAATTATTCATTTTTAAGGGATATAGTTGATGATTTAAAATCTAATTCAATTAGAGTTTCAATTTTTATTAATCCAGATATAAAAATGTTAGAGGGTGCAAAAAAAATAAATGCAGATAGAATAGAACTATTTACAGGCCCATATGCAAAAGAATTTCCAAATGATAGATACAGAGCAATAGAGCAATATGTGAAATGCTCAGAGGTAGCAAATGATATTGATATTGAAATTAATGCCGGCCATGATCTAAATCAAAATAATTTAAAATTCTTCTGTCAGTCTGTTAAAAATACAAAGGAGGTGTCCATTGGTCATGCACTAATTACTGAATCTCTTTATAATGGTTTAGAATCAACAATTAAATCCTACCTACAAATACTTAAATGAAAATCCTTCATTCAAATCTAATTGGAGACTCAGACAGACATCTATTCATAATTCATGGATTTTTAGGTATGGGAGATAATTGGAAATCTCACGCAAAAAAAATTTCTGAGAATAATTATACTGTTCATCTAATTGATCTAAGAAATCATGGAAGAAGTTTTTGGGATAATAAATTCTCATTTGAAATTATGGTTGATGATATTCAAAACTATGCTCTTTTCCATAAAATCAAAAAATTTAGTTTACTCGGCCACTCGATGGGAGGAAATGTAAGTATGCTTTTTGCTCAAGAACTTCCTGATTTACTAGAAAAAATAATAATAGTAGATATTATACCGAAAAAATACAAGCCATATCATAATAATGTAATGGATAGTCTAAAATCAATAGATTTTAAGATAAAAAGATCTAGAAAAGAAGTAGATGATCATATGTCTAATTATATTGAAGATGAGAGAATCAGACAATTTTTGTTGAAAAATTTATATTGGATTGATAAAGATAGCCTGGGGTTAAAAATTAATATTGATGTTTTGTATGAGTTTAAAGATAAGCTATCACTTGAGCTTCAAGATAATTTAAATTATCAAAAACCAACAATGTTTTTATATGGTGACTCCTCTCCTTATGTAGAAAACTCTGATTTACCTTTAATTAAATCACATTTTTCTAATGTTGAAATTATTAAAGTACCTCAAGCTGGTCACTGGGTCCATGCAGATAATCCTTCTTTTTTTCTGGATAAAGTAATTAATTTTTTAAATTGAATTGTGGAAACTCCCAAAATTAGAAAAGCAAATTCCTCAGATGTTAAAGATATAATCAGGTTACTAGTTGAGCTAGCAGTTTATGAAAAAGAACCTGATGCTATTAAAGTTACAGAAGAAGAATTAATTAAAGATGGTTTTGGTTCTAATCCGAGATATGAATGTCTTTTAGCAGAATTTAATTCTGAGGTTGTAGGTTTAGCATTCTTTACTCCTAGGTACTCAACATGGGTTGGAGACACACTTCATTTAGAGGATTTAGTTGTAACTGAGAAAATGAGAGGTAAAGGCATCGGAACATTACTTTATAGAGAGTTTTTGATGGTAGCTAAGGATAGGGGAGTAAACAGAGTTGAATGGTCAGTTTTAGATTGGAATAAAACAGCTATTGATTTTTATAAGAAAAGTGGTGCAATAGTTGATGGTTTAGAACAATGGAAAATTGTTAGAATGGATAAACAAATAATTGATAAATACCTTTCATCATAAATTAACTTTTATAAATTCAATAATAAAACTTTTTATTTGATCTCGGACTTCAATAAATTCAGTTCCATAAAGACCATTATTTAATTTAGAAGGATCTTTAAAATTTTTATGAATTTTCTTAGCATTATTATCTATGAAAATGGGGCAAGTTTCTTTTGCATTATCACAAACAGTAATTATAAAATCAAATTGTTTATTAATATATTCATCAACAAGGTTAGAGGTATAATTTGATATATCTATTCCAATTTCAGCCATACATTTGACAGCATTTTTATTTAATCCATGTTTTTCAACACCTGCACTAAATACTGATATTGAATTATCTGTAAGTTGATCTAAAAAACCGTGAGCAATTTGACTTCGACATGAATTACCAGTACAGAGAATAAGAATATTCATTAAAAACCTAATGAAAGTTTAGCTATGTAGAAAAATAAGAAAATACCAAATATATCATTTGCTGTGGTAATGAATGGACCAGTGGCAATAGCAGGGTCAATTCCTTGCTTATCAAGTATTATTGGGACAAAAGTCCCAACTAATGCAGCTATTATTATTACCCCCATCATAGAACCAGCAATTGTAAGACTCATCAAAAGATCTTGATTTACAATCTGACCAAAAATAACTAAAATTATTGCTAATGCTAAACCATTAATTAGACTTAACCCTACTTCTTTAATAAGTCTTGATAGAAGAGAGCCCTTAACAAGGTCATTAGCTAAACCTTGAACAATAATTGCAGAAGATTGGACACCAACATTTCCAGCCATAGCTGCAATGAGCGGTGTGTAAAAGAATAGATTCCTAAGATCAGGTTGACTCATAATCTGTTCAAAATCTTTCAAAATAAATACACTTCCAAGACCACCCAACAATCCTAAGAATAACCATGGAAGTCTAGCTTTTGTCAATTGAAAAATAGAATCATTAACCTCTACCTCTGATGAAATACCAGCAGCTAATTGATAATCTTTGTCTGCTTCATCTTTTATTAAATCAACGATATCATCAATTGTAATTCGTCCTAGTAAAGTTTTTCTTTTGTTAGTAACAGGAATAGCCTCAAGATCATATTTAGACATTATCTTAGCAACTTCTTCTCCATCCTGGTCAGCAGTAACATAATCCACTTTAGGTATAAATATATCTTTAACCTTAGATCTTGACTTAGCCGTGACTACATCTTTTAGAGAAAGCCTCCCTTTTAGTTTATTTTTTGAATCTACAACATATATGGAATGAACTCTGGTAACATTTTTGGCTTGTTTTCTTATTTCGTTCAGACAGTTTGAAATACTTAAATTCTCATTTACCTTGACAAGTTCTTTTGCCATTAAACCCCCTGCAGTATCTTCCTCATACTTTAATAGCTCTTTAATATCATCTGTTAATTCAGAATCTTTTATTTGTGAAAATACTCTTTCTTGTCTTTCCTCTGGCAACTCTGATATAACGTCTGTTGCATCATCTGTGTCTAATTCTTCAATTTTTTCTGCAATTTCTTTCTCAGAAAGATTCTCTAAAATTATCTCTCTTAAATCTTCATCAATTTCAGCTAATGCATCAGCAATTTTTTCTTTATCAAATATTTTAACAAGAAATATTACTTCGTTAATTTCAAGTGATTCAAAAATTTCAGCAAGATCGGCATAGTGAAGTTCTGCAAGACTCATGATAAGTTTATCCTTGTCATCATTACTAATAAGTCTTTTAACCTTATTGATTAATTCATCATCGACTTTAAATTGTCTCATTACTTATTTTTTTAGTTAATTTGACAAATTCTTCAATAGTAAGTTGCTCGGGCCTTGATTCAAATATACTATCTTCTAATATATTTTTCTGTATATCAAGTCTTTTTAGAGAATTTTTTATTTTTTTTCTTCTTTGCTGAAAGCTCAATTTAATTACTTTATCTAATAGAACTAAATCACAATCAATAGTCAAATTCTCTTTTCTAGTTAATGAAATTACTGCAGAGTCTACATTTGGTTTAGGGAAGAAAACATTTGGCGATATATTAAATAAAATTTTAGCATTATAAAATAGCTGTGTTTTTACTGATAATATTCCATATTGTTTACAATTGTTTTTACTGATTATCCTCTCCGCAACCTCTTTTTGAAACATACCAATAAGCCCACCAACTGATTCATAATTTTCAATTGATTTAAACAATATTTGAGATGAGATATTATATGGAAAGTTTCCAATAATTAATATGTCTTTTTCCGATGGATAAGTAGATCCTATATCAAATTTTATGAAATCTGCTTCAATTATATTAAGCTTCTCTTTTTTAAACTCAGTATTAAGGAATTCAACGGATTCTTTATCTACCTCAATTAAAGTAAGCATGTCTTTAACATGAAGTAAATGTTTTGTAAGAGCCCCTTTTCCAGGCCCAACTTCAATAACCTTTTTAAATTTTTTGAAATTAATAGCCTCAACTATTTTTTTTGAAATATTATCATCAATTAGAAAGTGTTGACCCAGGAATTTTTTTGGATTAACATCTCTATACATAATTTAATTGATTAAATCAAACCCAGTATAAGGGACTAATACTTTTGGAATTTGAATCCCATCATTAGTCTGGTTATTCTCGATGAGTCCTGCCATAACTCTTGGTAGAGCTAATGAGCTTCCGTTTAGAGTATGTAATAATTCGTTTTTACCTTCTTTATTTTTAAACTTAAGGTTTAAACGGTTTGATTGGTATGACTTAAAATTTGAGACGGAGCTTATTTCTAACCATTTTTTTTGTCCTTTTGAAAATATCTCAAAATCATATGTTTTAGATGATGTAAATCCTAGATCACCTGCACATAAATTAAGAATTCTAAAATCTATCTCAAGTTCATCTAGAATTTTTTTTATATGCTCTTTCATATTAAGTAGAGCTTGACTAGAATTGTCAGGATGTTCAAGTCTTACTATTTCAACTTTATCAAACTGATGTAGTCTATTTAGGCCTCTGACTTCTGATCCATAACTACCAGCTTCTCTTCTAAAGCATGGTGTGTATCCTGTAAGTAGAACTGGGATTTCATCAGAAGATAAAATTTTATCTTTGTAAATATTTGTAAGAGGTACTTCGGCAGTAGGAATTAAATAAAAGTTATCTTCATTTACGTGATACATTTGGCCATCCTTATCTGGTAACTGTCCAGTAGCAAAAGCTGAATCAGAGTTTACTAGATGAGGAACTTGGAACTCAGTGTATCCTGCAGATGTGTTTTTATCTAGAAAATAGTTTATAAGTCCTCTTTGAAGTTTAGCTCCTTTCCCTTTGTATACAGGAAAGCCTGATCCAGTAATCTTACTTCCAAGTTCAAAATCAATTATATCATACTCTTTTGCAAGATCCCAATGAGTCTTTAGATTCTTATCAGATTCTATTTTTTCATTGCTTCTGTAAACTTCAATATTATCATCAATAGATAAACCTTCAGGGACTTCATTATCTGGAATATTTGGAATAGTTGTTAATAATTCAAAAATATCTGATTTTGTTTTTTCAAGTTGGTCAGATAAATTCTTAGATTTTAATTTTAAATCACTTGATTTCCCTTTCAAAGTAGAGACACTATCATCATTATTTCCAGACTTAAATATTTCTGAAATTTTCTTTGAAATATTATTTGATTCAAATAAAATTTGATCTAATTCTTGTTGAATTTTTTTTCGAGAGAGATTGAGATCAATAATCTTATCAATAATTTTTAAATCCTTAAAACCTCGTTTTTTTAAACCTATGAGTGTCTCCTCTTTATTGTTAGAAATTGTATCAATTGAAAGCATAGGTTATTTTGACATCAAAGATAAAACTTATTTGTTTATTAATTTTAGGCAATGTTCTTCATCTTTTGCTAATTGAGCTTTTAAAGCATTAATTGAGGAAAACTTTTTTTCGTCTCTTATTTTTACAACAACATCAACACTAATGACTTTATCATAGATATCCATATCAAAGTTAAATAGGTTTACTTCTATAGACTTTGCTTTATTACCAATAGTTGGCCGGTGACCAATATTCATCATACCATTGTATAATTTATTATCAATTGTTGTTCTAATATAGTATACACCATCTTTTGGAATAATTTTATAGTCTTCTTCAATTAATATGTTAGCAGTAGGATAATCTATTTGCTTGCCTAGACCATCACCTTTAACAACTTTCCCAGTTAAGCTAAAAAATCTTCCTAAATACTTTTTCGTTGTTTTCAAGTCACCTTGATTAATCGAGTTTCTAATCTTTGTTGAGCTAATAGCAATTTTTTCAATTTCTTTCGCTTCAATTTCATCAACTATAAAATTAAATTCACTGGAATATTCTTTAAGATCTGAGACTGAGGCTTCACGTCCTTTGCCAAATCTGTGGTCATATCCTATTATGATATGTTTTAACTTAAGCTTCTCTACAAGGTATTCTTTTATAAATTGATCAGCAGATAACAATGAAAATTTTTTATCAAATGGATGAATTATAAGATGGTCAATTCCAATCTTTTCTAGATGCTCTATTTTTTCATCCAAAGTATCTATCATCTTTATATCATTGTACTTATTTAAAATAATTCTAGGATGTGGGAAAAATGTTAAAACTACAGATGATAAATTACTTTGTTTTGACACATTTATAACTTTGTTGAAAATCTTTTGGTGACCTATATGAATACCATCAAATGTCCCAATAGTTACGACAGAACTTTTTGACTCATTATATTCATCAATACTTTTATAAATTTTCATCTATAAAGTTCTTCTTATTATAAAAATTCATAGTTCTTTCTAATCCAGTCTGTAGAAATGAAAAAATTATTTCAATGGATTTATTTGTTAATAATGGTATTCTTGACTGTTCTTCTTCTGTCCATTTACCAAGTACATAATCTGTCATAGAGACATTCTTGTTATTTGAAATACCAATTCTTATCCTAGAATAATTAGAGTTTCCAAGGTATTCTTCAATATCTTTCAGGCCGTTATGTCCTCCGGAATTTCCTTTTGATTTGATTTTTATATTCCCAAAGTAAAGATTTAGATCATCACAAACTACTAATATATTATTTGCATCAACCTTTTCTTTTTTCATCCAATAAGAAAGTGACTTCCCAGAATTATTAACATAATTATTGGGTTTAATTAAAATTAATTTTTTCCCTTTATATTTTGCTTCTGCACGGAATGCTAATTTAACAGCATCAAAACTAACTTTTAGTTCTGTTGCAAGTTTATCTAGTGTGTCAAATCCAATATTGTGCCTTGTGTTTTGATATTCAGGACCAATATTTCCAATACCTAAGATGAGATATTTATTCATATCAGACTTTGAAGAGAACCGTGATACGATTTTATTAAAAAAATACATTGTAATGAAATAATCTTATTAAAGTTAAGATTAATTATATACAATTATTCTTTTGAGTCTTGAGATTCTTCTTTAGGAGCCTCTGATTTTCCATCAGCACTTTCAGCAGCTTTACCTTCAGCACCTTCAATACCTTCAGCACCTTCAACACCCTCTTCGCCTTCAACTCCTTCGTCATCTTCTGGTAACGACATAGAAGCTCTTGAAGTTCTAACTTGGCAAACTACCGTATTATCTGGGTGAAGTAATTCATAATCATCACTTTCAAGTTCAGATGTATAAAATTTATCACCAAGTTCAAGTTCAGAAATATCAACATTTAGAGAGTCTGGGAGGTTTCCTGGAAGAGCTTTAACTCTAAGTTTTCTCTTATTTCTTGTTAATATTCCACCACTGTTAAGTACGCCGGGAGCAGAACCACTTAGTTCAACAGGTATATCCATTGTAACTGGTTTGTCATCATGTAGCTCATAAAAGTCAGCATGAAGAATTTTATCTGATACAGGATGAAATTGAATGTCCTGAAGTATAGCATTTTTCTTTTTATCACCAAGATCCAAAATAACAGTATGAGCAGCTGCAGTATAGACTAAATCTTTGAAACCTATCTCAGATGCTGTAAAATGTATGATTTCATCTCCACCATATAAAACGCATGGAACATTTCCATGTTTTCTGACAGAATTTGTACTAGTTTTTCCGGTAGCTTCTCTAATTAAGCCTTTGATTTCTATAGATTTCATCTTTTAATTTATAAATAGTTTATCAATTGATTTGTTATTATGAACATTGAACATAGCTTCAGCAAAAATTTTAGAGCATGTAAGGTGTTCAACTTTTTTTGATTTATTCTTTATATCAATTGAATCACTTGTGATTAATTTTTTTAGTTTTGATTTTTCAATTTTTTCATATGCATCTCCAGAAAGAAGTGCATGAGTACAAATTGCAATTACAGACTCAGCACCTTTGTCAATCATTAAGTCTGCAGCTTTTGTTAATGTGCCTGCGGTGTCAACCATATCATCAATTAAAATGACATTTTTACCTGTAACATCACCTATTAGTTCCATGTGAGTAATCACATTGCCTTTTGATCTTTGTTTATAACATATTACAACATCTGCATCTAAAAATTTAGAATATGCATAAGCTCTTTTTGAACCACCCATATCAGGAGAGGCTATAGTTAAATTATTAATATTTAGTGATTTTATGTATGGTACAAAAATTGACGAAGCATATAAATGATCAACAGGCTTTTCAAAAAATCCCTGAATTTGGTCAGCATGCAAGTCCATTGTAATTATTCTTGTTGCTCCAGCTGTTTCAAGTAGTTTTGCAACTAATTTTGCACCAATTGGAACTCTAGGTTTATCTTTTCTATCTTGTCTTGCCCAACCAAAATAAGGTATAACAGCTGTGATATGTCGAGCTGAAGATCTTTTTGCAGCATCCAACATAAGAAGCATTTCCATTAAATTATCAGATGATGGGTTTGTTGATCCAATTATAAATACCCTAGACCCTCTAACAGATTCTTCAAATGAAGGCTGAAATTCTCCATCATTATATCTTTGAAAATTTACATTACCCAGATTTTGCCCAAAGTGTTCTGCAATCTGGTTAGACAAAGACAGGCTTTGAGTGCAAGAAAATAGTTTAACTGGTGTTTCCACATCAAATTAATTGGTTTGCAAATTTATAAATAATTATTGTTCAGTATAATTTTATTATAAATTATTTAATATGATGGAATTTCTTAATTTTGAGCCCTTTAGCTTCGGTGGCGAAACTGGTAGACGCGCTGGATTCAAAATCCAGTTCCATCTGGAGTGTGGGTTCGATTCCCACCCGAAGTACTAGTTATTATGCCCCACAATAAAAAAAATATTGAACTAGATATTATTTGGTTTAAGAGAGACCTGCGAACAATAGACAATAAATCACTTGAATTCGCTTCAAAATCAGCTAACCCAACATTATTTATATACATTTTTGAACCATCAATCATAAATTCCCCTGATTTTGACCAACGTCATATTAGATTTATACATGAGTCATTAATTGATATAGAAAACAGGTTAAAAAAATATTCCTTAGATATTTTTTTCATTAAATCTGAGGCATTAGAATTTTTTCAAGAAATTCTAAAAACATATAAAATTAAAAATGTTTTATCGTATCAAGAAGTAGGGAACAATCTCACTTACACTAGAGATAAAAAAATAGCAAAATTCTTTAGAAGTAAAAATATAAATTGGATTCAGAACAAAACAAATGGTGTAATAAGAGGTCTAAAATCAAGAAAAAATTGGAAAAAGAAATGGTTGGATGAGATGAAATCTGAAATTGTAGTGACTGATTTAAACTCAATAAATAAACAAAAAGTAAAAATTCCATCAAGAATTAGACTTTTTAACTACAAATATAAATTTGACAAAAACTTCCAGCCTGGAGGAGAAACCTACGCATGGATGTATATAAAATCTTTTCAAAAATCTAGACATATTGGTTACACTAAAAACATTAGCAGACCAAATGAAAGCAGAGTCTCCTGTAGTAGACTATCTCCCTACATAACTTATGGTAATTTATCTTCAAAACAAGTTTATCAGTTTTTTAACAAAACATCAAAGAGTAGAGATATTAGGAATTTTTTGTCAAGACTTCAGTGGAGATGCCATTTTATGCAAAAATTTGACGATGAGCCTTCAATGGAGTTTAAAAATATCAATAGAGCATACGATTCATTAAGAAGTAATCATAATGATAATGTACTAAAAAATTGGAGAGATGGTATGACAGGTATTCCTATTGTCGATGCATGTATGCGTTGTTTAGATCATACAGGTTACCTTAATTTTAGAATGAGGGCAATGATCGTATCGTTTGCAGCATTTAATTTATGGCAAGATTGGAAACATTTTAGTCATCATTTAGCTAAGAAATTTCTTGATTATGAACCTGGCATTCACTACTCACAAATTCAAATGCAATCAGCTGTCACAGGAATCAATACCGTAAGAGTATATAATCCTGTAAAAAACTCTATTGATTTAGATCCTAATGGTGATTTCATAAGAAAGTGGGTAACAGAGCTTGAGTCCATTCCTTCAGAGTATATCCACGAACCATGGAAAATGACTAAAATAGAACAAGCAATGTATAATTTTAAAATTGGTAAAGATTATCCAATTCCTATTGTAGACATTGACTTGACAAGAAAAGAGGCTTTAAGTAAAATATGGAAAATTAAAAAATCTGCTAAAAGTAAGAGCTTTGCAAAAAAGATTTTGAACAAACACGCCAATTTATAGAATTTTATAAATTGCTAAATAATCTAAATCAATTTAATATGAAAAAAATTATAACATTAGCTTTAATTTCTATAATAACATCAAATATTAATGCACAGTTTGATGCAACTAATATGACTTTCTCCGATGGGGAGCGTTATATAATGAACAAGTGGACTCCAAAAAATGGAAAGACCTCTGATTTTATGAAAGCTGCAGGTAAGAAGACTAAATTGTTCAATAATTCTCCTGAAAATGCAATTGTAACATATCAAGTACTTAATGGTCCTGATACTGGTCAATTTTTAAGAATTAATTTATATGCGACAATGGAAAACTTCGTTGGCTATAATTCCAATAACTCTGAAGAAAGAGAGTACTGGGAGAAAAATGTTATACCCCTAACTCAATCAAATGATGGGCCAACAATTTGGAGAAGATTATCCTCAAGAAGTAATAATTGGCCTGACCCTAATGATGGTGTTATTGAGCCTTCAAAGTATATGGTTGTTGATACTTATACAGTTTCATCAGAAGGTTACGCAGACCATAGGGAAATAATTGGTAAAATTTATACAATAATAAAAGAGGGAGGATCCTCGGCAAAAACCTCACTTTTTAAAGTTGAATCTGGAGGAAATCCAAACACTTATATGAGAGTCAGAATGTTTGACGATCCCAATGAAAGAGCTCAGTGGGCAGAACAGGAGAGAACATTTGAGCAAATGTATAATCAAAGATATGGATACAGGTCTTTTGAGAAAGATAGCCAAACACTAAATGAATCAATCATGTCCTGGTCCAAAACATCTGAGATTGTAATGTTTGTCCCCTCGATGTCAGCAGGTAATTAACTTATTAAAAAATAGGCTTATTGAAATGATAAGCCTATTTTTTTTAATTTAAAATTAATATTTACATAATTTTTTATAGTTCCTTTTGCACCAGCACTTTTGAGAATTTTATCTGATGAGCTGGACTTTACACCTATTGCATCTATTCCTGAATTTACAGCTCCTTGAAGACCTTCAATTGAATCCTCAAAAATTAAGCAATCTTTTTTATCTAACTTGAATCTTTTTACAGTTTTATTGAACATTTCTGGATTTGGTTTCCCGTTATCTACCTCGTCTCCGCATATTATACTATTAAAATCATTATATATTTTTAACTCATTTAATATCATCTTCACATTCTTTCTTATTGCATTGCTTGCAAGTCCAACTAATATTTTTTGTGATTTAATTGATTCTAACATTTGAATGAAACCTTCAATTGGTATCACATTATCTTTATATATATCCCTGAATATAATTTCTTTATCATCAACCATAGATTTTAGTTCTTTTTTTGAAAAATTATTACCTAACACTGTAGTCAGTAAATCAAGAGTTCCACCACCTTTATAATCTTTTAATTTTTCTGAAAAATTTTCAACTTTATTCTCCTTAAAAAAAATTTTCCAAGCTTTGTAATGATAGGGTAAACTATCAACTATAGTACCATCCATGTCAAAGATTATACCCTTTTTCATTTTATAAACTATTATTAACAAAGTATTTAATTATATTTAAAGTTAAGTATCAACTTAAAAAAAACTAATATTAATTATCAACATTATTATGAATTCAAGAAGAAGTTTTATCAAAAAATCATCTCTAATTACACTAGGAGCACTAAATTATAATTTTACCCCAATCATAAATAATATAAATGGTGTTGATATATCTGTAATTACTTATTCGTTTAATACAGGTTCTGAAGAATCAAATATTATACTTCAAAATTGCTTAGATTCAGGTTTAGATAATATTGAATTAATGGGTAATCACATAGAAAAAACTTTAGGGATTCCTAGATCAACTAGACAACATGCTAATTGGAGATCAAATTTAACAAATAGGCAACTAAAGAATATGAGGAAATTTTTTAATGATAACGGTGTAAATATATTTGCTTTTAAACCCAATTGTATAAGTTCAAGAAACACAGATGGTGAAATTGAATATGCTATGAGGGCTACAAAAGCTTTAGGAGCTGACTTTCTAATGAACGAGTTATTAGATAATAAAGATATTGATAGAGTTAATTATTTTGCTGAAAAACACAAAGTTAAAATAGGCTATCATACACATAGCAATAATCTTGGGTCAAACAAGATAACTACTGACCAAGCATGGGATTATGCTCTAAGCTCATCAAAAAGAAACTATATAAATTTAGATATTGGACATTATATAAATGTTAGAGGCAATACAAAAGAATCTTTAATAGAATTTATTAAAAACAATCACAAAAAAATATGCAGCCTTCATTTAAAAGACAGACAATTTGGTAAATATGCTAACCCTGGCGTTAGTGATAATCAAATATGGGGCTTTGGAGAAACCCCAATTGATAAGGTATTAAGATTAATGAGAGATAACTCTTATAAATTTACTGCAACTATAGAGCTTGAATATAGAATTCCTGAAGGATCAAATAGAGTTAAAGAGGTTAAAAGATGCTTGGATTATTGTAAAAAAGCACTGAGTTCATAAATGAGTAGGCAATTAGTCACTTTTTGTTCATTGCTTATATTCTTAAACATACAATCTCAAAATTTAGGTACTATTTCAGGAAAAGTTTTTAATAACGAGAATGGACTTATTCTTGAAGGTGCAACAATCCAAGTTGAAGATTCTGACTTTTTTGCAATAACCAATAGTGAAGGCCTTTTTGAAATTAAGGATATTCCTACTTCAAGTTATAATGTTAAGGCCAGTTTTGTAGGGTTCAAATCTCAGACTATATTTAATGTTATAGTTAAATCAGCTGGAAACCAAACTTTGCTGTATGGGTTAAACCCATCATCTGAAGAACTTGAAGAAGTAATTTTGGTGGAGTCACCATTTAAAACTTCAATCGAGACTCCATTATCAACCCAAACATTCTCAGCTGTTGAGATAGAAACTTATCCTGGAGGTAATAATGATATTACAAGAGTTATTCAAAGTTTACCGGGTATTTCACCATCAGTTGGTGGATTTAGAAATGATATAATCATAAGGGGTGGAGGTCCAAATGAAACAGTTTATTATATAGATGGAATTGAAATTCCAAACATTAATCATTTTAGTACACAAGGAAGTTCAGGGGGGCCAGTGGGGCTTGTGAATATATCTTTTATAAAAGACGTTACTCTTAAAACATCCTCATTTGGTGCAGAATATGATAATGCTTTATCGGGTGTACTATCGTTTGTTCAAAAAGAAGCAAACAAAGAAAAAATTTCAGGAAATTTTCGAATTGGTTCAAGTGAAGCTGGAATTACTTTAGATGGTCCTATAAATAAAGATACTTCTTTTATTTTTTCCTTAAGGAGAAGCTATTTGCAATTTATTTTTAAAGCATTTGGTTTTTCATTTCTTCCTGACTATTGGGATTATCAAATGAAGTTAAATCATAAAATTGATGATTTCAACTATATAAATTTTATTGGTATAGGATCAATTGATGAGTTAACAGTTAATGAACCTGATGAGTTCGATTTTGAGAATCAATCAACAATTGAACAAATACCGATTACTAATCAAAAATCAAGGACTTTTGGAGTCACTTGGAAAAGAATTTATAAAAATTCAAATGGATTTTTCAATTTATCCCTAAGTAATAACAAACTTGAAAATAACTTCGAAAGATTTGAGGATAATGTGTCCAAAACAAATAAAGTCTATTCAAATCTATCAACTGAAGAGGATGTAAAATTAAGATTCATAAGCAACAACAATTTTGATAATTATAAATTTTCATTTGGTGGAAATTTTCAACTATCAAAATATTCTAATAGAACATTGTTTAAATTTTACAATATTGATTATAATTCAAATATTGATTTTTTTAAGTATGGCCTATTTTTAAAATCTTCTAAAAGATTCTTCAATGATAATTTATCTGTATCATTTGGAATAAGAACAGATCAAGATAATTTTACATCGGAAAATAAAATTTTTGAGAACATCTCACCAAGGATAGCACTTTCATTATCATTATCTAGAAACAAAAAGTGGAATTTAAATTTTACATCTGGGCGATATTACAAAATGCCAACATATACTTCACTTGGATTTAGGGACTTAAACAATATGTTGACAAACAAAAATTCAAAATATACTCAAAGTGATCATATAGTTTTTGGACTTGAGTTTATTAATTCAGAGTCATCCAGATTTACTATTGAATTATTTGATAAAAGATATAGTAACTACCCTGTATCTTTAACTGACATGGTCTCTTTAGCAAATAAAGGTGGTGATTTTGAAGTTTTAGGTAATGAAAAAATATTAACTATAGGTAAAGGAAAATCATATGGACTGGAACTTCTATATCAACAAAAACTTAAAAATAATTTCTATGGTATTTTATCTTACACTTTCTTTTATTCAAAATTTTCTGGAATTGACAAAATCTATTTGCCTTCAGTTTGGGATAACAGGAACTTGATTTCATTCACAGGCGGTTACAAATTGAAAAAAAATTGGGAGATCAGTTCTAAACTTAGATATACAGACAAAACACCATACGCTCCGATTAATTTTGAATTAAGTAATGTTTCATATCCTGAAATAATATTTGACTATTCTCAGTTAGGTAACTATTTTTTAAATAAGTTTTTGAAGCTAGACTTAAGGATTGATAAAAGATGGAATTTTAAGTCAACATCTATGAATTTTTATATTGATGCTGAAAATCTTTTAGCAAACGAAATTCCAGTTCCACCCGAA
This sequence comes from uncultured Bacteroidota bacterium, assembly GCA_902620455.1. Taxonomy (GTDB): domain Bacteria; phylum Bacteroidota; class Bacteroidia; order Flavobacteriales; family Flavobacteriaceae; genus Marisimplicoccus. The sequence goes on from CACNIG010000005.1 coordinate 18,629, forward strand.
TATGGACTTTTACGAGATAGTAATCAAAATGTGATTATACCTAGAAGTTTAATTGAAGTTGAAAGTGATAATAGGACATCAATTATCCCAAGTGTTGGGTTTGTATTTTACTTTTAAAATGCACTGTGACCAGTAATTTCATTACCTAAAATAAGCAGGTGAATGTCATGAGTCCCCTCATATGTTATAACTGATTCTAGATTCATCATGTGCCTCATTATGCTGTACTCTCCGGTAATACCCATTCCACCTAATATTTGCCTTGCATCTCTTGCAATATTAATTGCCATATCTACATTATTTCTCTTAGCAAGAGAAATTTGTGCAGAAGATGCAGCGTCATCGTTTTTTAGCTTTCCTAATTTCCAAGATAATAACTGAGCTTTTGTAATTTCAGTTAACATCTCAGCTAATTTTTTTTGTTGAAGCTGTTTGGCCGCAATCGGTTTTCCAAATTGAACTCTTTCTAGCGAGTATTTAAGTGCTGTATTGTAACAGTCCATTGCAACACCAATAGCACCCCATGATATTCCATATCTAGCGGAGTCAAGACACATAAGTGGTGCACCAAGCCCTGATTTTCCTGGAAGAATATTTTCCTTTGGCACTTTAACATTATCAAAGATTAATTCACCGGTAGAAGAGGCTCTTAATGACCATTTGTTATGAGTTTCGGGGGTTGAAAAACCTTCCATGCCTCTTTCAACAATTACCCCATGTATCCTTTTGTTCTCATCTTTAGCCCATACAATTGCAATGTCAGCAAATGGAGAGTTTGAAATCCACATTTTAGATCCATTTAATATTATATGATCACCATGATCTTTGAAATTAGTAATCATCCCACCTGGATTTGAACCATGATCAGGTTCAGTTAGACCAAAACATCCCATTATCTCACCAGTTGCAAGTTTAGGTAAAAACTTTTCTTTTTGTCCCTCACTTCCAAATTTATAAATAGGGTACATTACTAATGAAGATTGAACAGATGCAGTAGATCTTATTCCACTATCTCCTCTCTCAATTTCTTGCATCATGATACCGTAACTAATCTGGTCAAGCCCAGCACCCCCATATTCTTCAGGTATATATGGTCCAAAAGCACCAATCTCTCCAAGTTCTTTTACAAGATGCTTTGGGAATTCAGCTTTTTGAGCATAGTCCTCAATGATAGGGGAAACGGATTTAGATACCCACTGCCTTGTTGACTCTCTTATTAACTTGTGTTCTTCAGAAAGTAGATCATCAATTTGATAAAAATCTGGAGATGTAAAATTGTCATGCATAATTTGGAACTTATGTTACAAAAATATGAATTAAATATTCAATTAAATAATTTCTAATAATCCATTAGGAATATCTAAATAAATTATTCTGTTTTTTTTATCAATTTTTTTAATTAAGTCTTCATGAATCGGAATTAAAACTTTTCTTGAGTCATAGATTATTTCAAAAACTGGTTGGGGTAGCTTAGAATTAATATTCTCAATTCTACCAATTTTTTTAGAATCAGTGATAACTTCAAAATTTATGAGATCATTATAAAAGAATCCTGAGTCTATATTAGATGCCATTTCAGCAGAATCAACATAAATATTCTTATTAATAACTTCGTTGACTTTATCCTCAGAACTTATTTCTTTAAGTTTTACAATTAAAACATTTTTTGAGAATGATCTTACATTGTCAATCTTAAAGGGAATAAAACAACCATCTAAGTCAATAAAAAGATATTTTAAGTCTGGAAAAGTATCTCGATTATTTGATGATACACTTATTTTTATATCACCCTTATAACCATGTTTTGAAACAACAGTTCCAATTTTTACATGATTAGTGTACATAAAAAATTATTTGTCTTCTTCAGCAGGAGCCTCATCAGCAGGAGCCTCATCAGCAGGAGCCTCATCAGCAGGAGCCTCATCAGCAGGAGCCTCTTCAGCAGGAGCTTCTTCAGCTTTAGCTTTTTCTTTAGCTTTTGCTTCTTCTAACTTTTTCTTTCTGTATTCTTCTTCTCTTTCTCTTGCTTCTTTCTTGTTTGACTCAAGTGCTGCATTAGCATCTTGAATTTTTTTCTCAATTTTAGCACTTTTATCTTTCATCCATGCATCAAATTTCTTTTTTGCTTCAGCTTCAGTAAATGCACCTTTCTTTACACCTCCATCTAAGTGCCTTTTCAATAAAACACCAGTATATGATAGAATAGCTTTTGCAGTACTTGTAGGCTGGGCACCTTTATCTAACCAGCCCAAGGCTGAATCAAAGTTCAATTCAATTGCTGCTGGTTTTTGATTTGGATCATATGTCCCAATTTTTTCTAAATATTTACCATCTCTTTTAGATCTAGCGTCTGCTGCAACTATCCAATAAAATGGTTTTCCTTTCTTTCCGTGTCTTTGAAGTCTAATTTTTACTGCCATAATTTTAATATTTTGGGTGCTCGACCCAGGTTACTAATTTTAGGAAGCAAATTTAACAAAATATATCATACTATTTAATTATAACAAAAACTTAAGTTAAATAATCAATATATATCTTTTATTTAGACTTCTTTTGATTAATTTTGAATTAAAATTTTACAGATGAATTATTCAAAAGAGTTTAAGGATTATGCAACAAAACACCATGGAGTAAGTTCTACTTACTATGAGAAAATTGTAAGCAGTATGACTCCCTACATTATTGAGGAAAGACAGCTTAATGTTGCTCAGATGGATGTGTTTTCGAGGCTAATGATGGATCGTATAATGTTTTTGGGAACAGCAATTAATGATAGTGTTGCAAATGTTATACAGGCTCAATTACTTTTCTTACAGAGTACTGATTCTTCAAGAGATATTCAAATGTATATAAACTCACCAGGTGGAAGTGTGTATGCAGGTCTTGGGATATATGATACTATGCAATACATTAAACCAGATGTAGCAACAATTTGTACAGGATGTGCTGCATCAATGGCTGCTGTTCTTCTGTGTGCAGGAAAAAAAGGAAAAAGATCTGCTCTAAAACATTCAAGAGTTATGATTCATCAACCCTTAGGTGGTGTATCGGGTCAAGCAACTGATATTGAGATAACAGCTAGAGAAATACTTAAGTTGAAGGATGAGCTCTACAAAATAATCTCAAAACACTCTGGTCAAACTTTTAAAAAAGTTAGTGCAGATAGTGACAGAGACTATTGGATGAAAGCTGAAGAAGCTCATAAGTATGGAATGGTTGATGAAGTTCTAAATAAATAAATATGAGTGAGGAGGAAATTTTATGTTCCTTTTGTGGAAGGGCAAAATCTCAGACAAAACTTCTTATAGCTGGTTTAGACGCTCACATCTGTGATATATGTATATCTCAAGCAGATATGATTGTCAAAGATGATGAGGCTAGCAAAGAATCAAGTGACTTTACAGTTGATCTAAAACCTCCTCAAGAAATTAAAAACTTTCTTGACCAACATGTAATTGGTCAAGAACAAGCAAAAAAGACATTAGCAGTCGCAGTTTACAACCATTACAAAAGAATAAATCAAAGAAAACTTTCTGATGATATTGAAATTCAAAAAAGCAATCTTTTATTGGTTGGCCCAACTGGAACTGGTAAAACACTATTAGCTCAGACGATTTCCAAGTTTTTAAATGTCCCTATTGCAATTGTTGATGCAACCGTTTTGACTGAGGCTGGGTATGTTGGAGAAGATGTTGAAAGCATATTAAGCAAACTGCTTCAAGCAGCTGAATTTGATGTAGAAAAGGCAGAAAATGGAATAGTATTTATTGATGAAATCGATAAAATTGCCAGAAAGAGTGACAATCCTTCAATTACTAGAGATGTGTCAGGTGAGGGGGTTCAACAGGCAATGCTTAAATTATTAGAAGGGACAACAGTAAATGTTCCTCCAAAGGGTGGTAGAAAGCATCCAGATCAAAAGTTTATTGAATTAAACACTTCGAATATTTTATTTATAGCTGGTGGTGCCTTTGATGGAATAGATAAAATAATCAAGACTAGGCTAAATTTACAATCTATTGGTTTTAAATCCTCAGAAAAAAAAGTTGTTAATGATGATGAAAAAAATGTTTTAAGATTTGTTAATCCTCATGATATTAGATCATATGGTCTAATTCCAGAGATAATCGGTAGACTACCTGTAATGTGTCATTTAAATCCCCTATCAAAAGATGCATTAAAAGATATTATGACAGTCCCTAAGAATGCTCTTGTAAAACAGTATACTAAACTTTTTGAAATGGATGATATTGAGTTTTCTATTACACCAAGTGCTATTGACTATATCGTTGAAAAAGCATTTGAATTTAAAATAGGAGCAAGAGGTCTTAGAACTCTTTGTGAAGCAATATTAAATGATGCAATGTTCAACCTGCCGAGTTCTGACACTAAAGAATTAAAGATTACAAAAGTTTATGCTGATCATAAACTTCAAAATGTAGATATATCTCATCTTAAAGCTGTTTCTTAATTAATCCCCAAAAGTTCTTCAACATATTCTCTAGAATTCGAGAGTCTTGGAATCTTGTTTTGCCCACCTAGTTTATTTCTAGATCTTAACCAATCATAGAAAAGATTTTTTCTCCCCTTTATAATTTTTGGCAACTCTAATGTAGAGTCTTTATATCTTTTTGCTTCATAATCTGAATTCAGACTTTGTAAACTTAAATCCAATATTTCAGTAAACTTATTCATATCGTCTGGTTCTTTTGAAAATTCAATTATCCATTCATGAGATCCTTTAGTTTTATCACCCATAAATATTGGCCCAACAGTATAATTAGATATTTCAGATTTAGTTAGTTCGGTTGTTTTGGATAATGCCATTTCAGCATTTTCAACAACTAATTCCTCGCCAAAAACATTTATGAAATGTTTTGTTCTTCCTGTAACTTTAACTCTGAATGGATTTAAACATGTAAATTTGATAGTATCACCAATTTTGTACCTCCAAAGACCAGAATTTGTAGTTATTACCATTTCATAATTTTTATTAAGTTTCACATCTGCTAAAGAAACTATCTCAGACTCTGATCCATTTACTGGTATAAATTCGTAGAATATACCATAATCTAGCATTAACAATAACTCTGTTGAGCTATTTTGATCCTGAATAGCAAAAAAACCTTCAGAGGCATTAAAAATTTCAAAATATTTAAAATCTTTTGATGGAAATAATTTGTTGTATAAATTTCTATATGGTTCAAAACTTACACCTCCATGAAAATAAACCTCTGCATCTTGCCATATTTCAAGAATATTATCCTTGCCCGTTTTATCTATAACCTGCTGAAGTAAGGATAGCATCCAAGATGGAACTCCCGCAAAGCTTGTTACTTTTTGATTCATTGATTCTTTAATAATTGCCTTGACTTTATCTTCCCATTCAGGAATAAGAGATGTTTTAGAACTTGGAGTACTGCTTAACTCAGCCCAGAATGGTAAGTTATCTATCATTATGGCTGATAAATCTCCATAATAACTATCATTATTTTCATAGATCTCTCTTGAGCCGCCTAGGCGTAGACATTTTCCAACCAAAAGTTGAGAATCTATATTATTATTAAAATAAAGAGATAACATATCCTTACCTGCTTTGTAATGACAATCTTCTAAAGATTCATAGCTTATTGGAATAAATTTACTTTTTGCATTAGTTGTTCCGCTTGATTTTGCAAACCATTTAATAGGAGTTCGCCAAAATATATTTTGCTCTCCTTTTCTATTTCTTTCTATGTCTTTATAAATTTCCTCATATGTTACTGTTGGTATTCTTTCTTTAAAATCATTATAATGTCTGATTGTTTTAAAATCATACTTTTTTCCAATCTCAGTATCAATTGAATAAACAATCATTTTTCTAAGTACTTCTTGTTGAACTTCAATAGGATAATCTTTAAAAAGCTCTATTTGACTAATTCTTCTTTTTAAAAAGAATGAAGCAACAGAATTAAAAATTGGAATTGGCATGGAATGTATATATTTATCATAAAAATAGTAAACATTAAAATATGTTTTCAGGAGTATTTAAAAAAATGATTTCAATTCATGATGACCCTGTAAGATATATTCTAGACTTTGAAGATGATCTACTATTTCTTAATCAGTCAATTGGAAAAAATTTTAAAATTCAGAAAACAGGTTATTGTTGCCTTTCATGTAATGATAATATTGAGATCTTTGCAAATGGATTTTGTAAAAAGTGCTTTTTTGAATCGCCAATGTCAGGTGATTGGGTCATGAAGCCTGAATTAAGTAAAGCCCATCTTGACCTAGAGGATAGAGATCTTGAATATGAGAGGAAAATTCAACTACAAGACCATATTGTCTACCTTTCAAAAACAAGCGGTATTAAGGTTGGTGTAACCAGATCTAATAATAAAACTACAAGATGGATTGACCAGGGAGCAATTGAAGCAATTGAGTTGATAGAAGTTCCAAACAGATACCTTGCTGGCATTGCTGAAGTTAAATTAAAAGATAAGTTTTCTGATAAAACCAATTGGAGAAAAATGTTAACTAATAATATTGAGGAGGGAAATATTATTGATCTAAAGGAAGATGCGCTAGATATTTTAGGATCTGAGTTCAAAGACTATTTTAAAACAGACAATAAGGTTGTTAAGTTTAATTATTTCAGGGAGAATCAAATTGATAGTGTAAAGTCAGCAAGCTTAAAAAAAACAGATACAATTGAAGGAAAATTAATTGGTATTAAAGGTCAATATTTAATATTTGAAGACTCAACGGTATTTAACGTAAGGTCAAATGAAGGTTACAAAGTGGATATTACAATCAATTAATAAATAGCTGCCCAATTTCATCATTGTTCAGATTTCTGTATTCTCCAACTTTTGTGTCAAGGTGAATATCCATTATTCTTACTCGTTTTAATTTAGTAACTCTATAACCAAGAACTTCACACATTCTTCTTATCTGTCTATTCATTCCTTGAGTCAAGATAATTTTAAATCTATTTTCATGAATTTTTTTTACAAAACATTTTCTAGTTATCCTACCCATTATCCTTACCCCTTTTCTCATTTTATCTATAAATTCAGTCGTAATTTTTTTATTAACTGTTACTATATATTCTTTTTCTTTTCTATTCTCAGCTCGTAAAACATTATTGACTATATCACCATCATTTGTAAGTAAAATTAGACCCTCACTTTGCTTATCAATTCTTCCAATAGTAAAAAGCCTCTCTTTATGATTAATATAGTCAATTATATTATCCTTTACTTTATTATTACCTGTACACTCAATTCCAACGGGTTTATTAAATGCTATGTAAACTTTTTTCTTGTCCTTATTTTGAATAATCTCACCATCAACAGAAATTTCATCTTCAATACTTACCTTAGAGCCAAGTAGAGCAGGTTTACCATTAATATATACTCTTCCATCTGAAATATAATCATCAGCTTTTCTTCTGGAGCAAAAACCAACCTCACTCAGATATTTATTTATTCTCTTTTTATCCAATTCAATTAAGCTTAATTTCTTCTCCAACTTTTAAGTTAAATTTTCTCCTAAATAACCATACGCATAGATACAAAAGAGGGGTATCAAAAATTGCAACCATTACTTTGAAAAGAAAACCAGAAACAATTAATACTAAAAATTTATCCTGTGGTAAGATTTCAAAAATTATAAGAAGAGATACAATAGTAAATGTATCAACAAATTGTGATGTAAAAGTTGAAAAGTTGTTTCTCAACCAAAGATGTTTACCCCTTGTTAGCCTTTTCCAAAAATGGTAAACTCTTATATCTATGAATTGAGCAAATAAGTATGTCAACATAGATGCAAGAACAGCAAGTGGAGCATTAAGGAAGACATTATTAAATGTGGTATCATCAATGGGTGATCCCTCAATTGCTGGGACTTGACTTGAAATAAAAATTAATAATATTGAAAAAACAGATGCAAATATTCCTGTAATTACGACCTGATCAGCTTTTTTTTGACCATAAATTTCAGATATTAAGTCTGTAATCAAAAATGTTAATGGGTATGGGAGTATTCCTACAGATAATTCGAAAAGCTTTACACCCATAAAATTTATATCAAAAGGATACCAATAAAATATTTTTGTAAATATTAAATTTGAGGCTACAAGAGATGTTATAAATAATCCAGCTAGAATTAAATATATTTTATTAGCAAGAGAAATTTGATTAGTTTTCATGGTATTTCAAATATATGAGAAAGATTTACTTATCTATAGGCAGTAACAAAGGTAATCGTTATTCTTTTATTAAAGAAGCTTTAAGATTAATTCGAAAAGATATCGGCAAAGTAATTTTAATGTCTAAAATATATGAGACGAAATCGTGGGGATTTCATTCAGATGATTTTCTTAACATTTGTATAATGATTAAATCTGAATTATTTCCAGCTGAACTTTTAAATAAACTAAAAAATATAGAGGATAGAATAGGAAGAATTAGAAATTCTACTAAAATTTTAGCTAGAGAAATTGATATCGATATATTGTTTTATTCGGATAAAATTGTTGATCATGAAGATTTGATAATTCCCCATCCTAGATTACATCTTAGAAATTTTGTTTTATATCCGCTGAATGATATTGCAAGCGAGTTCATTCATCCCATTTTATTAAAACCCATCAACGAATTATTAGAGGAATGTGAGGATGATGACAGTCCAAAAGAGTCATCATTAAGCTTATTATAATAACTACTATATTTCTGTCTTGTAAAAAAAGTCCCAGAGAACAATTCCAGCAGCAACTGATACGTTTAAAGAATGTTTGGTTCCAACCTGAGGTATTTCAACAACTTCATCTGATACATTAATTATTTCATCTTGAATTCCCTCCACCTCATTACCAAAAATAAATGCATATTTATTACCAGCAGCCGGTCTAAAATTTTCAATTTTAATAGACTTGTCAGCTTGTTCTATGGAGACAACTTTAATTCCCTTTCTTTTTAGTTTTTCAATAGTTTTTATTATGTCCTCGGAATATTCCCAGTCAACTGAATCAGATGAACCCAAGGCTGTTTTAAGCATTTTTGGATTATCTGGAGTTGCTGTGTATCCTGAAATTATAATTTTTTCAATTAAGAAAGAATCAGATGTTCTAAAAATAGAGCCCACATTGTGTATGCTTCTAATATTGTCAAGAATAACTATTGCAGAGGTTTTTTTTGATTTTTTAAACTCTTCAACTGACTTTCGATTTAGTTCAGTATTTTTTAATTTTCGCATTTAAGTAAAAATAAAAATATTTACATTAGCACAAATCATAATTGTGACTAAAGCTACTAAAATCACTCCCTTAATGAAGCAGTATAATGATATTAAATCAAAATATCCTGATACTATACTTTTATTTAGAGTTGGCGATTTTTATGAAACATTTGGAGAAGATGCTATTCTAGCATCTAAGATTCTTGGGATTGTACTTACGAAAAGAGGAGCAGGATCAACAAGTGAAACTGAGTTAGCTGGTTTTCCTCATCATTCAATTGAAAATTATTTACCAAAACTTGTAAAAGCAGGAAATCGTGTAGCTATTTGCGATCAACTAGAAGACCCAAAATTGACAAAAAAAATTGTTAAAAGAGGTGTTACAGAGATTGTTACACCTGGAATTGCAATTAATGATGGTGTCTTAGATCAGAAAAAAAATAATTATCTAGCATCTATACATATTGAAAAAACCCAATGCGGCATTTCTTTTCTAGATGTTTCGACAGGAGATTTTTATGTCTCTCAAGGAGATATCAAACTTATGGATCAATTAATTGCAAATTTTTCACCTAATGAAATTTTAATTTCAAAGCCTTCAAAAAATAAATTTAATGAATTGATTGGCAGCTCATATAATGTATTTCCACTAGATGACTGGGTATATGATAGTTCATATTCCCATAATAAACTATTGGATCATTTTAAAACAAGAAGCCTTAAAGGTTTCGGAGTGGATGAAATTAAATTAGGTACAATAGCAGCAGGCTCAATTATTCACTATCTAGATGATACTGAACATAATAATTTAAGTCATATTTCAAACCTTCAAAGAATTTTTCCAGACTCATATGTTTGGATGGATAAATTCACAATGAAAAATCTAGAATTGTTTAACTCAAATGCAACTAATGGCTTTAATCTTTCTGAAACAATTGATGATACCGTTACTAGTATGGGTTCTAGAAAATTAAAAAAGTGGATTGCATTTCCTCTTATAGATAAAAAAGAAATTATAGGGCGTCAAGAAATTGTAAATTCAATTATCAATGATGATAATATTAGCGATACACTTGACTTAAATTTAAACAGTATATCAGATGTTGAGAGATTAATGTCAAAAATAGCAACTTATAAAATATCTCCTAGAGAACTAGTTTATCTAAAAAATTCTCTTGAAAATGTTAAGGTTATCAAAGAGTCTATGACTAAAGTAAAAGGAAAATTAAAAAGTTTTGGAGATAAAATACCTAGCTCAAAATTTATAGTTGATGAAATCTCAAAAACACTAAAAGAGGACTCACCGGTTTCTGTTTTAAAAGGAGATTTTATAAATGATAATTATTCAAAAGAATTAGATGATTTAAGAGAGATAAGATCTTCAGGGAAACAATATTTGAATCAAATACTAGACAGAGAAACTGCTAATACAAAAATACCATCATTAAAGATATCCTTTAATAATGTTTTTGGATACTATATAGAAGTAAGAAATACCCATAAGGATAAGGTTCCTGAAGAATGGATTAGAAAACAAACCCTTGTTAACGCAGAGAGGTACATTACCCAAGAATTAAAAGAGTACGAAGAAAAAATAGTTAATGCTGATGAAAAAATTAAGGATTTAGAGTTAAAATTATTTCTAAAACTAATAGATAGACTTCAAGATGGGCTTTCAACTTTAAAATTGATTTCAGAAAAAGTTTCAATAATTGATATTCTAAATTCATTTTCAAAAAGAGCAATTAAATACAAATATTCATGCCCGGATATAATTGAAGAAAAAAGGATTGAAATTATAGAAGGAAGGCATCCAGTTATTGAAGCAAATATTTCTCACGACGAAAGATATATTCCAAATGATATCTTACTAGATAATGATCAACAAATTATCATGATTACGGGTCCTAATATGTCCGGGAAATCAGCTATACTAAGACAAACTGCACTAGTCACAATATTAGCTCAAATTGGAAGCTTTGTTCCTGCAAAACATATGAAATTTTCAATAGTTGATAGAATATTCACTAGAGTAGGGGCTAGTGATAATATATCCATGGGTGAATCAACATTTATGGTTGAGATGAATGAGACTGCATCGATATTAAATAATTTAACAAAAAACAGTCTAATTCTTTTAGATGAAATTGGTAGGGGAACAAGTACCTATGATGGAATCTCGATTGCATGGGCCATTGCTGAATTTCTTCATGAAAATAAAAATAAACCTCATGTTCTTTTTGCAACTCATTATCATGATCTCAATGAAATGGAATCTTTATTTAAACGAATTAAGAACTTTAATGTAAGCGTTAAAGAGACAAAAAATGATGTAACATTTCTTAGAAAGCTAGTTAGTGGAGGAAGCAATCATAGCTTTGGTATCCATGTAGCAAAAATGGCTGGGATGCCTAAGCTTGTTTTAGACTCTGCAAAAAACAAATTAAAATTGATGGAAAGAAATAAGCCAAAAGAACAAAAAGAAGCAAGTAAAGATGTTGATTTTCAGCTCAGTTTTTTTGATGTTGAAGATCCAAAGATGCAAGAAATTAGAAAAATAATTGAAGACCTGGATATTGATAATTTAAGCCCAGTTGAGGCACTCATTAAACTAAATCAAATTAAAAAAGAGATTAAGGATGAAGATTGATTTACATGGAAAAACCCATCCTGAAAGTCTTGAGCTTATTGAGGAGTATATGCTTTTAAACTCTGTTAAAGGGAGCGTTAGTTTGCATGTTATAACCGGTAACTCTCCAGTTATGCAGAAAAAAATTATTGATCAAATATGTGATAAATATGGTTTCTCTTATTATATCCCATCTCACAATCCAGGAGAAATGATTATACAATATGAGAAATTGTAAATACTTTTTTTTATCTCTATTATTAATATTTATCTCTTGTTCAAAAGAAGATGAGATTAATGAACTTAACGAGACAATAATTTCACTTCAGTCTGAAATTTCAAATCTTAATTCTGAAATCAATGATTATGCGTTTCAAATAAACGAGTTGATTTCTCAGAATAATATTCAATTAGGTCAAATAAATGAGTTAAATACCCAAATTAATGGTTTTCAGAATCAAATTGAGGAATATATAAGTCAAATAGAAGTTTTGACCGAATCAAATGAAATTTTTGAGGCTAACAACAATGATTTGACAAATCAATTAAATGATCTTCAAGATCAGTTATATTCAATTCAATCACAAAGTGCTGAAGACGGTGTCTACCTTTTCAATAAGATTAATGTTTTAGAACCACCTTTTGGAGGAACAATGTGGGATCTTCCTGATTTAATTAAACCATCTGATTATACTGTATACTCAACATCATCTTACATTGGAATTGAAGATAGATTATTTTATGATAATTCTATACCTGACTTTGTTACTTACCCTGCTCACGTATACAAGGTAAATTTTGGTGACGGTTTATCAGTTGATTTCGAAATCTATTCTGAATTTACACTCGAGGAAGCAGCTAGCATTGAACTCAAATATGCTCCTTTAATTGGTCAACTTGGAAAAGAGTTAAGAAAAAATATTAAGTCTTTTGAGTTTTTAAAAGGAGAAGAAGTGGCTTCAGCTCAAAAAACAGATGACCTGAATTATGCAAATATTACATTCCATATTGACTGGCTTGATAATGTTGTATCAACAAGACCTGATGGAGATAGGACAGAGGAACTAATGATTCATGAGTCAGCACATCTTTCAATTGATCCCTACGTTTATGGACAGCAAGGATGGAATGATGCTGTTTTACTTGATGGCAATTACCTGTCAACATATGCTAGAGATAGTCCAGATTCTGAGGATGTGGCTGAAACTTTTCAAGCTTATATAGCTGTTAAATATTTTCCGGAAAGAATTTCTAATTCCTTAAGAGATACAATACTATCAATTTGTCTAAACAGGTTTAAATATTTTGATTCATTAAATTTAGATTTATCGATATATAAATAAAGTTTCTTATTTTTAATCATGACCAAGACAAATAATAGTTTAAAAAATTTTCTTAGAAATAATATTTTACAAGCACTTGTAATCATTTTAAGTGTTCTTCTGTCTTTTTATTTAGAGCAAAGGAGACAGGTAAATATCACTAAACAAGAAAAAAACTATCTTTTAACTGATCTAACAAAAACTCTAGAAAGTGATATTGACCAGATTGAGTTAATTTTAAATGGTCTTGCTGTATCTGACAAGAACTTGTTAAAACTTCTAGATGATATTAACAATAATCATACCTTATTATCTGATCGTGAAGTTGCAGAGATCCTCTTACAAGTCCAAATTGGAACATCCTTTTTCCCTCAAGATGGTATTTTTAATGAATTAATTTCAAATGGGTCATTTAATTTAATTGAGAATGATGAATTAAAAGCATTGCTTTTAAATATGTATACTCATAAAAAGGAGAGAAATTATGCAACTTCTACAGAAATAGATAATTTTAATCTTCTATGGAGAAGACAAATCATGGGTAATTTCAGAATTCAATTTAATTATAATTCATATGATGGTGAGATATATGGTCAACAAGAACTGACAAGATTTAGATTTGACAAACAGTATTACCTTTCTAATGAATTATATGGAGCATTATCGCAATCTAGAATATATGTTGGTATGTACACTAGATTTTTAAATGATCAATTAAACGAGTATAAAACAGCTCTTGCTCTTTCAAAGACTGAAATTGGTGAAGATTAATTAGCCAATACTTCTCATATAATTTAAATTATTATAAATTTGCATTCTCTGCGAAAGTAGCTCAGCTGGTAGAGCATCACCTTGCCAAGGTGAGGGTCGCGGGTTCAAATCCCGTCTTTCGCTCAATTGCTCGAGTGGTGGAATTGGTAGACACGTTGGACTTAAAATCCAATGAACAGTAATGTTCGTGCGGGTTCAAGTCCCGCCTCGAGTACTTAGAAAATCGTAATAGGCTATTTAAAAGTTTGTTACGGTTTTTTTTATTACCCATTTGGTAACATATTGAAAACAAAACAGAGAATATTTTGTTAAATTGTAGGAATGGGAGACAGCGAAAAAAAAGAATTGAGAAATAAAGGGGAAGAGTTTCTTAAGAAATTAAGAGCTGCACCCTATAACAATGATAAAGTAGGTCAATCTTTTATTAAAAAAACATCAAGCAAACCAAAGACAGTAAAAGATACATCTAACTTGAAGCCAGGTGGTAAGTTCTACGAACTATTTAAAGATGTTCCTTTTAATAATGCTTTAGCTGGAAAATCTTTTATTAGAAAAGTTTCAAAAAAAAATGAACAAGACAAACAAACAGATTAAATCTAAAGAAAGAGTTTCTCAGCATGGGGAAGTTTATACTTCAGAAAGAGAAGTAAACAACATGTTAGACCTTGTAAAAAATGAAACTGAAAGATTGGATTCTAGATTTTTAGAACCAGCTTGTGGAGATGGCAACTTTTTGATAAACATTCTAGAAAGAAAAATGAATATCCTTGTATCTAGGTACAAAAAACAACAGCACGAATTTGAAAAGTATTCGATTGTTGTAATATCATCAATATATGGAATTGATATTTTGAAAGACAACATTGAGGAGACCAAAAAAAGACTATATGATTATTATTTTAAAGTCTATTCTAAGACTTTTAAAAATTCTCAAAACAATGAACTTTTAAAAAACATACAATATATACTGGATAAGAACATGATTCTTGGTGATGCACTTTCTTTAAAAAAAGTTGATTTAGATGAGCCTGTAACTTTTTCTGAATGGAGTTTAGTAAATAATTCAATTAAAAGAAGAGATTTTACTTTTGAAAACCTTCTTCAAAACTCACCATTGGAGGGAGAGAATCTTTTTTCTGATTTAGGAGACGATGTATTTATCCCTACACCTGTAAAAGAATATCCATTAGTTCACTATTCAAAAATATCTGAGTTATGATAAAAAAAGTTCATAATCCCGATGTTTTAACATGTATTGCTAATTTAAGTAGTGATGAGGTGTTTACACCTCCATCTGTTGTAAATCAAATGTTAGATTCACTACCTAAGGAATTATGGAGTAATGAAAAAACTACTTTTCTTGACCCTGTTTCTAAATCAGGGGTTTTCCTTCGAGAAATCACCAAAAGATTGATTGATGGATTGGAAAGTAAGATTCCAAACCTTGAAAACAGAATAGAACATATTCTTCACTATCAAGTATTTGGAATAGGAATCACAGAACTTACTTCGCTTATCTCAAGAAGAAGCTTGTACTGTTCAAAATATGCTAATGGAAAATATTCTATTGTTCAATTTGATGATGAACAAGGAAACCTAAAGTATTTTAAGGCTGAACATGTCTGGGAAGGTGGGGTTTGTAGATACTGTGGAGTAAGTAAAGAAATTTATGACAGAGGGGATGAATTAGAGAATTACGCTTATTCATTCATTCATTCTGATAACCCTTTAAAATTATTTAATATGAAATTTGATGTAATCGTTGGTAATCCACCTTATCAAATGAGTGATGGAGGAGGAGGAGGAAGTGCTACTCCTCTATACCATAAGTTTATTGACACAGCTAAAAAATTAAATCCCAGGTTTTTAACTATGATTATCCCTTCAAGATGGTTTTCAGGAGGTAGAGGTTTAGATTCTTTTCGAGAAGAAATGTTAAAGGATAGAAGAATTTCTAAACTAGTAGATTTCCCACTTTCATCGGATTGTTTTCCGGGGGTTGAAATCAAAGGTGGGGTATGTTACTTTCTATGGGAAAAGGATTACAACGATAAATGTAATGTAGTAACCTTTAGAAATGGGGAATCTGACTCATATCTAAGATATTTAAATCAATTTGGAGATAACCTATTCATAAGGTTTAACAACTCCATTTCAATACTAGAAAAAGTTTTAAAGTTAAAAGAACCATCTTTTTCAAAGGTTGTAAGTAATCAAAAACCATTTGGTTTAAGAACATTTGAAAGGGGTTCAACGGTTCCATCCACTGGAAAAATAGAATTATTTACTAACAAAGGAGTTCAGTATGTATCAAAAGAAAAAGTAACTAAAAACCCTCATTGGATAAATGAGTTTAAAATCTTTATCACAATGGCGTATGGTGCTGGTGAGGATTTTCCTCACCAAATAATTAATAAACCTTTACTTGGAGGAAAGGATTCGTGTTGTACTGAAACCTATTTAGTTATTGGACCCTTTTCTTCTTTGGAAAGAACAAATAATGTAATTAGTTACATCAAAACGAAGTTTTTTAGATTTTGTGTTCTACAAATAAAAAACACTCAACATGCATCAAAATCAGTATATCGGTTTGTCCCTGAACAAAATTTTGATGAAGAATGGACAGATGAAAAATTGTACAAAAAGTATGATTTAAATAAAGAAGAGATTGAATTTATAGAGAGTATGATAAGACCAATGGAATAAAAATTATGAGTAAAGAATTCTTCCCACCAAAACCAGAAGTAAATCCAACTATATATGGATATACTGAACTTTCAGCTGAATATGACGGTTTGATAAAGGTTGGATATACTGAGAGAACTACTTCTGAAAGAATGAAGGAACACTATCCAACAAAAGGACCTGATAGTTTAAAAAAATATAAAGTCCTTTTAGATGAATCCGCAATGAGAAACGATGGTACTCACTTTAAAGACTATGATGTTCACAAAGTACTAAAAGAAAGAGGGTTTGAGAATGTTGGTGGTGAATGGTTTAGGGTCAGTGTTGATGAATTAAAATCTATAATATTATCCCTTAAGGAAGGAATAGCTCTTGAGCTTTCCAGAACAAATAATTTCAAACCACGCCCTGAACAGGAAGAGGCAATCGACAGGACTTATAATTACTTCAAACACTTCAAATCACAGGAAGGTAAACCACCTCATTTTTTATGGAATTGTAAAATGAGATTTGGAAAAACTTTCACCACATATAAACTTGCTCAAAAAATGGATTGGAGCAAGGTTTTAATATTAACTTTTAAGCCTGCAGTAGAAAATTCTTGGAGAGAGGATTTGAATACTCACGTTGATTTTGAGGGGTGGCAATTCATATCAAGAGGTGGAAAAAGTTATGATGAGATTGATAAATCAAAACCGTTCGTATGCTTTGCATCTTTTCAAGACTTTCTAGGCAAAAATCAGTTGGGGGGAATTAAATTAAAAAACCAGTGGGCTCATAAAGTTGATTGGGATTGTATTGTTTTAGATGAATATCATTACGGTTCATGGAGAGATACAGCTAAGGAATTATATGAAGCTGAGGATTTAAAAGATTTGAAAGAAGAGAGGTTGGATGAAATGGAGAATTGGGATGAGGATATTGTTCCACTTAAAACAAATGGTTTCTTGTACTTAAGTGGTACTCCATTTAGAGCAATAGAATCGGGTGAGTTTATAGAAGAGCAAATTTTTAATTGGACTTATTCAGATGAACAAGAAGCCAAAGAAAAATGGCAAGATGATGATAATCCATATGCATCTTTACCTAGGATGGTTATGATGACATACCAACTTCCTGACTCCATAACACAGTTCACAGATAGAGGTGAATTTGATGAATTTGATTTGAATATCTTTTTCTCTGCAGAGGGCGAGTATGAAGAATCAAAGTTCAAATATGAAAATGAAGTACAAAAATGGTTAAACTTAATTAGAGGAGCAGACTTTAATAGGCTTTATGATAGCTTAAAAATAGGTGCTAATAAAGCTTTTCTTCCGTTCTCACATACTGCATTGCTAAATAACTTAAACCATACATTCTGGTTTTTACCATCTGTTTCTTCATGTTATGCTATGAAAAACTTGTTAGAACAACCTCAAAATGTGTTCTTTCATGAATTTGATATTCTTGTAATTGCAGGAAAAAAAGTTGGTGTAGGGGTCAAATCACTAGAACCTGTAAGAAAAAGCATGCAGAATCCGCTAAAGACAAAATCAATTACTTTGTCTTGTGGAAAGTTAACAACTGGAGTTACAGTAAAACCATGGAGTGGTTTATTCATGTTGAGAAATACTAGCTCTCCTGAAACTTATTTTCAAACTGCTTTTAGGGTGCAATCTCCATGGACAATTTCGAGTTCTGATAAAGACTCTCCCGATAAAAAAGAAATTGTAAAAGGAGAGTGTTATGTGTTCGACTTTGCACCTAATAGAGCTTTAAAATTAATTACAGACTATAGTTGTAGACTAGATGTTCGTGAAAATAATCCTGAACAAAAAGTACACGAGTTTATAAAATTCCTACCAGTTTTATGCTTTGATGGCAGCTCAATGAAAGTTTTAAACTCTCAGGATGTTCTTGATATAGGAATGGTTGGAACCTCAGGAACTCAACTTGCTAAAAAATTCGAGAGTGCACGTCTAGTTCATGTAGATGACATGACTCTAAAAAGGCTTATGCAAAATCAAAAGGCAATGGATATTCTCATGAAAATTGAGGGATTTAGAAGTTTAAATACAGATTTAGAAAAAATAATTAATAAATCAGAAAAAATTAAAAAATTAAAAAAGGAACCTTCAGATGATGATAATAAGAAAAAAAAGAGAGAAATATCTCAAGAAGAGAGAGAGCAAAGAAGCTTAAGAAAACAAATACAAGAGAAGCTTCAAAAATTTATTACCAGAATACCAGTATTTATGTATCTAACTGATTATCGTGAAAGAACATTAGATGATGTTATTACTCAGCTTGAACCAGCTTTATTTAAAAAGGTAACAAGTCTATCAGTTAGTGATTTTGAATTACTTCGAGAAATAGGATTATTTAATAGTAGTGAGCTCAATAGTTCTGTATTTTCATTTAAAAGATATGAGGACTCTTCTCTGTCCTACACAGGTGTATGGAAACATAAAAATGAGGACATTGGTCTTTTTAATACTGTAATTAGTAGTGAAGAGTTTAAAGGAGAAACTGATTAATAGGCTGAAGTTATAGAGATGAAAGTGGTTCAATATCAAAATTTTGGAAAATCAATAGAATCAATTCCTAATTCAAAAGGCAACATAGATATGCAGATGTTCTTTTCAGTTTATGAGCTTGATAATGGAAAAACAATTTGCTTAGAAACAATTAAGTATTTTAATGAAGAAAAAAGTGAGTTTGAATGGGGAGAGTTTTCAGATTGTGTTAAACATAATTGTATTTATCTAGAACACTTCAAGTTTGGAGATGAATTTCATGAATGGTTTGATAAAACACCAAAATGGACTCCTGAAACAAAATGGCCAAATAGCGATGAAGAAGCTTTAGTAATAAATTTTTATGAGAACAAAATCAAAGTCAGTGAAAATTAATGAAAAAGAATTTATAAAGAAGTTTAAGTCCTTTTCTAAACATCAAACATGGACAAAAGACAAACATGATAAGAAAGAAGAGCTTTTTTCTTTTATAAGTGAATTTGAAAACATACAATTCCTGATTAATTATCACAATAATCCTTTTGGATTTTCTCAAAAATCTTGGGAGCTTAAAAAATATAAAGTTCCCCACAATAAATTAGGTCATTTGAAGAAATACAGAGACATGAAAGTTTTGTTATTGAACATTGGTAAAAAAAACATGTTTAAATTAGAAATAATAGCCCTTCCTATTGAGTAACCAGTTTCTTTTAACAAATGTAATTTTTTGAGTTATTGATTTTAATTTAATATATACAGTATATGATAAATATATCAATTGTATAGATTCGAGTCCCACCTCAAATACTTAAAGAAATCGTAAAAGACTATATTAAGTTTGTTGTGATTTTTTTATTACCCCCTAAATCAATTTTATAACTTGTAACAATGAAAAAACCCTTATATGAAAATTGATGGTGTAGAAGTTTCCTGGTTTGCCCCGCTGTGTGATGGAGATGATGATTTTTTAGGGAATCGGAATCCAGCCTATAAAAGTAGCTGGGAAAACACATCAAAAATTATAAAAACGGCTGATGAATTAGGTTTCAGAAATGTTCTTTGTCCCTCGTCTTACCAAGTTGGTCAAGACACACTTTCATATGTGGCTGGTATGGCCACCGTTACAAAGCAAATAAATTTTTTAGCAGCTGTTCGTTGTGGTGAATTACACCCTCCAATGCTAGCTAGAACTATTTCCACTTTAGACCATATGCTTAAAGGTCGACTTACTATCAATATTATATCTTCTGACTTGCCAGGAGTAAAACTCTCTTCATCAGAGCGATATGCTCGATCACGAGAAGTCATAGAAATTCTTAAACAATCATGGACACAAGACAGAATTGAGTTTAATGGTAAATACTATCAACTAAGTTTGCCAACAGATCCTGTAAAACCATATCAACAAAATGGAGGTCCGCTGCTTTATTTTGGTGGCTATTCACCTGATGGTGTTGATTTGTGCGCCGAACATTGTGATGTTTATTTAATGTGGCCTGAAACAGAACAAAAACTTCAAGGGCTAATGAACGACATGACAAATAGAGCCTCAGATTATGAGCGTACGGTTCAGTTTGGACTTCGAGTACATGTAATAGTTAGGGAGACAGAGAAAGAGGCAAGATCCTATGCTAATAACTTACTTTCAAAATTGGATTTGGATTTAGGAAAAGATATTAGAAACAGAGCACAGGATGCGACTTCTTTAGGAGTATCTCGACAAGCTATACTAAGAGAAGAAGCTGATAATCAACATTATGTAGAACCAAATTTATGGACAGGAATTGGACTTGCAAGGTCTGGATGTGGTGCAGCTATTGTTGGAGATCCAGATCAAGTCTTGGCAAAAATCAATAGATATATGGATATGGGAATAAGATCATTTATATTTTCAGGATATCCACACCATCAAGAGTGTGAATTATTTGCAAAATATGTTTTACCGCACATTAAAACAGTTTCTCTTCCAGAAGTTTTTGGAAGACGTCCTAAAAAAACACCTAACAGCCCTTTAGGCAATGGATTTAGAAAATAAGATATGCTAGACTTTATAATTGTTCTGTTTTATTTTTTCGTAATTATGCTAGTAGCTCTTCGTGGAAAAATCAAAGCAGACAGCTCAGCGGAAGAATATTTTTTAAGCTCAAGAAACCTTCCCTGGTATTCCGTTGCTCTCTCAACTATTGCAACAAATATTCAAGGATACCAATTTCTTGGTATGATGGGTTCTGCATATTTATTTGGACTAGCTCAAGCTAATCTTGAAATAAATGCAATTCAAGGAATATTAATTGGAGCTTTCGTCTTTGTTCCCCTTTTTTTACGTGAAAAAATTATGACAATAACACAGTTTATTGCAAAAAAGCTTGGACAGAGAATAGCGTTGTTTTATTCAATTGCTAACATAGCCTTGTTCGCAACAGTTACAATTGGGGCAGCTCTTTTTTGGGGAGCATATGCTGCAGAACTTGTTTTTGGGGAGCAATTAACGGTTTTGCACTCAAATAGAATAGTTAGAATAGCAATATTGATTTTAATACTAGGAATATTTTCAGCTATATATACTTATTTAGGTGGTTTAAGTGCAGTGGTTAAAACAGATATTATACAATTTAGCGTGTTAATTATTGGTGGAATTGTGGTTTGTTTTACAGCAGTAAATCAATTAGGCGGATGGGAACAAATTTATATAAAAACACCAGAGAGAATGCATCTACATTTACCTTCAGATCATCCAACTTTACCATGGACTCATTTATTCGGATTATTCTTACTTAATATAAACTATTGGTGTGCTAATCAAACAGTAATGCAAAGAGCATTAGCTGCTAAAAGTGTTGCACACGCCCAAGCAGGTTTATTGGCTGGTGGCTTAATAAAATATTTGATGGCTATAATTATTATTATTCCTGGAATAGCACTTTATGGTATTTTAGGTGATACTTTAGGCGAGCCTGACATGGCATTTCCATACATTGTAAATACCTATCTTCCAGTAGGAATTAAAGGCATTATACTTTGTGGACTATTCGCCTCCCTAATGAGTACTGTTGATTCAACTTTTAATTCACTAGCTACTTTGTGGTCAACAGATATTTATTCAAAATACATAAATAAAAAAGCGAGCGATCAAGAAAAAATTAAAGCTGGACAAAAGGCTATTTTATTTAGTTTAGGAACAGCACTAATAATGGGAATGGTTTTATTGTACTTAAAATTTGATGATCCTAATTCAGCATTTACACATACCCTAAATAATCTAAGATATTATATAAATTGCGGAATAGTAGTGCTAATTTGTAGTGCAGTTATTTTAACAAAGCCAAGACAAGAAATTGTTCTATTTGCTTTTATTGTGACACTTCCTGTAAATATATCACTGCAGATTTTTTTACCGGAAATGAATTATTTTGTGAGAGCTTTTTGGGTTATCCTAATAGGCTTATTATTGACAACCCTAGCCAGCAGGGGGCGATTCAACTCCTTATTATCATTATTTAGACCAGCAAATAATTTGACCAGAAATTTTGGCTGGGCATTAGCCATTAGCCTTATTTTACTACATATAATTTTCCATTAAAAGCTTTGTCTAACTTAGATATGTAAAAGAAATATTTTTCTCTACATTTTCGGATAATGTATGATGGACTGGACAATTATAAGCTGCTTTTTCTAGAACAATTTTAGTTCTAGAGTCGTATTCTCTTGGGAAAGTTAAATCAATATCAATTTTTGCAATTCTCCTAGGATTTTTTCCCATTGTTTTTTTAACAACTGCAGTAGTGCCTTTAATATCAATATCATCCCTTTCAACAGCAATTGCCATAATAGTTAATATACAACTTGCTAAAGCAGTACATACCATATCTGTAGGAGAAAATTTCTCTCCAAGTCCATGATTATCTTTTGGGGCATCCGTAATTATTTTAGATCCAGAGTCTAAATGTATTGCAGTTGTTCTTAGATCTCCTTTGTATTTAATTTCAAATGTGTTCATAATATGATTTTTACTGATTTCTTTTACCTTCTTTTTTTATACTTTTTTTAGCTATTTCTATATGTACTAAATGATGTTTAGTATGCCATGCGTACATTCCAACATGTTCGTGAAGAATAATATTTTTATCGCGTGCAGAGTGATAGTAAGTCTTTTTAAAGTCTTCTTCTGATAAAGTTTTTAGCAGTGAGACCCATTTTGCATGTATCCCATCTATAACATTTAGACTATCATTTATATCTAATACATTTGATTCAGGAGTTTTTAAAAACTCACTTACCTCATACATTTTTACACTAGGATTATTCTCTAAAAGAGTATGCTTGGTTCTCATAAATGCATAAGTGTGAGTATCGCAGAAGTGATGAATGATTTGAGCTATGTTCATTCCCCCATCCCTGTAGGTCTTTTTTAAATCAGTTTTATCAAGTCCTTTTACAGCTTCTTTTAGTTTTTTTGAAAATGACTCAAGGGTTTTAATATCCTCAACAGTTCTTGAAAAATTAAACTCAAGAATTGCTTTATATTTTCCAATAGGAAATTTTAGTTTTTCAATGTTTTTTTCCATGATAACTTTTAGTTAAGATTTGAGTAATCGTTAATTAATTTTTCAACTATTTCTTTTGACTCGTCTTTATACTTTATTTCAAAAATTTTTGGTGAGTCAACCCATTTTGAAATATGATCAATATTTTTAGAAGAGAACCTGTCAATTACCGTAACCCCTTCTTTTTTTAGTGCTGCTGCGTTAAATTGCTGTTCTATTTGAGCTTCAACAGGTACAACTAACATAGGTTTTCCAAGAAAAATTGCCTCAGATGTTGTTGCAAACCCACCAGCACAAACAATCCCATAACACGATGCAAATTTTTCTAAAAATAATTCTTCAGACAATGGCTCCAAATTAACTTTTGAAATAATCTCTCTTGATTTTACATCAGCTGAAAAAATTGTCCATTTTTTATTTTGTGGAAGCTGACTGATTACTTCAATTAAATTCAAAGGAGAATAAGTGGGTAAATAAATAATTATTTCATCACTTCTTGAAATGTCAAGGTTCCTCACTTTGTCTCTAATTATTGGAAAAAAAATTCTATCTGTATATTTTTTATAGTGATATCCATAACCAAGATTTGAAGGAATAATATATTTAATTGCATGCAAAACTATTCTTGAATAATTATTTGGCTTTGGTATATTTTTAAGCCCCATTGAATATTGATTGGTAAGCTCAAAACATTTAATATTTTTAAATTTAGCTGACCAAGCTGAAACAGGTTCGAAATCATTTATAATTAAGTCATATTTTCTAATTGGGCATGAGATGATCTCTTTGATGAACCTAAAATAATTATTTAAAAAAATAGTTTTTAACCAGTTGACTGCACCAGTATCGGTATAGAAAAATGTTAGTCCATAATAATGATAGATGGGTTTTTCTTCTAATAAAAAATCATTTTTAGGACCGCTTGTAATAATATCAATATTTGCAATTTCTTTTAATCTGGGAATTATACTTTGAGCTCTCGCGAGATGTCCATTCCCTGTAGTTTGAATTGCATAAAGAATTTTCATTTATCCTGTAAAATTTTAAACTCAGCTATAAGATCTTTGTAGAGTTCCTTGTTGGTCATTTCAATTCTAGAGTCATTATCACCTTTATACTCTTGTTCAGTCCTTTTATGCATATATATTGACCATTTATTGTCTGCATATTCTAAGGAAGAAAGGCTCTCAAGCCAATCTCCCGAATTCATGTAAATTACTTGCTCTCCATTTATGTTGAACGATTCAATTTTTGGTGTATGAATATGCCCACAGACTACATATTTATATCCATTTTTTTGTGCTACTTCAGCTGCTTTCATCTCAAAATTTGCAAAATACTGAACTGCGGTTTTGACATTTGACTTAATTGTTTTCGAAAAATTCAATCTTTTTTGACCAAGTGGTCTCATAATTTTTTTATTGATCCAGCTATTAAATATTATCATATAGTCATATAGAAATCCAGCAAGTTTTGTTAGCCATTGAGTCTGGATAGAAAAATCAAAAACATCTCCATGGAAAATCCAGACCTTGCCTTCATCAGTTTCTAGAACGATTTGATTAACAATTTTAAAGTTTTGAATTTTAAAGTTTAAAAACTTTCTCATTAATTCATCATGATTTCCAGTAACGTAATATATTTCTTTGCCCTGAGAAATTAAGTCAAGAAAATACTTAATTACTTTCATGTGAGAAGAAGGCCAAAAGCGTTTATTAAAAAGCATTATATCAACAAAGTCACCATTAATTACAATTTTGTCTGCATTAATTGAGTCAAGATAGGCTAAAACTTCATCAGCTTCAGACCCATATGTTCCAAGATGTAGATCAGAAATAACTAGAATGTCTAAATTTCGCTTCACCAGTTTGCAAATTTAATGAAAGATAACTATAAAGATTAATTACAGTTTTTTTATGTAATCTTTAAAAGAAGTTCCATAAAATGTTTCAAAATTTTCTTCAAATTCTTTTTTAGATTTGAAACCACAAAGTTCCCAAATCTTATTTATGGTAGATATGTCACTAGGAGATAGAGACTTAGCTAGAGTGATGGCATATTTAACTCTAGAACGATTAATTTTTATATCAATTTTATTGATCATTGGTTTATAGTCAACTACAATTTAATCAAAAAATTGATACAAACAAATATTACATGAAAGCTTGCAGCTTCATTGCTAATCCTTGATCACCTTTAATTTTGAGTTTTCCACTCATAACGGCCATCATTGGATTTACTTTACCATTTTTAAGATCTTCCATTAATGATCCTGCCATAGTAATTGTGCAATCAGCTTCCATATCCTCTAATAAAATCTTATTTTCTGAACCTGTACCATCAATACAAATTGCATTTCCATCAATTTCAAATTTAATTGTTCCACCAATAGGGGCAGCATTTTTTGCCTTTTCTTGAAAGTTTGAAAGTATATTTTCTTTATCCATAATTTTTCGTTAAAATGTAAAGGTAATAATAAAATAATTTTATTTAGATTAGCATTTATTATAAAAAGATATGAGCTACAAAGTAAAAAAAGCAGCAGTCTTAGGATCAGGAGTAATGGGTTCTGGAATAGCATGTCATCTTGCAAATGTTGGTATTGATGTTTTAATGCTGGATATACAGCCCAATGATAAGTCAATTAAAAATAAAAACATTATCGCAGATGAATCATTAAAGAACGCTATTAAATCAAGGCCAAACCCATTATATAAAAAAGAATATGCAAGTAGAATTACAACAGGAAACTTTGATGATGATTTTGAAAAGATTAAAGATGCAGATTGGATAATTGAAGTAATTGTTGAAAACCTAGAGATTAAAAAAACTGTTTTTGAAAAAGTTGAAAAATATAAATCTGGTCATGCTTTTGTTACTTCTAATACCTCAAGCATACCAATATCGCTTTTGTGTGAAGGAAGGTCTGATGATTTTAAATCTAAATTTTGCGGAACACATTTCTTTAATCCTCCAAGATACTTGAGATTATTTGAGGTAATTCCCCATACTGATTCTGACCCATCCCTAGTATCATTTTTAATGGAATTTGGTGATGTTATTCTGGGAAAACAAACAGTTCTGTGTAAAGATACTCCAGGGTTTATTGGTAATAGAATAGGTGTAATGTGTGGAATTAAATCTTCTCAATTAACTGATAAGTATAAATTTAAAATCGAAGAAGTAGATCTTATGACTGGTAGTGTTATTGGTCTTCCTAATTCAGGAACATTTAGGTTGCAAGACTTAGTTGGACTTGATACAAGCAATAATGTAACCAACTTCTTAGTAAACAATGTTACAGATGATTCTTTCTATAGTAAACTTAAAGATGAACCAGAAAATAAATCATTTAATTTCTTAATTGAAAATAAATTTTTTGGAAATAAATCTGGAAAAGGATACTATGAGAAAACTAAAGAAAAAGATGACAATGGAAGATCTGTTATAAATGCTCTTGACCTAGAGTCAAATACTTATAGAAAGTCAATTAAACCAAACATTCCTGAGGTAAAACAGGCTAAGTCTATAGAGCTTTTTGATAGAAGACTTAAGTATTTAGTTGAGGGAGACTCTGATGTAAACAAGTTTTACAGGGAGTATTTTTCATGTCTTCTTTCATATTCAGCTATGAGCATTCCAGAAATTGCAGATGACTTTTACCAAATAGATGATGCAATTAGAACAGGATATGCGTGGAGCTATGGACCTTTTGAGATATGGGATAATCTTGGTATTAATGAAGCAGTTGAGATGATAAAAAGTTGTGGTGAAGAGCTTCCAAACTGGATAACTGATATGGTTGATTCTGGAGCAAAATCGTTCTATGTTTTTGAAGATGGAAAAAAGAAATTCTATGATATAAATACAAAGAAATATACAACTGTTCCTAGTTCTGAAAACCATTATATTTTAGATGCTTTTAGGGAAAATAAACAAATTCTCAAAAACCCAGAGTGTACTGTTCATGATATTGGTGATGGTGTAATGTGTATTGAGTTTCAAACAAAAGGTAACTCAATTGGAGAAGGAATTGCAAAGGGCATAAATGAAGCAATTGATATAGCAGAAAAGGATGGATGGAATGGTATTGTAATTGGAAACAACGATAAGCAGTTTTCAGTAGGCGCTAATTTGATGAATATGGGAATGATGGCCATGCAGAAGAATTTTGACGAAATAGAAAAGTTTTTAGTTGGATTTCAAAAAATATTGATGAGAATGAGGACATGTAATGTTCCAGTAGTTTCTGCAACTCATGGATTTGTCTTGGGAGGGGGGCTTGAAGTTTCAATCCATTGTGATGCTGGAATACACGCGTCAGAATCATATATTGGCCTTGTAGAAGCAGGTGTTGGTCTAATCCCTGGCGGAGGTGGTACGAAAGAAATGGCCATGAGGGCATCAGATTCATTTAACTCTGGTGATGTCAAAATGCCTTCATTAATTGATCATTTTAAATCTATTGCAATGGGAGCAGTTTCAACTTCTGCATTTGAGGCTTATGATCATCATTATCTTCTTCAGGAAAGAGATTTTGTTTGTATGAACAGAATGAGAAATATAAGTATGGCAAAAGAAAAAGCTTTAAGCCTCAAAACAGGGTATATACCTCCATCTTCAAGGCAGGACATTGAGGTTCTTGGAAGAGCTGGACTATCAACATTATACTCTGCAATTAATGAGTTTAGATTAGGAAACTATATGTCGGACTACGATGTGGAAGTATCCAGAAAAATAGCATATGTGATGTGTGGAGGGGATCTAACATATTCTCAGAATGTTAGTGAGGAATACCTGCTAGACCTTGAGAGAGAAAACTTCATGAGTTTGCTTGGAAATCAAAAAACTTTGGATAGAATTCAGCATATGCTGATGACTAAAAAACCTTTAAGAAATTAATTATGGAAGCATATATAGTAGCTGGATTTAGATCAGCAGTTGGAAAAGCAAAAAAAGGCGGCTTTAAAAATTATAGAACCGATGATTTAGCAGTAGATGTTATTAAACATCTTACCTCACAAGTTCCTGAACTTGACACAACCAAAGTTGATGATGTAATTGTAGGTTGTGCTAATCCCGAAGGTGAGCAAGGCCTACAAGTTGCAAGATTAATTTCTGCAAGAGCTCTTGGAAAAGAAGTCCCTGGAGTAACAATTAACAGATATTGTGCCTCTGGTTTAGAAGCAATTTCTATGGCTGTAAGTAAAATCAGGGCTGGTTTTGGAGACATTTTTATTGCCGGAGGTATTGAGAGTATGAGCTTAATACCAATGACAGGATATAAATTGGCACCAAGTTATAATGCTAATCTTGAAAATATGAACTATCACATAGGAATGGGTCATACTGCTGAGGCAGTTGCTGAAAAGTATAAAATAACAAGAGAAGCTTCAGATAAATTTTCATGTGAGTCACATACTAAAGCTGCTAATGCGATTGATAATGGATATTTTAAAGATGAAATTGTTCCAGTAACTGTAGAGGAAGTATTTGTTAAAGATGGTAAGAAAGTTTCTAAATCCCATACAGTTGATATGGATGAAGGGGTTAGAAGAGAGACAACAATTGAAGCATTATCAAAATTAAGACCTGCATTTAAGCTAGGAGGTATAGTAACCGCAGGTAGTTCGTCACAAATGTCTGATGGAGCTGCTTTTGTTCTTGTTATGTCTGAAGAAATGGTCAAGCAATTAGGTGTTGAGCCTATTGCTAGAATGATCACTTGTACTTCTGGCGGAGTAGACCCACTATATATGGGGATTGGACCTGTCGAGGCTATTCCTAAAGCTCTAAAACAAGCTGGTTTAAAGCTCTCTGATATTGAACAAACTGAGTTAAATGAAGCTTTTGCTGCTCAAGCACTTGCTGTAATTCAAGAAAGTGGTCTTGATCCTGAAACAGTTAATGTTAACGGTGGTGCAATCGCTCTTGGTCATCCTTTAGGTTGTACGGGTGCTAAACTTTCGATTCAGTTATTAAATGAAATGAAAAGAAGAAATCAAAAATATGGAATGGTAACAGCCTGTGTTGGAGGTGGTCAAGGTATAGCTGGTATTTATGAGAGACTTTAGATCTTTTTAACTACATAAGTTACAACTCCCCAGACTATAAATTCATTTTCTTCAGTAACCTTAATTGGATCATACCTTTTATTTTCAGGAATTAGATAGATGTGGTCTTTTTCAATTTTCACTCTTTTCACTGTAAACTCTCCATTCAAATAACATACTGCAATTTTATTATTTTTTAATTCCTCACTTCGGTCTATTACTAAAATATCCCCATCATTTAGACCTGCATCTTTCATTGATTCTCCTGAAACCTTTGCATAAAATGTTGCTTCTTTATTTTTAACTACAACTTTTTCAAGACTAATCCTTGACTCTTCAAAGTCACCTGCTGGTGAAGGAAATCCAGCAGATATTCCTTCTTCAATAAATAAGTTATTCAAGTAGTTGTCTTTATTCGGTTTAAATATTTTGATATTATTTTTCATACTCTAGCGAACAATTAATATATCATCAATTTCAGTTGTGTAATTCCTTGAAAGTCTTTGTCTTTTCATTTTCCATATTCTTTTCTGATCCTGACTTCCGAGTCTTACTTTGTAGAGCCCATATTTATTATCAATGCTGTCAATACTCTTCATTAACTTTTTTTGTTTTTCAAGGTCCTTATCAAACATACTGAACTGGTGATTAGACTGAGGAGATAAGCCCATCAATATTACTCCAGCTTTCTTGTAAAGCTTATTATTAGAATAAATTTTTCTCAAAAGACTTACAGCAAATTTACTTATTTCAATACTTGAGTTTGTCGAGAAAGGAAGTGATCCTGTTAAACTGAAATGGTATTTTTTGCCATCTTGTTTAAAAGGATTACTACGAATAAAAACACAAATCATATTACACTCACTATTTTGTCTTCTTAGTTTTTTAGAAGCA
Source organism: uncultured Bacteroidota bacterium (assembly GCA_902620455.1). Classification (GTDB taxonomy): domain Bacteria; phylum Bacteroidota; class Bacteroidia; order Flavobacteriales; family Flavobacteriaceae; genus Marisimplicoccus. The sequence goes on from CACNIG010000005.1 coordinate 49,247, forward strand.
ACCACAGAGAATGTAGTAATTCTCTCAATTAAATCATCTAATGAAGAAATTTCAGATTCAAAACTTCTAGTCGTAGCAATAGACTTCTTATCCACTTTTCCTTCCTCTATGTCTAAGGTAGGATTCCCCTCAAGTTCTTTTTTGAGTTTAAGGCCTATGATACTCATATTCTTTTTGACCCATTTATCAGGAAGACTTATAAAGTCCATTCCTGTTTTGACATTAATCCTTGACAACTTTTTTTCATTTTGAAGACCAATTCCCCATATGTCTCTAGTAAAAATATTATCTAAAGCTTCTAGTCTTTTCTTCTCACTACTAATTGAATAAAATCCATTTGTTTTATGAGAGTTTTTTTTAGCAATTCTATTAGCAACTTTTGCGAGTGACTTAGTTGACGCTAAGCCTATTGAAACAGGTATACCTGTCCACTTAAGTACAGTATTTATTATCTCTTTACATTTTTTGTTAGCTTCATCTTCTGAGAATCCACTAAACTTTATAAATGCCTCATCAATACTATATATTTCAACTTCTGGTACGTGTCTTGCAATAATAGACATTACTCTATTACTCATATCCCCATACAACGTAAAATTGGAAGAAAAAATTTGAACATTATTTTTTTGAAAAATTTCTTTGTATTTAAATGCTGGAGCCCCCATAGGAATTCCAAGTGATTTTGCCTCATTACTTCTAGCTATGACACACCCATCATTATTTGATAAAATTACAAGTGGTTTACCATTTAGATGAGGTTGGAAAACTCTTTCACAAGAAGCATAAAAATTATTACAATCAATTAGGGCAAACATGATACAAAAATCTGAAAATTATTGAGAAACATGAAAAACAAGTTGTAATTTTATTAACTATATGACATTGAATGGATAAATTCTCATTTCTTAATTCAGCACATACAAGTTTTTTTGCAGAAATGTATGACCAATACCTGGAGTCTCCTGATAGTTTAGAGCCAAGTTGGAAAGCTTTTTTTCAGGGTTTTGATTTTGGATTGGAAAATGCAAATATTACTGTTGAAGAGAAGAAATTTGAAGTCCCAGAGAATATAAGTAAAGAGTTCAAAGTTGTAAATCTTATTGACGCTTACAGACAAAGAGGGCATCTTTTTACAATAACAAATCCTGTTAGACAGAGAAGAAAGTATTCTCCAACACTTGATATTGAAAATTTTGGTTTGACTAAAACAGATCTCGATCTGGTTTTTAGTGCTGGGGAAGTAGTTGGCATTGGACCAGATAAGTTGAGCAATATCATTGATCATCTTCAAAAAATATATTGTGAATCAATTGGATTAGAATATATGTACATAAGAGATCCAGAAAAAGTTAAATGGATACAAAATTTTATTAATATTAATGGTAATCAACCAAATTTTTCAAAAGATGAGAAACTATCAATCTTGGATAGCTTAAATAAGGCTTATACATTTGAAAATTTTCTTCAAAAAAAATATGTTGGTCAAAAAAGATTTTCTCTTGAAGGAGGGGAGTCATTAATTCCAGCTATAGACTTTCTAATTAACTCTGCAGCTGAAAAGGGAATTGAAGAATTTGTAATGGGAATGTCTCACAGAGGTAGATTAAATACTCTAGTAAATATTTTTGGAAAATCAAGTAGAGATATTTTTGGTGAGTTTGAAGGCAAGGATTATGAAGAAGATATTTTTGATGGAGATGTGAAATATCATCTTGGATGGACATCAGAGAGAATATCAACATCAGGTAAAAAAATTAATATGAACCTCGCACCAAATCCATCTCATCTTGAATCTGTTGATCCTATTGTTCAGGGAATTGCTAGAGCAAAGCTTGAGAATGATTTTGATAACAATACTAATAAAGTTCTACCTATAATTGTTCATGGAGATGCTGCTATTGCTGGTCAAGGAGTTGTATACGAAGTAATTCAAATGTCAAGACTTAAAGGATACTCAACTGGAGGTACAATTCATTTGATAGTTAATAATCAAGTTGGATTTACTACTAACTATCTTGATGCTAGGTCAAGTACATATTGTTCAGATGTTGGTAAAGTAACACTTTCTCCAGTCCTACATGTTAACTCAGATGATGTTGAAGCAGTTATTCATGCAGTAACTTTTGCACTAGAATACAGAAACAAATTTAATAGGGATGTTTTTATTGACTTATTAGGATACAGAAAATATGGCCATAATGAAGGAGATGAACCTCGATTTACTCAGCCTAAACTATATAAGTATATATCTGGTCATCCAAATCCAAGAGATATATACGCATCTAAACTTAAGAATCAAGGAATAATAAATGATGATCATGTTTCTAAAATTGAATTAGAATATTTTTCAAAACTAGAAGCTGAGTTAACTGATTCTAAGAAAAAACAAAAAACAAACATTACACCATTCATGCAAGAAGTATGGGAAGGGTTTACAAGAGTTGATGAGAAAAAAATGCTCGAAGATTATAAAACAAGTTCGGTAAAAAAAGATATACTCAATGTTGCAAGATCTATTATTTCATTACCGAACAAACCATTTTTGAGAAAGATTATTAAGCTATTTGATTCTAGAGAGAAGTTAATATTTGAAAATGGAAAGGTTGATTGGGCTATGGCTGAACTACTCGCATATGGAACTTTATTAAGTGAAGGTTTTAATGTAAGAATTTCGGGACAGGATGTCGAAAGAGGAACCTTTTCTCACAGACATGCAGTTTTAAAATCTGAGGATTCAGAGGAAGAATATCTCCCTCTAAATAATGTTGATTCAATTAACAAAGGATTATTTAGAATATATAACTCTCCTTTATCTGAATATGGTGTTTTAGGATTTGATTATGGTTATGCGCTTGCTAGTCCTAATTGCTTGACGATTTGGGAAGCTCAATTTGGAGATTTTTCAAATGGAGCTCAAATAATCATTGATCAGTATATTTCTTCTGCTGAAGATAAATGGAAATTGCAAAATGGTATAGTATTATATCTACCTCATGGTTATGAAGGGCAGGGAGCTGAACACTCTTCTGCAAGGATGGAACGCTATTTGCAGTTATGTGCAAAGGACAATATGTATGCAGCAAATTGTACTACTCCATCAAATCTTTTTCACCTACTAAGAAGGCAAATGCTAACTAAATTTAGAAAACCTTTAATTTTATTTACTCCAAAAAGTCTTCTTCGTCATCCTCAAGTTATCTCTAATATTGATGAGTTAACAAGTTCTAAATTTATTCCAGTAATTACTGATTCTGAAATTGAGCCTGATAAAGTAGATTCTCTTGTATTCTGTAGTGGAAAATTTTATTTTGATTTAATTGATTATAGAGAAAAGAATAACATAAAAAATGCTGCAATTGTAAGAATAGAACAATTATTTCCTCTTCCAGTTAAATTGATTATTTCTGAAATTAAAAAATTCTCAAATGCTACAGATATAGTTTGGGCACAGGAAGAACCAAGAAATATGGGTGCCTGGAATCATATTCAAACCTACCATCCAATTGCAAAAAACATGAGACCTGCAACAAGAAGATTCTATGGGTCAACAGCATCAGGAAGCTTTACTAGATTTGAGCGAAGACATAATCAAGTCATTGAATATGTTTTTGATAAAACAAAAAACAATTTTAGAAAATAATTTTTATCTTAAATTTGATTATGGCTATGAAAGATATGTTAGTTAAACTTTATGATCTACCAAAAAAATGTAAAGAACTTGAAGATCTTTCAAAATCAATCTCATTTAGGCGCCCATTAGCAGCTGAAAAATCTATTGTTAATAAATGGGTAAAAAAAGAATTTGGTGATGGATGGGAAAGTGAGGTAGATGTTTCTTTTTCAAGAAAACCAATAACAACTTATGTAGCTATTGAAGATGATCAAATTCTTGGCTTCGCTACATATGATGCAGCCTATTTAAATTTTCTTGGTCCTATGGGAGTCAAAAAAAATAGTAGAAAAAAGGGATTAGGTAAAGCATTACTTTTTTTAGCTCTAAACTCTATGAAAGAAATGGGTTATGCTTATGCCATAATCGGCGGTGTTGGTCCTGCTAAATTTTATGAGAAAACTTTTAATGCTAAAATAATAGAAGGATCTGACCCTGGAATTTACAAAGGAATATTAAGCGATGTCCCTGTCTAAAGTTGATAAGGATTCCAAATTACTTGCAAAATTTGGTTACAGACAGGATCTAAATAGGTCAATGAAAGGTTTCTCATCCTTTGCGATATCTTTTTCTTTGATATCTATTTTAACAGGAATTTTTGCAAACTTTCATTTTGGGTACTCTGAGGTTGGCCCATGGATATCAATTTCTTGGTTAATAGTTTTCATTGGACAATTTTTTGTAGCCTTAATAATGGCTGAATTATCAATTAGATTTCCAATCTCAGGATATGGCTATCAATGGTCATCTAGACTCGTAAATTCAAAATTAGGTTTTGCAACAGGTTGGCTGTTACTAATGCAGTTTCTAACTGGATTTCCAGGAATCTGTAAAACTTTGGGTATAGTATTAAGTGATTTTTTATCTCAAGTGTTCTCTCTGGAAGTAAGCGATATTACTATATCAATAATTATAATTTGGGTAATTACTTTAATTCATAAAAATGGAATTAAAATGGTTTCTTATATTAATAACATTGGAGTTATAACAGAAATCATAGGAGTAATTCTTTTGATATTTGCACTAGGTTTCTTTGTGACTAATGGGGTTGAGGATTTTTCAATTTCAAAAATGACCAATGATTTTAAAATTTCAGATATAGGGTTTGAATCTTTTGCATTATCAATTTTACTGGGAGCTTGGTGCCTAACAGGATTTGAAGCAGCTGCAGATATGTCTGAAGAAACAAAAAACCCAACAAAGATTGTTCCTAAGTCAATAATTAATTCTCTATTAACATCTGGGTTTTTTGGAATAGTGATAATAATATTTTCTGTCATTTTATTGCAAAAGGATATTTATACGACTGGTTCTGAAAATTTTTTGACAGATTTACTTAGAAATGAATTTGGGGTATTAATATACTCTGTAATTCTTTTATTTGTAATCGCTGCAATTTTTGCATGTGGAGTTGCTTGTATGGCTACTGCTTCAAGGCTAATTTTCTCAATGTCTAGAGATTCTGTTCTTCCAAACTCAACTTGGCTTAAGACAATTGATAAAAATAAATCTCCTGTGAATTCACTAATTCTTATCGGAGTATTAGCAACACTTTTTATAATCATCTTTAATAAAATTGAGGTAATAACAAGTGTATCTGCAATTGCTGGCTATATTGGATATTGTGGAATTATCTTTTCATCATTTTATCTTAACAATGATAACAAAGATGGAATTAGAACCCCCAAATATGTTAAGTTTTTTACACTACTTTGGTGTGTGTTTGTTGTATTATGCTTAATAATACCAGGACAGTCTATTGATGGCTTCGATACTGAATATATTCCTGCTATTTCGACTGGAATATTTATAATATTAGGACTAATAATCTTTACAATTAAAAACAAGAATAAAAATGCAATACTTTAGTTTAAATACAAATGTCAAACAATTAAGGATTGGGAGAGGTGTCTCCAAGGGAATAGGGAAAGAACTTGGAAAATATGTTGTTGCTACAATGGAGATTCCATGGAATATTATTAAAAATGATATGGGTAAATCTCCAGAAAAAGTTATTAATGTGACCTCTGTTGAGAAACAGTGGATTGAGGATCAGATAAAAGAACTTCCTGAATTTGACACAATTGTAGGTATTGGAGGAGGAATGGCTATTGATGTAGCTAAATATATTTCATGGAAATTAAATAAAAAGTTAGTCTCAATTCCAACAATTTTAAGTGTAGATGCTTTTACAACCCCAGCAGCTGGTGTGAGGGTTAACCATGATGTAGAGTATCTTGGAATTGCTTCACCTAATCCTCTTATAATTGATTATGATTTATTAAGGTCTGCACCTAAAGAACTAAACATTGCTGGTGTTGGAGATCTATTTTCTATTCATACTGCATCATTTGATTGGCAATATGCAAATTCAAGAGGAAAGTCAGAGTATCCATATAGCCAAAATGCCATTGATAATGGAAAAAAAATTCTTGACTTCATTTATGATAATATCGGTAATATAAAAGAAAACAATGATAATGGATTAAGGTCTATTGTTGAAGCATATATTTCACTAAACACTATTTGTCTTCCAATAGATCATTTTCGAATTGAAGAGGGTTCAGAGCATTATCTTTTTTATGAACTAGAAGAAAGACTTAAGCGTCCATTTATTCATGGGAATATTATAGGTCTTGGTATATACTTGTTAAGTAGGCTTCAAAAAAATGATCCTTTGTTTATCACAGAGATGATGGATGAGTCAGGCCTAATTTACCATCCAAACTCTATGAATATTAAAAGAGAAGATTTGAGAGAATCTCTTCTTTCTTTAAAAAATTACGTAAAGTCTAAAGATAAACTATGGTTTACAGTTATTGATGACTCTATGATTGATGAAGAATGGATTAATGAAAATTTAAGTGATTTAAAATTTAAATAATCAACTTAAAAAATTCCAGCATTTTCGAAGCTTCTTTTAATTGAATTAAAAGTTACTCTGGCTGCATCTTCATTGTTCATCTTATTTAATTCCTTATTAAATGGTTCTGCATTAACAGTTCCTTCATAACCAATATTATTTAAAAAATTCAAGAATGGGGCTGTGTCAATCAATCCAGATTCACCAGGAAGTTCTCTCTCATTATCTAACTGTTCGTCTCTAGATCTTCCAAGAACAGCATCATTAATTTCACACAAAATTATGTCATCTTTTTTTAAAAATTTTAAATCCTCAACTGCATGATTTGCGCAATATAAATGAAAGGCATCAAGTTGATAACCAACATTCTTTTCATTAATGGCAACAATTAACTCTCTTAGTTCATCAATTGTTCTAATAAATGAAAATTGATCTCTTGACATCAAAGTTTTGGGCCCTACAAATTCCAATCCAAGTTTCATGCCATGGTCCCCAATAATTTTTGCACACTCTTTAAGTCTTTCTTTGTGTATTTTAAAATTTTTTAAATAAGTTAATTTGTTATTTGTTGGCATAATCCAAGTATTAAAACCCTTTACATTTAACTTGTTTAAAATTTTACAGTGATTATCTAAAGTGACCAATCCTTTATTAAACTGATTCTTGCTTGTTCTAAATTGAAGTGGTAATCCGGACACATCAAATGAAATTCTATTTTCACTCATTTTTTCAAGATAACTATCAATTTCTTTTTGATCCATTTCCTGAAATTCACTTACAATAGGGATAATCGAATCAAAATTATATTTTTTGGCGAGTTCAAGAAGTTCTAAAGCTGTACAATTAATTCCAACTTTATAAGGATTTAAACTGATCTTGATCTTTCTATTTGAACTTCTCTGTAAAGAATATAGATTTTGGTTTAATGAAATTAGACCAATTGACGCAATGGCTGACGACTTAATAAATCCTCTTCTATTCGACATATTTTTTTGTTCATTAAGATAATGATTATTTAAATAGTTTCAATTTTATGATTAATTTAGATAACTTAAAAAAGCTAAAGATTACTCATGGTCCTTGAAATGAAAATTCCTTCCCCTGGTGAGTCAATAACAGAAGTTGAAATATCTCAATGGCTTGTAAAAGATGGAGATATCGTTACTAAGGATCAAACGATTGCAGAAATAGATTCAGACAAAGCTACACTCGATCTTCCAGCTGAAGCATCTGGAAAAATTACCTTAAAAGCTGAAGAGGGTGACTCAATGTCTGTTGGTGATATTGTATGTCTAATTGATACATCTGATGCTTCAAATTCTGAATCTATAAATTCAGAGTCTCTATTGGATAATATAAAAGAGGAAAAAAAGATTGATCCGAATAAGATTGAAGAAGTAAGTATTACTCCTCTTGCTAGAAATATTGCTTCTGATAAAGGTATTGATATCAATGAAATAGAGTCAAAAGGAGATAAAATAACAAAAGATGATGTCTTAAAAGTAGTTCCAGCTATGGGCTCTTCAAATCACGGAGGCAGGATTGAAAATAGAGAAAAACTTTCAATGTTAAGAAGAAAAGTTTCTGAAAGACTAGTTTCTGTTAAAAATGAAACAGCTATGTTAACTACTTTCAACGAAGCTGATTTGTCAAAAATATTTGATATTAGAAAAAAGTTTAAGGAAGCCTTTTCTCAAAAATATGGTGTAAGTCTTGGTTTTATGAGTTTTTTCACTAAAGCTGTCACAAGGGCACTTGAACTTTATCCTGATGTAAATTCCATGATTGATGGTAATGAAAAAATTTCCTATAACTACTCTGATATAAGTATTGCTGTCTCTGGTCCAAAAGGACTGATGACTCCAGTGCTTAGAAATGCCCAAGAATTGTCTTTTGCTGCTGTTGAGCAAGAGATAAAAAGACTTGCAGATAATGTAAGGAATAAATCAATAACCGTGGATGATTTAACTGGTGGTACTTTTACAATATCAAATGGAGGAGTTTTTGGGTCAATGCTTTCTACACCAATTATTAATCCTCCACAATCAGGAATTCTTGGAATGCATAATATTATTCAAAGACCAATTGCTGTTGATGGAAAAGTTGAGATAAGACCCATGATGTATTTAGCTTTATCATATGATCACAGAATTATTGATGGTAATCAATCTGTTGGATTTCTAATTGCTGTCAAAGAAGGAGTAGAGGATCCAGAAAATATTTTAATGGATGGAAAAGTTAAAAAATCCCTAGGACTTAATTAATTTGATTGATACTCACACCCATTTATATTTAGATCATTTTAAGGATGATATTGATGATGTAATTCATAGAGCAGTTGCTGTTGGTGTCGAAAAATTTTATTTACCATCAATTAGTTCAAAGCATAATAAGAGTATGCATGATTTGAAAAATAAATTTCCAAATAGAATTTTTTGTATGATTGGCCTTCATCCTTGTTACGTTGATCAAAACTTTGAATTGGAAATTGAATTTGTAAAAAAACAAATTAAAGAACATGATTATAAAGCTATTGGGGAAATTGGAATAGACCTATTTCATGAAAAAAAATATTTTGATCAGCAAGTAATTGCATTTGAGGAACAAATAAAATTATCTATTGATTATGACATGCCGATTGTAATTCACTCTAGAGACTCTTTTAATGAAATTTTTGAAGTTCTTCAACAATTTAAATCAAACAAACTGAGAGGAATTTTTCACTGTTTTACTGGTAATGTGGAACAGGCCAATAAGATAATTGATTTAAATTTTCATATAGGAATTGGAGGAGTTGTAACATTTAAAAATGGAAAAATTTCAGAATTTTTAAGTTCTGTTCCAATAGAAAGGATTGTTCTGGAAACAGATTCTCCATATTTGGCTCCGTCTCCTTTCAGAGGGAAAAGAAATGAGAGTTCATATTTGACTATAATAGCTGATAAGCTATCAGAGATATATAATTTAGATGTTTCAGAAATATCAAGAATAACACAGAAAAATTCCTATGAAATTTTTGGTGATTAATATATTTAATTAGAGAGGTGGCCGAGTGGTTTAAGGCGCACGCTTGGAAAGCGTGTATTCTAGAAATGGAATCGTGGGTTCGAATCCCATCCTCTCTGCAATTTTAAAAAGCATAATACTTTAAAAATTTAGTAGTCATTAATTATATATTATATAAAACCAACTAATTAATTTTCTTAACTTGAAAAAAAACCAAAAAATGTATAATTCAAAAATATCTGGATTAGGTAAATATCTCCCTGATAATGTCGTTACCAATGATGATCTTTCAAAAATTATGGATACATCAAACGAGTGGATTATTGAAAGAACAGGCATAAAAGAGAGAAGACATATAAAGAAAGGTGACGGGGATACAACTGCTACAATGGGAGTTAAGGCTGCGAAAATTGCAATTGAAAGAGCTGGAATTGATAAAAATGATATTGATCTAATCCTTTTTGCTACTCTTAGTCCAGACTATTATTTTCCTGGAAGTGGAGTTCTAGTTCAAGAATTACTAGAGATTCCCACTTGTCCAGCAATGGATATTCGGAATCAGTGCTCTGGTTTTATTTATGCAATTTCAACCGCAGATCAATTTGTGAAATCGGGTATGTATAAAAATATTTTAGTCATTGGCTCCGAGAATCATTCTGGAGGTTTGGACATGACTACTAGAGGTAGGGGTGTTTCAGTAATTTTTGGTGATGGGGCTGGTGCTGCAGTTATATCTCGTGAAGATGATCTTTCAAAAGGCATCTTATCCTCTCATTTACATTCTGAGGGTAAACATGCAGAAGAATTATCTTTGATTGGACCTAGTACCAACAGATGGGTCCCAGAAATTATTGATGCAAATGATCCAGAGGATATTTCTTACTATCCATATATGAATGGCCAATTAGTATTTAAAAATGCTGTTGTTAGATTTTCAGAGGTTATCATGGAAGGTTTAAATCATAATGATTTAACTCCAGACAAAATTAATATGTTGATACCTCATCAAGCCAATCTCAGGATATCTCAATTTGTTCAAAAGAAATTTGGTCTTTCTGATGATCAGGTTTATAATAATATTCAAAAATATGGAAATACAACCGCAGGTTCAATTCCAATTGCTCTTACTGAAGCTTGGGAAAATTCAAAAATAAATGATGGCGACATAGTAGTATTAGCAGCATTTGGAAGTGGATTTACCTGGGGAAGCACAATTATAAGATGGTAACATAATTTAAGTAAATATGTCTTTAAAAAAATTTCTTTTAGCTTTTGCACTTGTTATGGCATACTTTGGTCTTAACTATGCTTTTTTATCAGATCAAAGTTACGACTCAATGAAAGATTATATTGAAACTACAAAGAATGAATTTAGTTATGAAGTTGAGAATATTATTTATGAGGAAGAATGGACAGGATTTCACATTAAGATGATCTCAGGTGAATGGCTAGATAAAAAAAAGGTAAAAGATGTTGAATGGTCCCACTATGTTGATATAGTTATACCAAACGAAACTCTAACTGAAACTGCAATTATGTTTATTGATGGTGGAGACAAAGATGAAACTTATTTTAGACTTGATACTGTATCTGTTGGTTATGCTTTAAAAACAAAATCTATTATTGTAAATATTCATAATATTCCTTCACAACCAATTAATTTTATTGCCTCAGATCAGGAATACTTTTATGAAGATGATTTAATTGCTTATGCCTGGAGTCAATTTTTAGAGAGAGGTGCCAAGAAAGAAGATATTGAGTGGCTTCCACGATTGCCAATGACAAGAGCTGTGGTTAGATCGATGGATTTAGCTCAAGAGATAGTTGCACAGAATAATAAAAAACTTAATGACTTTGTGGTCTCAGGTGCGTCTAAGAGAGGATGGACTGCATGGACTACTGCTGCAGTTGATGATAGAGTTGTTGGGGTTGTTCCGATGGTAATAGACATGCTTAATCTAGTTCCTTCTTTTGAGAATCACTTTAGAAGCTATGGCGAGTACTCTCCTGCAGTTCAGGAATATGTTAACTATAATATCCCTGACTGGATGGGAACAGAAGAATTTGAGGTGCTTATGAGCTATGTTGAACCATATTCTTTTAAAGATAGATTTACTATGCCTAAATATATTATTAATGCTGGGTCTGATGAGTTTTTCTCTACAGATTCCTGGAGATTTTATTATGAAGAACTACCTGAGAATAAATTGATAAGATATGTTCCTAATGCTAATCACTCTCTTAGTGGAGAATATTTGACCAGAGATTTAATTAGTTTCTTCTACAGAGTAGTAAATAATATTGATTTACCCGTACTTGATTGGGAGTTATTAGATAGAAATTTGAATGTTTCTTTGGATTATAACGGAGAATACTCTGTATCTACTTGGAAAGCATTTAACGAAAACGGAAGGGATTTCAGGCTATGGCAAGAAGGAGAGCTTTGGAAGAAGTCAAACATGAAGAAAAATGAAAATAACAAATACAATATTGAAATAGATAATAATAATACTGGTTATCAGGCTATTATGGTTGAGTTTACTCTAGATCCAGACTCAGATTTCCCACTTAAAATCTCTACGGGTCCTTTTGTTTTTCCAAATTCATATCCTTATGAAAAATATGAACCCATTAAGTAAAATAATTTGCTTTAAACAAAAGAATATTATCAAAAAAAAAAAATTTGAATCATATAATAATTTTTATATCTTTCGATTCTCAATTATTGAAAATACTAGAAAAATGAAAAAATTATTATTTGCCTTAATCCTTTCTGTAATCGTAGGTTCAACTACTACAAACTATGCTTTCGCCTCGACTACAATTAATAGTATAGTTACTGTTCAGGATACACAAGATGAACCAATGATGGAGTCTTCAGATGAAGCCCCAGCTGGTTTTACACAAGAATTAAAGAAACGTTTTATTGAAGGTGGTCCTGGTTTTATGGGAATCGTTCTTATATGTTTAATTTTAGGATTAGCTATTTCAATTGAAAGAATAATTTACCTTAACCTATCAACTACAAACTCAAATAAACTAACAGAAGATGTTGAAGATGCTCTCAAATCAGGAGGTGTCGAAGCTGCTAAAGAGGTTTGTAGAAATACAAAAGGTCCTGTTGCTTCAATTTTTTATCAGGGACTTGACAGAGCAAAAGATGGAGTCGAAAGTGCAGAAAAAGCTGTTATATCATATGGTGGTGTCCAAATGGGTCAACTTGAAAAAAATGTTTCATGGATTTCACTCTTTATAGCATTAGCACCAATGCTTGGTTTCATGGGAACTGTTATTGGAATGATTAATGCATTTGATAGAATCGAAGCTGCTGGAGATATGCAACCTTCACTTGTTGCAGGTGGTATTAAAATAGCACTTTTAACAACTGTATTTGGTCTTATTGTAGCAATTATTCTTCAAGTTTTTTATAATTACATAGTTGCAAAAATTGATTCAATAGTAAATGATATGGAAGATGCATCAATTACCTTAATTGATATTCTTTCTGCTCAGAAAAAATAGTATATTATGAATCTAGAAAAAATAACTAGAATTGGGTGTATAGCCCTCGGAGTGCTAGGGATGATATTTTTATCATTAGTGTTTTTTACTGGTGATGATAGTATTAAAATGTCTGCTGCCTCTGGTGATTACGGAGTAATTACACCAATAATTTTACTTAGTCAAATTGTATTATTCATTGCTGTACTAGTCACTTTAACATTTTCTCTAAGAGGAATAGCTAAAGACAAAGCTAAAATGAAAAATGCAATAAAGTCCACAGGTTTATTCCTTTTGGTTGTTCTAATTGGCTTTCTACTCTCAAATGGAGTTGAAACTCCGATGAGAGATGGAAAAGTTCTTTCTGCAATGGGCTCAAGATTGGTTGGCACAGGTATTAATGTATTCTTTATCTTAACAATCATTGCTGTTGGTTTAATGGTTTTTCCAGGAACAAAAAAAATATTTAAAAAATAAGAAATGGCTAAAAGAAAAGCACCAGAAGTTAATGCAGGATCTATGGCTGATATTGCCTTCCTACTTTTGATTTTCTTTCTAGTAACCACAACTATTGAAACTGATAGTGGAATAAATAGAAAGCTTCCTCCAATGGAAGACCAAATTGATCCCCCTATCATTAGAGAAAAAAATATTTTTACTGTTGTTGTAAATAAGAATAATCAATTATTAGTTGAGGAATCATTGACAGATATTAAAGATTTGAGAGGCCTTGCTGTTGATTTTCTTGATAATGGCGGTGGCTCTGGTGAAGAAGCTTGTGATTATTGTCAAGGTAAAAGAGATCCTAGATCATCTGATAATCCAGACAAAGCTATTATATCATTGAAAAATGATAGGGAAACTGAATATAAAATATACATAGCTGTTCAAAATGAGCTTGTTGCTGCTTATAATGAGCTTAGGAACAGAGAATTTTCCAGATTGAATCCCAACCTTGGAATATCCTATGTTGAGGCTGATCTAATTTATAGTGATCCTAGGACATCTGCAGATGATAAAGCTAGCTTAAAAGATAAGTTAGATGTTGTTAAACAATTATATCCTCAGAAATTATCAGAGGCTGAACCAAGTAAAGTAAATTAATAATGGCAAAATTTAATAAAAAGAAAAGTGGAGATCTACCTGCAATATCAACTGCCTCATTGCCTGATATTGTTTTTATGTTATTGTTCTTCTTCATGGTTGCAACTGTTATGCGTGATAGTACCTTAATGGTACAAAATACTCTGCCTGCTGCTGATCAAGTTCAAAAATTAGATAAAAAAGATAGAGTTATTTATATATATGCTGGTAAGCCATCAAGTAGATATGTTGACACATATGGTACTCAGGCTAGAATTCAATTAAATGACAAGTTTGGATCTGTAGAAGAAGTTGGAGCATTTGTTCTTGCAGAAAGAGCTGCTAAGCGTCAAGAACTTCAAAATGTTTTAACTACCGCACTGAAAGTTGATAGTGACACAAAGATGGGCATCATCAGTGATATAAAGCAAGAACTTAGAAAAGTCAATGCTTTAAAGCTAAACTATACAACTAGAGTTGGAGACTACACTCAAAATTTTAATTGAAAAAAGGTTTTTTTTACTTTTTTTTCTGCTGTTCTTCACCCAATTAAGTTTTACACAGTCTGGTATAAGTAAAGACTTTTATAGAGAAGATCAATTCTATTTTGGGTCTAGTTATTTTATTCAAACAGTACCTATTGAAAATTTCAAACAGAATGGTTTCTCAGGAAATTTCCAATTTGGCTTTGTTAGAGACTTACCCTTAAATAATAATTCTACAAAAGCGATTGGGATAGGACTGGGATATGAGAGAAATTTTTTCACTTCTAATATTCAGCCTATTGAGACTGATGGTAATATTGATTACAGAATTGTTATTAGTAGATTTCTTGAATCTAAAAATAAAATATCTTTTTCCTCTTTTGTAATTCCTATTGAATATAGGTGGAGAAGGTCGTCAATAGATCAATATAAATTTTGGAGAATCTATACTGGATTAAAAATAAAGAAAAATTTCCCGCTATATTCAAACCCGTCATATGGATCAGAAATTACTATTGATGAAATAGAAGATTGGACAACTTCAATTTATTTAAATGCTGGATATAATACTTGGAATGTTTCTTTAGAATATGATTTGAACCCAATATTGAAAAATAAAAAAACTAGTAATGGAGAAAATTTAAATATTAGCTTTTTCAGACTAGGTCTTGTATTCTATATATTATAGCTCTTTTCTTAGTCTTGCAACTGGAAGATCAAGCTGTTCTCTATATTTAGAAACTGTTCTTCTTGCAACTTTGTAACCTTTGTTAGATAAAACCTTTGATAATTCTATATCTGACATAGGATGAGCTTTATCTTCACTTTCAATAATCTCTGTCAATGCTTTCTTAATTTCTAAAGTCGAAATTTCATCACCATCTTTATTCTTCATACCTTCAGAGAAATAACTTTTTAATAATTTAATTCCATATGGGGTATCAATATACTTACTGTTAGCAACTCGAGAGACTGTAGATATATCCATATTAATTTTTTCAGCTATATCTTTTAGAATCATTGGTTTTAGATCAGATTCCTCTCCTGATAAAAAATAATCATTTTGGAATGTAACAATCGCATCAACTGTCTGAAATAATGTTTGGTATCGCTGTTCAACAGCGTCTATAAACCATTTAGCTGAATCCAATTTTTGTTTTAGAAATTGTACAGCTTGATTTTGTGACTTTGATTTATTAGGGTCGTTTTTGTATCCCTCTAATATATTTTTATATGAATTAGAGAGTCTCAACTCTGGCGAATTTCGCTTATTTAATTCTACAACGAGTTTTCCATCCTCAATTTTTAATATAAAATCAGGAACTATAGTATTATTAGAAAATTCACTCGTAATCGATCCTCCTGGCTTGGGATTCAATTTTGAAATTTCATTTACTGCATCCTTTAGTTCACTATCAGATAAATTTAACCTTTCAGAAAGCTTAGAAAATTTTTTCTTTGAGAATAATTCAAATTCAGATTCAATTATTTTAATGGAGTTTAAAATTGACTCTTTATAATTAGTTTTCTTATTAAGCTGAATTAAAAGACACTCTTGAAGAGATCTGGCACCAACTCCTGGAGGTTCTAGGTCTTGAATTTTTTTTAGAACAGATAAAATATCATTTTTTGTAGTTATGATATTTTGTGTAAAAGCTAAATCATCAATTATATCCTCAATTTCCCTTCTTAGGTAACCACTCTCATCAATACTGCCAATCAAAAATTCACATAATGGTTTTTCATTATCATTTAAAATCAAGTTTCTAGATTGATTTTCTAGGTATTGGTGAAAACTAGGAGATGATTTTGTTTGAAAATTATTATTCTCTTCATTAGTTGAATAAAAATTCTGACTAAAATCATCATTCGTATCCGATAGATAGTCATCAACATTAACATCCTCATTTTGAATATCTGAATCAAATTCGCCTTGTTCACCTTCAAATGATTCACTACCATGCTCAAGTGCTGGGTTCTCCTCAATTTCATTCTTAACTTTTTGCTCTAACTCAGCTGTAGTCATTTGAATCAACTTCATTAGTTGAATCTGCTGAGGTGAAAGCTTTTGAGATAACTTTAATTGTAATTTCTGATTAAGCATATTTATAGCAAATACTTAAACAAAAATAAGAAAAGAATTAATTCTTACTAGAATGAAGCATTCTTCGGTGTTCGTGGATAAGGTATTACATCCCTGATATTCTGCATTCCAGTGCAAAACATAATTAGTCTTTCAAATCCGAGACCAAATCCGCTGTGTGGAACAGTACCATATTTTCTTAGGTCTATGTACCACCACAATTCTTTTTCATCAATACCCATTTCATTCATCCTTTTCAAAAGAACATCTAACCTTTCTTCCCTTTGAGATCCTCCAATTATTTCACCAATTCCTGGAAACAAAACATCCATTGCTCTAACTGTATTTTTATCATCATTCATTCTCATATAAAATGCCTTTATTTTTGATGGATAGTCATAAATAATTACTGGAGATTTAAAATGTTTCTCAACTAGAAATCTTTCGTGTTCACTTTGAAAATCACAACCCCACTCATCAATTAAAAAATTAAATTTCTTTTTTTTGTTGTACTTTGATTTTTTTAGAATTTCGAAAGCATCAGAATATGATATTTTTACAAATTTATTGTCAATAGTAAATTTAATTTTTTCTAAAAGGGTCATATCGTCCCTGTCATTTTTGGGCTTTTGACTTTGTTCTTTAGATAGCCTTTCATCGAGAAATTTAAGATCTTCTTTACATGAATTCATCATAAATTCAAGAATGTATTTTAAGAAAGACTCTGCTAAGCCCATATTATCATCCAGGTCATAAAATGCCATTTCAGGTTCTATCATCCAAAATTCTGATGCATGTCTTGAGGTATTTGAATTTTCAGCTCTAAATGTAGGGCCAAAAGTGTAAACATTACCTAAACCTAGCGCATAAGTCTCAGCTTCCAATTGACCAGATACTGTAAGGCTAGTTTTTTTACCAAAAAAATCTTCTGTATAGTCAAAATTCTTTTTATTAGCTTGAGTACTATTTAAAGTTGTTACCTGAAACATTTCACCAGCACCTTCGGCATCACTAGATGTAATAATTGGGGTATGTATGTAATTAAATCCTCTCTCATTAAAAAATTTATGAACTCCATATGCAAGCTTTGACCTAATTCTCATTACAGCACTAAATGTTGAAGTCCTAATTCTTAAATGTGCTTGTTCTCTAAGAAACTCAAAACTATGTTTCTTTGGTTGAATTGGATATTTTTCAGGGTCTGACTCCCCAAGGATTTCCAGATTTAAAATCTCAACTTCAAAACTTTGACCTTTACCGATACTTTCAATTAAATTACCTTTAATTTTTACTGATGAACCAACATTAATTTTTTTATAATCTTCATTTTTTCTATTAGAGTCAGATATTACACATTGAATATTTTCAATAGTTGATCCGTCGTTAAGTTCAATGAATCGATTTCCTCTGAAAGCTCGAACCCATCCAGCTACAATAATTTGGCTATTGTAATTAGGGGAGTCATATATATCTTTAATTTTTATTAAGTCCATATGCTATAAAGTGAGAATATCCTTCTCTTTTAGAGTAAACATTTCATCAACTTTTTTAATGTACTTATCGGTTAACTCTTGAGAATCTATTTCAAGATTAGACTTTAAATCGTCTGATATATCAAGTCCTTTAATCTTATTATTAGCATCTTTCCTTGTATTTCGAATACTCACTTTAGCTGATTCAGATTCTGATTTTGCTAATTTAGTTAGCTCTAATCTTCTTTCCTCTGTAAGAGGTGGAACATTAATCAGTATTGATTCACCGTTATTTACTGGATTTAATCCCAAATTGGAGTTTATAATACTTCTTTCAATTTCTTCAAGCAAATCTTTTTCCCAAGGTTGAATACTTATTGTCTGGGCATTTGGAGTGCTTATAGATGCAACTTGATTTAATGGTGTCATATTTCCATAATATTCAACTGATACACCTTTCAACATTATTGGATTTGCTTTACCAGCTCTTATCTTAGCTAATTCTGTTTCTAAATGATTTACAGAGGCAATCATATTTAGCTCTGCATTTTCAATTATTTCTTGATTATTTTCCATGTTAAGTTATTTAGAAACTTTAGTTCCAATTTTCTCTCCCATTACAACTTTAGTTAGATTTCCTTTTGTATTCATATCAAATACAATTATCGGTAGTTCATTTTCTTTACTTAATGTAAATGCTGTTGTATCCATTATTTTTAAACCTTTTTTAATTGTTTCCTCAAATGAAATATCATCAAATTTGACTGCTTCTTTATTTTTTTCTGGATCTTTATTATAAATCCCATCGACTCTTGTTCCTTTTAATATAACATCTGCATTTATCTCGATCGCTCTTAAAACTGCAGCTGAATCAGTTGTAAAATAGGGGTTACCAGTTCCTGATGCAAAAATTACAACACGACCTTTTTCAAGGTGTCTAGTTGCTTTTCTTTTTATAAATGGTTCAGCAATAGATTCCATCTTGATTGCTGATTGAAGTCTTGTTGGAATATTCATATTTTCTAGAGCATTTTGTAATGCAAGACCATTAATAACTGTTGCTAACATTCCCATATAATCTGCTTGGACTCTATCAATACCGTCTTCAGAACCAGTCAAGCCTCGAAAGATATTACCACCTCCGATTACAATTGCAATTTCAACACCTTGATCATGAATTTGCTTAATTTCCTCTGCAAAAACTACAAGTCTGTCATTATCAATTCCATAAGAATTCTTTCCAAGAAGTGCCTCTCCACTAAGTTTTAAAAGTATTCGACTATATTTCATTTCAAAGGAATAACACAAATATAATATTAAGTTTTAAAATCTATTTAATATCTAATGCATTAAGAACAGAGAATGCACCGATCTTAGTTCTTCTCAACTCATATAAATAAGAGCCTGAACTTAATCTTTTACCAAAATCATTTGCAATAGTTCTAATATAGGTCCCTTTAGAACATTCAATTTTAAATTTAATGTATGGAGAAATAAAATCTAAAATTTCAAAATTATGAATATGAATTTCTCTTTCATCTATTTCAACTTCTTTATTTTTTCTTGCATAATCATATAAACGCTTTCCATTTTTTTTTATTGCCGAATATATAGGTGGTTTCTGCATACTATTGCCAATAAATTCATTTGCTAATTCTTTTAAATCATTAATAGTTATGTGCTCATACTTGAATTTTTCAATAACATCTGTCTCAGCATCATAAGATAATGTAGTTTCACCAAGTTTAAATTTACCGATATACGTTTTAGCTAGGTCCTGATATTCAGAAATATTTTTTGTCTGCTTACCTATACATATTATCAATAATCCAGTAGCTAAAGGATCAAGAGTACCAGCATGTCCTACCTTTATTTTTTTCGTTTTAAATTTAAGTTGAAGAGATTTACGTATAAATTTAACAACATCAAATGAGGTCCAGTTAATTGGCTTATCAACAAGGATTATTTTGCCTTTGTTTATATCATCAAAAGAAAAACTATCTATATTATATTTTACCATTATTTTTTATCCTTATAGAGGATTGAAAATATACATAATATAAAACCCAAGACTACCATTAAGGGTGCAACTCTAATACGTCTAAAATTGTATATTTCATCATTAAAAATATTAGGATCAATTGACTCACCACCGGACATAATTATAAAACCTAATCCAATTATAAAAATTGAGATAAATAGGATTTTATATCTCCTTTTATTAAATAAAAAGTCTTTTCCACTCATAATATTATCTTACAAATTTTAATTTTAAATATTTCTGTGTAACCAGAAATGAGCTAATTAATGATGTAAACAATCCAAAAGCTGTAATAAAACTAATTAATAAAAGTGAATCTTGTAAGTCAGTAAAAAAGTTTATTTCCTGTATTTGAGTATTGATTCTGTATACCAGTAAATAAAAAATTAAAATAGAGGTTATTGAGGATAATAAACTAATTTTAATATACTGAAATATAAATGGCCTTCTTATAAATTTACTGGTTGCTCCAACAAGTTGCATTGTCTTAATGATATCTCTTTTTGAATAAATAGATATTTTGATTGAATTATTAATTAAAATAAAACTAGTTATAAAAAATAAAACACTAATAAACATTATCCATAAGCCAATTTTTTCAAAATTTTTTGTTAGAGCCTCAACAAGTGGTCTATCATATTCAATTTCCTCTATAAATTGAAAATTTCCTAGATTTTCAATAAAACTTTCAATTGAATATATATTAATTTTATCACCATTAAGTTGAACAGAAACTGCATCCAAAAGTGGATTATATCCCAGAAAACCTACAAATTCTTCTCCAATTTCTGATGAAAAAATCTTTGCTGCATCTTCCTTAGATAAATAGCTAACATTCTTTACTTCATCATTTAAGGATAAAAACTTTATGAGTTGTTTATTTTCAGACTCTTTTGAATCATTTTTAAGATAAACATTGACTGTAACATTTTCCTTAAAATAATTCTCAATTGACGTGGAATTTAGATAAATAAAACTTATTAATGTCAAAGTAAATAATACAACTGTGTTTATAAGGAAAATCGAAATTAAATTACTTCTAACCTTATTATCCTCTGGATTATTTCTTTTTTTAGCTTCCAAACTTTTATAAAAGTAATAAACTAATAATAAATTAATTTTTATGTTAATTAAATTAGTTCTTCCTTTGTATAAATTTGCTTAATGTGAGATATAATTTTCTAGAAATAGAAAAGAAATGGCAGGAATTTTGGAAGAATAATGAGACTTATAAAGTTGGTTTTTCTTCAAAACCCAAATTTTATGTTCTAGATATGTTCCCCTATCCATCTGGAGCAGGTCTTCATGTCGGTCATCCTCTCGGATATATAGCAAGTGACATATATTCTAGATTTAAAAGACATAAAGGATATAATGTTTTACATCCTCAAGGATATGACTCATTTGGACTCCCTGCAGAACAATACGCAATTAGAACTGGTCAACATCCTAGAAAGACTACGTCCGAAAATATAAATATGTATAGAAGACAATTAGATAGAATAGGTTTTTCTTTTGATTGGTCTAGAGAAATCAGAACATCTGACCCAAAGTATTATAAATGGACTCAATGGATATTTATTCTAATGTTTAACTCATACTATTGTCCAAAGGATGATAAAGCAAAGAGTATAGAAAGCTTAATATGTAAGTTTGAAAAAGATGGTGATAAAAGTTTGAAAGAAGATCTTTTAGAACTTGGTTATTCTTTTACAAGCTCTCAGTGGAAAAGATTTGATGATAAAATTAAGTCGGACATACTTATGAACTTTAGATTAGCGTACTTAACAGATGGTGATGTAAATTGGTGTGAAGAACTTGGGACCGTACTTGCAAATGATGAAATTATAAATGGAGTAAGTGAAAGAGGAGGTTATCCAGTAACAAAAAGAAAGGTAAAACATTGGTGTCTAAGAATTAGTAAATATTCAGATAGACTTTTAAATGATTTAGATAAAATTGATTGGCCAGATCCATTAAAAGAAATGCAAAGAAATTGGATCGGAAAATCTAAAGGTGTGTCTGTAACTTTTGATGTTGAAGATTCAAATAATAAAATTGAGGTTTTTACCACAAGACCGGATACAATATTTGGTGTATCTTTTCTTACTATAGCGCCTGAATATAAAGATATTTTAGATTTATCATCATTAAATCATAAATCAGAAATTAAGAATTACATTGATAAAGTTTCAAAAAAATCAGAGAGAGAAAGATTATCTGATGTAAAAACTGTTTCTGGAGTATTTTCAGGTTCTTATGCAATACACCCGTTTACAGGAAAAAAAATACCTATATGGATTTCAGATTATGTTATTGCAAGTTATGGAACTGGAGCAGTAATGGGAGTTCCTGCAGGAGATCAAAGGGATTTTGACTTTGCAAAAAAGTTTATGATTGATATTCCAAATATTTTTGAAAATATAGATATTTCACAAACTGCTTTTTCTGATAAATCAGGATTTAAGCTAATTAATTCAGACTTCCTTAATGGATTAGATTATGAAAATTCTTTGGAACTAATAATTGAACAAATTGAGTCTAAAGGAATTGGCAAATCTAAAATTCAATTTAAGTTAAGAGATGCTACATTTAGTAGGCAAAGATATTGGGGTGAGCCTATTCCCATATATTACAAGAATGGAATTCCTATTAATATTGAGACAGAATATTTACCTTTAAAGTTACCAGAAGTAGATAATTTTCTTCCAACTAAAAATGGAGATTCCCCTCTAGGAAATTCCACTTCGTGGGCATGGAACGTAAAAACAAAAAAGGTTACATCAAATGATGAAATTAATGATACCGATACTTTTCCATTAGAGTTGAACACCATGCCAGGATGGGCAGGAAGTTCTTGGTACTTCTACAGATATATGGATCCAACAAATGAAAAAGAATTTATTTCTAAAGAATCCCAAAAATACTGGAATGACATTGACATTTACTTTGGAGGAAGTGAGCATGCAACAGGACACTTATTATATTCAAGATTTTATCAAAAATTTCTTTATGACTTTGGATATTTAAACAAGGATGAGTATTCAAAAAAATTAGTGAATCAAGGAATGATACTTGGAAATTCTGCATTTATATATAGAAAAACAGGATCAAATCAATACATCTCAAGTAATATTATTTCAAAAGAAAAAGTTGATAAAGTAAGGATTGATATAAAGTATGTCAATGATGATAACCAAGTTGATTATAATAAATTAAAATCTGAAGATTCTGATTATAAAAATTCAATTTTTAAATTAGAAGACGATCTTTTCTATTGTTTTAGAGAACAAGAAAAAATGTCAAAGTCTAAGTTTAATGTAGTAAATCCAGATGAAATATGTGATCAATATGGAGCTGATACCCTAAGAATGTATGAAATGTTTCTTGGTCCAATTGAGCAATCAAAGCCTTGGGATACAAGAGGAATATCCGGAGTGTATTCATTTTTGAAAAAGTTTTGGGGTCTTTTCTTTAAGGATGGATTAATTAATGTATCAGAAGATGAACCTTCAAAAGAGTCATTAAAGTCGCTTCACAAAACAATAAAAAAAATTAATGAGGATATTGAGAAATTGAGTCTTAATACATGTGTCAGTTCATTTATGATATGTATTAATGAACTTAGTTCAATCGGATGCAACAATCGAGCAGTTTTAAAGGAATTACTTATACTTATTTCCCCTTTTGCACCTCATTTTGCTGAAGAGTTATGGAGTCAATTAGGTCATAAAGAGTCAATAGTTGATCAGGTTTATCCAGAATATAATGAAAAGTATTTAGTCGAAACTGATAAATTGTACCCAGTATCATTTAACGGTAAAACTAAGTTTACTATAACTCTTCCGCTTGATCTTTCTAATAAAGAAATTGAAGATGCTGTTTTGTCATATGATAAGACACAGTCTATCTTAAATAATTCAAAACCAAAGAAAATTATAGTTGTTCCTGGTAAAATCATAAATATTGTTTTATGATTGATCCAATCTTTGAAATAATTGGTTTATCAGCAGCATTCCTTACTACTTCTGCATTTATTCCACAGGTTTATAAGATCTATAAGGAGAAAAATGCTGATGGTATTTCGCTCACAATGTACATAATAATGTTTATTGGTGTTCTTCTATGGCTTTTGTATGGAATTTTGATTGGAAGTCTCTCAATAATTGTTGCAAATGGAATTACTGCACTTTTACAGCTAAGTATAATAATATTTAAGTTAAAAAACTGATAAAATTTTTCAGTTATTTGGCATATTACATACCTTTATAAAAAATTTAATTTATGGACTTTTTGTTATACGGTGATTTAAACTATTGGTTAATAATAATTCCAATACTAGCACTAAGTGGGTATGTTCAATATCAACTTAAATCAAAATTTAAAAAATTTTCAAGACAGACACTATCAGCAAATCTTTCTGGAAAAGAGATTGCAGAAAAAATGTTAAGTGATCATGGTATTTATGACGTAAAAGTTATGAGTGTTAAGGGACAACTTTCAGACCATTATAATCCCCAAAAGAAAACTGTCAATCTAAGTGAGAGTGTTTACAACCAAAGAAATGCTGCCGCCGCTGCTGTTTCTGCACATGAATGTGGTCATGCAGTGCAGCATGCAAAAGGGTATGAGTGGTTAAAGATGAGATCAATATTAGTGCCTATGGTTGGTGTAACTTCAAAACTGGGCACATACATATTATTTGGAGGGATAATATTAATGCAAAGTTCACCAGTTTTAGGTGAAAGTCTTTTTACATTAGGGATCTTTGGTTTTGCTACAGGTACTTTGTTTAGCCTTGTTACACTTCCAGTAGAGTTTGATGCTAGTAAAAGAGCAATATATTGGCTTGAAAGAAAAAGAATCGTAAATCAAAGAGAACTTATTCAATCAAAAGAGGCCTTAAACTGGGCAGCTGGTACTTATGTTGTAGCAGCTCTAGCTTCAATTGCTAACCTTGTATATATATGGATGAGGTTTGGTAGAAGGTAGAACGAGCTAACCTTTTATATATTTATCTATAGCCATAGCCATTGAAGGAGAAACCTCTGTTGGGGCTTTAATGTCTATTCTGAGATTTTTAGCTTTTGCAGCTTCTTCAGTTGTATTACCATACACAGCGATAAGTGTCTTATTCTGTTCAAAATCTGGAAAGTTTTTAAATAAAGATTCAATTCCTAATGGACTAAAAAAGACCAGTAAGTCATAATATACATCTCTTAAATCAGATAAGTCGCTAACAACTGTCTTGTAAAGTTGTGCTCGCTCCCAAGAAATTTCAAAAGAATCTAATGTTTTTATGATATCTGGGTTCAAACTACCAGAAGTTGGGGCTAGAAATCTCTCTTTATTAAATTTAGTAAAAGTAGCCTCAAGATCTTTGAAATTATTATTACCAACATAAATTTTTCTTTTTCGGTAAACCACATATTTCTGTAAATAGTATGCAACAGCCTCAGACTGACAAAAATATTTGGTCTGATCAGGAACTTTAAATCTCATTTCTTCCGTAATTCTGAAGAAATGATCCACTGAGTTTCTACTTGTTAAGATAACATTATGAAATTTCGAAAAGTCAACTTTTTGCGCTCTTACTTCTTTAGCTGTAAGTCCCTCAACATGAATAAACTTTCTAAAATCTATTTTAAGTTTATACTTTCTTATTAACGATGAATAAGGAGAATTCTCGTTTGTAGGCTCAGGTTGAGATATTAAAATAGTTTTAATACTCATCAGAAAATTTTTAGGTTTAATAAATTGAATATAACCATATCCATGGGGCTAGTTTGAACCCACAAAGATACAAAATAAAATACATTACCTCTTTTATGTCAATTTTTGAAAAATAACTCAAATAGTTTTTAGCCTGAAAAATAAAATGTAATAACAACAAGATTAAAAAAGTATTTCTCAGATAAATAAAGTCATAAAAAGTATTTAAGCTGTAAACTACGAAGTTTATCAACATTAATATCCCAATTATAATATTTATAATATAATTTTTAAAAAATATAAACTTAAGCTTATAGTTAAGAAACATTTCTATAATATATTTTATAACTAGGAACCTAACAGATAGAGTAATAAAGATTAATATGTTAAAATTTAATAATCTTATAAATAATTCATTGCCCATTTCATCAAAATTTATACTTCCATGAAAACTTAGGGCACCGAAATTAGTCATGACTACTATATTGATAAGCAAAAAAAAGAACAAATAGAAATAGTTAAAATAATTAATAATTGAAGTGCCTGAGCCTGAAATACCAAGATCATCTACATTGTAAGGAACTAAAATATTACGAAAATGATAGCTTACACTTCTAAATAAATAAACTAATTTTGCTCTTTGGAATATTTGTAGAAAATAAAATATTAACAATATAATTATAACAAATAAAGTGGTTAAATCTTGATTTCGAATCATATTAGTATTAAGATAAACAACAAAATTATAGAATAACTACTAAATAAATGAAAGACAAAAGTTTAATTATCATACCGACCTATAATGAAGCCGAAAATATCGAAGATGTTATAAATAAAATTTTGTCTTTGCAGAACAACAATTTCATATTGGTAGTTGATGATAATTCTCCTGACGGAACATCAAATATTGTCGAGAACTTGAAAAAAGATAATACAGATAAACTTTTCTTGATTACTAGAAAGAAGAAAGATGGTTTAGGTTCAGCATATAAAGTAGGATTTCGATGGGCACTTAAACAGGACTTCTCTTATATCTTTGAGATGGATGCTGATCTCTCTCATAATCCAAATGAAATTGAAAACCTAAAGAGACTTCTAATTAATAATGAATGTGATGTAGCTATTGGTTCTAGATACTTAGAGGGTGTAAGTGTTGTAAATTGGCCTTTATCCAGAATTTTTCTCTCATATTTTGCTAATATTTATGTTAGACTTATCACATGTCTTCCAGTAAGAGATTCAACTTCTGGGTTTGTTGGTTACTCAAATAAGGCTTTATCATCTTTAGATATTAATAAAATAAAGTTTAATGGATACGCTTTTCAAATTGAAATGAAATTTAAACTTTGGAAAAAAAAGTTTAAGTTAAAGGAGCATCAAATAATATTTGTTAACAGAGAACACGGAGACTCCAAAATGAATAAGAACATTATCTTTGAAGCAATAATTGGTGTTATAAAATTAAAATTTAATTCAATTTTTAATAAAAATGAATAGACTCCTAATAAAGGATATTGTTATTATAAATGAAGGCATTAGAACTTCGGGTGATATATATATAGAGGGGGAATTAATTAAAGAAATTGGATCTAATCTTGAGTATGACAAGGGAATTAAAATTATCGATGGAAATGGTCGTATAGCTATACCTGGAATGATAGATGATCAGGTACATTTTCGTGAACCAGGTTTAACTCATAAAGGAAACATAAGCACAGAGTCAAAGGCAGCTATTGCTGGAGGTGTAACATCTTATTTTGAAATGCCAAATACATTTCCAAATACTACTTCAAGAGAAGAGTTTGAGAAAAAAATTCAAATTGCATCAAAGAATTCATTCGCAAATTTTTCATTTATGTTTGGCGGGACAAATGACAATATTGATGAAATAAAAAAATTAGATCATAAGGAAGTTGCAGGAATTAAACTTTTTTTAGGATCCTCAACAGGAAAGATGTTAATAGATAATCAGGATTCAATTGAAAATATTTTTAACAACACGTCATTACCTATATCAGCTCATTGTGAGGACGAACAAACAATAAAAGACAATACTGAATATTTTAAAAATCTTTACGGTGATGATATCCCTATATCAGCTCATCCAAAGATTAGGAACGACAAGGCATGCCTACAAAGTTCCAGCTTTGCTGTTAAACTTGCAAAAAAAACAGGTGCAAGACTAAATGTATTTCATATTTCGACTGCCATAGAACTTAGTCTATTTGATAATGGTATTGAATTAAATGATAAAAAAATAACATCTGAGGTGTGTGCTCATCATTTATGGTTCACAGATAAGGATTACATTGAACTTGGTTCGAAGATAAAATGGAATCCAGCCATAAAGTCCAAAAATGATAGAGATGCCCTCTGGAAGGCACTAAAAGATGATAAAATAGATATTATTGCATCAGATCATGCTCCTCATACATTAGAAGAAAAAAATAATAAATATTTAAGCTGTCCATCAGGAGGACCGATGGTTCAACATACTATTTTATCTCTTCTACAAAACTGTGAAAAATATGGTGTTTCATTTGAAAAAATTGTTGAAAAGATAGCTCATAATCCAGCAATAATATTTAAGGTTAATAATAGAGGTTTTATAAGGAAAGGATATTTTGCTGATATTGTCCTAATTGATACAAATACTCCAACAATTGTGACTAAAGACTCTCTATTATACAAGTGTGGCTGGTCACCTTTTGAGGGGCAAAAGTTTGATAACTCCATATATAAAACTATATTAAACGGTAATGTAGTTTATGAGGATGGGAAAGTAAATTCTATACCATACGGAAAAAAAATAACTTTTAACAGATGAAAAAATATCTATTAGTATATATTTTTATGATGGGATGCTCGTCTAATGCTCCGGAAAATTTAATCAGTGAGGAAAAAATGGAAAGTATTATTTTTGATATAATGATTCTAAATGCATCTAGTAGTTACGATTTAAAAATTGACAATAATATGATTAGTGATGAGTTGATTTTTAGAAAACATGACATTGATAGTGCTCAATTTTATGACAGTGAATTATATTATTCTAAAAATCCCAGAATTCAACTTAATATTTATTCCAATGTAAAGAGAAGGATTCAAAAATCAATAGATAGTCTAAAAAATATTAAATAATGAAAGAATTCATAGATCAGCTGAGGTGGAGAGGAATGTTACATGATGTAATACCTGGATCTGAAGAATATTTGTCCAAAAATAAAACTATTGGATATATTGGCTTTGATCCTACGTCCGATTCACTTCATATAGGAAGTCTAGTTCCAATATTCATTCTTAAACACTTTCAAAATGCTGGTCATACACCAGTCGTATTACTTGGAGGTGCAACAGGCATGATAGGTGATCCATCTGGAAAGTCTGATGAAAGGAACTTATTAGATAAAAATATTTTAAAGTTTAACGAAAAGAAATTAAAGGTTCAATTTGAAAAATTTCTTGATTTTAAATCAAATAAATCTAATAGAGCCATCCTTGTTAATAATTATGATTGGATGAGTAAATTCTCAATTATTGACTTTTCGAGAGATATTGGTAAGCATATAACTGTAAATTATATGATGGCTAAAGAGTCTGTAAAAAAGAGAATTTCTAAGGATACAACACAGGGAATGTCATTTACTGAATTTACCTATCAATTAATTCAAGGATATGATTTTCTTCATTTATATAAGGAGATAAATTGTATGCTTCAAATGGGTGGAAGTGATCAGTGGGGAAACATTACTACTGGAACTGAACTGATTAGAAGAAAAGAGAATGTAAAGGCTTTTGCAATAACATGTCCATTAATTAAAAAATCTGACGGCTCAAAATTTGGAAAATCTGAAGGTGGAAACATTTGGCTAGATAAGAATAAGACTTCTGTATATAAGTTTTATCAATATTGGTTAAATATTTCGGATGAGGATGCAATTACTTACATTAAAGTTTTTACTTTTTTATCACAAGATGAAGTTAATGAATTAATAAAAGAACATAATAAAGATAAAGCCAAAAGACTGCTTCAAAATAAAATTGCTGATACAGTAACAGTTATGGTTCATGGAGAAAATGATTTAAAAAATGCAATTAGTGCATCAAAAGTTCTTTTTGGAAAATCCAGTAAAGAAGATCTTGAGTCTCTTGATGATAATACCTTCAATGAAATTTTTGATGGTGTTCCAAGCTCTAAGATATCTAAAGAAAAATTATTGAAGGGAATAGAAGTTGAGAATCTTCTTGCTACTGAGACAAATTTCCTTAAATCTGTAAGTGAGGCAAGAAGAGCCCTAAAAGAAAATTCAATTTCAATTAATAAAAAGAGAATCTCACAAAATATTAAAATCACTAAAAATGATTTAATTAATGGGAAATATACTTTACTTCAGAGGGGACGAAAAAATTATTATTTACTTATTGTAAATTAATTGTTTTTAAAACATTAAATTTTAGGTTGTTAACAAAACATAAGCTATAATTTGCTAAATTGTTGAAGTACTATGGATAAGTCAAAGATTAAAATACTTTGTGTTGATGATGAACCGGATATTTTAGAGATTCTAAAGTATAATTTATCAAATGAAGGTTATGATGTATCTACGGCCAAAGATGGCCAAAAAGCTATTGAAATTGCAAAAGGTATTGTACCAAATGTAATTATTATGGACATTATGATGCCTAATATGGACGGCATACAGGCTTGTGAACTTCTTAGATCAGATAAAATGTTTAATGATACGTTAATTATGTTTTTAACAGCTAGAGGTGAGGACTATTCTCATATTGCAGCATATGAAGCAGGAGCTGATGATTATGTTCAAAAACCAGTTAAACCAAAAATTTTAGTATCAAAAGTCAAAGGACTTTTAAGACGATCAGAAAAGAATCTTGAAAAAGAAATTGAGGAAATTCAATTTGGTAACTTTAAAATCAACAGGGATAAATATAAAGTCTATGTAGATGATAAATCAATAAGTTTGCCAAAAAAAGAGTTTGAGCTATTAAGTCTACTTTCCTCAAAACCTGACAAGGTATTTAAAAGAGAAAAAATCATGGAAAAAGTTTGGGGAGAAAAAGTTATAGTTGGTGACAGAACAATTGATGTACACATAAGAAAATTAAGAGAGAAAATAGGACATAAATACTTCAAAACTATTAAGGGAGTTGGGTACAAATTTATAATTGAAGAATGAAACTTCCCTTTAAAATTAAACCAAGCAAGCAGGCTTTTCAAGCATCTTTTTTCATTAACATAATAGCTCTAATATTCTATTTTATTGTTATCGGTGGTTTTTCAATAAATGATTTAGGATATTTTATACTCACTTTTTTTACAGCTAGTATAGTACTTGAGAACTTTTTAACTTCCTATAAAACAAGATTAGAAGAAATTAATATTTTAAAGGATCAAGAAAATTACAGAAGAGAATTTTTAGGTAATGTTTCACATGAATTGAAAACCCCGTTATTTACTATTCAAGGTTATATACTAACACTTATAGAGGGTGCATTGAAAGATAAGAAAGTTAGAGGTAAATATTTAAGGAGATCAGCTAAGGGTGTAGATAGATTAATATCCATTGTAAAAGATTTAGACTTAATTACACAATTTGAATCTGGTATTAAAACAGTTGATAAAACTGATTTTAATATTTACGAGCTAATAGAAAACGTATATGATTTAATGGAGTTTGAATCAGAGAAAAATAATACTAAACTTCTAGTAGATAATGAAAATAATACTCCAGTAATAGTTAATGCTGATAAAGAAAGAATTTTGCAGGTACTTACTAACTTAGTCGTAAACTCAATTAAATATGGAAAAGAAGGCGGATATACTAAAGTAAAAGTTGAGGAATACGATAAGGATAGAATTATTGTTATAGTAAAAGATAATGGGGAAGGAATAGAGGACGAGCATTTACCTCGCCTATTTGAAAGATTTTATAGAATTGATAAAAACAGATCTAGAAAAAAAGGTGGTTCAGGGCTAGGACTATCAATTGTTAAGCATATAATTGAGGCACATCAGGAACAAATTTTTGTTGAG
The DNA here is from genome assembly GCA_902620455.1 of uncultured Bacteroidota bacterium. Taxonomy (GTDB): domain Bacteria; phylum Bacteroidota; class Bacteroidia; order Flavobacteriales; family Flavobacteriaceae; genus Marisimplicoccus. The sequence continues at coordinate 81,218 of CACNIG010000005.1, forward strand.
AGCAAAATTGGTCAAGGCACTGAATTTTCATTTACTTTAAAAAAACCTTAAGACATTTATTATCTCTATGAGTAAAAATGATTTTTTTCAAAGAGTATACAGTGTAGTAAAAACTATACCAGAGGGAAGAGTTACTACTTATGGGCTAATTGCAAAAAAGCTTGGAACAGCCAAAAGTTCCAGAACTGTAGGTTGGGCTCTTAATGCTTGCCATAATGACTCATCAATCCCTGCACATAGAGTTGTAAATAGAAATGGATTATTAACTGGTAAACATCATTTTAAAGGTTATGATTTGATGAGACAATTATTAGAAAATGAGGGAATTAAAGTTAGAGATAATAGAGTAATTGACTTTGAAGTAAAACTCTGGGATCCAAAATAATTATATAAATTTTAAGAATTAAATCTATTAGTTACATGTATATTTGTGTTGCCAATTTATTATGGATTTAACAAAAAATAATATAAAAAAAACACTTGAAAAGATCAATATGTCTGGTCATTCAGAAAATATTGTTTCAACCGGAATTTTAAAAAATATTCAAGTATTTGGAGATCAAGTCGATATCGATATTGTAGTTACAAACCCTGCTTTACAAGCAAGAAAAAAACTTGAAGTGGACATCATGAAAATAATTCACGATGATATCTATGAAAAAGCAAAAATCAATATAAACACTAAGGTTGAGTTGCCAAAAGAAAATGAAAATGATGAAAATGAAATTGATTCACCAGATCGTCCAAAAATATCATCACAAGCAAAAAAAATTAATGGAGTTGATTCAATAATTGCAATATCTTCTGCTAAAGGTGGAGTTGGTAAATCCACTGTAACAATTAATCTAGCTGCAGCACTTGCCAAAAAAGGCTGTAAAGTGGGAATTCTTGATGCTGATATTTATGGACCGTCTGTTCCTACAATGATGGATGTCGAAGGATACGTTCCAAAATCTATTAAAATAGATGATAAATCAAAAATAGAACCTGTAGAAAGCTACAATGTTAAAATTATGTCCATTGGTTTCTTTACAAAGCTTGATCAAGCTGTTGTTTGGAGAGGACCCATGGCATCAAAAGCACTAAATCAAATGATTTTTGATACTAATTGGGGTGAGTTAGACTTTCTATTTTTAGATTTACCTCCTGGAACAGGTGATATTCATTTAAGTCTGGTCCAATCTCTACCAATTACAGGATCTATTATTGTAAGTACACCCCAAAATGTTGCACTTGCTGATGCAAGGAGAGGAATTAAAATGTTTCAACAAGATAGTATATCTGTTCCAATTTTAGGTTTAATAGAAAACATGGCTTATTTTAAAACCAATGAATCTGACACCAGACATTACATATTTGGTGAATCGGGAGTAAAGTATTTGTCAAAAGATCTTAATATTAATTTTTTGGGAGAAATACCAATTTTTCAATCTTTAAGAGAGGCCTCAGACTTTGGAAGACCAGGATCACTTCAAGAATCTACAGATGTTTCAAAAATTTTTGAAGAAATTTCAAAAAACATGGTTGAACAATTATTAATTAGAAATAAAGAATTACCACCCACAAAGATTGTCGAAATTACTAACTTAGTGGGATGTTCTGCAATTAAAAAGTAATGAGCAAACTAGAAAATAAAATATTAGATGCACTTGAAGAGATTAGACCATTTTTACTTAAGGATGGAGGTGATATATCTCTTGAATCAATTAAAGATTCAACTGTGAAAGTTAAACTTCATGGTGCATGTGCTGATTGTAAAGTAAATCAGATGACTCTTAAAAATGGAGTAGAAACTACCATAAAAAAATATGCTCCTGAAATTAAAGAAGTCAAATCTGTATTGCCTCTTTCTCAATGATTAAAACAGATATTTTAATTATTGGAGCAGGTCCAACTGGTCTTTTCACTGTTTTTGAGGCAGGTCTTTTAAAAATGAAATGTCATATTTTAGATTCCTTGACTCAACCTGGCGGACAATGTATTGAATTATATCCAAAAAAGCCTATCTATGATATTCCTGGTTATCCTGAAATTATTGCGGGCGATCTTATTGAGAACCTTTTAGAACAGATTAAACCTTTTCAACCATCATATACACTTGGAGAGACAGCATTAAATTTGGATAAACTTGATGATGGATCTTTTAAAGTTACTACTGACAAAGGAACAGAAATTTTAGCTAAAATAATTGCAATAGCTGGTGGTCTTGGAACATTTACACCTAGAAAACCAAATATCTCTAATATTAGTGATTATGAGAACAAAGGTATTTTATACATGATTAAAGATCCTAGTGAGTTTAAAGATAAAAAAGTTGTTATAGCTGGGGGAGGAGACTCAGCCTTGGATTGGTCAATTCAACTCTCTAAAATTTCAAAAAAACTAATACTTATTCATAGAAGAAATGAATTTAGGGGTGCTGATGATTCCGTTGCTTCTGTTCAGAAACTTAAAGATCTTGGAAAGATTGATGTTATTACTCCCGCTCAGGTTGAGAAACTTAATGGTAAAAGTAAACTCGAATCAATTATTATAGACGTAGATGGAAATAAAAGTAAAATTGAAACTGACTATTTCATACCATTATTTGGTCTAGTTCCTAAACTAGGACCTATCAAAGATTGGGGCCTAAAAATTGAAAATAACGCTATAAAAGTTAACAACAGTCTAGACTACCAAACAAATATTGATGGTATTTATGCTATTGGAGATGTTAATACTTATCCTGGAAAACTTAAATTAATATTAAGTGGATTTCATGAGGCAGCAGTAATGTGCCATAGTGCATACTCAAAATTAAATCCAGATAAGAAAAATAGGCTAATGTATACTACAGTTAGTGGCATTGAAGGTTTTGATGGTTCAAAAAAAGAGGCAAAAAAATCGCAAAAAAGCAAAATTGATTAAATTTTATTAATAAAATTATTGAATGGATCCTTATACTCTATTCCATTATTAGTTCTCAATATTGACAATTTATTATAGCTTTCTAGACCCCACAAAATAAATTCCACAAAGAAAAGCTCGTCATCATCATTTAATTCAGGAATATACTTTTTAATCAGCTTTTTTGCATCAATAACTTCATTTAGTAAATTCTCATAATCTTTATTATTCAAATTATCATTGATTACTAATTGCTTATTTGAGAACCAGTTTAAAAGCGAGTCATATGGAGTTATTTCATCTGGCTTAGTTAATTTTTCAATTTTAGGAAAATATTTATTAAAAATTGATTTTACGGCTGATGATATAAGATTATAAGATACTTGCTCTGCACCCTCTTCCTCTCCCTCATAAACTAATTCTACTTTTCCATTTATTGAAGAAATAACCGAGCTAAAGTCAGACATCCTAATTGAAGTCTTACCTTCCTTATTAATTATCATTCGTCTTTCAGCGGATGAAACAAGATTTTGTAAACTAGTTATACTCATTCTTGCACTTACTCCACTTTTTCTATCAACAAGATCACTTTCTCTTGCTTCAAAAGATATTTGCTCAATTATATCTCTAGCAACTTCAGGTATATGAATTTTTGAGCCTAACTCTGAATCAATTTTTGATTCTTGTTTAGTAATTTTTTTTGCAATTTCAATTGATTCAGGGTAATGAGTAAGTATTTGTGATCCAACTCTGTCCTTCAATGGTGTTACAATTGTTCCCCTGTTGGTGTAATCCTCAGGGTTTGAAGTAAAAATAAATTGAATGTCAAGAGGAAGTCTAACTTTAAAACCTCGAATTTGAATTTCTTTTTCCTCTAAAATTGAAAAAAGTGAAACTTGAATTCTTGGTTGTAAATCTGGTAACTCATTAAGTACAAAAATACATCTGTGTGCTCTTGGAATTAATCCAAAGTGAATCACTTCCTCATTTGAATAAGACAATTTAAGATTCGTAGCCTTAATTGGGTCAATATCACCAATTAAATCTGATACTGTTACATCAGGAGTAGCGAGTTTCTCATAAAATCTTTCATCTCTGTTAAGCCAATCTATTTCAGTTTTGTCTCCACTTGATTTAATCATTTCAAGGGAGCTTTTAAAAATTGGATTAAGTGGATCATCATTAGTTTCTGAACCTTTGATTATTGGGATCCATTCATCTAAAAGATTCACACATGTTCTAGCAAGTTTAGTTTTGGCTTGACCTCTTAAACCCAAAAGGTTAATACTATGATTTGAAAGAAATGCTCTTTCAACACTAGGAATCACGGTTTCTTCATATCCGACAAGATCAGAAAATACATTAACACCTTCTGAGAGATTTTGCCTTAAATTATCTGTAATTTCTTGATTAAGAGATTTGTATTTATAATTTGATGATTTTAATTCACCAATTGTTTTGATTTTAGGTTTGTTCATTATCTTAATTTTTGTCTTCTATTTTTATCATAATCTTCAAATACCATTTCACTCAAACCATCAAGACCAGTATAAAAGGCTTTCCCATTATTTACTTCAGAGAATTTCTTTACGAATGTCTGCAAGTAGGGATCACTAGCAATCATAAATGTTGTAATTGGTATATTATTTTTTTTTGCAATCCTAGCTCTATTATAACACTGATCAAGAATAAAATTATCTAAACCTGCACTATTTTTATAAAATCCATCTTTAGTAAACATACAGCTTGGTTTACCGTCAGTTATCATAAAGATTTGTTTATTATTGTTCTTTTTTCTTCTAAGAATATCAAATGCTAAGTCAAGACCCGCGACTGTGTTAGTATGATAAGGTCCTACTTTTAAGTAAGGTAAGTCTTTGATATTAATTGGTTTTGCTTCATCTCCAAATGATAAAATATCAATAGTATCTTTTGGAAATTTTGTTTTAATGTATTCAACAAGTGCCATAGCAACTTTTTTTGCTGGAGTTATTCTGTCTTCACCATAGAGAATCATACTGTGACTAATATCAATCATCAGCACAGTGCTCATTTGAGAATTGTGGTTTGAGTCCCAAACTACGATATCTTCTTTCTTAAGAGTTAAATCGTTTTCGCCAGATGATATTATGGCATTTTTTAAGCTTTCAGTTAACAATATTCTGTCAAGAGGATCACCATATTCAAACCCTTTAATGTTAAGATTATCATCAACTCCTGATGAAGAAAACTTTGTTTTGTGATTTCCTTTTTTTGTTTTTTTTAGTTTACCAAACAGATGCTTTAGCACGTGCTTCCTTAAAAGCCTTTCTGTCTTGGAACTAATTTTAGTTTTTTCATTTCCTGCTTGAATTTGTTTTGATATATAGCCTTTACTTAAAAGATCATTAATAAAGTCATCAATAGAATAATTTTCATCTGTTAGCTGATATTCTTTATCTAACTCTCTTAACCAATCAATAGCTTCATCAAAGTCTCCCGATGTATGTATAATAAGTTCTTTAAAAATATTAAATAGCTTCTCAAAAGGAGATAGCAAAGGTTCCTTAAAATTTGTAAACTTAAATGCTGATTTCTTCAATTTATATGTCAAATTAATTTCAATTCAAATTAAACAAATAAAATTTATCTTAGAGTTTAACTTTACTATATTTAAATGATTTTTAACAATATTTAAATGATTGAAAAGGATTTTGTCAACATTGATAATTTCTTGTCTGAAGGAATTGTAAAATGGAGTTCACCCAGTAATATTGCATTAGTTAAATATTGGGGTAAAAAAAATAATCAAATACCTCAAAATCCATCAATCAGTTTTACGCTTTCTGAATCATTGACAACTACCTCTGTAGAATTTAAACCAAAAAAAAATAAAGTCAACTCTGTTATATTTGAATTTAACGGCATAAAAGATCATGAGTTTAGTCAAAAAATTAAATTATTTATTAGCAAAATTGAAAAGTATTTTAGCTTTTTAAAAAATCATGATATAAATATAAAATCAGAGAATAATTTTCCTCATAGTAGTGGAATTGCTTCATCTGCTTCTTCAATGTCTGCCTTAGCATCATGTTTAGTTGATATTGAAAAAATAAATTCAAATCAACAAGATGATTCTTATTATTTAAAAAAGAAATCCTTTATAGCTAGGCTTGGTTCTGGAAGTGCTTCAAGAAGTATAGAAGGACCAATTACTCTTTGGGGTGAATCAAAATCTTTTCCTGGAAGTTCAGATTTATATGCAATTAATATATCTCAAGATGTAAATCAAATTTTTCAAGATTATCAAAATTCAATTTTAATAATTGATCCGGGAGTAAAGAAGATATCCAGTTCGATTGGACATAAATTAATGAATGAAAATCCATTTTCAAAGATAAGGTTCAGTGAGGCAAAGAATAATATTGCTAAGCTTAAAGATGTCTTAAATTCAGGACATTTAGATGAGTTTATAAACATTACAGAATCAGAAGCTTTAATGATTCACTCTTTAATGTTATCATCAAGTCCATACTTTATTTTAATGAAGCCAAATACCTTAGAGGTTATTCGAAGAATTCTAGAATACCGAAGAGAAACTAAAAATCCAGTTTGTTTTACACTTGATGCTGGCTCAAATGTTCATCTGCTTTATCCTAATAATATTAAAAGTGAAGTAAAAAAGTTTATTGAAGATGAGTTATTAAAATTCTGTAAATCTAAGATGTGTATATATGATAGTCTTGGCAGTGGCTCAGCAAAAATTATATAATGGATAGTATCTCATTTAACTCAAAAATCTTATTATTTGGTGAATATGGTATTATGCATGATTCAAACGCTTTATCTATTCCTTACAAAAAATTTAATGGATCTCTTTCTAAATCAAACCATCTATCAGAAGATCAAAAAATATCAAATAGAAATATAGAATCTCTATATGAGTATATTATTCAAGAAGATTATCTAAATGATATAATTAACTCAGATAATTTAAAAGAGGAAATTGATTCAGGTCTATATTTTGATAGTAATATTCCAATTGGAAGTGGGCTTGGAAGTAGTGGAGCTTTGGTTTCCTCAATTATATCAAGATATTCTAAAGTTGATTTGAAATCATTTTCTAATTCAGAAATAAAAAAAATCATGTCATTAGTTGAATCAAAATTTCATGGAAATTCTTCTGGGTTTGATCCTGCTGTATCATATTTTAATAAACCAATGCTATACTCAAATCAAAAAATAAAGCTGATTGAAAGAATAGCTTTTAAAGATTTTAAAGTCTATATAATAGATAGTCAAATAGATTCCTCAACAAAAAAAATGATTAAGTTATTTGAAGATAAAATTAGTAAAAGTGAATTTAGACTCTTCTTTAATAGTAAGTTCATTAATAATACTAATCAATGTATTAACCACTTGATAAATACTTCCAAATTATTCAGAGATTCAGTTAAAGAACTATCAAATGATACACTTCATAATTTTCAGGAAATGATCCCTGAAAAATTAAAAAATAAATGGAAAGAAGGAATAAAAAATGATTCTTATTATATGAAACTTTGTGGTTCTGGTGGAGGGGGCTTCTTTCTAGCATATGATTTTGATAATCAAATAAATTCAAGTTTTTCTGACTTTAAGATTTATCAGATATAACTAAAATGGGTAAAGTGATAATTTTATTTGGTGTAAGTGGTTGTGGTAAATCTCTAGTTGGGAAAAAATTATCTAAGGATTTAGAATTTAAATTTGTTGAGGGAGATGATTTACACTCAAATGAAAATATTGAAAAAATGAATAATAACATTCCATTAAGTGATAATGATAGGGAGATATGGATTAAAGATATAAATACAGAGCTAAATAGATTAGAAAATAAAAATGTTGTAGTTGCATGTTCTGCTTTAAAAGAGGCTTACAGGCAAGCACTTGTTAAACGAGTTGTTGGCGATATATATTGGTTCTGTCTTAAAGGAACCTTTGAATTAATTAAGCAGAGACTTGATAGCAGAGAAGATCATTTTTTTAAGTCAGATTTACTTGATTCTCAGTTTAAAATAATTGAGTATCCTGATTATTGTAAATTTATTGATATTTCTGAAAGCCCTGATATTATTGTTGAAAAAATTAAATCTGAATTATAAATGACTGATTTTGGAATAATTGGAGTAGGTAGAATAGGGACAAGCTTTGCAAGAAACATGTCATTGAATGGCATTAAAGTCTCTCTTTATGATAAAAACTTTGATACATCTACAGACATCAAAACTCATTATTCAGAATTAGAATCTTCTTTAGTATTTGATGATATAAATAAATTTATTAGTTCTATATCATTACCTAGAAAAGTTTTAGTTCTTGTTCCATCTGGTCCCTCATTAGATGAAGTGATTTCTCTATGCATTGAAAACCTTAATTCAAACGATATATTAATTGATGCAGGTAATACTAATCCAACTATAAGTTCTGAAAATCATCAAAAAATTAAATCAAAAAACTTATTGTATTTAGGTATGGGTGTATCTGGAGGAGTTGAAGGAGTCCTTAAAGGCCCTTCAATAATGATAGGGGGAGATTTAAAGGCATTTAATGAAGTAAAAAAAATTTTTTCTAAAATAACATCTAATACTATCAATAATTCAAAAAGCTTTGAATTATTTGGAGATTCTAACCAAGGCCATTTTGTTAAAATGGTTCATAATGGTATAGAATATGTTGAGATGCAACTTATATCATCAATATATTATTTTATGATAAAATCTAATAAATACAAATATGATGATATTGCAAAAGTTTTTAAAAAATGGAGTAAATCGGATTTGAATAGTTATTTACTTGAAATATCGTCTACTAAACTTTTGGAAAAAACAGATGGTAACTTTTTATTAGATATTATTGATGATAAAGCTGATGATAATGGGACTGGCAGGTGGATGTTAAAATACGGACTTGATCTTGGATGTTCATTAAATATGCTAAACGCTGCTTTAGATTCTAGGTTTATTTCAAAAAATAATAATGCTAGATTAAAGTTCAATAATTCAATAAAAAAAGAAATTATGGAATATGACATCAACATTAACTCATTAACTGATGCATATAGTTTCTGTAGGCTAATAAACTATGTTCAAGCATTTTTATTAATTGATTCTGCAAATAAAAATTATGGATGGGATATAAGTATTTCAAAGGCCTTGAATGTTTGGTCAAATGGAAGCATAATTAAATCAGATCTGGTTAATACCTTATACAAGGATTATTCAGTTGACAATATCCTGGATGATAAAAAAATATTTAAAACTCTTAATGAGCTTAAACCTGGACTGATTGATGTTTTGAATCTTTCATTAAAAAATGATGTGTCTCTACCATGCTTTAGTGAAGCCTTGAGTTACATAAATCAATTTTCAAGCTTATTTCTTAGCACTAAGTTAATTCAGGCTCAACGAAACCAATTTGGATCTCACAAAATAAGTATTAATTAATTAAATATTAATTTATTTTGACGCTATATAAATAGTAGAAGCACCATAAAGTTTTTTTCTAGTTTCAATTTTTTCAAAACCTGTTTTGTATAGTATTTCTACAAATTTATTTTTTGGAGGAAATTTGTCAGTAGAATCCAATAAATAAAGGTATGCTTTTGTTTTTCCTGAAAAAATAAAAGCAATTATTGGGATGTATACTCTAGTTATTAACGTATATAAGAATTTAATTATTGGATTTTCTGGGACTGAAGTTTCAAGTATTATTAGCTTCCCGTCTTTCTTTAAAACTCTATGGCTTTCATTTAACCCTTTCTCCAAATTACTAAAGTTTCTAACTCCATACCCAATTGATATAATATCAAAGTGGTTATCCTCAAAAACTAAATTCTCAGCTTCACATGTTTTAAAATTTATATTATTAATTTTTAACTCTTTAATTTTTTTGCGAGCAACTTTAAGCATATTATCTGAGATATCGACTCCTTCAATTTTTGAGCCATTAATTTTGCTTAGGTTTATTGCAATATCTCCTGTTCCAGTAGCAATATCAAGGATTCTTTTAGGAGATGAAGCTATTGCAATTTCAGCTATTTCTTTTTTCCATTTCGAATGATTTCTTAAAGTCATTAAATCATTCATGAAATCATATTCATTTGATATAGATTCAAAAATATTTTTTATCTGAACAAAATCTATGGATTTGTTTTTGTTCATTTTTATCTTATTGATTTAATAAATGAATCTATAGAACTTACACCACTTTCATGAAGATTTTTTATAAATGCTGATCCAATTATTGCACCTTTTGAATAGCCAACTGCGGCATCGAATGTTTCTTTATTTCCAACACCAAAACCAATTATTCTCGGTGTATCTAGGTTCATTTTCTCGATTCTTTCAAAATAATTAATTTGTTCTGAGCTGAAAGAATCCTTTGATCCTGTTATACTTGATGAACTTACCATATAAATAAACCCATTGGATATTGAGTCAATCTTTCTAATTCTTTTATCTGATGTCTGGGGAGCTATTAAAAACATATTATAAAGCTTATTTTCTTCAAACAATGCTTTATAATTTTCTTCATAATAATCAATTGGTAAGTCAGGTATTATTAATCCATCAATTCCTATTTCATTACATTTTTTACAAAAGGCCTCAACACCATATTGAAGCATAGGATTAAAGTACCCCATAATAATTAATGGAATGGATACTTCATCTCTTATTCCTTTTAATTGATCAAACAGTATGTTAGTATTCATTCCGTTTTTAATTGCAATAGTAGAGCTATCTTGAATTGTTGGTCCATCAGCAAGAGGATCACTAAATGGAAGACCGATTTCAATCATATCTACACCTGATTCCTGCAACCTAATAATAATATCTTTCGTATCATTTAAATTAGGGTAACCAGCTGTGAAGTATATGGACAATAACTTTCCCTCTTCTTCCAATTTCTTGTCTATTCTATTCATTATAAATTAAAATAATCAATGTATGTATTCAAATCCTTATCCCCTCTACCCGAGAAGTTAACAACTATAATATCATCAGCTTTAAAATCTAGATATTTAAATGCAGCGAAAGCATGCGCAGTTTCTATTGCAGGTATAATTCCCTCAAGTTTTGAGACCTCAAGTCCTGCAAGCATAGCATCACTATCAGTTATTGACATAAATTCTGCTCTTTTGCTTTCAAGTAAATGAGCATGAAGTGGACCTACTCCTGGATAATCAAGACCAGCTGAAATAGAATATGGTTCAACTATTTGCCCATCTTTAGTCTGCATTAATAGTGTTTTACTTCCGTGAATAATACCGGTTTTTCCAAGAACTGATGTTGCAGCACTTTTACCAGATTCAATACCTTCTCCAGCAGCCTCAACTGAAATAATTTTTACGTTTTCATCTTCTAAATAATGATAATATAAGCCTGCAGCATTGCTACCACCTCCAATATTTGCTATTAAATAGTTAGGGTATTCAGTCCCTTCTTTATCATGCAACTGAGACTTTATCTCCTCAGAAACTACAGCTTGAAACTTTGCAACCATATCAGGATAAGGATGAGGACCTACTACTGATCCAATTATGTAATGTGTAGTCACAGGATTATTAATCCAATCTCTAATCGCTTCATTAGTAGCGTCTTTTAGAGTTTTACTCCCTGATTCAGCAGCAACTATTGATGCCCCTAACATTTTCATTCTCGCTACATTTGGAGCTTGTCTTTTGATGTCAACTGCACCCATATATATTACACACTCGATTCCTGCTAACGCACATACTGTTGCAGTTGCTACTCCGTGTTGACCAGCACCTGTTTCAGCAATTATTCTTTTTTTTCCTAATCTTTTAGCCAATAAAATTTGACCTACCGTGTTATTTATTTTGTGTGCTCCGGTATGACAAAGATCTTCTCTTTTAAAGTAAATTTTACATTTATATTTCTCTGACAATCTTTCAGCAAAATAAAGTGGTGTAGGCCTTCCTACATAATCCTTTAAAAGATTATTATAATCTTTTTGGAAATTAGAATCATTAATAATCTTATTATAATTTTTTTCTAGTTCGTCTAGATTTGGAAATAGCATTTCAGGTACAAAAGCACCTCCGAAGTTTCCATAAAACCCTTTTTTATCTACTGTATATTTCATTTTTTATTGTTTCTATAAAAGTTTTTAATTCATCAATTTTCTTTAAATATTTTTCATCCTCAAATTTACTATTAACATCGACACCATATATAGGAAGATCCATTTTAAAAAGTTCAATTAGTGATTCAATTGAATGAAGTCCTATTCCACCACTTATAAAAAATTCTTTTTTTAATTTATATTTTTTTAAATTTTCCCAATTGAACGATTTCCCAGTTCCACCAGGAAGTTCTGATTTTGAATCAAATAAAAATAAATCACAATTGTTTTCATAATTTTTTAAAATAGAAAAATCAAAATCATCATCTATCCTGAAAGATTTAATCACTTTAGTTCCACTATCCATAATATTTCTACAATACTGAGGAGACTCTTCACCGTGCAATTGTACACATGCTAGATTATGTTCATTGATTCTATTAAACACATTATCTATTTTAGAGTTAAAAAAAACACCAGTTTTTTTAATTTCTTTTTTTAGATTAGGACTTATAATATTTAAATATCTGACAGATTTCTCCCAAAAGATATGACCAACATAATCTGGATTTAACTTCGCAACTTTATTAATATTTTCCTCGTTAAATAATCCGCAAACTTTAAATTTCATTTTCAACCTTTTTTATAAAATTATAAGCTGAAATCATAGGATCGCTAGTTTTCATAAAATTTTCACCTATTAAAAATCCATGATAGCCTATTTCTCTCAGTCTTAATATTGATTCAACTTTGCTAATGCCACTTTCAGATATCTTTACAAATTGATCAGGAATTTTATCAAAGAGCTTTTCACTATTACTTATGTCAACTTCTAAAGTGTCAAGATTTCTGTTATTAACTCCAATTACGTCAATATCATTACTGGATATTTTTTTTAATTCATCAAAAGAATGAATCTCAACTAATACCTCTAGACCTAAACTCTTTGCTAATGAACTTAATTTTGATATTTCTTCTGATTCAAGAATTGATGCAATAAGTAATATTGCATCAGATCCAATAGATTTAGCTTCAATTACTTGATATTCACTCACAATAAATTCTTTTCTAAGAATTGGTATATCAGAAATATCTCTTGTTTCAATTATGTCATTAATGTCACCATCAAAATATTTTTTGTTTGTTAAAATCGATACTCCAACAGCTCCGGCATTTTGGTATCCTTCAACAACATCGATGATATTCGTTTCATAATTAATATTATTATTGGATGGAGATTTTCTTTTAAACTCGCATATTATCCCACTGGGACTATTTAATATTGAATTTTTTAATGAAATACATTGTCTTGAGAATAAGCTTCTTTTTTCGAGTAATGTTACTGGAATTTTGGAGGATAAATCCTTTAGCTCTATTTTTTTATCTTCGACAATTTTATCTAAAATTTTCATTTCATTATTTCTTTTAATTTATTGAAGGAACTCAATGCTTTACTAGATTTTAATGATTCTTTTGCAGCTTCAAACCCTTCTGAAATACTAATACCTTTTGAAATTGAAATAGCAACACCTGCATTAGCGCATACAACATTATTTTGGCTTTCCGTCCCAGTACCATTTAGAACATTCATGAATATTTTAGAGGATGAGGGGATGTCAACTCCACCTTTGATTTCATCTGGTTTTATATTCTCTAGTCCAAATTCCTTTGATGAATAATTTTTTTCAGAGTTATTAGAATATATTTTTGTATCGTTTGTTAATGATATTTCATCATATCCATCCAATGAGTATATTATGCTATATTTTTTATCAGTTTTTTGAAGTAGGTAATTATATATTCTTGCTAGTTCAAGATTAAAAACACCAACAATTTGTTTCTTAGGCATTGAAGGGTTAACAAGTGGACCTAGCATATTGAAAAAAGTCTTCATACCAAGCTCTTTTCTGATTGGTGCAACATTTTTCATTGCAGGATGAAACAAGGGTGCATGAAGAAAACATATTCCAGATTTATCGATTGCTTTTTTTAAAATATCATAATCATTAGTAAACTTTATACCTAACGATTCCAATACATTACTTGAACCACATCCTGAGGAAACACCATAATTTCCATGTTTTGCAACCTTACATCCTGACCCAGCAGTTACAAAAGAAGCCAAGGTTGAAATATTAAAAGTATCCTTTCCATCTCCTCCAGTTCCGCATAAATCAATTGTATCAAATTCTTTTAAATCAACTTTTATACAAAGTTCAATTAAAGCATCTTTAAAACCCTTAAGTTCTTGAAGAGTTATATTTCTCATCATATAAACTGTTAGAAAAGATGATATTTGGCTATTATTAAGCTCACCATTGGAAATCTTAATTAGGATATCTTTTGATTCAACCTCATTTAGGGTTTTATATTTAATCAATCTATTTAGAATTTCTTTCATAGTGTTTTTATCCAATTTTTTATTATTGTTTTTCCATGTGGAGTCAAAATTGACTCTGGATGAAACTGTACACCACGAACAGGATAGTCAGTATGCTTCAATGACATAACTTGATTGTTTTCATCCTCAGATGTTATTACAAGTTTTTCTGGTAAAGGTTTTTTAACAATCCAAGAATGGTACCTTCCTACTTCAATAGATTCTGGAATATTATCAAAAATTTCATCATTTTTTTTGCAATTAATTTTAGTAGCAACACCATGATAAACTTGTTCCATATTTTCAATCTTTCCACCAAAAACTTCAGCTATAGCCTGCTGACCCAAGCAAACTCCTAATATATTTTTCTCTTTAAAATACTTTTTAATTACTTCCTTGGTCATTCCAGCTTCATCAGGAATACCTGGACCTGGAGAAATCAATATTCCATCATACTCTTTTATTTCATTTATATCGAACATATCATTTCTCTTTGTAACTACTCTACAGCCCAGCTCCTCTAAATAGTGAGATAGATTATAAGTAAATGAGTCATAATTATCTATTAAAAATATTTTTTTCATTTTATGTCTTCAGCATTTTTTAGAGCATAATCTAATGCTCTTAATTTGTTATACACTTCTTGAAGTTCATCTTGAGGTTTGGATTTGATGACTATACCGGCTCCTGCTTGATAACTTAGTTCATTATTTTTACTAAAAAAAGATCTAATGATAATTGCATGGTTAAAATTCCCATTGAAGTCCATATATCCAATGGCTCCACCATAAAAATTTCTATTTACTTTTTCATACTTTTCAATTAACGTGAGGGCTCTATGCTTTGGAGCTCCTGAAAGTGTTCCCGCTGGAAATGTATCCATTACAACTTGAAAAATTTTGGATGTATCCTTTAAATTGGCAGTAACCTTAGAAACTAAATGAATTACATGAGAGAAAAATTGAATCTCTCTGTTTTTTTCAACTTTTACATTGCTTCCATTTCTACTTAAATCATTTCTTGCGAGATCTACTAACATAATATGCTCAGAGTTTTCTTTTGGGTCCATAGACAATTCCTTTGCTTTTTCTTCATCTCTTTCGTCATCACCAGTTCTTTTAAATGTTCCAGCAATTGGATGAATCTCTGCTTTTCCACTATTAATTATTATCTGAGCTTCAGGGGAGCTACCAAAAATCTTAAAATTTCCATAATCAAAGAAAAATAAATAGGGTGAGGGGTTAATAGATCTTAAAGATCTGTATACGTTGAACTCATCACCTTCAAATTTTTGATTAAACCTCCTTGATAAAACAAGCTGAAAGACATCACCTCTTTTGCAATGTTCTTTTGCTTTTGCTACATATTCTAAAAATTCTTCATCACTAATATTAGATGTTTTTTTACCTATGTTTTTGTAATTAAATGTTGAATAACTCTTGGAATTAATTATATCACCAACTTCTTTTAAATTATTTGAGTCATCATGAGAATTACAAAAAATATGTGCTTCATGATTAAATAGACTAATTGCAATTATATTTTTGTAAAATCCATAATAAATATCGGGAATCTCTAAATCACTTTTTTTAGAGCTAAAATTGATATCCTCTTGATATTTTACTGATTCATGTGACATGTAACCAAACAATCCATTAGTAATAAACTTTGAATTAGTCTTCTCAGTATCAAAACTATTTAAGTAGTTGTTTAAGTAATATGTAATACTTTTATCATTATCCATTTTCATAGAATCAACTTTACATCCGGGTAGTTTTTGATTTAAAATATGATTTTTAACCTCAAACATTCCAGTTTGATTAAAACATATAAATGAATAATTATTACCAGCTTGCATATAATCACTACTTTCCAGTAGTATGCTGTTTGGAAATTTATCTCTAATCTTGAGGTAAACTTCAACAGGAGTTATAGTGTCAGCTATAATTTTTTTTGAATATGTATTTATTTTTATTGTTTTCATAGCAAAAAAAAAGCCTGTCGTGAGACAAGCTATTACATAACAGTTTTATTCACGATTAATTAAATTTCGTAATTCCACCAGTATGTATTTAAAATTTTCATTAGGCAAATATAAAATAAAAACAAAATAAACCAACAGAAACAAAACCTATAATTATAAATATTGCTGTTGATATAAGTTTTAGATGTTTTTTTGTTCCCTCAGCCATATCCATAGTCTCAAGTTGAGGTTCATTAACATCTTTAAGCTCATTTATAGAGAGAAAAGTTGCTGCTACAACTGCACCAGTACAAACTAAGCCCATTATAAATATAAAAGTATCTCCCATTTTATTTGTTTAACATCTGTTTAAAATAACAACCAAAAGAAAGAATTGAAGGAACCCATAATCCAACAAATAGTCCTTCATCTTTATAACCATAGAACCATAAAGAAACAGATAGGACAAAAGAGATGAATGCAGCTCCAATTAGAAAGATATCAGATTTTTGAAAGTATTTCATAGTAAATATATTTAAGTCCAAAATACATAATTAGAATTAAACTAAAAAAAGTATAACTCAAGTTTTTTTTAAATTACTATTTGGTTTTCTTATTTTAGAAATAAAAATATGATCAATCTAACTTCGGATGAGCTAGTTGAAAGGCTAAAAAAAGATAAAAATTCATATTTATTAGACGTAAGAACAAATGAAGAATATGAAGATTCTCATATTCCAGATTCAAAATTGTTAAATATAAGAGATCCTCAACTATTCATGGATGGTATCCAAAAGTTGGATAAAAACAAAAACTATTATGTTTATTGTCATTCTGGAGTAAGAAGTGTTCAAGCATGTCAGATTATGAAGTCTTTTGGTTTTGAAAACCTATATAATTTGTTAGGTGGAATTTCTGAATGGACTGGTCAAAAGCAATAAATCTTATATGCTTTATAAAAAAAGGCTCTTGTCCATTTTTTTATTAAGCAATTTTTACTCATCTCCTAGGATTTATTTTATATTTGACATTCACTCTAATATTTAGGGTTTAACATTTAATTATTCATATAAACAACTTTTGATTAATAAATTATGACTACACAGGAAAAATTAGGAATAGATGAAAGAATAAATGAGGCATTTCAACCCATATCTAATTTTTGGGAAGGATTAATTCTTCATGAGTTTTTTGGGACAGGCATTCCAACGATAATTTTTTTATTGGTTGGTGGAGCTGCTTTCTTTACTCTATACTTTGGATTTATTAACATCCGTGGATTTGGACTTTCCCTAAGAACGGTTATGGGAAGATTTGATGGACTTGATGAAAAAAGAAAAGAAAGTGGAGAAGTTAGTCATTTTCAGGCTTTGGCAACAGCCGTATCGGGAACAGTAGGCAATGGAAACATCGCAGGTGTTGCAATGGCAATTGCTATAGGTGGTCCTGGTGCTACCTTTTGGATGATTTTGTGTGGACTACTCGGTATGTCTTCCAAATTTGTTGAATGTACGCTTGGTGTAAAGTACAGAGATGTTGGATCTGATGGTACAGTATATGGTGGTCCTATGTATTATCTATCTAAGGGATTGAAAGAAAGAGGTTTTGAGAAGTTTGGAAAAGTTTTAGCAGTAATTTTTGCAGTTTTATGTATTGGTGCTTCATTTGGAGGTGGAAATGCTGCACAGTCAAATCAAGCTGCCTTGCAGATGGTTGATCTATTTGGTTTAACAGGTGGATCAGCTAGAACAATTGTTGGTATTATAATGATGATTGTTGTGGGAATCATAATAATTGGTGGTATCAAAAGAATTGCATCTGTAACTGAAAAAATAGTTCCTTTTATGGCAGGAATGTATGTTTTAGCTTGTTTATATATAATTTTTTCAAATATATCTTTTGTAGATGATGCATTTGCAATGATAATTAATGGTGCATTTGCACCTACTGCAGCAGTTGGTGGTTTTATAGGTGTTTTAGTTCAAGGGTTTAGAAGAGGTGCCTTCTCAAATGAAGCAGGTGCTGGTTCCGCATCAATTGCTCACTCAGCAGTAATTACAAGCTATCCTGCTTCTGAAGGATTAGTTGCTCTTTTAGAGCCATTTATTGATACTGTTGTGATATGTACAATGACAGCTCTTGTCATAATAATTTTTAATGGTGACAACACTTTATTTACTTATGGTAATTTAGTAGAGGGATCATCTGCTGTTATGGTTAATGGTCAACAGCTTGAAGGAGCGGGTTTAACATCAGCAGCATTTGCTGAATATATTTCTTTTTCTGGGCCTTTTCTAGCAATTGCTGTAGTACTTTTTGCGTTGTCAACAATGATTTCATGGTCTTACTATGGCCTTCAATCATGGATGTATGTTTTTGGAAAAGGTAAAAAATCAGATCTAACTTATAAGTTACTCTTCTTGGTATTCATAGTTATCGGTGCAGCTGGTGATATGTCTTCGGTATGGGCATTTTCAGATGCCATGATTTTAGCTCTAGTTTTTCCTAACATGATTGGTCTATTTATTTTATTTCCAAAAGTTAAAGAGGAATTAGCTAAATATGTTGAGGTAATTAATAGCAGAAAATAATAAGTATATTAAATACAATTATTTATATTTGCGCTTGAAATAAAATTAATAGATGTTAATTATACCAATTAAAGACGGTGAAAATATCGATAAAGCTCTAAAGAGATTTAAGCGTAAGTTTGATAAAACTGGAGTCATGAGATCTCTCAGAGACAGAAAACAGTTTGTTAAACCATCAGTAGTTCACAGAACTAAGATCAAAAAAGCTCAATACATTCAAAGGCTTAAAGATCAAGAAAATCTATAATATCTTACTATTTGTTCTTTAACATTGTAACTTAGTTATAATGTTAATTGAAAAGTTTATTGAATATTTAAAAATAGAGAAGAACTATTCGGTAAATACTCTATCTGCCTACAAGAAAGACTTGATTGAATTTCAAGTATTTATCAATGAAAATTTTGATAAATGTGTAATTGAAAATGTTGATTACAAAATTATAAGATCATGGATAGTCCTTCTTGTAAACAAAAACTTATCTAATAGATCAATTAATCGAAAAGTTTCAAGCTTGAAATCGTTTTATAAGTTTTTAGTAAAAACAGAAACCATTAATTCCTCGCCTTTAATAGCTCATAGTCCATTAAAACAATCCAAAAAGATTCAAGTTCCATTTTCAAAGGATGAGATAGGTGCATTATTAGATAGTGATTTTTTCAAAAGTGATTATAAAGGAGTCTTACAAAAAACAATTATTTCATTTTTTTATTTTACTGGTGTCAGAAGAATTGAGTTAATAAATCTGAAAACGTCGGATATAAACATGAATTCATATACAATAAGAATAATGGGAAAAAGAAATAAGGAAAGAATTATCCCAATGTTACCAAAATTAAAAGAATCAATTAGCGAATATCTTAAAATAAAATCGCAAGAATTTAATAATGTAATATCTGATTATTTATTTATTTCAAAATCTGGTATCCAGCTTTCAGAAAAATATGTCTATAGAACGGTAAACGAATATTTTAAGCTTGTTTCTCCAAAAGTTAAAAAAGCCCCTCATGTTTTAAGACATAGTTTTGCCACTCACTTAATTAATGAAGGAGCTGATATAAATTCAGTAAAAGAATTGTTAGGTCATTCAAGTCTTTCAGCTACTCAAGTGTACAGTCACACTAGCATGGAGAGAATTAAGGAGGTCTTTAAAAACTCACATCCAAGAGCAAAATAATATTTTAAAATTATTAACTTTTTACTTTGTTTGAGCAGAAAAAAGCTTTTATTTTGCATTCAGTTTTTTATAACAAGCCGATGTAGCTCAGCTGGCTAGAGCAGCTGATTTGTAATCAGCAGGTCGTGGGTTCGAGTCCCTCCATCGGCTCTTTGAAATTTTGGAATTGGGGAGATACTCAAGCGGTCAACGAGAGCAGTCTGTAAAACTGTTGGCTACGCCTTCGTAGGTTCGAATCCTGCTCTCCCCACAAAATAACGCGGGAGTAGCTCAGTTGGTAGAGCGTCAGCCTTCCAAGCTGAATGTCGCGAGTTCGACCCTCGTCTCCCGCTCAAATCACTTCTTTATATGAATAGTTTCTTCAAAATATCAATAAATCGACTTTATTACATTTTTATATCATTAATATTAGTTTCTTGTCAATCAAATTCTGAGATTGATAATAATTTAATTCAAGAATTTCAAAAGCAACTTATAAAAGATGAAACTACTGGCTCTAACGTTGCTATGGTTTTTAAAGATGATGAAGTTGTGTATAAGCAAGTTGTTAATTCTGGTAAAGAGGGAGATAAAAATATTAATGATGATACAATATTCCCTGTTTGGTCAATGACTAAACCAATTACAATAGTAGCTATGATGACTCTTTTTGAAGATGGCCTCATAGATTTTAATGATGATGTGTCAAATTACATCCCAAGTTTTAAAAATATCAAATGTAAAGGAAAAGTTGATGAGATATACGATTGTAAAAATTCCTTAAAGATTTTACATTTAATGACACACAGAGCAGGTTACAAATACTATAATTGGAAGTATTACAGACTCCAGCCAGGTGAATCTATGGGTCTATACATTAATCATGAAAAATATGATAACTTAAAGGATTTTGCTGAGGATGTCGCAAGAATCCCCTTAGAGTATGAGCCTGGAGCACAGTATGTTTATGGAATAAGTCAAGCTATTTTAGGAAGAATTGTTGAGGTGGTGACAAAAAAGACTTTTTATGAATATTTAAAGGAAAGGATATTGGATCCACTTGGTATGACAAATACCAAATTTTATCTAACTGAGGATGAAAGAAATAGATTTCAACCATTATTCTTAAATTCTCAATCAATAAAAGAGTTTACAAACTCTTACGACGAACTTAACTATGATATAGATAATCATGCTTATTTTGGAGGAGAAGGATTAGTATCAACCTTAGAAGATTATGCAAAATTTTGTAAAATGTTATTAAATGATGGAGAGTTAAATGGTGAGAGAATAATTTCACAATCTAGTATTGATATAATGACACAGAAACACTCTGAAGGACAAGATGGATTTTACACTGCATTTTCTTTATTTGTTCTAGAAAATCCTGAGAAAGATGGAAGAGGTTCATCCAAGGGAATTTATGGATGGTCTGGATATCACAACACTCACTTTTGGATAGATAATCAAAAAAATCTTTTTGGTCTATTCATGACAAGAGCTAGAGAATATAATCAGGATATACAAAATGATTTTAGAGAGGCTGTATACTCTATATATTAATTTTGTTATTAAATTAAGCCGATATAGCTCAGGGGTAGAGCGTTTCCTTGGTAAGGAAAAGGTCCCGAGTTCAAATCTCGGTATTGGCTCTACTATAATGTGGTTTTAAAAATTATTTGGTAAATAAGCAAAAAGGTTCCAAAAATTGCGCCACCAAAGTAAATTATCTTTAAAAGTAAAATAAATTTCTTTCCAAGTATATTCTCCTTCTCCCATCTTCTTACTATTATTATTGCAACAACAAAAAGTAATATTGAAAATAATGTGCCAAACAAGTCAAATATCATAATTTAGTAATAATTAGTACAGCAAATTTATATTAGAATCTTTTTAGATTTACCTCTTTATTTGTTAAAAAAATGAGAAAAAACATCAAGTATATAATTATTTTTTTTGTTGTAATATTTATAGATATTATCATAAATATGGGTTTTCTTCTCTATACAGGAGGAAGTCATAAATCTCAGCTTTCATTTATTGATAAATTTTTGCTAAAATTAATTGACTATTTCTAATCTTCATAACATGAATAAATTATTAAAATGGTCATTAACTGCTGCTTTAGCAGGGTTTCTATTTGGGTTTGATACTGTTGTAATATCTGGTGCTGATCAAAAGCTTCAAGAGTTATGGAATTCCTCAGATATTTTTCATG
The DNA here is from genome assembly GCA_902620455.1 of uncultured Bacteroidota bacterium. Taxonomy (GTDB): domain Bacteria; phylum Bacteroidota; class Bacteroidia; order Flavobacteriales; family Flavobacteriaceae; genus Marisimplicoccus. The sequence goes on from CACNIG010000005.1 coordinate 103,515, forward strand.
GCTCGGTTGTGATGGCGATGGCCTTGTGGGGAACAGTTATTGGAGCAATTTTTGGAGGAATTCCAACAAGAAAATATGGACGAAGAAACACACTAATTTGGATTGGAATATTCTATTCAATTTCAGCAATTGGCTCAGCTCTTGCAAATGATCCAATTACTTTTGCGGTATTCAGATTTATAGGTGGAGTAGGTGTTGGAGTTTCTGGTATTGCAGCTCCTGCATACATCTCAGAAATTGCACCAGCAAAAAATAGGGGAAGACTTGTTGGGCTCTATCAATTTAATCTGGTAACTGGAATATTAGTTGCATTTTTATCAAATTATCTACTCAGTGGAATTGGTGAAAATGACTGGAGATATATGATGGGTGTAGAGGCTATTCCAGCTATATTATATACTTTACTTGTTCTTTCTATTCCAAAAAGTCCAAGATGGCTTTATCTCAATAACCAAAAAGATAAAGCTGAAAAAATAATAAGGGATGCTTATTCAAAAAATGATGCAGATGAATTAATTATTGAAATAACAAGAGATAAAGAATCAAATGCTGAATCAGAATCAATCTTTCAAAAAAAATATAGTTTTATACTTACTCTTGCCTTCTTAGTTGCAGCTTTTAACCAATTTTCAGGAATTAATGCATTCCTTTATTATGCTCCCAGGATATTTGAAGAGGGAGGGCTTGGTCAGAGCGCGGCATTATTAAATAGTGTTGGAATTGGTCTGACCAATGTAATTTTTACATTTATTGGAATTAATTTAATTGATAAACTTGGAAGAAAAGTTCTTATGTATATAGGGTCCATTGGTTATATAATTTCTCTTAGTTTAATTAGTCTCTCTTTTATTTTAGAATGGGGTGGTATTGCACTTCCAATTTTTTTATTTTTATTTATAGCGTCTCACGCAATTGGACAGGGTGCAATAATTTGGGTATATATATCCGAAATTTTTCCAAATCATATTAGGAGTTATGGACAGTCATTTGGAATCTCTACTCACTGGGTTTTAGCTGCCATTATACCATCATTTGTACCTTTCTTATTTGGTTGGATTGGTCCTGGAATTGTATTTGCATTTTTCGCTTTTATGATGGTTTTGCAATTACTTTTTACTCATTTTATAATGCCAGAGACAAAAGGTGTGTCTCTTGAAGAATTAAGTAAAAAATTAATTAAAAACTAATAGGAATAGGATTAAACTTGGAAGAAACCTTTTCATAGTTTAAATAATTCTCTACCAAAACATTGCATATAAGAATGCTGTAATTAGAAGAACACTAAAGGCTCCAATATTAAATGTATTGTTTGTTGCAAATAATTCTTTTGTGAGATTAATACCCTTTGGATCATCTTGATTCCCTTCAATATAACTTATAATTGTAATAATGGCTAATGTTGCTAGGCAAGTATAACCCATCTGATGCATAAAAGGAAGCTCAACAAATATTGATGCATCACTCCATCCTTTTGGAGCAACTTTAAAATACATAGCTATTGGAATTGATAATATTGCTCCCCATATAGCAGCATTATTAGTAGCTTTTTTATAAAATAATCCCATTAAAAATACTGCCAGGATTCCAGGACTCACAACCCCTGTGTATTCTTGAATAAATATAAATACTTGACCAAGACTTCCAAGTTGTGGAGCAATTATTATTGCAATAATTAATGCTACAACTGCAGTTATTCTTCCTACTGATACCATCTTTGAATCTGAGGCATTTTTATTAAAATGAGATTTGTATATATCCATTGTAAAAATTGTAGATGTAGAATTTAACATCGAAGCTAACGAAGAAACAATAGCAGCTGCAAGAGCAGCAAGTATAAGACCTTTAACTCCTACAGGAATAAAGTTTTTAATCAGCCAAGGTGCAGCATTATCATTAGCAAAATTTCCTGTGGCACCAATAAAACCTGGATCAACTGATGCAGTTGTTAAGACTCCAGACTCATCAATATTCATTACGTATGCAATAATTCCAGGCAATACAACAATTACAGGTATTATTAGTTTAAGGAAAGCAGCGAAAACTATCCCTTTTTGACCTTCAGCTAGACTTTTTGCTGCAAGCGTTCTTTGTATAATGTATTGATTAAAACCCCAATAATATAGATTTGCCACCCACATACCTCCAATTAATACTGCAAGACCTGGAAGATCCCACCAGGCATCACCTCCATTAGGTTTTATAATTTCACCTTTAGATAAAATCATTGAAAATCTTTCAGGTGCCTTTTCATAAACATATTTTAAACCATCGATGAAGCTTCCTGAATCTGTAACGTTTGCAAGGGCAAAATAAGTCATTAGTAAACCACCAAAAATTAAAATAACAACTTGGATTACATCTGTCCATGCAACAGATGCAAGACCTCCCCAAAGAGAATATGCTGCAGCAAATAAACCAAGTCCAATTATACTGTTCAATAAAATTGATCCATCACCAACACCAATTATAGTGTCAAGAGCTTTACCACCAAGGAACAATACAGTTGTTAGGTTTACAAAAACAAAGAGTGCAATCCAGAATATAGCAAGAATGGTTTTTAGGTTAGTGCTATATCTTTTTTCAATAAATTCAGGAATTGTATATAGACCTTTCTCAATAAATATTGGAAGAAAATACTTGCCTACAACTAAAAGAGTGATTGCTGCCATCCATTCATACGAAGCAATTGCAAGTCCAAGAGCAAATCCTGATCCTGACATTCCAATAAATTGTTCAGCAGATATATTAGCCGCAATTAGTGAGGCACCAACTGCCCACCAAGGAAGAGACTTACTTGCTAGAAAGTAATCTTCAGCATTTTTTTGTTTTCCTTTTTTATCTCGAGAGACCCATAAACCTATTCCTAATATTATTAGTGCATAAAGCCCAAAGATCAGATAGTCTAATAATTCAAAAGTCCCACTCATTCAGTTAAAGTTAAAATTGAAAAGTTTAATTGATTTTGTTTAGTTATTATAAAATTAGAATTTTTGTTTAATTTAAAAAATTAAAGTCCAACAGTTACAAAGTGAATCAAAAAAAACAAAAAAATAGTATTGCAATAAAGGTTGCAAAAAGAATTTTAATTAGTTTCTTTATTGTCATTATGATAGTTGTATCACTTTTTTATTTATTAGGATTATTACGATAAAAATTTAAAAATTAAAAAATGAATATTAAAGAATTAAATTCAAATGAAATTATGCCAGGCTTTCACGGAAGAATTATACATGGCTCAGACTTTACTTGGGCATATTGGGAAATTGAAAAAGGGGCTAGCTTACCGGAACATAATCATATAAATGAACAATTAATGCATGTCATTGAAGGTGAATTTGAATTTACAATTGATGGTAAGAAAAATATTTGTACTAAGGGATCAACCTTTCTAATACCATCTAATGTTCCTCACTCAGGAAGAGCTTTAAGCCAGTGTATAATAATGGATGTTTTTAGTCCAAAAAGAGATGACTTAGCATGAAAATAGATTTAACAGGAAAAAAAGCTTTGGTAGGAGGAAGCAGTAAAGGTATTGGACTAGGTATTGCAACTGAACTAGCAAATTCTGGGGCAAGTGTTTGCCTTATGGCAAGAAATGAATCTAGACTAAAAGAAATTGTTGCACAACTCCCCAGCTCAAATAATCATAGTTATTTAGTTGTTGATTTTTCAAAATTTGAAGATTTTAAAATTAAAATTGAAGAATATGTTAAAAATAATAAGGTAGATATTCTAATTAATAACACACAGGGACCTCCTGCAGGAAATTCCTTATCAAAAAATATTGATTCTTATCAAGAAGCATTTGATTTGTTATTTAAAAGTGTTGTTCATACTACATCATTAGTTATTCCTGGGATGCAGAAAAATAAATGGGGAAGAATAATTAATGTTACCTCAGTTTCAGTGAAGGAGCCTTTAAATTATCTTGTTTTATCAAATAGTATAAGATCTGCTGTAGTTGCATGGGCAAAGAGTCTATCTGTAGACCTTGGTCCCGATGGAATTACAGTTAATTCAATTTTAACCGGATATTTCGACACTGAGAGAATTAAAGAATTAAATAAAGAAAAATCAAAGTCATTGAATATTTCAGAAGCTGAAGTCCTTGATAAAATGAAGTCATTAGTTCCTGCTTCACGTCTTGGAAGACCCGAGGAATATGGGTATTTGGTCTCTTTTCTTAGTTCAGATAATGCAGCATATATCAATGGAGCTTCAATACCAATTGATGGAGGTTTGCTAAAATCTTATTAAATACCCACTCAGGGAGCGGGTATCAAGTTTAGTTTTGTGAAGCGGCATAAGCAGCAGCTTCATTTTGCTCGGCATATTCACTGTAATAGGCCTGTAAGATTGCAATCTTACCATCTTCCCATTTATAATCAAAGTGACCTCTATTTGAGTATTCCTCACCGGTTGTTTTGCCAGTTCCTTTCCATGTAAACCAAGCATTAGACCAAATGTCACCACTTGTAAAATAATTAGTGTGAACATATAAATCTTCTATTGTTATGTTATCATACAATACATCATGATGAGCTTGAAATCCTTGCATTAAATTTTCATAGCCTGTAAATTCTAGATTATTAATTCTGGTAATTACCTCATCAGTATAAAAATCTGATACATCAAAATCATTTTCTACATATTTTTCAATAAGAAATTTGATATTTGAGCTTAGTTCATCATCAACTTTAACAACTGCATGATTTGTCTCATTACAGCTCATTAAAAGTATGCTGAACATAATTATATATATATATTTCATTTTAATTGATTTAAGATTAATGATCTAAAATAATACAATCTTATTAAATATCATCATATCTTCCGGGAGCGAGTAATCCACTAACTAACCTAAAAACTGAATGAGGTATAATTTTCAATAGGAATACAATTACTTTCCATGTTTTTGTAGGTACGGAGACCTTTTTCCCTTTAAACATTGCATCAACTCCTTCTTGTGCAATTCTTTTTGCACTTTTCTTTAAAAAACCTGGAACACTGTCCATTTCAGCTTGAACGCCACTGGCTGTGTGAAAGTTTGTTACTGTATAACCTGGACAAACTGCTGTTGAGGAAATACCGTATTTATTGTAAAAACTTAATGACTCACTAAATCTATTCATAAATGTTTTAACAGGCCCATAAAGAGACTGAAGAGATGAAGCTGGAGCATATGCAGCAACTGATGATACAATCATGATCTTTCCTCCACCATTTGAAATCATATCATTGATATATTTTTTAGTAAGAGCAATAACTGAGGTTCCAAGAACTCTTAAGCATTTTTCTTCATCTTCTAACGAATTTTCATGAAATGCATTTGGCAAAGCATATCCTGCATTATTGATAAGTATATTTACATTGTATTTTTTCTGACTTGTATATTCATAGATTTCATTAGGGGAATTAATCAGGGTTAAATCTGAGGGAAAAAAATCACAATCTATGTTGTATTCATTAGCTAATTCTGATGATAAACTATCTAATCTATCTTTAGTTCTTGCTACTAATATTAAGTTGTATCCTCTTTTTGCAAGATCTTTTGAAATCTCAAGTCCTATTCCTGAAGTTGCGCCTGTCACTAAAGCATAAGAATTTTTCATATCTGCAAATCTAACTAATTAGTTTAATTTTACTGTCGAAATGAAAATTGATATTAGAGGTTTATCGGAAGATCAAATAATTGAATTCTTTGAGAAAAAAGGGTTTGACTCATATAGGGGAAGACAAGTTTATGAATGGATTTGGAGAAAATCCTGTTACTCATTTGATGAGATGACAAATATATCAAAAGATCTAAGGGATGTTCTAGATAATCATTTTGTTATAAATCATATTCAGGTAGATAAAATTCAAAAAAGCTTTGATGGGACAATAAAAAATGCAGTAAAGCTTCATGATGATCATACAGTTGAATCTGTTCTTATTCCAACTGATGATAGAACTACGGCATGTGTCTCCTCTCAAGTTGGATGTAGCCTTGATTGTAAATTCTGTGCTACATCAAAATTAAAAAGAATGAGAAATCTTAATCCTGATGAGATATATGACCAGGTAGTAACAATTAATGATCAGAGTTTAAAATATTTTAACAGACCACTTTCAAATATTGTTTATATGGGGATGGGGGAGCCTTTAATGAACTACAATAATTTAATTAAATCAATAGAAAAAATTTCTTCTGACAAAGGTCTTAATATGTCTCAAAAGAGAATTGTTGTATCAACATCTGGTATTCCTAAAATGATTAAAAAATTAGCTGATGAAAACCTAAAAGTTAACCTAGCACTTTCTCTTCACTCAGCGATTGAGGAGACAAGAAATAAAATAATGCCATTTTCTAAAAAGTTTTCATTAGAAGAAATCAAAAATTCTTTGATTTATTGGTATTCAAAGACTAAAAGGAAAATAACTTTTGAGTATATAGTTTGGAAAGATATTAACGATAGCATCGAGCATATTAATGCTTTAGTCAATTATTGTAAATCAATTCCTTCAAAAGTAAACCTAATTGAATATAACTCAATAGGTGATCAGAATTTCGAATCAGCCAATCAAAATATGATTAATTTATACAAAGAGTTATTAGAAAAAAATAAAATAACTGTAACGGTTAGAAGGTCTCGAGGTAAAGATATAGATGCGGCTTGTGGTCAACTTGCCAACAAGTAGTTATCTATTTCCTCTTACTTTTTGAGGCAAGAATTAAGGCATTGTATGCATTAACTAGTTTTCCAGACTTTGAATACTCTTTAAATTGTTTATTTTCTCCAAGGTTCCCAATTTTTAAGTCTACTTCTATGCCTGATTCCAAAATAATTTCTTTTACTTTTTTTGCTGATAATTTTGGAAAATATGACATTATAAGTGAAGCAACTCCTGCCACAACTGGTGATGACATAGATGTTCCATCTTGAGATTTATATTTATTATTTGGCATTGTTGAGTAAATATCAACACCAGGTGCAAAAATATCTACATTAATTTTACCATAGTTTGAAAAATAAGCGGTGAAACTTTCATTTAAATTAATACTTGACGCTCCAACTTTGATAAAGGTGTCAGAGAACTCATCTTTGTTAAAAAATTGATCATTAGGATAATTATCATTAGATAATGAATCTAAGTCCTTAGATTCATTTCCAGCACCAGCAATAAATAATACATCATTTTCTGAGGCGTATCTAATCGCATCAATAACCCATTCGGGGTTTGATGAAAAATATTTACCAAAACTTCCATTTATTATTTTTGCTCCGTTATCTACAGCATATCTTATTGCTAAAGCTACGTCCTTATCATATTCATCACCGTTTGGCACAGCTCTTAACACCATAATTTTAGCTAGATTATTTATTCCTTTATTACCTTTTGTATTTTGTCTATTGGCAGCTATTATTCCCGATACATGAGTAGAATGAGATTCACTTTCTTTTATGTTTCTTACATCTGAATCACCATAATTTGTATCATTAATATCATATATATTATCATCTGTTGTTCTACCATTGAAGTCAATATTAAAATGATAATTAATAAAATCATTGTACTGTTCTATACCTTCATTCAAATACTCTTTTGTATAACCATAAAAGTCAAAATCTGTATAAATATTTTTAGCACGAATTAATTTCTCGTTTTCTGTTATGATATTATTAACATCTTCAATGTTAAATTCATCTTTGTCTAGATGATCTGATAAAAGATCTATTGATTCCTCAAGAAGCTGAACGTAGTAATTTAAAATATCTAGTTGCTCATTAGATCTTTTTATTTCTTTCTTGATTTCAGCTTCAACTTGGTCATATTTTCTATTGTTAACCTTATTATCTCTTAATATTCTTGTCATATCTCTAGTCTCATTGTATGAAGACCCTAAATAATTCCAACCGTTTATGTCATCTATGTATCCATTGTTATCATCGTCTTTTCCATTTATTTTTTCATCTTTATTAATCCAAATGTTATTTGATAAACTTTCATGATCAATATCTAAGCCTGTATCAATAACTGCAACTATTACTTCTTTACCTTTCATGCCTTTAAGAAGCTCATCATATGCTCTTTCAACACTTGTCCCAGGAATTGAATCAATTTCAGGATCAAGATTATGCCAATTATTGAGATCAATTTTTGAAGAAACTACAGAATGTTCATAGGATTTTAGTGATGAATAATCATTTAAAAATTTTGGCGAAGAGCATGAAAAGCCAAATATTAATATGGCCAATAAAAATATTTTTTTCATTTATGAATCTATATGGTTTAATCTTTCCTTTAACTTATTAAGTTTTAATTTTCTCCACCATGCTTTGTTTTCTTCATTCTGAGATTCAGCTCTGTGAATTTTTTTGTTAAGCTTATTTATCTTTTTTTTTAGATATGATTTATCCATTTTTTTCATACCAATAAGTTACAAAAATGAATTTAAATTTTAACGAGATTTTCTATTATCAATAAAACTTTTGATAAAAATAATCATTGCAATTGCTGACGTTGTGATCATTAAGATAACTCTAATTAATCCAACCCCACCTCTTTCAACAACACCTGGCAATACTTGGACAACTAATGCAAGTAAAATCAATAGTGTAAATAAGACTACTAAATGAGCTGATAACTTTACAAGCTTTTCATTTGTGAGCATTGTTCCTAGAAGAAGTAATATGACTCCAAAAACAGCAGGAATTAGGGCAGTGAATGAATCGGTGTCAACATAACCCCAAGCTGACATTGAGATAAGTGCAATTGAATTTATTAAATTAACTTTTTGAATACTTTTAATTTCCATTTTAATAGGTATTAATTTGCCCAAATATATTATATACTATAATAGGGGTAAAATTATTTAGCAGGTTTCTTTGAAGAGTAAGCTATGATAAGGCAGCTTAGCAGCATTACTGTTGCGGGCATGGATTTAATGAGTTCATCACCAACGCTGAAATGCATATATATCGCAACTAACATCATTAAGCCAATTCCAGAAGCTGAAAAGAATCTCAATTTTTTTAAGTAAAGGCTAAGTATAAGAAGAACAGCAAGCCCTACTTTAATAATGCCAATAGTTAAAAAATAGTCTCCAAGACCGTATACAACAAATTCATCCATGAGACTACCAGCATCACCTCCTCTGTAAGCTGTTGCTTTACCTGACCTAAAAAGCCATACATTAATAACAGTCAACCCTACAATTAAAGACAATATTTTACTTAACAATTTCAAGATATATTACTCCAAGATTTAAAAATTAGTTTTTTTGCCATTTTAATTGCTTCGATTGGATCCAAACCTGGATTATCAATAAAACTTTGTTGTTCAATACCAATATAACCATTATAATTGGATTTTCTAACAACATCCAACATTTTAGAATAATCAATATCTAGATCATCTCCATTTTCGTCAAAACCAGTAATTTTTGCACTAAGCCCTTTTGCATAGGGTAGCAATTTACTAATACCCTCATACATGTCATTGTATTTTTCACATGAATTGAAATACGAACTGTTGGTTTTTTTCTGTTTATCAGCAGACTCACCATTAATTAATGATTCAATCTCCTCTCTTGATCTTCTTCCTCTTCTGGACTTGAAAGATTCACACCAATTTCCAAAGTCAGGAAGTGTACCGGTATTATCAAATTCAACTTTATCTAAAACATTTATAATGTAATCTGCATTTGCAGCATAACTTATGCCATTTGCAGTATAAGTGGTGTGATTTTCAACAATGACATTTACATCAAGTGGTTTGGCATACTCACATAATTTATTGAGACTTTCAATAGAATTATTTGTCCAATCGTCAAGAGTACCATCGCTATCTAGATTTACTCTTATTGAGTGGCATCCCATTTCACTGGCACAATCAATCCATTTTTTATGATTTGAAACAGAATTGCTATTGAAATTTTTATCTTTGTTCGCAAGATTACCTTCTCCATCGACCATAATCAACAAGTTTTTAAGACCAAGGTCATCCGATCTCATTTTGGATTCTTGAGCCATTTTCTTTGCTTCTTTCAGTCCAAATTTGTTATCTGAATCAAAAAACCCTCCCTTGTACATAGCTGCTAAATACTCTAAACCTTCAAATCCAAGGTCATAAGAGACCTTTGCGAAGCTGTAAGGATCAAAATCTTTATTTGACATCATTAGAGGATACAAAGAAAATTGAGCCAGAGACAATTTATAGGGAAAATTAATAGAATTTAAGTATGATTTTGAAAAACCCATTGAACTTAATCCAAGTGATGAAATTAAAATATTATTAATGAATTTTCTTCTTTTCAAAGCATTGTATTTACTTGTAAACTTAACAAAAATTATATTTTTTTAGAAAGAAGTAAAAAAAAAATACAAATCAGTTATTTTATAAGAAAAAAATTATAAATTTGCAGCTCGTAAAAAACAAGAAAAAAATACTGTTATGGCTAAAGAAACTTTTGATAGATCGAAACCTCACTTAAATATTGGTACAATCGGTCACGTCGATCACGGTAAAACTACTCTTACAGCTGCAATTACTAAAGTACTAGCTGATGCTGGATACTCAGAAGCAAGAAGCTTTGACTCAATTGATAATGCACCTGAAGAGAAAGAACGTGGTATTACAATAAACACATCTCATGTTGAATATCAAACTGCTAACCGTCACTACGCTCATGTAGATTGTCCAGGTCACGCTGATTATGTTAAAAACATGGTAACTGGTGCTGCTCAAATGGATGGTGCCATTCTGGTTGTTGCTGCAACTGATGGTCCAATGCCTCAAACTAGAGAACACATTTTATTAGGAAGACAAGTTGGTGTACCAAGAATTGTTGCTTTTTTGAACAAAGCAGACATGGTCGATGATGCTGAGCTTCTTGAACTAGTTGAAATGGAAGTTAGAGATTTACTTTCTTTTTATGACTATGATGGAGATAATACTCCAGTAGTCCTTGGTTCTGCTCTTGGAGCTCTTAATGGTGAGCAAAAATGGGTTGACAGTGTAATGAAGTTGATGGAGGGTGTTGATAGCTGGATTGAGCTTCCTAAAAGAGATATTGATAAAGATTTTCTAATGCCAATTGAAGATGTATTCTCTATTACTGGTAGAGGTACTGTAGCAACTGGTAGAATTGAATCTGGTATTGCAAACTCAGGTGATGAGGTTGATATCATCGGCATGGGTGCTGAAAAGCTAAAATCTACAATAACAGGTATCGAGATGTTTAGAAAAATTCTTGACAAAGGAGAAGCTGGAGATAATGCTGGTATTCTTCTAAGAGGTATTGAAAAAACTGATATTTCAAGAGGTATGGTTATTTGTAAGCCAGGCTCTGTTACTCCTCACTCTAAGTTTAAAGCTGAGGTGTATATCTTGAAAAAAGAAGAAGGTGGTCGTCATACTCCATTCCACAACAATTATCGCCCTCAGTTCTATGTCAGAACTACAGATGTTACAGGTAATATTGTGCTTCCAAGTGGTGTAGAGATGGTGATGCCAGGTGACAACTTAACAATTGATGTTGAGTTAATATCACCTATTGCGCTAAATGTTGGTTTAAGATTTGCAATCCGTGAAGGTGGAAGAACCGTCGGTGCAGGTCAGGTGACTGAACTTTTAGACTAGTAAAACAAAGTTTAATTAACTCTAAGGGTGTCTTGCATTTTATGTTTGATACCTTTTGTGTAAAATATAAACGGGTTTAGCTCAGTTGGTAGAGCACTGGTCTCCAAAACCAGGTGTCGGGAGTTCGAGTCTCTCAACCCGTGCACAAATAAAGATGACGTCGATTATAAACTTTATAAAGGAATCTGTAACAGAACTGAGGGATAACGTCAAATGGACACCCCGTTCAGAATTGTTAAACCTATCTGCTTTAGTGATAGTTTTTTCAGTTATCTTTTCATTATTGATATGGGGTGCTGATTCAATTCTCTCTAGGGTAGTTAAACTTTATTTCAATTTAATAGGATAGATGGTGGAAGTAGCAGAAAAAAAATGGTACGTAATTAGAGTAGTAACTGGTCAAGAGGTCAAAATAAAAGATTATATTATGACCGAAGTTTCTAGAGTCTCTCTCAATAAGCAGATTGAAGAAATGCTTGTTCCAACTGAAAAAGTTGTTCAAATAAGAAAAGGTAAAAAGATTTCTAAGGAAAAGACATATTTTCCTGGCTATATAATGATGAAGGCAGATATCTCTGGAGAAATTTTACATGTGATCAAATCTGTATCAAATGTTTTGGGCTTTTTGGGAGAAACTAAAGGAGGTGAGCCTATACCATTAAGACAGTCAGAGGTAAATAGAATGTTAGGAAAAGTTGATGAATTAGCAATTTCAGGTGAACAAATAAACATCCCTTTTACTATTGGTGAAAGCGTTAAAGTTATTGATGGTCCTTTTAATGGATTTACAGGATCAATAGATAATGTAAATGAAGAAAAAAGAAAACTTGAAGTTATGGTAAAAATCTTTGGAAGAAAGACTCCACTTGAATTAAGTTACATGCAAGTTGAAAAATTATAATTATGGCAAAGGAAGTTGATAAAGTACTAAAATTACAAATTAGAGGTGGAGCAGCAAACCCATCTCCACCAGTAGGTCCTGCTCTTGGTGCTGCAGGAGTTAACATTATGGAATTTTGTAAGCAATTTAATTCGAGAAGTCAAGATAAACCAGGAAAGGTTCTGCCGGTTGTAATAAGTGTTTTTAAGGACAAGAGTTTTGAGTTTGTCATTAAAACTCCCCCTGCAGCTGTTCAATTATTAGAAGCTGCAAAAAAGAAAAAAGGCTCTGGTGAACCAAATAGAGAGAAGGTTGCAACTGTCTCTTGGGACCAAATAAAAAAAATAGCTGAAGATAAGATGGTAGATTTAAACGCCTTTACAGTTGAATCAGCTATGAAAATGGTTGCTGGCACAGCAAGATCAATGGGTATTAAAGTAAATGGAGGAGATTCTCCTGTTAAGTAATTATGGTAAAACTATCAAAAAATAGAAAGATATCACTAGAGAAGATTGATGCTGAAAAGTCTTACAGTCTTGATGAAGCTTCTGCTCTTGTAAAAGAAGTTACAACCACCAAATTTGATTCTTCTGTTGACCTTGCTATTAGACTTGGAGTAGACCCAAAAAAGGCAAATGAAATGGTTAGAGGAGTAGTATCTCTTCCTCACGGAACGGGGAAGTCTTTGAAGCTTCTAGCATTAGTTACACCTGATAAAGAAGAAGAAGCAAAAAAAGCTGGGGCTGATTTAGTAGGAATGGATGATTATATTGAAAAAATTAAAAAAGGTTGGGTTGATGTTGATGTTATTGTAACTATGCCGAGTGTTATGGGTAAACTAGGACCTCTTGGTAAAGTTCTTGGTCCTAGAGGACTCATGCCAAATCCAAAGACTGGAACTGTAACTATGGATATTGCTAAGGCAGTTTCTGATATAAAAGGAGGAAAAATCGATTTTAAAGTTGACAAGTCTGGAATTATCCATGCGTCTGTTGGTAAAGTTTCTTTCACTGCAGACAAAATTAAAGATAATGCCAATGAGCTAATTAAGACTATTATCAAGCTAAAACCATCAGGTGCGAAAGGTACATACATTAAGAGTATCTCAATGTCAAGTACAATGAGTCCTGGTATTGCTATTGAGTCTAAATTTGAATAATATTTAAAATGAATAAAGAAGAAAAAGTTAAAGTTGTTGAGGATCTTAAAGGCCAATTATCTGACTATAAGTCAATATATTTGACTGATATAGCTGGTCTTGATGCACTACAAACAAGTAAGCTAAGAAGAGAATGTTTTAATTCTGACATTAAGCTTTCAGTTGTTAAAAATACTTTTCTTGAAAGAGCTATGAGTGAATCTGAAAATGATTTTGGAGAACTCAAAGGTCTTTTAAAAGGAAACACAACTATAATGCTTTCACAGACAGGAAATAGTCCAGCTAAGGTTATCAAAAAATTTAGAAAAGATAGTGATAAACCAATTTTAAAAGGTGCATTTGTAGATGAGGCAATTTATATTGGGGATGAACATATAGAAGCATTATTTAACTTAAAGTCGAAGGATGAAGTTTTAGGAGAGATTATTTCAATTCTTCAGTCACCAGCTAAGAATGTTATCTCT
>CACNIG010000006.1 GCA_902620455.1 uncultured Bacteroidota bacterium
GGCTGTAGCTTACATAACAAATTCAGATAATGAAATTTTACCTTATGAAATTGAACAATTTCCTGGTAAAAACTTTTATAGAAATGTAGGGTCAACACTTAGAAAAGGAGTTGAGCTTAGCTCTACCCTTTCATTTGATCGAGGTTTTTTTAGCCTAAACTATACTTTGAGTAAAAATAGATTTAAAGACTTTGTTCTTAATGGAACTGACCTTTCAGATAACCTAATACCAGGAATTCCGAGTCAAATGCTTGACTTGGAACTCTTATTAAAACTATCTAAAAAAAATACATTAATATTAACTAATCGCCTAATAGGAGAAAGATATGCTGATAACCTTAACGAGACTCTTATTGGTTCATACAATATCTTTAATGTTAAATATTCAAAAGGGATTTTAAAAAATAGTGAATTTTCCATTGGAGTAAATAATCTTTTTAATCAAGAGTTTTATGATAACATAAGGATAAATGCTTTTGGAAAAAGATACTATGAGCCAGCTCCAAAAAGAAATTTTTATTTTGGTCTTAACTTTTCATTTTGATTAGATTTTTAAAATTTTTCTTCATTCTATTTATTAATATTCCTATTTATGCTCAATCAGAGTATATATATATCCTCGGTAACACTCAAGATGCTGGTATGCCACACATTGGATGTAAGCACAAGTTTTGCCTAGATAATTTTAGTAAATATGAGGAGTTCTATGTAACCTCAATTGCAGTTATTAATTCAGATCTTAACAAGTATATTTTATTTGAAGCAACACCAGATATTACATATCAGTTAAATCACATTAAGAATAATGTTTTTCAAGAATTTTTACTCCCTGAAGCTATATATATTACTCATGCCCATATTGGACATTATACTGGATTAATGTATTTTGGAAGAGAAGCATTGGGCTCAAAAAACCTGTTGGTTAAAGTTCTTCCTAAAATGAGTAAATTTTTGAAAACAAATGGTCCATGGAGCCAATTAGTAACTTTAAACAACATTCAAATTCAAAATACAAAGTTTGATAAAAGCAATTCTGAACTAAACTATATAGAAGTAACCCCAATTAAAGTTCCCCATAGAGATGAGTATTCTGAGACTGCAGGCTACATAATAGCTGGAAAAAATAAAAAAGCTTTATTTATACCTGATATAGACAAATGGGAAAAATGGGATAAAAAATTGGTCCATTTAGTTGAGGATTTTGATTATTTATTATTGGATGCTACTTTTTATGATTCAGACGAAATAAATAGAGATATCAGTGAAATTCCACATCCATTAGTATCTGAAACCATTAATCTTCTAGATAGTTTAAGTAAAGAAAATAAGGGTAAGGTCTATTTTATTCATATGAACCATACAAATCCTATGTTAGATCCAAACAGCGAGTTATCTAAATCAATTATTATGAAAGGCTTTAATATTGCAAGACTTGGCCAAAAGCTTTATCTATAAACATTAAGATTGAAGCTTAGCTGCTATTTCTTGAACCTCATCAAGAACTCTCAGTAAGTTCCCACCCCATAATTTTGCAATTTCTGATTCACTGTAACCTCTTTCTCTTAAAGCATTAGTAACATTCATGGTCTCTGAAGCGTCTTCCCAACCTACAATTCCTCCGCCTCCATCAAAGTCAGAGCTTATTCCGACATGATCTATTCCAATCTTTTCAACCATATGGTCTATGTGATCCATAAAGTCATCCATATTTGCAGGTGGATCTTCACGATCAGTTAAAAAGAAACCAAGAGCTGTAGTTTGAATTACACCTCCATTTTCCTTTATCCAGTTAAGCTGCTCGTCATCAACATTTCTTGGGTGGTCTCTTAGAGCTCGAGCAGAAGAATGAGATGCAATTATAGGCGCTTTACTTAATTCAGTCATTTGTCGTATAGCTTCTTTTGATGGGTGAGATATGTCAATCATTATTCCGTAGTAGTTCAGAAGTTCAATAACTTCTTTGCCTAAATCACTTAAACCATTGTGTAAGGCAGTATCATCAAATTCTCCAGTATTTGAATCTGAGAATTGATTATGACCATTGTGTGTAAGGGATACATATCTAGCTCCTTTTTTCCAAAATTCTTCAACATTTGAAGTGTCAAGACCCATAGAATATGCATTTTCTACTCCTATCATTATTACTTTTTTACCCTCAGCAAGTATTCTACTTACATCTTGTGAAGAAAGAGCGAGTTCAACTTGATCGGGAGCATATACGTTTACTAAACGATCAATTGCATCAAACTTTGAGATAGCATTCTCATAAGCAGCTTTATAGCCTTCTTCGTTTAGCTCACCTTGAGCAGTATATACAACTAGCCAAGCTACATCTAGTTCACCCTCCATCATGTTTGGTAAATTAAATTGAGTATCTGTATTCATTGTGTAGTTGAGAGAATCTGTGAAATTCTCTACGTTTATATCTATATGAGTATCTATCGTTATTATTGGATCTGCAGCATTATCACATCCAATAATTGATATTGATAGGATTAATGCTAAAAGTGTATTTTTTTTCATTTTTTAAGTTTTTATTAACTTTTTATTTAATTGATTATCAATTCGTTATGCTTTTTATTTGTTTTTTGGCACAGTATTTGCTTATGTGTGTGTGTACATTTAATATGTAACATGAACGTTCATATGAAAAATACAAAACTTAAATATAAATTAAATTTTAAAACAATGAAAAAAGGATTATTAACCCTTTTGGCTGCCTCACTTGTATTTGTGGGTTGTCAAAATTACGATGATCAATTCGATGATTTAAATGCACAAATTAGTGCTCTTAAGTCTCAAGTTGACGGTTTATCCGCTTTATCAGGACAAGTTTCTGCTCTTTCTGGGAGTATTAGTGGTCTGCAATCAGGTATTGCAGCATCTGCTAGTTCAGCTCAGATGACAGCACTTTCTGCTTCTCTTTCTGCTCTACAGGCTGAAGTTGATGCAATCGAAGCTGCAATAGCTACTACAGCTACTGCTGCTGAGGTAACTGCACTTCAGACTAGTTTGACTGCAGTTGAGGCTGATTTAGCTGATTTATTAGTATCCAACAACGTTTATTCGACTGCGATTGCTATTACTGATGCTGCCTCTATGGCTTCTGCATTAGCTCTTGGTAACAAAGTTGCATTAATGAACGCTTCTGTAACTATTACAGATGCTGCAACTGTTGCGGATGCTGATATCCAAACTTTTGTTAACAGAATTAAAACTATGAATGAAGCGTTTACGTATAATTCAGGTTCTGCTACAGGAT
Organism: uncultured Bacteroidota bacterium; assembly: GCA_902620455.1. Taxonomy (GTDB): domain Bacteria; phylum Bacteroidota; class Bacteroidia; order Flavobacteriales; family Flavobacteriaceae; genus Marisimplicoccus. Next base: position 3,263 of record CACNIG010000006.1, read on the forward strand.
TTACTCCAACTTTTAATGAAATGGTGTCTGCAAAGGCTATCATATTAACAACAGCTGGTGACATATCTTTTAATTCGTTAGCTAGTGCTACAACAATTACTATTAATGATGATTATGAAACAAAGATTACTTCTGTAGACTTTGGTGCATTAACTTCATTAACTGATTTTGTGGATGATGCTACTGCTAAGAAGATTAATTTAACTTCTGCTACTAACATCGATCTTGCGTCTCTAGGTAGACTAACAAGTACTTCAGCTGACCCTTTTGAAATTACAATGAAAAAAGGTGGTACACTTGACATTTCATCTCTTGATGATGTAAGTACAGCTGGAGCTCAAGAAGATCTTTACTTAGACATTGACGGTCCTTCTAGTGTTACTTTCTCTAACATTTACGATGGTGATCTTGGTTTTACTAATGTTGCCACTGTTTCTGTTTCTAATTTCATCGGAACTATAGATATAGATGCTGGTGTTAATACATTAACTGTTGTTGATGGTGTTAACGTAGATATGGCTGGTTCAAGTGACTTAGTAACTGCAACTTTAGATTTTGCGTATGATTCAGATACGGCTTTAACAACTGCTCAAGCGGCAATAGCTGCGGCTGGTTATTCTAGCACATATACTGAAGATCTTGATGATGGTACAATTGACTTTTCTGACTTAGAATCATTAACGGTTACAGGTAAATTATTAGACCTTTACGTTGATGGTACTCAGCTTGAAACACTTTCAATTGATGCAACTATGCATGATCTAACTATTACTGGTGCAACGGACTTAACTTCTTTAACAGTAGCTTCAGGTTCAAGTATTGGTAATATTAGTTTAACAGGTACTACAAACCTAGCTGTTGCTGATTTTAATCACACATCTAACTTAACAGATACTGATTCTTCGGCTCAAAAGTCTGTTACTTTTAGTGCTACTAATAACACTGGATTAACTAAACTTCACTCTACTGGTGATGATGTTGATACTTTAACTATTACAGGAAACACTGCATTAGCTGAATTAGACTTTACTGGTCTTGCTGATGATGGTGCGGAGACTACTCCTACACCAGCTGTAACTATTTGGGGTAATGCATTAGTTGCTGTTTCAGCTTCTAATACTTCTGATGGTGAAACTGATAAAGCTGATGGTTTAGCTACTGACTTAGGAACATTTGATGACGGTACATCAGGTATGGATACTTTAAAAACATATTTAACGCACATGGCCGCTACTGCTGGAACAACTGCGTTTGTTACGTTTGATACTGTACAAACAGAAACTGATACTGAAACTACTGGTACTACAACTACATCATTAAATATAACTGATGCTGGTGATGGTTCAACTACTAATGAGGCTACAGTCCTTAAAATGTCACCTGCAGTTGCAGCTGTAAGTAATGCAACTCCTGCTACAGCAGGTAAAGAAGCATTTGCATTTACAACACTGGGAACTTTACAGTTCGCAGTTAATGGTGTAAATATTCCAGCTTCTCCTTTAGCATTAACAGGAAATTCAGCTGTAGATGCAGCTAATCTTGCAACAACAGCTAACCTTAACCTTGCTACTGCTGCTGGAGTTACTATGACTGCTGCTGATACTTATGGTTCATTTATTGAAGTAGCATTGATTGATTATGCAAATAATTATTCAGGTGCTCCAACAGGAGAAAGATATACTGCAGCTCAGCTTACTGCTGCTGTGACTGATACTGGAGATATATTTGAAACAGGTCATTCTGATGAATTTACATTAACAATAACTGATACTTCAGGTGTTACAAACACTGTTACGGCATCTTTAGGAGGTCAATCAGTAACTGGTTCAGCTATCGCAGATATTGAAGAGGCTATAGTAAAAGCTTGGGAAGCTAAATATGGTGCTGCTGGTACGGCATCTTGGACGGCTATCGCAACTATGATTGATACTGGTACAGGTACACTAGATATTAGGATGCTTCAGGAAGACTCAGGTGGTCACGGTGCAGCTGTTAGTTTCTCAGTTACTGACAAGGCTCAAGTTGCAGGTTTAGCAACACAAACATCTGCTAATATTGATTATAAGATTGGTGCTACATTATCAACAGCTGATAACACTACTAAATCAACTGATACTGCTAATGCTGGTTTAATTGTAACATTTGAAAGCTCGCTATTGGGAGTTACAGACACAGTGCTTACTGGTATTACATCACAAGTTGCTAACACTTCTGCAGTTTTAGCATCTAGTACTGATATAAGAACTTCATATTCTACTGCAACTGGTATAACTTCTTATGCAGCTACAGGATATCCAAGAACTGATGTTAGAAATGTCGAAGCTGCTGTAGCTAGTACTGCTACAGGTACAGCACAAACTTTATTTAATAGAGTTGCTTGGTTAGGATAATATTTATAACCTAACTTAATTTTTATAAAATTAAACCCTCCTTTTGGAGGGTTTTTTTTTACTTTTATATTATGGAGAAGAATAAAAGTCTGTTGTTTTTAGCATTGTACTATTTTTCTTTTACTATTCCACAATATATACAAGGATTATTTATTGTCTATGATCGAGTATCTGTTCAGATTGTCTTTATTTCTTTATTAAATTTAATTGTTTTTCTATCTTTTAGGAAAGATTTTGATCTAGATATTTTTATAAGAAAATTCAGATATAAAAAGCATTTACTCGCTTATTTTTTAGTTATTTTATTATCATCTATTTCATTATTTGTTGCAGATAATTTAACTGAAGGAATAATAACATTAACCAAGTTAATTAGCTTATTTATAGCATTTATTTTAATTGTTTTAGTAGTATTCAATTCAGAGATAAATTTCATAAAATACTTTTTTTATTTATGTATCGTGTCTATAGCAATTGAAACTTTTGTTATTAATTATGTAACAATTGATTCTACCATCAATGATGGAAATTTATTAGATAAAGCAACAAGGGAAAGTGGTCTAAGTGGAAATATAAATATTTCATCATTTTCAATCGCAATCAAGCTACCTGTTATATTATATCTTATTTATATGATAAAGAGTAATTATAAGCTTATATTAATTCTAATAGTCTTAAGTTCTTCAATTTTGTCTATTCTATTACTTTCATCAAGAGCTGCTATAATTGCAGTAATATTGGTTTTAGTTTCTTCATTAATTTATTTTTCAATTAAAGAAAAGACAAAGTCTGTTATTAAATCCTTCTTTATTATTCTTTCAATTACAATAAGTTCTTTTTGTTACAACTTAATAAATGAGAAAAACAATTTTAATATTTTGGAAGATAGATTTTCATCATTTAATGATCCTGTTCAAGATGATTCAATCTCAGAGAGAATGGGATTCTATAAAATTGCAGTAGATGATATAAAAAGCTCTCCTTTTTTTGGAGTGGGTATTGGTAATTGGAAAATTACCTCTATTTTAAGAGCAAATGAATTTCTTTTTGGATATAGAATACCATATTTTGTTCACAATGATTTTTTAGAGGTAACCGCCGAATCTGGCATAATTAGCGGATTATCATATCTGTACTTTTTAACTTTTCCAGTTTTAATTTTATTTATCAGAATAATAAATAAAAAAAACAACAATTTAAGTTATATTCCATTTATTTGTTTAGCTGTATTTATTATTGATTCATTACTGAATTTCCCAATGAATAGAGTTATTTCAATGATAAATCTCTTCTTTACAATTACTTTGTTTTACATCGTCGAGAAAAATAAAAATTATAAGAGTGAAAAGTTTTTTTAAAATAATATTTTCTTTAATACTTATATCTTTTATAATTGTAAACATAAAAGTTGCCTTTTCATCTCATTGGCAATTTTTTTTAATTTATGATTATAATGATCAGGGCTTCTCTCTCCCTTATAACGATGTTGGAGACAAAATAAGTGATGATTTTCCAAATATTTCCCAGACTGCTCTTCCAATGAAATATCTTAAAGCTAGATATCTAATAAATATGGACTCAATAAATAAAGCAAAAAATATGCTTTATAAAGCTTTAGAGTTACACCCAGATCATATGGCACCAGTTCAATTACTTGCATCAATCTATCTAAAAGAAGAGAATATAGATAGTGCATACATTTTATCTAAAGAAGCATTTAATAAGATGCCAAATCATAATATACATAGAGCTACTTATTTTGAAGTTTTGAGAAAATTAAAAAAAGTTGATGAGATTGATGTAGCATTTGATTTGGTAAAAAATAACTTAGAACCAAAATTCCATTGGTATGATTATATTTTTTCTAAAATTAAATTACAAAATAATAAAGAGGAAATAAAAATACTTATTAATGAATTTAGGGAAAAGTTTCCCAATGACGACCTAGATGCTATCGAACAATTAGAAAATATGACAAATGTTGGTTCAGAATCATATAATATATTTGCTTATTTTTCTGGTATTGGAGACGCTCATTTTAGGGAAGAGAATTATAATAAAGCTGTTGAGTTTTATGAATTAGCCCTGAATTTTAATAAAGAAAGTTATTTACTATATGAAAACTTAGCAATTGCATATGATTTATCTGAAAACTACCCTAAGGCTTTAGATATTTACAATTTAGTAATAGATAAATTTAAACCATTAGATGGAAGAGTGGAGTTTTATAAAGGGTTAATGTTGATTAAAACTGGAAAAGCAAATGATGGATGTATGGCATTAAGTCAGGCGGTAAATAAAAATTTTATTTTAGAAACCCCAAGGATAGCAGCATCTAGTGCCTATATTTCATTTTGCTCTAATAATTAATTTCCTCCACAACCCTTCCAATTGAATCATAAACAGACCATTTTCCAACTCTCTCTCCATTACTGTATTTCGAAATTTGTTTCAATTCTCCATTTTTATAATAATATTTCCATTTTCCACTTCTTTGTCCAAATTCATTAAATTTCCCTTTTGTTTCAACTCTACCATTAGAATGATAAAAAGTCCACTTGCCATAATCTTTACCATTTAAATATTGCTGTATGCTGGATATTTTACCATCTATATATATCACACATCTCCCCGTATATGGTAAATTATTATCACCATATGTCATTTTATTCAACTCATTATAAATTAAGACCGGGCAATTTTGTGGACTACAGGAAAAAATAGATATTATAAAAATTATAAATATTGTTTTTTTCATATTAATAAATTAACTGTTTGGATTAAAAATATAACTAGTAAATTTATAAAAACTATAATCAAAGTAGTAGATATATGACTTTTTGTCTTGGAGAAAATCAGATGGTGTATATGGTTTTTGTCAGCCACAAAAGGTGATTTTCTCTCTAATATTCTTTTAAAAACAATTCTAATCATATCAATTATTGGATAGAATAAAATTGAGATGACAAAAATTAACTTATGAACATCATACTGTTCTTTTATTATATAATCTTGTGATAAAATAAAAATAACATATATACTAACTATCCCTCCAATAAATAATGAGCCAGAGTCTCCGAGGAAAACCTTAGATTCTTTTTTAAAATTAAAATAAAATAAAGGTAAAAGTGAAGCTGTAATAATATAGGAGAGATTTGTTAAAGGTGAAGTAGTTGCTGAGAAAAACTCAAACATTAGAATAAATAATGTTACAATTGACAAAGCAAGACCATCAATACCATCAATGAAATTAATAGAATTAACTATAGCAACAATTATAAATATTGTTAAAGCTTGAGCCGTAATTCTATTTAATTCAAATATTCCAAAAACACCATGTAAATTGTCAATTAATAAGCCATTGTCAATAAAAATTTTAGCTGCAATAATTTGAAAAATAAATTTTAATTTAAAATCTACATTATATATATCATCGTAAAGACCAACTAAAACAAGGAGACCTATTGGAATCAAAAAAGAATAATCAAAAATTGTAACTCCAATAAAATAATTAAAAATACTAATTAGAAATATAGTACTAAAAATTGCTAAACCACCTGATCTAGTAGCAATTGTTTTATGAGATGATCTGTTCTTTATGTCATCAATTATTGATTTTTTTAAAAAAAAATTTTGAAATATTAGAATCATTAGAAAAGATAATGATAAGGCAGAAATTGCAAGTCTAAAATCCATACATAAATTTAAAGTTTTAATTATTATTTAAATAAAAAAATAAAATAAGTTGTAAAATTGATATATATCAAGTACTTTTGTTACTTAAAATATATATTACTCTATGTTAAACAAAATAATTACCTCAAAAACTCGATTGAGATTATTAATTAAATTTTTTATCTCTCAAACAAATAGAGGATATCTAAATGGTTTAGCAGCAGAGATGGGGGAATCAACTAATTCCATAAGAAAAGAACTTAACCATTTATTCGATGCGGGTTATCTTAATAAGGTAAAAAAAGACAATAAAGTAGAATACCTTGTAAATTCTAATCACCCTTTATACGAGACTTTAAGAAAAGTTGTGCTAAAACATCTTGGTCTAGAAGATATAGTCGAAAATGTATTAGATAGAATAGGAAATGTAAAAAAAATTATACTGATTGGAGATTATGCTGAAGGTAAAGACACAGGGAGCATTGAGATTATTTTAGTTGGTAATAATCTTAACATGGATTATGTAAATAATTTAGAATTAAAAATTGAAAAAATAATTGATAGAAAGGTAACTTTTTATCTTTCTTCAAAATTTCTCTCTAATAAAAAAAATATAATACTATATGAGCAGGTTTAATTATTTAGAATCTGAAGTACGTCCCTGGGGAAGATATTTTGTACTTCATGATGAAGCTAATTATAAGATTAAAAGAATTGAAGTCGAAACGGGAAAGAGATTATCCTATCAATATCATTATAAAAGATCAGAGATGTGGACTATTATTGAAGGAAATGCTAAAATTACTTTAGATGATAAAACACATATTCTTAAACCAGGAGAATCTATTAAAATACCTAGAAAGTCTAAACATAGGGTAGAAAATGTAGGCCAGTCTTCTCTTGTTTTTATAGAAATACAAACTGGAGATTATTTTGGTGAAGATGATATAGTTAGGATAGAGGATGATTTTAACAGAAAATAATGAAAAAAAAAGCAATTATTGTATCGGGATATTTCAATCCTATTCATAAGGGACATATCGAATATTTCAATTTAGCAAAACAACTAGCTGATAATTTGTTTGTTATAGTTAACAACGATTTTCAGAGAGAGTTAAAGGGATCAAAACTATTTATGTTGGAAGATGAAAGAAAAATTATTGTTGAGCAAATTAGAGTTGTTGATAAAGTTTTTTTGTCTGTAGACAAAGATAAATCTGTATCAGAAACTTTGAAAAAAATTTACTCTTTCTATTCAAAAGACTATCAACTAATGTTTGCTAATGGAGGTGATCAATCTAATAAAAGTATACCTGAGGCTGAAATATGTAAAATCCTTGGAATAAATCTTGTAGATGGATTAGGAGATAAAATTCAGTCATCTTCCTGGCTACTAAAAAAAAAATAAAATGAAATCAAAAGAAATTTGCTGCATTGGTGCTGGTTATGTTGGAGGTCCAACAATGGCAGTCATTGCATACAATTGTCCTAAATATAATATTACAGTTGTTGACTCAAATAAATCAAGGATAAACCAATGGAATGGTCCTGTTGAAAACCTACCCATTTATGAACCTGGGTTAAAAGAGATTATTAGTGATGTAAGAGATAAAAATTTAGTATTTAGTGATAAAATTGAAGAATCAATTAAAAAAGCAGATATTATTTTTATTGCAGTAAACACACCAACAAAAACTGATGGTAAGGGAAGGGGTATGGCTGCAGATTTGACAAATGTTAAAAAATGTGCTGAGTTAATAGCAAAATCATCATCGTCAGATAAAATAATTGTTGAAAAATCAACAGCTCCTGTAGGAACAGGAGAAAAAATAAAAACAGTTTTAAAATCTATAAATTCCAAAAATAAATTTCAAGTTGTATCAAATCCAGAATTTCTTGCGGAGGGAACAGCGATAAATGATTTGATGAATCCAGATAGAGTATTAATAGGGGGAGAAGAATCTAGAGAAGGCTTTGAGGCAGTTAATACCATTGCTAATATTTATAAACAGTGGCTCCCTAATAATAAAATTATTTTAACAAACCTGTGGTCATCAGAACTCTCTAAGCTTGCCTCGAATGCTTTTTTAGCTCAACGAATATCATCTATTAATAGTCTTTCTGCTTTGTGTGAAAAAACTGGAGCAAAAATTAATGAAGTTTCTAAGTCTGTTGGAATGGACTCAAGAATTGGATCAAAGTTTTTGCAATCATCCGTAGGATTTGGAGGATCATGTTTTAAAAAAGATATTCTAAACCTAGTTTATTTGTGTCAATACTTTAATCTTCCGGAAGTCGCTGAATATTGGCATAATGTTTTAAAAATTAATGAATATCAAAAAGAACGATTCTTCGATAAAATACATAAATCCCTTAAGGATATAAAACAACCAACTGTATCACTTCTAGGGTGGGCATTTAAAAAAAACACTAATGACAGTAGAGAGTCAGCTTCAATAGACATAGCAAAGAAACTATTAGAAAATAATTATTCAGTAAATGTATATGACCCTATGGTTAATGATAAAACTATTATTGATGACTTAAATAACCTATCAGTTTTGAACTTAGAAAAATTAAATATTTTCTCAACTGTTGAGGAAGCTGTTCAAAATTCACATGCTATTTGCATACTTACTGAGTGGGATGAATTTCAGTCACTTGATTATACTTTTTTATCAAAGTTAATGCAGGAAGCAATTTTATTTTTAGATGGAAGAAACATTATCCAAAAGGATAGAGTAGCTAAAATATTTGAAAACACACAGTCGATTGACACATAATTACAAAAATGATTTTATCAAAAATTAGAACTTTTTTTGGGCTTTCTAAAACACTGTTTAAGGTGTTAAACAGAAACGAAAAGAATAATTTTTTCAGCTATTTAGTGCTTTCTGTACTTAATACTTTTTTAGAGTTAGTATCAATATCAGTAATTATATTAATGTTATTTATGATATCTGGTCAAAACATTTCAGACTCTAGCTTTAATGTTTTATTTGAATTAATTCCATTTTCAAAGACCATACAAAGTTTGGCTTTATTAATGATCTCTATAGTTATATTTAAAACTTTTTATCAAGTTATTTTTAATTATAATCAAGAAAAAATCTCATACAATATAACAAGAAGAGTAAATATCTCTCTCTTTAAAAAATTTATCAACTCAAAATACATTGACTATACAGATAAAAGTTCAGCAGATATTATAAGGCTGCTTAATAATGAATCTATTAGGCTTGGAAATCAAATTATATCTCCATTTATTACTGTAATTAATGAATCATTTTTATTATTATTTATTATTTCATATATATTCTTTTATGATCTATTTCTTGGTTTGATGTTTACAATAATTTCTGTAATACTTTTGATATCATTTAATCTTTCAATAAATAAGATAATTAAAAGGTTAGGTTACGATCTTACAAAGTCAAACACAGCAAGAATTAAGCTTGTTAATGAGAGTTATAAAGGATTTGACACAATTAAACTATTAAATAAACAGAGCAGTTTTATTGAAAAGTTTGAAGAGGTTACTAAAAATCTAACTGATGTAGCATTTAAAAATTTATTCTATTTAAAACTTCCAAAAAGTATTTTTGAGTTAATAATATTTGTTTTAGTTTTTATTCTCATTATTATTTTAAATATGAGTAATAATCAAGATCTACTTATTTCATATTTAAGTGTATCTGCAGTAACAATTTATAAAATTATACCATCTTTAAATAAACTTACAAATGCATTTCAAGGGATTCAATACTTCTCAGTTCCATTTAAAGAAATAAATAATTATTTAAAAATCAAGGAAGAAGATGACAGACCATCAGCATCAAAAAATTTTAACACAATTTATTTAAAAGGTGTCTATTTTAAATATAAAAAAGAGGGAATAATTAATAATATTAATTTTTTAATAAAAAAGAACGACTTTATAGGAATATATGGGCCAAGTGGATCAGGAAAATCAACTTTAATTAAAATTATTTTAGGTCTTTTAGACCCTGTCCATGGTGAAATCTTATTTAATAATAATTTAGCTCAAACAAAAGATTTGAGGGGTCTTTGTTCATATGTTCCTCAAGATTCAATTATTTTGGATGAAGATATATACACTAATATTTCCTTAGAATTTGATAAATCAAAAATTGATAAAGATAGAGTCTTGAATGTTCTTGAAAAAGTTGATTTAATACAAAAATTTAATAAAAGTTTAAATGATCCTCTTGGAGATAGCGGTATTAAGATTTCTGGTGGTCAGAAACAAAGAATTGCTATTGCAAGAGCTCTATACAATAATAGAAGTCTTTTAATCTTGGATGAATCTACAAGTAATCTAGATGGAAAAGTTGAAGACAAAATAATTTCATTATTAGAAAAACTCAGTAATGAAATAACAATTATTATTATATCTCATAAAACGTCATCTTTAAAAAAGTGTAAATCGTTATATGAAATGAAAAAAGGAAAAATAAGTCAAATTAAATGAAAACTATTTTAATATCAGGTTGTGCAGGATTTATTGGTCAGAATCTCATTGCTAGGTTAATTGATAAAAATAAAATTATAGGGATAGATAATCTTTACTCAAGTAATTTTGCTTCGCTTGATAATTTTAAAAAAATTAAAAATTTTGAGTTTATAAAAAAATCAATAATAGATATACCTGAGATAGATTCAGAAATTGATATTATTATCAACCTAGCGTGCCCTGCAAGCCCTCCATTATATCAAAAAGACCCCATATTTACTTTGGATACGAATTATATTGGAACAAAAACACTGTTAGAATTAGCAAGAAAAAAATCAGCGATTTTTATTCAAGCAAGTACTAGTGAAATATATGGAGACCCCTTAGTTCATCCACAAAGTGAAAATTATTTTGGAAATGTTAATACAACAGGTGTCAGGTCATGTTATGATGAGGGAAAAAGAATTGCCGAAACTTTATGTTATGAATACAGAAAAATCTATGATGTAAAAACAAGAATAGTTAGAATTTTTAATACTTACGGGCCTGGAATGATGCCTAATGATGGAAGAGTAATTAGCAACTTTTTAGTAAATAGTATTAGAGGTATTCCCCTAAAAATATATGGGGACGGAAACAAAACAAGAAGCTTCTGTTATATAGGTGATATGATTGACGCTTTTTTAAAAGTAATCGAAATCGATTTTGACTTCCCTATTAATCTTGGAAACAACTCTGAAATCTCTTTAAATCAATTAGCAAATTTAATTATCACTAATTATGGAGATAATGGAATTGAAATTTTAGAGGCAACACAAGATGACCCTAAAACTAGAAAACCAGACATAACAAAAGCAGAAAAAATTCTTGGCTGGACCCCTAGTGTACCAATTGAGGATGGAATCCATGACACATATAATTATTTTAAAAAATATTTAGATGAGTTTTAAAAAAGAAAAAATAAATATTTCATACTTAAATTTAGCTGCTCAAAGTCCTTCACTTGAGCTAAACCTATCTTTAAGTGAAAAAATCCACAGAAAAGATTCACGAAATAAACATATTGTATTTATGTGTAACAAAGCATTAAAAAGTTGCTCTGTAAATATCTTACATAAAAAGAGTGTATGTAATTTATGTGTTTATAAAGCAAAAGAAGGATTTAGATTATTTAAAGAAAGAAACCCAAATTCACAATTAGTTAATATATCAAGAAAAAATTTGAGTGATCTAGAAAATGAAGAAATTTCTAATGAGGTTAAAAAAGAAATTCTTTTTGGAGTTCATTCAACAATAGGCTCACAATTAAGACTTGATGATATGGGCCTTTTAGATAGAAGATGGAAAAAAATTGAAAAAAAAATGTTGGAATCATCAAAATCGCTCTATAGCTACTTTAATTTATTTATGCAGAATAAAAATATACTGAATTTTGTAATTTTTAATGGTAGATTAAGTTGCGCAAGACCCTTAATACAGGCATCTAAACAGAATAAAATTAACTATTATTTGTTCGATGCTGCTATTAATGGTAAAGTGCCAATGTATTCCAAAAATGAAATGTTCCATTCAATTAGTTTTGAAAAAAGAAATGCTTTGAAGACTTATTTAAAGTTCTTTAAAGAATCAAAAAAATTGGCGGAAGATTACATGAACTACAAACTTAACAAAATTGCTGTCAGTGATTTTTCATACACAAAGAATCAGAGAGAAAGTTATCTAGAAGATTCTATTTTAACGAAGAAGAAACCTCTAATATCTGTATTTACATCGAGTGACGACGAATACAGATTTATAGGGTCTGATTGGGCCAAATATGGTATTGTTGATCAGGTTAATTCAATATATACACTAATTAATTCAGGATTACAAAAAGATTATGATTTTATAATTAAAATGCATCCAAATCAAAATAATATTCATAAATCAATAAAAAAGAAGTATTCTGAACTTTCAGAAAATATTACCGTTATATATCCTGAAAGCAAATCTGACACATATGAATTAATAAGAAAGTCTGAAATCATTATTAATTTCTGTTCAAGTGTTGGAATTGAATCTAATTATCTCAGAAAGACTGTTATTCAAATTGGACCAAGTAGGTTTAGAGAATTTCCTGCTGCTAATTATGTTAGAGATGCAAAAGATGCTGTTAAATTAATTAAATCTAAAAAATTTAAAATTATGCCATTAAGAGCATCAATTCTCTGGTTTACATATCAGATGAAGTCTTCCTTTGAACTTCCTGCATATAAATATCATGAAGATGGTGTGTTCAGTTTTGGAGATAAATTTATTAAAGCTCCATTTAAATATAGGATAATGAGTGTGTATGATAAGTTATACTATAATATATCAAAAGGTGATTTTTCTTTTATTAAAAATTTTAAACTTTACTTTAATAATTTAATCTATGGAACAACAAAAGTTAATTAAAATGAATATATACGTTGATATTGATAATACAATTTGTGAAACAATCGGGGTTGAGTATGAAAAAGCTACACCGATTAAGCACAACATTAAAAAAATTAACCTGCTTTATGATAAGGGGAATAATATTACATATTGGACTGCCAGAGGAACAGTTTCAAAAAAAAATTACTACGACCTTACTCACGGGCAATTATCATCTTGGGGGTGTAAGTTCCACAAACTAATAGTTGGAGAAAAGCCTGCATATGATTTATTGATCTGTGATAAAACCAAAAGAATAGAAGAAATTTAAATAATATAACTAGTTTTGAATATGAAATACAGGAAACCTATTTTAGTAGCTGAGATTGGCTGTAATCACATGGGAAGTATAGAAATTGCACTAGATCTTATAAAAATTGCAAAAGATTGTGGAGCAGATTATGCCAAGTTTCAAAAAAGAACAAATAAAGAGTTGTTATCAAAGGATCAGTACAATGCTCCTCATCCTAATCCTGTTAATTCTTATGGAGACACATATGGAGAGCATAGAGAAAAATTAGAATTTGATTTAAAAACTCATATTAAGCTTAAAGATTTCTGTGAAAGTATAAATATTGGCTATTCTACCTCAGTTTGGGATATGACAAGTGCAAAAGAAATCGCAAGTATATCGCCTGATTATATTAAAATACCATCTGCCATGAATAATCATATTGATCTTCTAGAATATTTAATTGAAAAATATTCTGGAGATATTCATATATCATCTGGTATGACATACGACGAAGAGATATTAAAAATCCATTCTATGTTTGAAGCTAAAAAAGCTTTATCTAGACTAGTTGTTTATTCATGTACATCTGGTTATCCTGTGCCATCAGAAGATGTATGTCTTTTAGAGATAAATAAACTAAAAACAGTTTTTGGAGATAAAATTAATCAATATGGTTTTTCTGGTCATCATAAGGGAGTGGCTATAGATATAGCAGCATATACATTAGGTGCAGTTTGGATTGAAAGACATTTTACTAAAGATAGAACTTGGAAGGGGACTGACCATGCAGCATCATTAGAGCCTCAAGGTCTTCAGAAATTAAGTAGAGATTTAGTAAATACACATAAAGCATTAAGTTATAAAAGCTCAGAGATACTTCAAATTGAAAAGGTACAAAGAGATAAATTAAAATTCAATGGATAATGGTAAGTGTATTTATGCCCTTAAGATCAGGTTCAAAATCAATTACCAATAAAAATATTAAATTATTTAATGGAAAACCTCTTTGTTATTGGGCTTTAAAAGCTTGTCAGGATAGTAATTTAATTAATGAAATAATTGTTGCAATTGATTCCAAAAAATACAAAAATATCATATCTAATTTTAAGTTTGATAAAATAAATTTCTATAATAGGAAACCAGTTAATTCCAAAGATATATCTTCTACTGAAAGTGTAATTTTAGAATATCTTTCTACTAATACTCTTCCATTTGATTCAATTTTTATATTAGTTCAAGCTACATCACCTCATATAAAATCAATTGAACTTGATGAAATGATTTTAAAATCTCAATCGAAGAACAAAGACATTGTAAGTTGTGTTAGGTTAAAAAGATTTATTTGGGGTGAAAATGGTGTTCCTATAAATTATAACATTAATAAAAGACCAAGGCGGCAAGATTTTGAAGGATTATTAGTTGAGAACGGTGCAGTCTATATCTCAAGAGTAAAAAAAATCATTGAAAGTAATTGTAGGGTAAGTGGAAGAATAAGTTTATACGAAATGAATGAAAATTCTTTTTTTGAAATCGATGAAGATCAAGATTTTTTGATTTCAGAATTATTAATGAAAAGATTTTAATCGAATAATAATTTGATGAATCAAAATAAAATCATTTTTTTGTATGCTGAATTAACTCCTTATTTAATTGGTTGTCTTCAATCATTTATTGAAGAAAATTCTAATTTAAGTATAAGAGTATATTACCATAATGTATTTAATAAATTGGATTTAAATATTACTTCAATTGAGTTTATTGATAGAAAAATTTTTAAAAATGAATTAGAGCTATACTATGATGTAAAAAAAAACAGACCGAAAGTATTGTTAATTTCTGGAAGAATGGACAAAGGATATTTATTTGTAGCTAAAAAATTTAAAAATACTATACAAAGAGTATGTCTATTCGATACTATTTACAGAAATGATATTCTAAACTTGATTAAAAAGTTGTTTTCAAAATATTTATACAAACAATATTTTGATGTTATGTGGGGAGTTGGAAAGTTACAAGAAAAATTTGCATTAGAAATAGGTTATAAATCTGAAAATATCCGTAATGGTTTTTATGTAGCTGATAAAAAGTTTTCTGATAATAATTTTACTCCAAATTTTCATAGAAAAAATTATAATTTTTTATTTATTGGTAGACTAGTTAAAGAAAAAAATATTCTAAATTTTGCACAAGCAATTGAAAATCTAAATAATAAAACTAATTCAAATCACAAGCTTGGAGTCATTGGAGACGGATATCTTAAGCAAAGTATAATTAATTTCTCATGTACTAATTATTTAGGATCCAAGACTCAAGATGAGATTATTTCAATTTCACATAACTATCAAGCCTTTTGCTTGCCAAGTATTTATGAGCCCTGGGGAGTTGTTCTCCACGAAATGGCTTCAATTGGTATGCCAATTCTTTCATCTGACCAATGTGGCTCTGCATATGATCTAATAGAAGATGGAAAAAATGGTTTTAAATTTAATCCACACAGTATAAAATCTATTGAAAACTCTTTAATTAAATTTATTAGCCTAACATTGCATGAAAAAATTAAATTTAGTGAGAGATCAAAGGAAATCTCAAAAAAAATCAATCATATTCAATGGAATAATAATCTTTTAGGTCTTTTAAAATAATAAAATGATAATTGGTATTGATGCGTCAAATATTCGGACTGGAGGAGGTAAAAAGCACCTTATCAATTTTATAAACTATTCATTAGAGAATAATTCAAATCTTAAGTTTGTACTGATCTCGAATTACTATATAATTAAATTATTCTCAAAAAACAATAGAGTTCAATGTCATACTAACTTATTACTAAATAGCTTTAATTTTTTATCATTTCTCTCACAGATAATTTTTTCATCATACTACTTGAAAAAAAATAATTGTGAGATGGTATTTGTTCCTGGAGGGATTTTTCTTGGAAATTTTAAACCAATATTTTCAATGAGTCAAAACATGCTGCCTTTTGAGCCTGCACAATTAAAAGATTTTAAGTTTATTAAAAAACTAAAATTTAATTTAATGAGGGCCTTGCAACTCTATACATTTAAAAAATCTAAAGGGGTAATTTTTCTTACGGACTATGCTAAAGCTAAGATTAATGAATATATAGATTTAAAAAATAATTCTATTGTTATACCTCATGGAGTTGATAAACAAAGTATTAATCATTATAATTTTAATAAAGAGAAATTCAATATCTTGTATGTTTCAGATTTTTTACCCTATAAGCATAATTATAATGTTGTAAAGGCTGTATCAGAGTTAATTTTAGAAGGCTATAGTTTAGACCTAACTTTAATAGGAAAAAAAGATGTATATCAATATGGAAAGATTTATAATATCATAAATAACCATAGTAAATTAAAAAATAGAATTAATATAATGGGTCAATTAGATAATACAGTTGTTCAATCATACTACAAGAATTCCTCAATGTTCTTATTTGCATCAACTTGCGAAAACTTACCTTTTATTTTACTTGAAGCAATGTCATTTGGCCTACCTATCATTTCATCTGACAAAAGACCAATGCGTGATATGCTTAGTGGTAAAAATATTTTTTTTGACAGCACTAACATTGAATCTATAAAAAAAGTGATTATAAAAAACTTATCAGAAGATAAATGTGTCAAAATGTCATCTTTTAATTTCAAATTATCAAATCTTTACTTATTTGAGACAAATGCTCAAGACACTCTTAATTTTTTTAAAAAAATGACTTCCTAAAAGTAAAAATTTAAAATTTTATTTAAAGAGTTAAATATTTAGGTACTTATTGATAAAGGGATACCACAAGTATTTATAAATATTATCAATATATTTGTTTTTATACGATAAAAATGAGCACTTTACTAATAACAGGAGGTACAGGTTCTTTTGGGAAATCAGTTCTTAAAAAATACATTAACAATAAGAAATTTAATGAAATTAGAATCTTTTCAAGAGATGAAAAAAAACAGGATGACCTCAGAAATTCAATTAATTCTTCAAAATTAAAATTCTACATAGGAGACATAAGAGATAAAGATTCAGTCAACAAAGTTGTAGATGGAGTAGACTTTATTTTTCATGCAGCAGCATTAAAGCAAGTACCATCTTGTGAATTCTTTCCAATACAAGCAGTAAAAACAAACATCCTTGGAACTAATAATCTGTTATCAATTGCAAAGGCTAAAAATGTAAAAAAAGTTGTGGTCTTAAGTACAGATAAAGCTGCATATCCAATTAATGCTATGGGTATGTCTAAAGCACTTATGGAGAAAGTAATGATAGCTAACTCTAGAGATCTCAAAAATTCAAAAAATATTTTTTGCGGAACTAGATATGGTAATGTTATGGCTTCTAGAGGTTCAGTAATTCCCCTATTTATTGAACAAGCTAAGAATAATTCTCAAATTACTATAACTAATCCTAATATGACAAGGTTTATGATGAATCTATCTGATGCTGTTAACTTAGTTATGTATGCATTTGAAAATGGTAAAAACGGAGAAATATATGTTCAGAAATCTCCTGCAACTACCATAGAAAACTTAGCTAAGGCAATAATTGATATCTATAACTCAAAGTCAAAAATAAAATTTATAGGAATTAGACATGGTGAGAAGATGTATGAGACTTTAGTAACAAAAGAGGAAATGTCAATGTCAATTGATTTAAAAAAATATTTTAAAATAGTACCTGATGTACGGGACTTAAATTATAATAAGTATTTTAAAGAAGGTAATAATAATAATTCTGTATCTGAGTATAATTCTAATAATACAGAAATTCTAAATATTAATCAAATGAAAAAAATGTTATTACAGCTACCTGAAATCAAAAAAGATTTAAATTTAATCTAATCTCATTTGAGAATTTTAATTTCAGGACATACAGGATTTTTAGGTAAACACTTGTTAAGAGTGTTAAAGACATCTAATCTAGATTTAAAAACTAATTTTTTAGAAAAAAATGATTTTAAAGATCCAGCCGTTTTAGGCTCAAAGATTTTAAAAAATGATATTATTTTTCATTTTGCTGGTGTAAATAGGGACATTAATGAGAAAGAAGTATTTGATAAAAATAATTTAATAAATGAATCTCTTTTAAAAGCTTTAAGGGACAGTTCATTTAATGGTAAACTTATTTTTTCATCATCAATCCAAGAAAAAAGCGGCACATTATATGGAGAAGCAAAGAGAGATGCAAGAATAAAATTTTTAAATCTTTCAAAAGAATTAAATTTTAAATTCTACGGATTATTACTTCCAAATATTTTTGGACCCTTTTGTAAGCCTTTCTATAATTCTTTTATATCAACTTTTTCATTTGAAATTATATCAAATAAAATACCTAAAATTAAAGATGATAAAGAAATATCTTTAATGTATGTTGGTGATTTAATGGATAACCTGATAAAAATTATATCAGATTCAGAAATAAACTTTAAAGAGAATATATATATTAAAAAAGTATCAACAGTTCTATCGAAACTTAGCAACTTTAATGATGAATATATTAAAAAAGGAATTATGCCAGATATTAATTCACATTTTGACTTATGTCTTTTTAATACTTTTCGATCCTATATTAATTATCAAGAATTCTTTCCAAGAAAATATAATAACTTTACAGATGATAGAGGGTCATTTACTGAACTAATAAGGTTTAGTTCTAGAGGCCAATCATCTTTTTCAATAACTAATAAGAATATCATAAGAGGTAATCATTTTCATACAAGAAAAATTGAAAGATTTTCTGTTATAAAAGGTAAGGCAATAATTAAACTTAGGGAAGTTCTATCAAATGATGTAATAGAACTTTATTTTGATGGAGAAACCCCTTCATATATTGACATTCCTATTTGGTATACTCATAGTTTAAGCAATATTGGAAAAGAAGAATTAATTACTTGTTTTTGGATTAATGAACATTATGATGATGAAACCTCTGATACCTACATTGAAAATGTTTAACTTAGTTATGTCAATATGAGTTTAGTTAAAATTAAATTAGTTACAATTATTGGAACGAGGCCTGAAATTATAAGGTTATCTTCTATCATCAAAAGACTTAATAAATCAAAGATTTTTGACCACTATTTAATCCATACTGGACAGAACTATGACTTTGAATTGAATGAAATCTTTTTTAAAGATCTTGATATACCTAAGCCAAATAAATTTTTAAACCTTGCAAAAGATTCTCCATCTAAAACAATTGGCAATATCCTTATTAATATTGATGATGCGCTTGACGAGATTAAGCCTGACGCAGTTCTTGTTTTAGGTGACACAAACAGTTGCTTGTCTGTAATTTCTGCAAAAAAGAAAAAAATTCCAATTTTTCATTTTGAAGCTGGTAATAGGTGCTTTGACCAACGTGTACCAGAAGAAACTAATAGGGTAATTGTTGACCACATATCAGATATTAATATGACATATAGCTCAATAGCTCGGGACTACCTAATACGTGAAGGATTAAACCCTGATAGAATAATTAAAATAGGCTCACCAATGCTCGAAGTTATTGAAGACAACATTTTAAAAATTAATAACTCTAAAATTCTAAATAAATTAAATTTACAAAAAGATAAATTCTTCCTAGTTTCATGCCACAGAGAAGAAAATGTGGATATTGTTAAACACCTAAAAACTTTACTCCAATCTTTAAACTCTTTGTCAAAAGAATATAAATATCCAATTATATTCCCAATCCATCCAAGAACTAAAAAGCAAATTGAAAGCAATAAAATAAAGCTAGACAGTAAAATTCAATTAATTAAACCCTTAAGCTTCTCCGATTATTGTAGCCTTCAAAAAGACTCATTTGTAGTCCTTTCTGATAGTGGGACGATATTTGAGGAATCCTCTATCCTTAATTTTAGAGCCTTAAATCTAAGAGAATCTCATGAGAGACCAGAGGCTGTTGAAGAAACAACAGTTGTTATCTCAGGTCTAAAGAAAGAAAGAATTCTACAAGGGATAGAAATTCTACAAAATCAATTTACTGGTTTAAAAAGAAACATAAATATTGTAAATGATTATAATGTTAAAAATGTTTCTTTTAAAGTAGAAAGATTAATTGCATCTTATATAGATTACGTAAATAGAGTAGTTTGGCAAAAAGAATTTTAATTTACACCAATCACTTTTATCCAGAACAATTTAAAATAAATGAAATTGTTGATTGGCTTTCTAATGAGCCTTATCATGTTAGAGTCATTACATGTATTCCAAATTATCCAGGGGGAAAGTTTTATAAAGGGTATAATATTAACTCCTTATTTAGAAAACATATTAATGATAACATTATAATCAATAGGTTACCCTTGATCCCAAGAGGAAATGGCAACTATTTTATTCGAATTCTTAGCTATTTAAGCTATTTTATATCAGCATTCTTTTTTAATTTTTATATAATTTTTTTTAAAAAAAAATATGATTATGTATTTGTACACCATACTAGCCCTTTTTTAATTGCAATACATCCAATTATGTATGGTTTCTTCCATAAAACAACTAAGATTTTATGGGATCTAGATTTATGGCCAGACACACTAAAAGTGTTAAATATTATTCGCTCAAAATTGGTACTCAACACTCTTGAGCTTTCTGTAAAGTTTATTTACAGTTTCTATGATAAAATATTAATTGGTTCTAAAGGTTTTGAAGGATTATTAAAAAAAAGATTTGATGGAGAAATTATTTATTTTCCAAATTGGTCTGAGTCTGTCATTGAGGATAATAAAAACTTAAAAGCTGTAAATCTTGATATTCCTGATAATCATTTTACAATAATGTACACTGGTAACATAGGTAAAGCTCAAGGCTTTGATGTTTTAGTTGATGTAATTAAACAGCTTAAGGATAAAAATATTTTTTGGATTTTTATTGGGGAAGGAAGTTTAAAAAAAAATTTAATTATTGATCTTGATAATTTGAATTTATTAAATAAATGTAAATTTATAAATCAGATAGATATAGTTGATGTTCCCAGCTATTCTAAACTGGCTGATGCAATGTTTTTTTCATTAAAAGATAATTATCTCTTTTCCAGAACTGTTCCTGCAAAAATGCAATCATATATGGCATTAGGAAAACCTATTATTGCACTTATTAAAGGAGAAGGGGCTAAAATAATAAGGGACTCTAATTCAGGAATTGTAATATCAAATTCTGACACCAAAAAAATTGCCTCATCAATTATCAATTTTTCAGAAACGAAAGAAACTGAATTAAATGAAATGGGAGAAAATGGTAGAAAGTTTTATCTAAATAACTTTAGTATTAGATTAAGGAAGAAACAACTACTGAGTCTTTTTAAATAAAAAAATCATTTTACCGTTAGGAGACTTATGGTATTTTGGCTTATAATCAAGACTAAATAATTTAATATTATTCCACTTTTTTATATATAGGTAATTTAAAATAATTTGAAAATGAGTTGTTACATTAATACCTTTTTTAAATATTTTTTTTAACCAAAAGGGAATAAACAAACCATAACATGCTTTTATAAAATTTTTCAAATTTTTTTTATGAAAAATAAAAACTTCACAACTAAAATTATATTTATTACCTGTATTTATCCAATTTTTTAACAGAGGCTCATGCTCACCATTCATCCTTCTCGTAAATTTTTTATTAATATCCATATTATTTTCGATTTTATATTTTTTTGAATATTCTATATCAAGCATAGCTTCAATTTGACTATTAGATATATAATTTGGCTGTCCTCTATCAAAACATAATAAGATTCCATTTGGTTTTAGGATTCTGCTAATTTCTTTAAAAGTTAAATCAAAGTTTTCTGAATGATGTATGGAATCAAAACCAACTACAAAATCAACAGAATTATTCTGAAATTTAGTTCTATTAAAGTCACCAATTATACAGTTTAACTTAGGTGAAGTTCCATTATAATCTGCAACTTTTTTCATCAAACCAAATGTCTCAGGAACCATTTCAAGAAGATATATATTTTCAATATTATCAAATATTTTCACTAAACTATTTGACAGAATTCCTGGACCAGAGCCAATTTCTAAACCAACACCACTTAGTTTTACATTAATTTTTTTACAAATTTCACTTATAAATTTTTTATGTTCATTTAAAGTAAAGTATGAGTATTCAAGTGAAATTTTATCAGGTGTTTCTTTTATCCAGTTTTTACAAGCATTATTATACTTCTTAACCCAATCAATTTTGTTAATTTCTTTTATATCTAACCAGATTTGCTTTTTCATAAATTTTGATTTAAAAATTGTTCAGATAATTAAGTTGTATATTGATTTCTAATATAATAATTTTATAAAAAATGAAATTATGAATGATCTACTTGGTTTGAGTAATCTTGAGCTATCCTCAACAAGCTTATCTCAATTTATAATTGGATTCACATTAACAGTGATATTATCCCTTATACTTAAGTGGGTTTATATTAAATACTCAAATTCTGTGTCAAATAAATCTATAATTGGAAATATTTTTCCACTTTTTGGTATTTCAATTTTTCTCATTGTAATCACAATTAAATCTAGTATAGTATTGTCACTTGGTCTTGTTGGAGCTCTATCTATAATAAGATTCAGAACAGCTATAAAAGAGGCTGAGCAAATAGTTTATTTTTTAATCTTGACAGGAATGTCAATAGCAACTGCAGCTGGTTCATATTTCTTTCCATTTATACTCTTGTTATTTGTATATATTTACAATTATTACATCTATAACAATAAAAAAAGTGTTATACATTCTGTTAATGATCAACTTGTAATAACCCTCAAAACCATTTCAAATAATAAAATTGATGAGTTAGCAAATAAGCTAAATGAGAATGGAGTTAACGTTGAGATACAAAGTATAAACAAACAAGACGACTATGTAGTCTTGGTTTTTAAATTATCAGATTTTGATCTTCATGCTTTAACAGTTGTTGAAGAATTTTTAAAAAAATCAAAGATACCTACAAAAGAGATTCAATTTTTTTCATCAACTGAATGAAATATATTAAAAAATCAAAAAAAGCATTTCCTAATGCATTAGTTCTATTATTTATAATCTTTTTCGTCTGTGTTGGCTTCTTCCAAAAGGATATAATTAGTAGATCCATATTAACAATCAATCTGGGTAGTATCTATGTTGACTATTTAAATGAAAAAGCAGAGATCATTAACTATATAGAAAATAATAATATTGAGACATTATCTTTATCGATGTCTCCAAACAATTATGTTAGACTACAAAAAGAAAGATCTAGTATGGTTAATAATTTTGTATTAACCGGTAAGCAGTGGTCTGGAGTTAATAATTATTTTAAGACCTCTGTTCTTGATAGAAATAATAATTCAATAAAAGCTGAAATAAAACTATTTGGTTTAAACCCAGATCACTTTAGAGATGTCAACGGGCATAGTTTTAGAATTAAGTTTGACGGAGGGAAAGGGTATGGTAACAAAAAAGTTAATTTTTTAAATCCTAGATCAAGAGATTTTATCACAGACCCCTTATTAAATATAGTGTATTCAAAACTATATAACGGAATCGGAATTCAATATTTTCCGTACAGAATTATATTAAATAAAGCTGATTATGGAATTCTTTATAGAGAGGATTTTTTTGATAAGTATTTGATAGAGGAAAATCAAAAAAGAGAAAGTGTGATTTTTGAGTTAGTAAATGACTCTATTAAGTTTAACTATAAAGGTGAAGATGATTCTTTAGAGAGTTTAGCTTTTGAGATTGAACAGTTATTTAAATATAATTATAGCGAATTCTTAAAAAGGATTGATATAAATAAAGTTAAAGGGGTAATGA
The DNA here is from genome assembly GCA_902620455.1 of uncultured Bacteroidota bacterium. Classification (GTDB taxonomy): domain Bacteria; phylum Bacteroidota; class Bacteroidia; order Flavobacteriales; family Flavobacteriaceae; genus Marisimplicoccus. The sequence goes on from CACNIG010000006.1 coordinate 27,314, forward strand.
AACTGGGCTTGTTGATAAATGACGAACATCCATTTAGTGATATAAATATGCATTGGTACTATAATCCAGTAACTGATTTAATTGAGCCTACTATCAGAGAAGGGTTTTTAAAAAGCATTGAGGAAATAAACCTTGATGCAATTGCTTCAAACAATAAAATAATAAATGATATTTATAACGAAGAAATAAAGTTAGAAATATTATCTGAGCTTAAATCTGAAATTAATCTAATTGAAGATATAATAATTAAAGATCCGAAATATATTGAACTAAAAGAGGCTATGGTTGGATTTAAAGATATAATTGAAAAAAAAGAAGAAACTTTAATTTCTAATATTAATTATATCAAAAAATTAACATCAAGAGAGAATAGAAAAAATGAAGAAGAGGTTGAATATATATATTTTACAAATAATATTACATTATATAAAGATCTAACAATAAAAGAGAATCAAAAATTAGTTATCCTACCAGGAGTAGATCTAAATCTTAATAATTCATATCTTAAAGTTCTAGGAGGATTTGAGGCTGTAGGAGAAAAAAATAGTAAAATTAAAATCTTTGGTTCTGGAAAATCTGGCTCCATTTTTTTCAACTCTAATAAAAAAATAAAAATTGATAATGTCCTTTTTTTTAATCTAACAAATGAAGTTTCTAAATTTAATCAGCCTTCATCAATAACATTTTATGAGTGTGAATTAGTGGATATATCAAATTCTGAGTTTTCAAATAATCTTAGAGGGGATGACTTTTTAAATTTCTTTAGATCAAAAGGTGTATATATATCAAATTCTAGTTTCCATAATATTTTAAATGATGCAATTGACTCAGATTTTTCTAAATTAATCATAGAAAACTCTAAATTCTATGACATAGGTAACGATGCAGTTGATGGGTCTGGAAGTTATGTTAAAATTATCAATTCTTCGTTTAAAGATGTAAAGGACAAGGCTATTAGCGCAGGAGAGAATAGCACTTTTGAGATTAACAATAATTTTTTTCAAAATAATGAAATAGCTTTGGTATCAAAAGATGCATCCAAACTTTATGTTGATAATGCAATACTGTCAAATAATGAACTTGATTTTACATCATTTATTAAGAAAAAGTTTTTTGGACCGAGTGAATCTTATTTTAGTAATACAAATATTAGTAATTATTTAATTGAGAATCTTTCAATTATAAAAGGTATTGATTCAATTAATTATTCAACAAACGTTGAAACTAAATTATATGGGAATATTTATGGAAGAGCATCAAATTAATAAATATAGATACGAGAGAAAATATAAAATTCAAAATACTTATTTAAGTAAGTTTTTAAGTGATGTTTATTCTAAGGATTTTATTATTTTATTTCCAAAAAGAAGAGTTAATAATATATATTTAGATGATCATAATTTCTCTTCACTTCATCATAACTTCGACGGTTTGTCTAATAGAGAAAAATACAGAATTAGATGGTATGGAAAGCAATTTGAAGAATCCAATAAAAACTTTGAGATAAAAATAAAAAGTGAATTTCTTAACACAAAAGAAAATTTTGACTTGGGTTTGCTTAAACTAAATAGTTTCAAACATATAAATGAGTTTTATTCAATGGTTAAAAGTGAACTAGCTAGTTCAAATAAAATAAATTTTATTACTAAGATATATAATAAGTTTCCAACATTGTTTAACTCATATGAAAGGATGTATTTTGAAAATAAACTAAAGCAAATTAGACTCACAATAGACAATAATTTAATTTATTACTCACCGTTAACTAATATAAATTACATTGAAAAATATATTATTGTTGAATTAAAATATAATAATAAAATAGAACTTGACAATAATTTAAAAAATCTATCTTATACTAGATACTCAAAATATGTTAAAGGTACATCTCAAACTTCTTTTTCTAGTATTATTTATTAATAATATTTTTTCTCAAGTTCAAAATGAAAAAATACTTTTTGTTGGACATGCCTTTGGGTCTCATTCTGATAATGACTCATCTTTAGACCCGATTTTATTGGAATTTACAAGCTCTGAGAAAAACTACAGTAAAATTATTCTTGGGGGTGATTTTATATATGATTGTAATGACAAGATTGAGGTTGAAAATTTTAAAAGTTTTATAAATAATAATAATATAAATTTTGTTCTTGGTAACCATGAAAATTGTGAAGAAATTAAATCTATTGCCAAATTAAATTTTGGGGGAATTAACTATTATGAGATTATAAATCAAAACCTATTAGTATATCTAAATACTACAATTGAATCTGAGGATCAATATATGGATACAATTTCATTTTTAGAGGGTATATTAGACGCATATAATTATAATAATTTATTAATATTTTCCCATCAAGTAATTTTCTCTAAATCAGACTGGTATTTGAGAACCAATTCAAGGACTCACTATGAATATGGAAATAGAGTTTTCAATTTTATTTACAAAAAGTTTTATGAGAAATCATTAATGGTTTATTTCTTTACTGGTGATATTGGTGCATATAGCTATACACCCTACTCTTTTTATCATAAAGACAAAAACATGAATTATGTTGCATCTGGAATTGGAAATAAAGATCATTATAAGGGAGTAAATATTAATATTAGTGATGAAGTTGATTTTAATTTTATCGATTTAAAAACTAGCTTGTCAGAACAAAAGGATACATATTCAAAAAAATGGAATCAACTATATCAATTACCAAAACTTATATTACATAAGATAAAGAAAAACTACAAGTTTTTTTTAACATTATTTCTGCTTTTTATATCCTTATATTTGTACAATAGAAAAAAAGTATAATGAATTTTTTTAAAAAATACTATAAGCAATTTATTGGAATATCTGTTATAATTATATTTCTAAGTATTGCTACACCATACATATCATATTCATTGAAAGATAAAATTCCTGAGACAATTTATTTAAGATTAAGCTGGCTAAAAAGCATAATTTTCAGACAGGACTTTGGTTTTTATAAATATGAGATTAAGCTAGGAGACCAGTTTGAATATATTTCAAAATATATTAATGAAGAAAATTTTGAGTTTTCTGTTAGAGAAAGAAAGTTTAACGATAAAATTAAATATTATAAGTTAATGCCTATTTTCCCGGCTGTTGGATATGATGAAATTAATACAGCATACATAGATTTTCATGATGATAATTTAATCTACCTAACAAAGAATGGGATTGTTTTTAAAACCAATTTTCAAGATCAGAAAATTACTTTTTCCCCAATTAAATCTAATATTTATAATTTTTTAGAAAAAAGAATTGAAGAAAAAAATGCAAGTATAAATTATTTTAATCCATATACAATTTCTAAGTTTGGTATTAAAGATCTTCATATTGATAAAAATGAAATATACATATCATATGTCAAAAGGTTTAATAATAATGAGTATAACACTTCAATAATAAAAGGCGAAATAAAAGATTCAATAATTTTTAAAGAATTCTTCTCGCCAAATAACTTCATTTCAAGTAAAATAAGAGAGTTCTCACCAATTCAGGCTGGAGGTAAAATAAGAAATTATAAGAAAGATTCTATTATTCTATCTGTAGGTGAATTTAGAGACAGATTAAAGTCTCAAGATCTATCTTCAGTTAATGGAAAAATCATAGCAATCAGCAAAAAAAATGCAGGTTACAGAATAGTCTCTCGTGGACATAGAAATCCTCTTGGTCTTGATTATAATAAGAATTATGATCAAATTATTTCTACAGATATGGGTCCATATGGTGGAGATGAGATTAATCTACAAAATAATACAAACAAAACTGAAAATTTTGGATGGCCCATTTCTAACTATGGGGTTCATTATGCAATTGAAGCCTCGAAAAATGATTCTCACACACCGGACATAAAGAGAGTTCTTAAAGATGCTCCTTTATATAAGTCTCATAAAGATTATGGTTTTATTGAACCAATTAAATACTATGAATTAAATCCTGCTGTTGCTGAAGTGAGATTTATAAAGAATGAAAATAATCAAGTTGAATTTATCCTCTCAACACTTGGTCTAGACACTATTGAAAGACCACTTGCTAATCATTTAATTCACTATAAATATTACATTGATAAAGAAAAAATAGAACTATTAAATAAGTATAATGTTGCTGAAAGAGTTAGAGATATTGCTTTCGATGAGAAAAAACGCAAATTATATTATGTGGGGGAGACTAGTGGTGTATTAGGAATTCTTAATTTAAATTAATAAATAAATGATCAAGACTCTTGTTACTGGTGGCGCCGGATTTATCGGGTCTAATCTAATTAGTGAACTAAAAAAAAATAATTTTCAAATAACATCTTTGGATAATTACTCGACTGGTTCAAAATTAAATGAAATAGATGGTGTAAAATATATAAATGATGATATTTTAAATATTAAATCATTAGATATTGACGTAGAATTATGTTTTCATCTCGCAGCTCAATCTAGGGTCCAACCATCTTTTGAAAGACCTGAAGAAAGCCTTAAAGTTAACGTCGTAGGAACTTCAAGAATAATGGAGTGGGCAAAGAAAAATAAAATTAGAGTTATTTATGCTGGCTCTTCATCAAAACATCATGATCCTTCAGATTCACCGTATGCAATGTATAAGTTTCTTGGAGAAGAAGTTTGCAAGTTATATAAGAAATCTTACAATGTTAATGTTGATATAGCAAGATTTTATAATGTTTATGGACCAGGAGAGAATACAGATGAAAAGTATGGTAATGTTATTGGAATATGGAAAACAAAGCTACTTAAGGGAGAATCAATACCAATTGTCGGTGATGGAGAACAAAAAAGAGATTTTATACATGTAAAAGATGTTGTTGATGGGTTAATAAAGATATCTCAAGCTGACATAAATCAAAGTGATGCTTGGGAATTAGGGTCTGGTATAAATTATAGCATTAATCAACTTTATGAAATATTTAAAAGAAAATTTAATGTAGATTCAATTAGTATACCTGATCAACCTGGTAATTACAGAGAAACACTCAGAAAAAATGATGATACTTTAAAATTATTAAATTGGCACCCAAAAGATAGACTGAAATCTCACATTGAAAATCTTAAATTATGAAAAATGTTCTAATTACAGGTGGTGCCGGATTTATAGCTCACCATTTAATATTTTATTTGCTAAATAAAACTGACTGGAATATTATTTCAATAGATAGATTAGACTATAGTGGAAACTTAAATAGATTAGATAGAATACTAAAAGAGCTTAAACCAAATGTAAGATCAAGAGTTAAAGTAATTTACCATGATTTAAAATCTGCAATTAATCCATGGATAAAAAAAGATTTAGGGGATATAGATATTATCCTCCACTTAGCAGCTGGCTCTCATGTAGATAGAAGTATTGATTATCCTATGGAATTTGTTTTAGATAATGTTGTAGGAACAGCAAATATATTAGATTATGCAAGATATATTAATGAAAAGAAGGGATTAGAGAGGTTTATATACTTTAGTACAGATGAAGTATTTGGTCCAGCACCTAAAGGAGTTGATTATACTGAAAATGATAGATATAACTCAACAAATCCATATAGCGCAACAAAAGCTGGAGGAGAAGAACTTGCAGTAGCTTACGAGAATACTTATAGACTTCCTGTCTATATTACACATACCATGAATGTTTTTGGTGAAAGACAACACCCTGAAAAATTTATACCGATGTGTATTAAAAAAATAAGAGATGGAGAGATTGTAACTATTCATTCAGATAAAACAAAACAAAATCCAGGTTCGCGACACTATATTCATGCTGAGGATGTAGCTGAAGCTATACATTTCCTTCTAACAAAGAAAATTCACTATGAATCCGACTTTGGGGGAGCTAAATGCCCTAAGTTTAACATTGTCGGTTCAGAGGAGATTAATAACCTGGAACTTGCAAAAATAATTGCAGATTCTCAGGGAAAAGAATTAAAATATGAAATGGTAGATTTTCATTCCTCAAGACCTGGCCATGATCTAAGGTATTCCCTATCAGGTGAGAAAATGAAAAAATTAGGATGGCAACCATCAATTAAGCTTACTGAAAGGATAAAACAAGTTGTTGAATGGTCTCTCAAAAACGATAATTGGATAGAACTATAAACCTAAATATCACTTGTATATTATAATAAATAGTTTAATTTTGCAATTCAAAAATAATAATGTACGCAGTAGTCGAAATACAAGGCAGCCAATTTAAAGTTGAAAAAAATCAGAAACTTTTTGTAAACAGAATTGATGCAAAAGAAGGCTCAAAAGTTTCCTTTGATAATGTCTTGCTTGTTGATGATGGGAAAAAAGTACAGGTTGGTAAGCCAAATCTGTCAGGTACATCTGTTGAAGCAAAAGTAGTTGCTCACAAGAAGGATGATAAGGTGATTGTCTTTAAAAAGAAAAGGCGTAAAGGTTATAAAGTTAAAAATGGTCATAGACAAGCTATAACTGAAATTATAATTCAAGATATAAGTGAGAAAAAGGCTTCACCAAAAAAAGAAGTAGAAATTACAAAGAAGACAACAGCTGCAAAGAAGACAACAGCTGCAAAGAAGACAACAGCTGCAAAGAAGACAACAGCTGCAAAAAAATAATCAATTATGGCACACAAAAAAGGAGTTGGTAGTTCAAAAAATGGTAGAGAATCAGAGTCGAAACGACTTGGGGTTAAGATATTCGGGGGACAATTTGCTCAAGCTGGTAATATAATTGTAAGGCAAAGAGGTACAGTTCATAACCCAGGAGAAAATGTTTACCTTGGAAAGGATCATACACTTCACGCTAAAATAGATGGTATTGTAACTTTCAAAAAGAAATCAAACAATAAATCTTTTGTTTCAGTAGAGCCAGTTAAGGCTTAATATCTATAATATTCTGGTTTATATGGTCCATTAACCTGAACACCAATATATTTAGCTTGATCTTCTGATAAGTCTTCAAGTTCGACACCAAGTTTATCCAAATGAAGTTTAGCTACCATTTCATCTAAGTTCTTAGGAAGCATGTATACTTTATTCTCGTAGTTTTTTGAGTTATGCCATAACTCAATTTGAGCAAGTACTTGATTTGTAAATGAGTTACTCATTACAAAACTTGGGTGGCCTGTAGCACATCCTAAATTCACTAGCCTACCCTCAGCTAATATTATTATTTCTTTTTCTTTATTAATTCTGTAAGAATCAACTTGAGGTTTAATTGTTGTTTTCTGGCTTCCAAAGTTAGACTCAAGCCAATCTATATCTATTTCATTATCAAAATGCCCAATATTACATACTATCGTCTTATCCTTCATCATCATAAATGAACCTTGATTTACAATATCTTTATTACCAGTAGCTGTAACAACAATATCTGCTTTTGAAACTACATTTTCTAGTTTTTTAACCTCATACCCGTCCATTGATGCCTGAAGTGCACAAATTGGATCTATCTCAGTTACAGTGACAATTGAGCCAGCTCCTCTGAAGGATGCCGCTGTACCTTTACCTACATCTCCATATCCACAAACAACAACCCTTTTACCTGCAAGCATGATATCAGTTGCTCTTCTAACAGCATCAACAGCACTTTCTTTACATCCATACTTGTTATCAAATTTAGATTTTGTTACAGAATCATTTACATTTATAGCAGGCATAGGAAGTGTACCATTTTTCATCCTATCATATAATCTATGGACACCGGTAGTAGTTTCTTCTGAAAGACCTTTTATGCCTGAAACTAATTCTGGATAATCATCTAAAACCATATTTGTTAAGTCACCACCATCATCTAATATCATGTTAAGTGGTTTTTTTTCTTCTCCAAAAAATAATGTTTGTTCTATACACCAATTAAACTCTTTTTCATTCATTCCTTTCCATGCATATACTGGAATTCCTTTAGCTGCAACAGCAGCAGCAGCATGGTCTTGAGTTGAGAAAATATTACAGGAACTCCATGTTACTTCGGCTCCTAATTCAACAAGCGTCTCAATTAGAACAGCAGTTTGAATTGTCATGTGAAGACATCCCGCGATTCTTGCATCTTTAAGTGGTTTATCTTTTTTGAATTTTTCTCTCAAAGCCATTAGACCAGGCATTTCAGCTTCAGCAAGTTTAATCTCTTTTCTACCCCATTCTGCGAGTGAAATATCTTTAACTTTATAAGCTATATATTTATTATCAGTCTTATTTTTCATGTGTATATTTATAGTGTAAAAGTAAGCTTATTAATCAATTTAATCAAATGCCATTTCTTAAAGAATTCATAATAAATCCAAACACAAAAATTAAGCTGTGGAAACTTAATTTAGGTGAACTTGATTATTATGAATTAGATGAGTATGATAATAATCTTTTAAAAGTAAAGAAAAATGAACTAGTTAGAGAACAATTTTTAGCGGTTAGAAAAATATTACAACTAGAGGACCCTAGTTACAAAATTAGATACGATGAGTCAGGTAAACCATACATCAATTCAGATTTAAATATATCTATATCACATTCAAAATGTATGGCAGCAATAGTTTTTTCAGAGCATAATTTAGCAGGAATTGATATTGAACATAAACAAAACAAAATAATTAGGATTAAAAATAAGTTTTTAAACGATTCTGAAAAACTGGAAAATGAATATCAATACAATGTTGACAATTTAACAATGATGTGGACAGCCAAAGAATCAATCTATAAAGCACTCGGAATCAAAGGTGTTTCTTTATCTGATAATATTATAATAAAAAACATAAATAAAAGTAAAGGTCATGGATATTATATCAAAGGAAAAGAAAAATATAAATTCGATTTAAAGTTTTTTTCAATCGAAGAATATATACTTTGTTATGCTCAATCTAATAATTAATCATGAATGAAATAATTGATTTCCTTTTTTCTCAATACTCATCATATTCTGAATCATTTATTTTTCTTGAAAGTTTTGCAGTTGGAATGAATATTCTTAGTGTTATTTATGCAAAACAAAATAATATTTTAGTATATCCAACAGGTCTTATTGGAACTGGAATATTCGTCTTTATACTTTTTAATTTCTCTCTTTTAGGAGATATGATAATAAATGGATACTTTTTTTTCATGTCAATTTATGGGTGGTATTATTGGTCAAGAAAAAAAGATGAAGTATTTATAAATAATGTTTCTAGACTTGAAAAAAAAGAATATTTACAATTAATCTATTTGGCTCTAGGAAGCCTCATCTTCATTTATTTTGTCTATGTACAATTTGATAAATGGAACAGTTGGACAGCATATATTGATAATATAACTACTGCAATTTTTTTTGTTGCAATGTGGTTAATGGCTAGAAGAAAAATTGAAAGTTGGATATTTTGGATTATTGGAGATTTGATTACAGTTCCACTTTATTTCTATAAAGGATTAACTATTTCCTCACTCCAGTATATTATTTTTACAGTTTTAGCGATATTAGGCTACATATCATGGAAAAAGATATTACTCAAAACGAATCATCAATAAAGAAGGTTGTTATTTGTGGTCCTGAATCAACGGGCAAATCAACATTGACCCAAGAACTTGCTTCTTATTTTAAGACTAATTATGTAAGTGAATATGCAAGAGACTATCTTCAAAATAAATGGGATGATAAAAAAGAAGTATGTAATAAAGATGATCTAATAAAGATAGCATGGGGGCAAGTTGAAAGTGAAAATGCTAACATTTTTAATTCCAACAAATTAATATTTTGTGATACGAATATTTTAACGACTATTGCATGGTCAAAAACTCATTATGATGGATTCTGTGATCCATGGCTTGTAAGACAATCAAAATTATTAAAGTATGATTATTATTTAATTTTAAATGTTGATACTCCTTGGATAAAAGATGACCTTAGGGATAGACCACATGATAGATTAGAAATGTTTAAAGCGCATAAATTAGAGCTTGACATATTAAATGTTAGGTTTGATATAATAACTGGCCAAAACTTTAACAAAAGATTTAATACTGCTATTGATTTAATAAATAAAAATCTTTAATTTTGAAATGAATTGGGGTGCTTATACTAAGCTGAGATCAAACCCATAGAACTTAGACAGGTAATACTGTGAAAGGAATTTATTATGAAAAAATATATACTATTTGTACTTCTTGTTAGTACACCCATCTTAGCTCAAGATGTTAATAATTCAAAAAACCTTGACTCTCTTACTAGTACTTTTAACTTAGAAGAAGTCACTGTTAGTGCAATAAAAGCAAAAAATGATACTCCTGTATCATTTGTAAACTTGTCCAAGGAAAATATTGAAAAAACTAATTTAGCTCAAGATATTCCAATTCTGCTCAAGAATACCCCCTCAGTTGTTACTCATTCAGACGCTGGTGCAGGGATTGGCTACTCATCTATTAGAATAAGAGGATCCGACCAAACTAGAGTTAATGTTACTATCAATGGAATCCCATATAATGACTCTGAATCGATGCAAGTTTATTGGGTTGACTTACCTGACTTTGCCTCGTCTATTGAAAATATTCAAATTCAAAGAGGTGTTGGTACCTCAACTAATGGACCAGGTGCATTTGGTGGAAGTATAAATATTCAGACTAATTCAGCATCAGAAAACCCTTTTTTTGAGATAAATAATACATTAGGAAGTTTTGGAACTGTAAAAAATTCGGTAGGATTCTCAACAGGTTTTATTGATAATTTTGAATTATCTGGGAGAGTTTCTAGAATTAAATCTGATGGTTACATTGATCGATCTGGCTCAAACCTACGCTCTTACTTTCTTCAAGGAGTGTACAGAGATGAAAATACTTTAATAAAAGTCTTGAATTTTGCAGGTCATGAAATTACTGACCAGGCCTGGTATGGAGTTGATTCATCAACATTAGAAACAAATAGAAAATATAATATGGCTGGTGAATACTATGATGAGTTTGGCAATACATTATATTACGAAGACCAAGTAGATAATTACAAACAGAATCATCTTCAAATTCATTGGAATCAGATTTATCAAAATGGTTGGAATTCAAACTTTGGGATTCATTTCACAAATGGAAAAGGTTTTTTTGAGAACTATAACCTTGGATATGGATCATCAGATTACATTGACAGAAGATGGTTAGACAATGATTTTTATGGCATTTTATACAGTCTAAATAAAAAAACAGAGGACTTTAATGCAAATATTGGAGGCTCATTAAATAAATATAACGGTCTACACTATGGAGAGTATTTATGGTATGATCAAATAAATTCTAACGTTAATCAATATGATTTTAAAGAAAAGTTTTATGATGATTTTGGTGACAAAGGAGAGTTTAACATTTATGCAAAAATAGATTATTACATTACAGACAAACTAACACTTTATGGAGACTTACAATTTAGAAATATTAAATATGAGGCTGGTATTTCTGCTAATTCAACTTTAACTGGTTACATAGAAGATGGATTTGAAAATCTTGATAAGTCTTTTAATTTTTTCAATCCAAAATTTGGGCTATTCTATAATTTAAATGATAATAATAATCTTTTTTTCTCATTTGCTAGAGCTCATAGAGAGCCAACACGAACAGATTATGCAAATGGGAATCCAAATGAAGAAAAATTGGATGATTTCGAATTAGGCTGGAAGTTAAATTCAAATAATTTGGCTTTATCTCTAAATGCATTTTATATGATTTATGAAGATCAGCTTGTATTAACTGGTCAACGTGATATAAATGGGTATGAAATTAGAAGAAATATTGGTGAGTCATATAGAGTTGGAATAGAGTTTGATAGTAGTATCAAGCTAAATAACAAATTAAATATTGAAACAAATTTCTCTCTTAGTGAAAATAGGAATAAGGATTTTTATTCAACATTTGATGGAAATCTGAAAAATTTTGGGAACACGGATTTAGCTTACTCACCTAATTTAATTTTAAACAACATTCTAAACTTCAACCCAAATAAAAAAGTGTTAATTTCATTGCGATCAAAATATGTAAGTGAACAATTTTTTGCTCAAACCAACTCACCAATCTCTAAACTAGAATCATTTTTTATAAATGATATAAATTTTGTTCATGATATAGATTTACCAAATATATCAGATGATATAAAGTTTAAAGTTTTGGTCAACAATTTATTTGATTATAAATACTCTGCATATGGTGGTTATTATTCATATGATATTCAAGAGGATAATCAAGTAAAAACCTATGAAGGGACCTATTATTATCCACAATCTGGGATAAATATCCTTGTAGGCTTAGACGTTAAGTTTTAATAAAATATTTTGTAAATTAGTTATAATAATCCCCTAACAAAGGGGATTTTTTTGCATTGAATATGGGGAATATTTCATATTATACTGAAAAAGGCTTGAAGGAGCTAAGAGATAAATTAGCACAGCTTAAAGATGTGGAGAGACCTCGAGCATCCCAAGCAATTGCTGAGGCAAGAGATAAGGGAGATTTAAGTGAAAATGCAGAATATGATGCTGCAAAAGAGGCTCAAGGCATGCTTGAATTAGAGATTTCAAAACTTGAAGAAACGCTCTCAAATGCTAGAATTATTGACGAGTCTAAATTAGACTCTTCAAAAGTACTCGTTCATTCAATAGTAAAGATTAAAAACCTAACAAATTCAGCTGTTATGGAATATAAGCTCGTTGCACAAAGCGAGGCAAACCTTGCTCAAGGAAAAATATCTGTTGATTCTCCAATTGGTAAAGGACTTTTAGGTAAAAAGACAGGTGATTCTGTAGAGATAGAAATACCTAGCGGGAATGTTAAGTTTGAGATTCTAGAAATTTCAAGATAATGGCATCAATTTTTTCAAAAATAATATCGGGTGAGATACCATCATTTAAAATCTACGAAGATGAAAACTTTCTTGCGTTTTTGGATATAAACCCAAACACTATAGGTCATACATTGTGTATACCCAAAAAAGAGGTAGATCAGATATTTGATTTGGATGATAAAACTTTGTCTGAACTTATTATTTTCTCCAAAAAAATTGCTAACGCAATAAAAAAAGCTGTAGTTTGCGAAAGAGTTGGAATGAGTGTTATTGGACTAGAGGTTCCTCATGTACATGTTCATCTTATCCCAATTAATAATATGAATGATATGTCTTTTGATTCTAAAATTAACATGACAGAGAATCAATTTATTGAAACTATGAACAAAATAAAATCTTATATATAATGGAATTACTTGGAAAAATAAAACTTATTGGAGATATAAAAACATATGGAGACAACGGTTTCCGAAAAAGAGAATTAGTCCTAACAACTGAGGATCAATACCCTCAACATATATTGATTGAATTTGTTCAAAATAATTGTGAACTTCTAGATAACTTCAATATAGGTCAAACTGTTAGAATAGGAATTAACATAAGAGGGAGAGAATGGGAAAGTCCTGATCAAGGAATAAAATATTTCAATTCCATTCAAGGATGGAGAATAGAGTCACTAGATGATCAAGTTATGGATTCAGCCCCTGCTGATCTGCCTATGGAACCTGATACAGATTCACCAAGTGATTTGACAGAGGATGATCTACCTTTTTAATTAATCAAGATTCACTAAACAGTCATTACAAGTTAATAATGCTTTTGGTTCTTGAATTCCTATTAAGGTTTCATATAGTTTTGCTATACCGTTGAGTGCTGAAAATACTTTAGTATCTCTAATAGACACATCAAAATTTTCAATTAATTCTTCGAGAATTAATGCCTCAGGTGATGGTGATTCACTATAATACTTTATTTTATAATCTTCTAACTCTGATATTTTGGCTGCATACGTAATGGCATCATTAATTCCACCAATCTCATCCACTAAACCAATTTCTTTAGCACTTTTTGCAATCCAGACTCTACCACCTGCAATATTTATTATGTCCTCATATGATTTAGATCTTGACTCAGCTACAAAGTTGACAAATCGATCGTATACATCAGCACCCCAGCTTTCAAAAATTTTATCTAAATTATCATCAATGGCTTGAGTAGGATCCCATCCTGCGTACTTTGAGGTAAACACTCCATCAAAATTTACTCCAATGTAATCCATAGCATTTTCAAATGTTGGAATGGCAATTGCAACTCCAATGGAGCCAGTAATTGTTGTGGGTTCAGCAAAAATATAATCAGCTGGAGTTGAGATGTACACTCCTCCAGATGCTGCATAGTCCCCCATAGATACAATCACGTTTATTCCTTTTCTTTTAGCAGCGATTAACTCATCTCTCATCATTTCACTGGCAATTACAGATCCACCAGGACTATTTACCCTGAAGACAATAGCTTTTGTATTTTCATCTTCATGAGCTGATCTTATTTGATTCACTATCCCATTAGCTCCAGCAACTCCTTGCATGATTTCTCCTTCCATGATTACTCCTTCAACAGTTATTACAGCTATTTGATTATCACTATTAGAATAATCTTTACTTATTTGCTTTTTATAGTCATTATAAGAAATAGTTTTATAAGTTTCCGTTTCAGCTTCTTCATCTAAACCAAATTCTTCAATCATATACTGACGAAATTCAGGAAATGATTTTGTACCATCAATAATATTTTTTTCTAAAGCATAGGCAATATTTCCAATTTCAGCCTCTCCAAAAAATCCGATGTATTCATCTGCAAAAGATTGCAAATCATTTATTTCAATACCACGCCCCTGCGCCATAAGGAATTTCATTTCATCCCAAATTGGATTGAGCAGATCTTCTCTTTGCATCTTGTCATTTTCTGACATGTTAGTTCTTGTATTTGACTCAACTGCAGATTTGAAATCACCTTGGGAATAATTGTGAAAATTGATTTTTAAATTTTCATAAAGCTCTTTTTGGTAGGCACGAACTCCTCCTATGCCTCTAATGCTTATACTCCCAACAGGATGTAGCCAGATCTCAGATGCTTGAGAGGCCATGAGATAAGAAGTAGTAGACAAACGATCATTGAAAGCAATTACCCTTTTACCTGAATCACGAAGTGACTTCAACTCTTTTGCAATATTTATTGCTGTAGTTGGTCCAGCAAAGCTTGTGGATGAGAAATCAACAAGCACAGCAGGAACATCTTCATCTTGGCCTGCAGCTCTTATTAATTGAATAAGATCTCTTGTTTGAATTTGTTCAGTTGAGGATCCTGTAGCAATTTCAAGCAGAAAATCTGAACTAAACACTTCTTGGTCAACTACAGTTCCCACAGGATCAATGAATAGTACTCTGCCACTTGGATCTTTAACTTCTGATTCTATAGATGTTATTGGCCCAAAAATTAATATTATAAAAAAAATCAAAACGATGGCTGTAGCTATATTAAGCATTATGATTCTAGCTTTTTCCAGAAAACTATTAAGCCAAGAGAAAATAGATTTAATTTGATTCATTATTTTTCAATAAAATTAGGAGAGTAGCATCATAAATGCAAGCTTCTATTAACAAACAATTATATTCCCACTCTAGAAAAATCAGTTACTTCAACTGATTCAGAGAAACCTTTAATATATTGTGAAATGCTTATTTTGCTGTCCTTTATGAATTGCTGATTAATAAGAGTGTTTTCTTTGAAAAACTTTTTAAGCTTGCCCTTAGCAATATTATCTAACATTTCCTCAGGCTTACCCTCTTGTCTAAGCTGATCTTTAGCAATTTCAATTTCTTTAGCAATGATTTCCTGGCTAACTCCATTCTCATCTATAGCAACTGGATTCATAGCAGCTATTTGCATAGATAAATCTTTACCAACATCACCAGCATTATCAAAGTTTTCTGAAAAACCAACAATTGATGCAATTTTGTTCCCGGCATGGATGTATGATCCTACAAAGCTTGCAGATATATGCTCAAAAGAACCTATTTCAATTTTTTCACCAATAATACCTGTTTGTTCTAACAGTTTTTCTGAAACCTTCATACCTTCAAAATCAGAGTCTAAGAAAGATTCTTTATCAGTAAAACCCAGGGCATGATCAGATAATCTTTGAGCCAATTGAACATAATCATCATTTTTTGCAACAAAATCAGTTTCACAATTAAGAGAAATTATAATCCCAGATGTATTATCTGAATTAACTTTAGCTAACACAACACCTTCAGATGATTCTCTATCTGCCCTGTTCGCAGCAACTTTTTGCCCTTTCTTTCGAAGTACTTCTATTGCTTTGTCAAAGTCTCCACCGGATTCTTCAAGAGCTTTTTTACAGTCCATCATACCAGCTCCTGTAGCTTGTCTTAACTTATTTACATCAGATGCAGTTATTTTCAATTTGGTAAAATTTAGAGGTTATTCTTCTTCAGAAGCATCAGTATCATCGGCATTAGATATAGCCTCAGCTTCTTCTAGTTTCTTTTGTTCATCAATTTCTTTTTCCTTCTTTCTTTCTTCCAATGACTCTTTAATTGCACTACATACTATGTCTAAGATTTTCTCTATGGATTTTGATGCGTCATCATTTGAAGGAATAATGAAGTCAACTTCATTAGGATCAGAATTTGTATCAACCATAGCAAAAATTGGAATATTTAATTTTTGTGCTTCTTGAACAGATATTTTTTCATTTAATGTGTCTACAACAAAGATAGCACCTGGTAATCTTGTCATATCAGAGATTGAGCCAAGATTTTTCTCAAGCTTAGCTCTTTGTCTGTCAACTTGAAGTTTCTCTTTTTTGGATAAGGTCTCAAAAGTACCATCTGCTTTCATTCTGTCAATTGCATTCATTTTTTTGACAGCTTTCCTTATAGTAACAAAATTAGTAAGCATTCCACCAGGCCATCTTTCTGTTATGTATGGCATATTTACTGAATCAGCTTTTTCAGCTACAATATCTTTAGCTTGTTTTTTTGTAGCAACAAAAAGAATTTTTCTACCAGAAAGTACTATTTTTTTTATTGCGTTTACAGATTCTTCGAGTTTTGCAGCAGTTTTGTATAAATTGATTATATGAATACCATTTCTCTCCATATAAATATAAGGTGCCATATTTGGGTTCCACTTTCTTGTTAAGTGACCAAAATGTACACCTGCGTCCAATAATTCTTTAACGTCTGTCTTAGCCATAATTTATCTTTTTGAGAATTGGAATTTCTTTCTTGCTTTCTTTTGACCAAATTTCTTTCTCTCAACCATTCTAGGATCTCTAGTCATTAGGCCTTCTGATTTTAATATAGATTTAAATTCTTCATTGAATTCAACTAATGCTCTAGATATAGCAAGTCTTATTGCTTCAGCTTGTCCATTTATACCACCACCCTTTACACTAACTGATAAATCAAATTTATCTTTAGTTTCCGTTAAATTGAATGGCTGAAGAATTTTATATTGTAATGCAGCTGTACTAAAAAAATCTGAGTAGTCTTTTTTGTTAACAGAGATATTACCCTTACCTTCTGACATATATACTCTAGCTACAGAGGTTTTTCTTCTTCCAATTTTGTGAATTACTTCCATTATATTTTACTATTAACGTCAATTAATTTTGGTTTCTGTGCTTCATGACTATGTTCTGCACCTGGAAAAACTTTAAGGTTTCTGTATAAATCAGCACCAAGCTTATTTTTGGGCAACATACCTTTAACAGCCTTCTCAACAAGCTTAATATTATTTTTTTTATGAAGTTTATCAGCAGTAATAATTCTTTGCCCGCCAGGATACCCAGTATGACTAATATACTGTTTTTGACTCCATTTATCACCAGATAGCTCAACCTTCTCAGCATTTATAACAATTACATTATCACCGCAATCAACATGAGGTGTAAAGTTAGTCTTATGCTTTCCTCTTAAAAGAGTCGCAACTATTGAAGCAGTCCTACCCAATGGTAATTTAGCAGCATCAACAAGTACCCATTCTTTGTTCACTGTTTTACTATTAGCAGATATAGTTTTATAACTTGTTTTAGTCATAATAGATTAAATCTAGGCGTGCAAATGTACAATTATAAAAAATTTTAAAAAAACTTTTTTTTAATTAATGTGCCTCTAACCAGTTTTTTCCAAATTCTAAGTCAATTTTAAGGGGAACATCAAGTTGTACAGCAGATTCCATAGTATCTTGGACTATTTTCTTAACCATATCTTTTTCTGATTTATGTACATCAAAAACAAGCTCATCATGAACCTGAAGTAACATTTTTGATTTTAAGGACTGCTCTTTGAACTTTTCATGAATTCTTATCATTGCAATTTTGATAATATCAGCAGCGCTTCCTTGAATGGGTGCATTGATAGCATTTCTTTCAGCACCACTCCTCAACATATTGTTTTGTGAGTTAATATTCTGTAAATATCGTCTTCTTCCCATTATAGTCTCTACATAACCTTTATTTCTTGCAAAATCAATCTGACTGGACATATAATCTTTTAGTCCAGGATAATTTTCAAAATAATTATCAATCATAATCTTTGATTCAGATCTTGATAAGTTTGTCTGTTGGCTTAGTCCAAATGCAGAAACACCATATATTATTCCAAAATTTACGGTTTTAGCGTTGCCTCTTTGTTCTCTTGTGATATTTTCTGGATCTGCATTATAAATTTTTGAGGCAGTTATGGTATGAATATCTTGATTTTTAACGAATGCATCAATCATACTCTTATCCTTACTTATTGATGCTATTACTCTTAATTCAATCTGAGAATAATCAGCAGCTAGAAGCTCAAAATCTTGATTTTTTGGAATAAACGCTTCTCTAATTTTTTGACCATTTTCTGTCCTGATCGGTATATTCTGTAGATTAGGATTATTACTACTTAAACGACCAGTAGTTGTAACAGTCTGATTAAATTTTGTATGAATCCTACCTGTTCTAGAACTTACTTCATTAGGCAAAGATCTAACATAAGTATTTTGAAGTTTATCTAATGATCTCCATTCTAATATGCTCCTTATAATTTCATGTTCATTAGCTAGACTAGATAAAACCTCTTCTGAAGTAGAGTATTGTCCAGTTTTAGTTTTTTTTGGTTTTGATACTAATTTCAACTTATCAAATAAAATATCCCCAAGTTGCTTTGGAGAATTAAGATTAAACTCTTCACCAGATTTTTCAAAAATTCCACTTTTTAATTTATCAAGCTCAGATTCAAATACTTTGTCTAAATTATATAAGTATCTACTATCTATGCTTATTCCCTCTTTTTCCATATCTGCAAGAACACGGATCATTGGAACCTCAATATCCCAAAATATTTCCTCAACCTTGTTTGTTTTCATCTCTTCATCAAAAATTTGTTTTAATTGAAGAGTAAGATCAGCATCTTCAGCTGCATAATCAGTTAGTTTTTTAATAGAAACATCTCTCATAGACCCTTGGTTTTTCCCCCTTTTGCCGATAAGGCTCTCAATTGATATTGGAGAGTAGTTTAAGTAAGATTCAGATAAGGTATCAAGATTATGTCTCATGTCGGGGTTGATTAGGTAATGAGCTACCATAGTATCATATAATGGTCCTGAGACTTCAATATTATATTTAAATAATACCTTTATATCAAACTTAAGATTATGGCCAACTTTAGTTATCTCTTTATTTTCAAAAAAAGGCCTCATAATTTCAAAATATTCTTTTTGAAGAGACTTACTGTTTTCAATTGGAACATAGAACCCCTTTTTTTCTATCCATGAAAATGAAATTCCGACAATTTCAGTATCTAGTGAGTCTAACCCTTCTGTTTCAGTATCAAATGCAACAATTTTTTGCATTAATAGTTTATTAACCAAATACTCTAACTCTTGACTTGAATCAATTCTTTGATAGTAAGAATCACTCTTGCTGAAGTTTGATTTATCATGAGTTTGATTATTTTCACCAAATAAATTCCCCTGAACTAATTCTTGAACATCACCATTGGAATTTTCAAATCCAAAAATTTTATAAAAAGTCTCTTTCATTCTTCTAAATTCAAGCTCATCAAAAATTTTCATGACACTTTTATTATCAGGATCAGATAATTCAAAGTCATTTAACTCATATTTTACAGGGACATCAAGAATTATTTTTGCAAGTTTTTTTGATAAAATTCCAAGCTCCTTATTATCTGCAATTTTTTCCCCAAGTTTACCTGTGATTTCATGTGAATTTTCAAGTAGTGTTTCTAAATTGCCATATTCTTTTATAAATTTTTTTGCAGTTTTATCCCCAACCCCTGGTAGTCCAGGAATATTATCAACCGAATCTCCCATCATTC
Organism: uncultured Bacteroidota bacterium; assembly: GCA_902620455.1. Classification (GTDB taxonomy): domain Bacteria; phylum Bacteroidota; class Bacteroidia; order Flavobacteriales; family Flavobacteriaceae; genus Marisimplicoccus. Next base: position 47,482 of record CACNIG010000006.1, read on the forward strand.
CTAAATAATCAATTACTTGCTCTGGTGAGTCTACTTCAAACCTTTCCTTAACCTCGTCAACTCCCCATATTTCCATACTATTACCCATTCTGGCTGGCTTACAGAGGAAAATGTTATCTGATACAAGTTGGGCAAAGTCTTTATCTGGTGTTACCATATATACTTTAAAATTATTTTTCTCTGCATCTTTAGCAACAGTTCCAATTATATCATCTGCTTCATATCCTTCTTTTTCAAGAATAGATATATTCATAGAATTTAGTATCTCTTTAATATATGGTATAGCAACCAATATAGGTTCTGGAGTTTTATCTCTATTACTTTTATATTCAGTAAACATTTCAGATCTTGTAATTGACCCACCTTTATCAAAAGCTACAGCAATGTAATCTGGATTTTGAGTTCTAATTATTTCCAAAAGAGAGTTCATAAATCCTAATATTGCAGAAGTATCAGTCCCTTTTGAATTGATCCTAGGATTTTTAATAAATGCATAATAACCCCTGTATATTAGTGCATAAGCATCAAGTAAAAAAAGCTTTTTTGAACTTTCCATTAAAACTGTGAAAAAAATTTATGTCAATATACAAAGATATATATTCGAAAAATCAATACACCTATTTTGTAAATTAGCAATATGAAAAAAGATCATAATTATTTTATGAAAAAAGCATTTGAAGAAGCAAACTACGCCTTTTATAAAGATGAGGTTCCGGTTGGTTGTGTTATTGTATATGAGAGTGAAATCATTTCTAAATCATCAAATATGGTTGAGCTACTAAATGATTCAACTGCACATGCTGAACTTATTGCAATTACATCTGCACAAAACTTTTTAAACACTAAGAATTTAAATAAATGTATTCTTTATTGCACCCTAGAGCCATGCTTAATGTGTTATGGTGCAATATATTGGTCTAAAATTGACACTATAGTTTATGCAGCTTCAGATAAAAAAAGAGGTTTTTCAAGCTATAATTTAGAAATAGACAGGGAAATTAAAACTATTTCTGGTATTATGGAAAGTGAATCTAAAGATTTACTAGATAAGTTTTTCAAAAAGATTAGAGATTAAAATTCATCAGCTTTTTCTCTCATTTTTCTAATATTTTCCTCACTTAGTGTATAATCTTTTAATTTTTTCCCCTTCCATCTTAAGGCAAGAAATAAGGGCATAAATATAAAGGTTCCAGTAAGGACTGAAACACCAATTATAATATCTCCGATTTGTTCTCCTAAAATTTCTTTAGAGAATATTCCAATAAATACTCCAATAAAGACTATATATGATAATATTTTAACTAAAAATTTCAAGTGGTTTAATTTGATAAATCTTTTAATTGTTCTTTAGTTAACCTTGATGGAGCATCAATCATAAGGTCTTTACCAGAATTATTTTTTGGGAAGGCTATAAAATCTCTGATTACATCTTTTCCTTTAAGAACTGCTGCAAGTCTATCAAGCCCAAATGCAATACCTCCGTGAGGTGGTGCTCCATATTTTAATGCATCAATTAAAAACCCAAATTGACTTGTATATTCTTCTTTGCTCATACCTAATAGTTCAAATATTTTCATTTGGGTATCAAAATCATGAATTCTTATTGATCCACCGCCTATTTCATTTCCATTTAGAACTAAATCATATGCATTTGCAATAACTTTTTCAGGCTCTGTGTCTAACAATTTTATATGTTCAGGTTTAGCTGATGTAAAAGGATGATGCATGGAAAAAAATCTTTTTTCATCCTCATCCCATTCAAAAAGAGGAAAATCGGTAACCCAAATTGGGCAAATTTTTTCATAATTAATCAATTCAAATCTTTTTGCAAGTTCTATCCTTAATGAGCCAATTTGAGTCAAAGATTCCGTCTTGTTACCAGATAAAATAAATATTATATCTCCAGGCTTAGAAGATACTTTTTCTATAACTATTTTTAAATCTTCTTCTGAAAAAAACTTATCAAATGAGGATTTTACTGAAGAATCTACATTATGTTTAATCCACAATAGTCCAGTAGCTCCAATTTGTGGTCTTTTAATCCATTCAGTTAAGCTATCAATCTCTTTTCTTGTAAGTTCAGATTTATTTTCAACTTTAATACAACATGAAAATTCATTGGTATCTAGAACTTGGAAACCTTTACCTTTTACTTCATTTGTTATATCAGTGATTTTCATATCATATCGAAGGTCAGGTTTGTCAATCCCATAATTTTCTATGGCATCTTTATAGGTCATTCTTTCAAACTTAACATTATCTTGTTTTAAAAATCTAGAAAATAATCTGGACATTAATCCTTCAAATTGCTTAAAAATATCTTCTTGATTTACAAAAGACATTTCACAGTCAATTTGGGTAAACTCGGGTTGTCTATCAGCTCTTAAATCCTCATCTCTAAAACATTTTACAATTTGATAATATTTATCAAGTCCACCTATCATCAACAACTGTTTGAAAATTTGAGGTGATTGAGGTAATGCATAATAATGTTCAGGGTTAAGTCTACTTGGAACAATAAAGTCTCTTGCACCTTCTGGGGTGGACTTAATCAAACATGGAGTCTCAATATCAATGAATCCATTATCCGAAAGATAATTTCTCACTTCAAGTGATAACTCGTGCCTAAAAATTAAATTTTCCTTTACTGGTTCTCTTCTGATGTCAAGATACCTGTATTTCATTCTTAATTCTTCACCGCCATCTGATTCATCTTCAAGAGTAAATGGTGGAACTAGAGATTTGTTTAGAACTTTGAGATTTGATACAAGAATTTCTATTTCTCCTGTACTTATTTTTTCATTAATATTTTTTCTTTCTATAACAGTTCCTTCAATTTCAATTACAAACTCTCTACCAATTTTACTGGCTGCATCAAATAGCTCTTCACTTGATCTCTCTTTATCAAATACTAATTGTGTAACGCCATACCTATCTCTTATGTCGATCCAAATAATAAAGCCTTTTTCTCTAACCTTATTTACCCAACCAGAAAGTTTTACATTTTGATTAATGTTAGCTTTAGATAGTTCCCCACAATTGTTAGTTCGATTCATAAAAATTATATGTAAATATAACTAGATATTTTTTAGTTTGATTCGACCAAGATGTATTAAAAAGTACATTGTTGGAACAATAACTAAGGTTAGAAAAGTTGCAAAAGTGATTCCAAAAATAACAGTCCAAGCAAGAGGTCCCCAAAAAATTACGTTATCACCTCCAAAATAGATATTTGGATTAAAATCTGATAGTAAAGTGAAGAAATCAATATTAAGACCAACAGCAAGAGGAACTAAACCAAAAATTGTTGTAATGGCAGTTAATAAAACTGGTTTGAGTCTGGCCTTTCCCGCTATTTTAACTAGTTCAAGAGCTGAATCTTTGTCAATTAATTCCTTTTTTGATAGATTCAAATCAATTTTTTTTCTTTTGAATAATAGGTCTGTGTAGTCTATTAATACAACAGCGTTATTTACTACTATTCCAGCTAATGATATGATACCAAGCATTGTCATCAAAATACTAAACGTTAAATTAAAAATAACTATCCCAAGAAAAACACCTGTAAAACTTAATATGATTGAAATTAGAACAATCAATGGTTTCGAAACAGAATTAAATTGAAAGACTAACAATAAAATTATAAGAGAAATAGCAGTTAAAAGAGCTGAAGATAAAAATTCTTGATTTTCTTCTTGTTCCTTAATTTCTCCAGTGAACTTGAAACTTACATTTTCAGGTGTCTCAAATCCACTTAAAGCTATTTCTGCTGTGTTAACAATTTGATTTGCATTAGAACCTGCTAAAATTGAAGAGTATAAGGTAACAACTCTTTGTAAATCTATATGTTTAATTGCATTAAATGCTGCAGTATTTTTTTCTTGAACAACAGATGCTACTGGAACTTCTTTAATAACTCCTGAAGATTGGTCTCTAAATATTATATTTTGATTTAGTATTGAACTTAAATCATTTTTAAACTCATTTTCAAATCTAACATTAATCTCATAATCCTCGCCATCGAGTTTAAAGACTCCAGCTTTGGTACCAATTATTGAATTTCTAATAGTTTGACCTACAAGGCCAGCAGGAATACCTAATTCTCCAGCCTTCTTTTTATCAACCAAGAATTCTAAGCCAGGTTTACTCTTGGTTACATCTATTTTTAATTGTTCAATACCTTCTATATTTTCCTGATTTAAGAAATTTTTCATCGAAATAGCAGTCTCAATAAGCTGCTCATAGTCGTCACCGTATATCTCAATATTAACAGGATAACTAGAGGGTGGACCTTGAGAGTCTTTCTCAACTAAAATTGCAATTCCAGGAAATTTTTCAATCAAATTTAGTTGTATCTCTTTTCTAAGATCTTCACTTGATAAACCTCTTCTATATTTGAATTCCCTCATTGTCATGGTTATTAGAGATTTATGAGGAGTTCCCCCTGATCCCAAGGAGGAATCTGATGCTCCATCTCCAACATTTGTAATTGATGATTCAACTAAAAAATTATAGTTCGTATCTAAATACTTTGGGTTATTGATAACGCTGTATATTTCGTTTTCAACAAGTCTTGATGTCTCATTTGTTTTTAATATGTCCGTTCCTTCTGGGTATTCAACAGAAACTAAAATTTGTTGGGGCTCATTATCTGGAAAAAACTCGATTTTAGGAGGGAAAATACCCATTAAAAAAATAGAGAAGATAAATATTCCAAAAGTACCTGAAATAAATAGATATGGCTTAATACCAGATAATGCATATGCTAAAAATTTTGAATAGTTATTTTCTAATACTGGTAAAATTTTATCCTTGAATTTATCAATCTGCTTTTTTAAGAATATTTTATAAAGCCAAAGAAAAATAGTTATCAATAGAAATAGTGAGCCAAAGATCCTAGTTGAACTAAAAATCAGAAAAATAATTCCAATACTTCCTAAAAAATATGTGGCCCTGTAAAGGTTTTTATTATTTAACCCATTTTCTTCAACCGTCATGAAATTTGACACAAGCATTGAATTGAAAAAGATTGCTACAATTAGAGATGAACCAAGAATTGCAGAAAGTGTAATTGGAAAATAAATCATAAACTCTCCTATAATTCCTGGCCATGTTCCAAGTGGTATAAAAGCAGCAATTGTTGTTGCTGTAGAAACAATTATAGGAAGCGCTACTTCACCAATTCCAAGTTTTGCAGCTTGAATTCTTGAAAGCCCCTCTTCTTTCATGAGTCTGTAAATATTATCCACTACAACTATTCCATTATCAACTAAAAGTCCTAGCCCCATTACCAATCCAAATAGTACCATTCTGTTAAGGGTAAATCCAAATAAGGACAGAAAAAATAATGATAGGAACATTGACATTGGTATTGCAAAACCAACAAATAGAGCATTTCTAATTCCCAAAAAGAATGTGATAACAGAAACGACTAAGATTATCCCAAATATTAGGTTATTCATTAAGTCATTAACTGAATTTATGGTATAGTCAGATTGATCGTTAATCACATTAACTTCTAGATTTGAAGGAAGAAAATTTACTTTAGCCTTATCAATTATTTCTCTAATTGAATTAGATGCAAAAATTGCATTTTCTCCACCTCTTTTAATAACTTCTAGACCTACAGTTTTTTTCTCAAAGTACCTTACATATGATGTTGCCTCTTTCTCCTTAAATGAAACAGAAGCAACGTCTTTTAGGTAAACTGGACCTTTGTTTGTATTAACAATAATATTTTCTAACTCATCAGGAGACGAAATTTCTCCAACAATCTTAACATTTCTTCTTTGACCGTCTGAAACAATGTTTCCAGCTGAAATTGTAACATTTTCTTGAGATATTGATGATATTATATCTGTAAAACTTGTTTTGGTCGAATTCATCATAAAAGGATCCACAGCAATCTCTACCTCAAAATCTTGAAGCCCTCTAATTTCTACAGATTTGATTTCAGGTAACCTCTCAATTCTGAGTTCAAGATATTCAGCATATTTTTTTAACTCTTCAACAGTATAATCTCCTAATAAAGTTATATTGAGTACTGGGTATCTCTCAGCAAAGTCGAACTCTGTAACACTTGGATCAATTTTTGAATTGTTAAAAGTAGGCCAGTCATCCCTTACAGTTACATTGTCAACTAAATCCTTTACTCGCTGCCTCGCCACTTCAATTAATACCTCATCATCAAACTCAACATTTATTACTGATATACCTTCATATGAGCTCGATTCAAGTTCAACAAGACCTTTAACTCCCTTTATTTCCTCTTCTAATGGGTTAGTGACTAGTTTCTCAATCTCTTCAGCACTGTTTCCTGGAAAAACTGTTGCGACAAAAACATTTGTAGTATTTATTTCAGGAAATGGTTCTCTTGGCATTGTATTGTATGCAGTAATTCCTGAGATAAGAAAAATAACCATTAAAATATATATAATGGTTTTATTCTCTATTGCCCAACTTGAGAGAAAAAACTCTCTGTTTTTTTTATTCATTCTATTTGATTAGTTTAACTCTTTGAGAGTCCTCTACAATATTAGCTCCTTCAAGAACAATTAAATCACCTACATTTAGCCCGTCAACCACTTCAGCATCTTTATTGCTTTTATTACCAAGTTTTACATATGTTTTTTTAGTAATATATACCCCCTCTTTTACATCTTCATTCATTACATACAAATAATTCTCTCCAGAGGCATCTTCTCTGATTATTCTTAACGGTACTACCAATGCATCATCTTTTTTGTAGATGTTTATTCTAATCTTGGCGTCTAAGTTTTGCTTTATTTTTTTATCGGGATTTTCAACAGGCACTTCAATGCGGAATGTCCTGTTATTTGGGTTTATAAAGCTACCAGTTTGAGTAATAACTGATTTTATTTCTTTACCTAAAAGAGGAATTCTAACTAATGCCTCCGTTTTGGTATTAACATTAGATATATACTTCTCAGACACAAAAGCCTCTGCATAAACTTTTTCAAGGTTTACTAATCTAAGTATTTGACTAATTCCAGGTATTAAATTAGATCCTGGGTTTGATATAATCTCATCTATTGTTCCATCAAATGGTGCATAAATTTTTGTTTTTGAGAGCATGTCTCTCATTTGTTCAACTCCCTTTTGACTTGTTTCATAATCTGCTTTACTTTTTAGGTATTGCATTTCAGATCCAATATTGTTATCCCAAAGCCTTTGAACCCTTTCAAAATTTTCTTTTGCAAAATTTGTCTGAATTACCAACTGCTCTAATTGTTCTTGAAGACCAGAGTCATTAATTTGAGCTAATAAAGCACCTTTCCTTACTTCTTGACCTTCTTCTACAAAAACTCGTTCTAATGTACCTTGAAACTCAGAAAGAATTAGAATATTTTTTCTGGTTTTAAGATTTGCTTGAGTCTCAATGTAACTGTTAAACTCTTGCTGTTTAATCTCATAATCTGATACAAGAGTAAGTCTTTCGTTTTCATCTAAAAAGGAAATACCATTGTTTATCTCGTTTAGTTCAACTTTCATTATGTTCATTTGATCTACATATTCTTTTTTCCTTTTTTTTAATTCATCCAAATCTTTGTTTTCTATAAGACTTTCTATAGATAAATTTCTTGACGAGTCACATCCAATTATTATTGTAACTATAAATAATGCGTAGAGTTTATTCATGATTAATTGTTGTATAAAGTTTCTAATTCGGTTTTAATTGAAATCAATTCTATCACAGAATTCAAATATTTTTGTTGTGAATCTAACAATTGAATTTGCGCTTGTCTAAGTTCAAATGATGAAACTAAGCCTTCAAAAAATTTTATTGAATTCTTATCTTCAATTGAGATGGCTAGATTCATGTTTTGTTCATTAACACTAAGAGATTTGTTAGCCAATTGATAGTCATTAAGCTTTTGTATAACTTCAGCCTGAGTCTTTTCTTCTTGCTCCTCAAGGTTTGCTCTAGCTTGTTCCATAGCAATCTTGGCCTTTTGAGATGATACGTTCATCCTATTTGCATTAAATAATGGAATTTCTAAATTAACACCTACCACTGAGGAGCCAAACCAACTTTGTGATTTATCAGTGAAGTTAAATTCATTATTGTATCCAGTATATGTTCCACTGACGAAACCAGAAATCTTTGGTAGCTGTTTTGATTTTTCCAATTTGTATTCAATTCTTTTTGTATCAAACATATTTTGTGAAATTTTTATATCAACATTTTTATCTGTGTCAAAATCTTCAAATGAATTTCCAAAAACTACATTATTTCCTATAAAGTCATCTAGTGATGTTACAAGAACCAATTCATCATTAATATTTATGCCTAAAACTAATTTTAAAAGATTTATTTGGTTGTCTCTAGTTTTAATTGCCTGAAGTAAAGAAAGCTCTGCTTGTGCAAGTGTTATCCTTATTTGTTCTACATTCTCTTCCTCTTGAAACCCATTTTTGTATAGTTCATTTACCTCATTAAGATCTTTTTTGAAGTTTTCAAGGTTGTTTTCTAAAAGAGAGATTCCTTCATTGAGGGTGGCAACAAGACTATACAGTTTAACAATGCCTTCTCTTACTTCCAGCAATGTTTTTTCATAAAAATTCTCAGAAGTTGCAAGAAAGATTTTACTATATTCCAAACCAACTAACCATGAACCATCAAATAATAATTGCTCCATTCTAACAGATCCAATCGCAGTCTGTTCTGTGCCAAACTGAATCTCAGAAAAATCTCCTTTGTTTCCACCAAAAAATTCAGCAGGAATTAATGAAGTTGGGAGTTCTAAGTTATTTAAATAGTTTAAATCTAGTGATACATTAGGCAGTCCGATTGCGATAGTTTTCCACCTTTCCTGATATGCCATTTGTATTTCTCTCTCCGCATTCTTTAAATTTCTGTTATTTTCAATTCCATATTTTACAGCATCTTCTATGCTTAAGCTAACCACCTCTGATTGAGAATAACATATGTTTGATATAAATAGTACTAATAAAAGTTTTCTCATTTTTTTATCATTTTGATTATCCATTTAGGGATTGATTTTTTTCTCTCAAGCATAAGTGTATTGAACTCCTTTGTATTAAGCTTCTCCATCTTCTTTAATATTGGGCTACACATAAATGGGAAAACTATTAAGCTCATGATATTTGTTACAAAATGGATTGGCTCTACTTTAGTATATATTCCTTTTTTTACCCCTTCTTGATATTGTGCAACAAGCCTTGACTTCATGATCATTTTAGTTGATGGCATTTTTAAAAAGGAAGTAGGATTGTTTTTTAGTTCATTTAATACAAAAGTTGGAAGTAGGGGTTCAGCTATTGTCATGTCTATGTATTTCTCACAGGTGAGTTTAATTTTTTCTTCTAATGAAGTTTTTTCATCATTATAGACCTCTACCATTTTACTTAAGAAATCGAAAAGAGTCTCGAACATTATTATTTCAAATAATTTCCATTTACTTGTGAAATAATAATTTAACAGTGCTAGGTTAATGTCAGATTCCTTTGCAATCTCTCTGGTAGTTGTAGCACTATAACCCTTTTTTAAAAAAAGAGATTTAGCCGCAGTTTTAATTTTTATTTCAGTTTCAGAATATTCTTTCTTCATGATTAAAATGACTGCAAATTAAATTTAAACAATTGAATTAAACAAATGATTAATAAAAAATTAACAATAAATTAAAAAGTATATTTATTTTTGAATCAATTAATAAGAATGACTGAATACATTAAAATTTTTGAGGATTACCTAAAAAAAGAACTAAAATATACTAAACCAGAAAACCTATACAATCCTGTAAAATATCTTTTAGAATCAGGGGGTAAAAGATTAAGACCAATAATAGCATTAAATGTATCTGAACTTTTGGGGGGTAAAATATCTGACACACTTCCAGCAGCAGCAGCGTTAGAAATTTTTCACAATTTCACTTTGGCACATGATGATATCATGGATAATTCTATGTTGCGAAGAGGTAAAAAGACTATAAATTCAAAATGGGATAATAATACTGGGATTTTATCTGGAGACGTAATGCTTATAATCTCTTACGAGGTTTTAAACCAATATCAAGACTCAAAATATATACATTTATCAAAAAAACTTACTGAAATATCAAGACTAGTTTGTGAAGGCCAACAAGCAGATATGGATTTTGCATCTAAAAATGACATTACGGAGAATGAATATTTTGAGATGATTAAAAATAAAACAGCAGTTCTCATAGGCTGTTCATTTATGTTTGGAGGTATTGTTGCAGAGGCTAATGATTTAAATACTAATCTATTATATGAAATAGGATTGAATCTTGGGATAGCTTTTCAATTAGAAGATGATTTACTCGATTGCTTCGGAGATCAGGAAAAGTTTGGAAAAAAAATAGGGGGGGATATTATAGAAAAGAAGAAAACTTTATTATATCTTTTCACAAACTTAAAATTAGAGTCAGAAAAGAAATTAGAATTTGAAAATATTTTTAATTCTAATGAAATAGCCGAATCGGAAAAAATTAATTCTATCAAATTATTTTATGAAACTTCGGGTGCATTGAAATATGTAAAAAATAAAGTTAAAGTTTATTTTGACAAAGCAGATCAACTAATTAACAAGCTAGAATTAGATAACGATACCAAGAGAAAGTTGAATCAATTTTCTAAAACTCTATTAAATAGAGAGATTTGAAATTCTTTTAAATAAAGACCTAACAAAAGTCTTAATATCAACCGAGAGAAATATAGAAAGCTCTTCTAGAACTGATGTTTTTTCATCTAAAAATTTAAATATTTTTATTGGATCGTTATTTTTAAATAGGTCAGAAAAAACTTTAGATCCTTTACCCTTTGAAGCAATTAAAACATCCAAAAATAAAAGGTCATAATACCAAAATCTATTTTTAAATCTAATTTTTGATAAAGGTTTCTTTTGTTTCAAGGACGAAACTATAATATCGATTTTTTTTATTGAATTTTTAATGGTGTAACCTGTGCTTGGTTTAGACCATCCACCAGCAGTTCCAATTTGAAAATAATTATCCGTATTATTCTCAAAGAAAGGGTAACATGTCATGGGGATCATACCCTTTTCTTTATCTTTAACGGAATAATTTATAATATTATTTTTTTTAAGATAACTTTTAATTTCTTTTTCATATTCATTATCACTTATTAACTCTTTTGAGAATAGAGTATATTCAACCAAGGCTTTGTTTTTTGAAAATGGTAATATGTACATAAATCTAATTTCATCTTTTTGATCAACACTAAAATCCATAAAAGTTATTTTGTTGTCATCAAAACTCTTGCTTTTAGTCTCAATAGTCCATCCGATAAAATGTTGTTTTAACAAGGGATATTTTTTGAAATCAACTTCATTATAAATACTTGAAAAAATAATTGAAGAACTAAATTCACCATCATCCGTTTTAACTATTCTATTTTTTTCATCAATTTCATTAATATTAGAATTTAAATATTTAAAATTTGAAGCTTTTAAAATTTTGTTTCTAATGTGTAAATAAAATTGATCTGATTTTATCATTTTATACTTATATGGTTTAAGTAAAAATGTATTGTAAGAACTTGAATCTTTAAACTCTGCGAACTCCCACTCTTTAAAAACCATATCATCAAGTACAGATTCTTTATCATTCCAAAAACCAAATGTTTTGTCATTTAAAGTTTTACTATCTCTTTCAATAATTAGTATTTTTTTATCATTGAAGAATTCATCTTTAATAAATGCATTTGAAAGTAATAAACCTGACGCACCACCACCACAAATTATATAGTCATATTTCTCCAAGCTGTTTAAATTTTATAGTTTTGCAGAATTGATTTCTAATATACAAAGATGGACCAAATAATTGAATACTTTTCAAGTTTAAACCCTGTTGTTGGAGCTTTATATGCGACACTTTTTACCTGGGGAGTTACTGCGCTAGGAGCTTCAACTGTTTTCTTATTTAAGACAATGAGTAGGATGGCTTTAGATGGTATGCTTGGATTTACTGGAGGCGTTATGGTTGCAGCTAGCTTCTGGAGCCTATTATTTCCTGCTATTGAAATGAGTGCTGGTGATGGTTTTATTAAAGTTATGCCTGCAGCTATTGGTTTTGGATTAGGTGCATTATTTATATTTGGAGTTGATAAGGTTCTTCCTCATATTCATATAAATTTTAAAGAACCAGAAGGGATAAAGACTCCATGGAGGCGAACAACTCTTCTTACACTTGCAGTTACTCTTCACAATATTCCTGAGGGTCTTGCAGTAGGAGTATTATTTGGTGGAGTAGCAGCTGGTATTCCTGAAGCATCAATTGCAGGAGCTGTTGTATTAGCGTTTGGTATTGGTCTTCAGAATTTTCCAGAGGGCATTGCCGTTGCAATGCCACTTAGAAGGTCAGGATTAAGTAAACGAAAAAGTTTTTGGTATGGGCAACTATCTGCAATCGTTGAACCAGTTGCTGGAGTTATAGGCGCACTTGCTGTTACATTCTTTACACCTATACTTCCATATGCCCTAGCATTTGCTGCAGGTGCAATGATATTTGTTGTAGTAGAAGAGGTAATCCCAGAGACTCAATTAGATAAATATACTGATATTGCTACTCTTGGTTTTATAGGCGGCTTTATAATAATGATGACACTTGACGTAGCTCTTGGTTAATTATTGACACTAAAAGAATCCCAACCAGAACTATTAATATTAATTTTCTGACCTAAACTAGTAATCATACAATTATCGTTCTTTTTATTTATACAAGTCCCAATAACTGATAGGTAGTTAGATTGTTGAATTTTTTTTAGATTTTTTTTTGAAGTAGTAAATAAAAGCTCATAATCTTCACCTCCGTTTAGAGATGCTATAGAGGTGTCAATTTTAAATTCTTCACATATGGTTTTTGTATTATCAGATATTGGAATTTGATCCTCAACTATATGAAATGATAATCCTGAAGCCGAAGATAAATGATTAATTTCTGTTGATAGGCCATCACTAATATCTATCATTGAAGTTGGAATAATTTTTAACTCTTCTAGATAATTAATAACATCTAATCTAGCCTCAGGCTTTAATTGTCTTTGTATACAGTATGTATATCGACTAAGATCAGGTTGAGAATTTGGGTTAACTTCAAAAACATTCTTCTCTCTTTCTAAAACTTGAAGACCCATGTAAGCTGCACCTAAGTCACCTGATACTACTAATAAATCATCAACTTTAGCACCACCTCTTTCAATAATTTTTCTAGTTGTTGTATTACCTATACATGTGACCGAAATCATTAAACCTTTATTTGAAGATGTAGTGTCTCCTCCTATTAAATCAATATTATAATTTTTACAAGCCAAATTAATTCCTTCATATAATTCTTCAAGAGCATTTATCTTAAATCTATTTGAAACTGCAATTGATACCAAAATATGTGAAGGTTTTACGTTCATTGATATAATATCTGAAATATTAACAATAACGCTTTTATAACCTAGATGTTTAAGAGGCATGTAGGATAAGTCAAAGTGTACACCTTCTACTAATATATCTTGTGAGATTGTAACATTGGTTTTATCAAACTTTAATAATGCAGCATCATCCCCAATATCAATAATTGTTGATTTATTAGTATTCCTGAAAGACTTAGTAATCTTTTTTATTAGTTCAACTTCACTAATTTTAGAAAGATCATTTTCCTCTTGATTATTTTTATCATCCATTTTTCAAATTTAAGCTAAATGATCTGTTAAAGATGGCTATAATTTCTAAGATAATTATAGATTTATTAACACTTAAAAATATTTAATAAACCTTGATTAAATTGTATATTTGCGAATGTTTAAAGGTTATTTATGGCTTACACTGAAGAAGAATTAAAGAAACAACTTGAAACTAAAGAATACGAGTATGGTTTTTACACAGATATAGACTCTGAAACCTTTCCTGTGGGACTCAGTGAAGAAATTGTTGTTGCTATTTCAAAGAAAAAGAATGAACCAAAATGGATGACAGAATGGAGACTGGATGCATTTAATATATGGAAAGGTATGAAAAAACCTTCTTGGTCGAACCTCAAATATAAAGAGCCTGATTATCAAGGAATCTCTTATTATTCCGCTCCTAAGAAAAAGCCAGATCTCAAGTCTTTAGACGAAGTCGACCCAGAGCTTCTCAAAACATTTAACAAGCTAGGGATATCAATTGACGAACAAAAAAGATTAAGTGGAGTTGCAATGGATGTTGTTGTTGATTCTGTCTCAGTTGCTACTTCTTTTAAAGATACATTAGAAGAAAAAGGGATTATTTTTTGCTCAATTTCAGATGCTATAAAGAACCATCCTAAGCTTGTAAGAAAGTACATTGGTACTGTTATTCCCAAAAGAGATAATTATTTCGCAGCACTTAACTCTGCTGTTTTTTCCGATGGATCATTCTGTTACATACCAAAAGGAGTTAAGTGTCCAATGGAATTATCTACTTATTTTAGAATTAATCAAGCTGGAACGGGACAATTTGAAAGAACTTTGTTAATCGCAGATGAATCAAGTTATGTTAGTTACCTTGAGGGATGCACAGCCCCTTCTAGAGATGAAAATCAACTACATGCTGCAGTTGTAGAATTAATTGCGTTAGATGATGCCGAAATAAAGTATTCAACTGTTCAAAATTGGTTTCCCGGTGATAAAGATGGAAACGGTGGAGTATTTAATTTTGTTACGAAAAGAGGAATTTGTCATGATAGATCAAAAATTTCTTGGACTCAGGTAGAGACTGGCTCAGCTGTTACTTGGAAATACCCTTCATGTGTTCTTAAAGGAAATGATTCGATTGGTGAATTTTATTCTATTGCTGTTACAAATAATTTTCAACAGGCTGATACTGGAACTAAAATGATACACATTGGCAAGAACACAAAAAGCACAATTATTTCAAAAGGAGTTTCAGCAGGAAAGTCTCAAAATAGTTACAGGGGACTAGTAAAAATTTCACCTATGGCAGAAAATGCTAGAAACTTTTCTCAATGTGATTCACTTTTGATGGGAAACGATTGTGGTGCTCATACATTCCCATATATTGAAGCTCAAAATAAATCGGCGCAGATTGAGCATGAAGCCTCTACTAGTAAAATTGGTGAGGATCAAATTTTTTACTGTAATCAAAGAGGTATTGACACAGAGAAGGCTATTGCACTAATTGTTAATGGATTTAGCAAAGAAGTTCTAAACAAGCTTCCGATGGAGTTTGCTGTTGAGGCTCAGAAATTATTAGAAATATCATTAGAAGGGTCTGTTGGTTAAAAAAAATATATGTTAGAAATAGATAATTTACATTGTAAGATAGACGGAAAGTCAATTCTAAAAGGAGTAAATTTAAAAATTAAGAAAGGTGAGATTCATGCCATCATGGGTCCTAATGGTTCTGGTAAAAGCACCCTAGCAAATGTAATTTCTGGGCATGAAGATTATGAGGTTACAAAAGGGTCAATTTATTTTGATAACAAAGAAATAAATGATCTTGGTGTTGATGAAAGAGCTCATGAAGGTATCTTCATGTCATTTCAATATCCAGTTGAAATTCCTGGTGTTACAGTAACAAACTTCATTAAGACTGCAATCAATGAAACTAGAAAATCGCAAGGACTTGAAGATATGTCATCTAGTCAAATGTTAAAAAAGATTAGAGAGAAAGCAAACTTACTTGATATGGATTCAAATTTTTTATCTAGGTCATTAAATGAAGGCTTTTCTGGTGGAGAGAAAAAAAGAAATGAAATCTTTCAAATGGCAATGATGGAGCCCAAATTGGCAGTTCTTGATGAGACTGATTCTGGACTAGATATTGATGCCTTAAAAATAGTTGCCAATGGTGTTGTAAAGTGTAGTAATGATGATAACTCTGTCCTTGTAATTACGCATTATCAAAGACTTTTAGATTATATAGTTCCAGATAAAGTACATGTTATCATGGATGGTAAAGTAGTTAAAACAGGGAATAAAGATCTTGCAAAAAAAATTGAAGTTGTTGGATATGATTGGTTGAAAAAGGGTAATTAAATATGAGCTTTCAAGATAAATTATTGGATTCTTTTATTGCTTTTGAACAAGTAATCGATCTTGATAACCCTGTACACACTGTTAGAAAAAACGCCCTAAAAAGATTCGAGAGTAATGGCTTCCCAACAAAAAAAGATGAACTGTGGAAGTATACTTCTCTTAATTCAATAATACAAAAAGACTATAGCTTATCTGTCAAAAGCAATCCAAATGTTGGACTAAAGGATATAGAAAAATATTCAATCAATGATATTGATTCATATAAAATAGTTTTTGTTGATGGTGTTTTCAATCCATTCTTGTCAAATACAACGCATGATGGCGTGGATATATGCGTATTGTCTGCTGCTTTGTCAAAAACAAAGTATAAAAAAACAATCACTAAATACTTTAATAAAATAGTTCCAGACGACCAGAGTTTAGCTTCATTAAATACCTCATATACTAAGGAAGGAGCTTACATCCATATACCAAAATCTGTTTTGCCGGAGGATCCTGTTCAGATATTACATTTCTCTTCAGGTAAGAATAAACCTTTGTGGCTTCAGCCAAGAAATATAATAATTGTTGAAGAAAATGCTAGAGTTGAAATAATAGAAAGACATCAAAGCTTGAGATCACATGATGGTGCCACTAATTCACTAACTGAGATATATGCTGAGAAGAATTCATTTATTGATTATTATAAAATTCAAAATGACATAGAAACATCTAATTTAATTGACAATACATTTATTGATCAGCAGAGGGATAGTAATGTTAGGGTACACACTTTTTCCTTTGGTGGAAAATTAACAAGAAACAATTTAAATTTCTATCATAAAGGCGAGAATATCCAATCAACATTAAAAGGCCTTACAATGCTTGAAGGAGGTCAGCATGTAGATCATAATACACTTGTGAACCATGCTCAACCAAATTGTGAAAGCCATCAAGATTATAAGGGAATTTTTTCTGAAAGATCTGTTGGTGTTTTTAATGGAAAAATACTTGTTGACCAAATTGCACAAAAAACAAATGCATTTCAGCAAAACAATAATATTTTAATTGACAATAAAGCTAAGGTTAACTCAAAACCACAATTAGAAATATTTGCTGATGATGTTAAATGTTCTCATGGCTGTACAATTGGCCAGCTTGATAAAGAAGCACTTTTTTATCTTAAATCTAGAGGTATTCCAGAGAAAGAAGCAGTTGCTTTACTTACATATGGTTTTGCAAATAGTATCCTTAAAAGTGTAAATATTCCTAGTCTTAAGAAAAGAATTAACTCACTAATCTCAAAAAAGCTAGGTGTTGACTTAGGCTTTGATTTATAAATGTTGGATGTATATAAAATAAGGAAAGACTTTCCAATACTTGGTAAAAAGGTCAATAATACTGACCTGATTTACTTTGATAATGCTGCTACATCTCAAACTCCAAATCAGGTTATTGATGTAATTTCAAGTTATTACAAAGAAAATAATTCTAATATTCACAGAGGTTTACACTCTCTTAGTGCAGATGCTACAAATAAATATGAAAATTCCAGGTCAATAATAAAAAATCATTTTGGAGCTGCTCATGAACATGAAATAATTTTCACCTCAGGAACTACACATGGTATTAATATTATTTCTTCAGGTCTAGAAAAATTCATTTCTTCAAAAGATGAATTAATTGTTTCAGAGATGGAGCATCATTCAAATATTGTCCCTTGGCAAATGTTATGTGAAAAAACAGGATCAAAATTAAAAGTAATACCAATTAATGATGATGGCACTCTTGATATGAATGAATATAAGTCATTACTTACCAATCAAGTAAAATTTGTCTTTATTAATCATGTATCAAATACCCTTGGTATTGTGAATCCAATAAAAGAAATTATTGATCTCGCTCACAAGAATAAAAGTAAAGTTTTAATTGACGGTGCTCAAGGTGCTGCCCATTTTAAAATTAATCTGCAGGAATTAGATGTAGATTACTATGTTGCGTCAGCACACAAATTATGTGGTCCAACTGGAGTTGGATTTTTGTATGGAAAATCAGAATTATTAAACTCATTACCGCCTTATCAAGGAGGGGGTGAGATGATATCCACAGTTACTTTTAATAAAACTGAATATGCAGACCTTCCTCACAAATTTGAAGCTGGAACTCCAAACATTGCTGGAGTTATTGGTTTTGGTGCAGCTATTGACTATATGAACTCAATTGGCTTTGACAACATAGAAGCGTATGAAAAAGAACTATTAGATTATGCTACTGAAAATCTTAAAAAAATTGATAATATAAAAATATACGGAGATACAGATCATAAAATATCTGTTATTTCTTTTAATATTGGCAATCACCATCCATCAGACATTGGTTCTATTCTTGACCAATATGGAATTGCTGTAAGAACTGGACAGCATTGTACCCAACCAATAATGGATCATTTTAATATTCCTGGAACTGTCAGGGCCTCTTTTTCTTTTTATAATACAAAAAGTGAAATTGATTTATTTATTGATGCAATTGAAAAGGCATCAAAAATGTTGGGATAATTGCTTAATTTTAACTGTGCAGAGCATTCAACAAATACAGGATCAAATTATTGATGAGTTCAATTTTTTTCAAGATTGGTCAGAAAAATATCAGTACCTGATTGATCTTGGCAAGAATCTCCCTGAATTTAAAGATAGTAACAGAATTGACTCAAATCTTATAAAAGGTTGTCAGAGTAAAGTATGGCTTAACTCATCTTTTGATAATAACCTAGTTGTATTTGAGGCAGATAGTGATGCAATAATTTCTAAGGGGATTATATCTCTTTTAATCAGGGTTTTCTCAGGTCATAAACCTGAAGAAATTATTTCAGCTAATATAGATTTTATAGATAAAATAGGTTTAAATAACCACCTATCACAGACTAGGGCTAATGGACTCTTATCAATGATAAAACAAATTAAAATATATGCTCTAGCATATCAAGCAAAAAAGTAAAATGACAAAAATAAATACAAAAGATTTAGGTGAAAAAATTGTTAAAGAATTAAAATCAATATTCGATCCTGAAATACCTGTAGATATATATGAGTTAGGACTAATTTATGATGTATTTGTAAATGAAGATAATGAAGTTAAAATTTTAATGACCCTTACTTCACCAAACTGTCCAGTTGCTGAATCTCTTCCACAAGAAGTTGAAGAGAAAATCAGATCAATTGACGAAGTCAAAACAGCAGAAGTTGAAATTACTTTTGATCCACCTTGGACAAAAGATCTTATGAGTGAAGAAGCAAAACTTGAATTAGGATTTTTGTAATTATTTCATGAAACAAAATTTTCTTTTAATCTTTTTAATAATTTCTTTAAATAGCTTTTCTCAAGATGAAGCTAAAAAAGATACTCTTTGGACAACCAGAGGTAATGTTGCAATTTTGTTAAACCAAACTGGATTTAGTGATTGGGTAGGAGGAGGAACTAATAACTTTTCAGGTACTATAAAATTTGACTATGAGTGGGAATATGAAGATAAAGGATGGAATTGGTTGACTAACTTTGAGTCTGCATATGGATTAGCTAAATATAAAAATGCTCCGTTTGCCAGAAAAATTGATGATAGAATTTTACTTCAATCTATTATTGGTAAAGAATTTACCAAAAATTTATCTTTTTCAGCATTTTTTAACTTCACTTCCCAAATTGGAAATGGATATAAATACAGTAAGGATTCAGATAATAATGAGATACGTGAACTAACAACTCGAATTTTATCCCCAGCATACTTCCAATTGGGTTCGGGCTTTCTTTGGAAAAAAGATGAAAAATTATGGATAAACTATTCCCCAATTGCTTCAAGATTAATTTTAGTCAGCAAAAAATTTACTCAGGATTTAAAAAGTGGTGATTCTTATTTTGGTGTTTTACCCAATAAAACATCTAGATATGAATTAGGTGCAAATTTAACTTTTCACTCCGAGGGAAACTTACTTGAAAATGTAAAATATAAACAGGATTTAAAGTTATTCTCTAATTATCTAGAAGATGCTTCAAATGTAGACCTAGATTATCTAGCACAAATTGATGTCGATGTTAATCCTTTGCTATCAACTCAACTAATTTTTCAGTTAATTTATGATGATAATGCTATTTCAAGACTTCAGGTAAGAGAAGTTTTTGGTATTGGAGTTCAACTTAAATTAGATTAGTTTGAATAAGTTAAATATCCTAATAATAACTTATTACTGGCCACCATCAGGGGGCTCAGGAGTGCAAAGATGGATGTTTTTTGCAAAATATCTTAAACAATTTGGGCATAACCCTATCATTCTTACGGTTGATCCTAAATATGCATCTTATAATCTAATTGATAATTCACTCATTGATCAAGTAAAAGATATTGATGTTCATAAGACAGCTAGTTTTGAAATTTTAAAATTATATTCAATATTTAAGTCTGGGAATAAAACTAGAGCAATACCTCAGTCTCACATTCCAACTAATTCCTTTTTTGATAAAATTGCATCATTTATTAGATTAAATTTCTTTATTCCTGATTCAAGAATTGGATGGAACTACTTTGCATTTAAAAAAGCTAAAAAACTAATTGAAGAAAATAATATTAATTGTGTAATTACTACAGGCCCTCCTCATTCATCACATTTAATAGGTAAAAAAATTTATAGTAAGTTTAAATTAAAATGGATAGTTGATTTAAGAGATCCATGGGCTGAACTTTTTTATTTGAAAAATAAATTTCAATTTAATTATGTCAAAAAATTAAATTTAAAATTTGAGTTAGACGTATTAAATAGTGCAGATGCTATTTTAACTACTGTGGGCAATAGATATAAGACTATTTTAAGAGATAAATTATCAAACACAAATAAAATCTATAAGATTTACAATGGATATGATAAAATAGCTTATGATAAAATTGAAGAAATTAAACCTGATAGCTATAATATTGTATTTACTGGTATCCTTTCTAAAAATCATAATTATCAACTTTTCCTAGAGGTATTAAGCTTGTTAAAGGATAAGTATAAAGATTTAAATATGATCTTTACTTTTGCCGGCAAAATTGATAAAAAAATCAAAAACCTTTTTTCAGAAAAAATTCAACTTATTGATAATGGTTATGTAACTCATGAAAAAGCAATAAAGATTATCAAGTCATCCCATTTATTAATAAATTTTAATTTTTTAAATACCGAAGATACTGATATGGTTTCAGGTAAACTTATAGAATATCTGGCCTCAGGTTCTCCAATTATAAACTTTTCAAACTCAGCTCATGAGTCAAATATCATTTTGCAAAATTCTAAAAAATCTTTTAATGCAGATAGTAATGATGTAATGAAGGTAATGGATTTTATAAAAAAAGAATATGATAATTGGTTAGATGGAAATTATAAGAAGGAGATACCAAAAAACATTGAGTCACTTTCAAGAGAAAAACTAACAGATAATCTCATTGACTTGATTAAAAATTTAGTTGTTTAATTCAAAGAATTTCATAACCTCTTTTGGAACCAAAGAGTTAATGCTTTGTTTTGAGCTAATTAATTCTCTAATTCGACTGCTCGAGATTTTTATTTTAGGTGCATCAACTAACTTAATATTGTTATTAGATAATATTTCATTAGGAATTTTTTGATCTGTATCCCTTGGATAAACGTAAACTTCAGCAATTTCAATAATTTTTTTATAATCTTTCCATTTATTAAAACCTATCAAGTTATCCTCTCCAATTAATAAAATTAAATTATTATATCTATGTCTTTTTTTGAATTCCTTTAAAGTATCAATAGTAAAATTAGGCTTAGACATTTTAAATTCTATATCTGAGACTCTAACATTATCAAACTTTTTGAATACAGTTTCAGCCATCTTCAACCTATCTTCATCACTTATTAGTTCAATTTCTTTTTTGAAGGGACTTTGGGGGCTAATAACAACCAACACCTCATCTAATTCAGGTAGTTTAGAAAAATATTCAGCTAAAGTAACATGACCATTATGTATAGGGTTAAAAGTTCCTAAGTAAAGACCTACATTACTCATCAACAAATTCCTTTATTAAAGTATGGGCAATTTTTTTTGATTCTTCAAGATCGTTATTAATGATAATATTATCAAATTTTGAGGCATAATCTAATTCATTTTCAGCTTTTTTAACCCTAACATTAATTTCTTCTAAAGAAACATCACCCCTTTCAAGAAGCCTATTTTTTAATATATCAATACTTGGTGGCATGACAAAAATTGAGAGAGTCTGATTAGGAAACATATTTTTGATATTCGCACCTCCAACAACATCAATATCAAAAATTGCTGTTTTGTTTAACTTCCATATCCTATCTACTTCAGATTTTAAAGTTCCATAGTAGATTCCTCCATAAACTTCTTCATATTCAATAAACTCCTCATTTTCAATTCTAGTTTTAAATTCTTTATTACTTATAAAATAGTAATCTACACCATCCTTTTCCTCACCTCTAGCTATTCTTGATGTTGCAGAAATTGAAAATTCGATATCGTTAAAAGTTTCAATTATATGCTTTACTAAAGTGGTCTTACCTGCACCTGAAGGGGCTGAAAAAACAATAAGCTTATTGTCCATAATACAATATTAAAATATTCCAGTAATTATTATAAGCATCTCTTTTTTGAATAGCAGGCTATCGAATAAAACATACTATTTATATAGTTCTCGAATTTTTATATTCCTAAATTTTACATCTGTACTATGATCTTGTAAAGCTATTTTCCCCGTTTTAAATTTACCAAAATCTGGGGCATAGGTTGCATCTGATCGATCGCTTCCAAGAGCAAACTTTGATTTGGAAACTAATTTATCCCATTCAGGTCCTGATAACGGATATGTGTATGCAAGTTCACCATTAAATTTAACTGTTCCCAAATTATTCACATGATCAATTTTAACTATCACATGATTCCAATTTCCGTGACCGTTAAACTTTAAGTTTAAATTTTCAGATTTTACGAGGTCAAAAAGTGATGGTGCATACTCAAGATCAGAGGCTGCGTAACCATTATGGTTATCTAGAATCTGAATTTCAGGGCCAGTCGAAAAGGCAGAAAATTTAGGAATCTCTTTAACGCCATAAAAAATACCACTGTTACCTCCCTTAGAGACATTCCACTCAAGAGAGAGCTCAAAATTTGTGTATTCCTTCTCTGTTAGTATATCATGACCTGATTCATTTTCATCATTAGTAAATATTAATTCTCCATTATTTATTGACCATTGACTTCCAATTATGTCCTCACCATAGGAATGCCATCCATTAAAAGTTTTACCATCAAAAATATAGGTCCAACCCTGTGAAGTTTCATTAGAGCAACTAAAGAAAAAAGTAAATAGAAATAAAATATAAAATTGATAAATTAATTTCTTCATTTTAGCCATTTAAATTATAACTCTCTAATTTTAATGTTTCTATATCTTACTGTGAATCCATGATCTTGAAGACCAATACTACCTGTTTTAAATTTTCCAAAAAAAGGTGCATATGTAAAGAAAGGGTGTTCAGGAGTTAAGTTTTCAAAATAACTGTCACCACTGAATTTTGATCTATTAACCATTTCATCCCATTCAGGACCATACAAAGGGAAGTCATATACTTTCTGTCCATTAAAGGTTATAGAGCCAATATTTTGATTGTGGTCAACTTTTAAAAATAAATGATTCCACTCACCATATTTATTGTACTTTACCCTTCTTAATGGCTTCAAGTCATATAGAGCTGGCGCCTTATGCCATCTCTTTGCATCAAAATTATCATTATCTAGAACCTGAACCTCAGGTCCAGTTTTCCATGGAGTATCAACTTCGGGAATTTCAACTACTTTAAAAAAAACACCACTGTTACCTCCCTTACTTATATTCCACTCCAGTGATAATTCAAAATTTGTAAACTTTTTATCAGTTACAATATCTTGACCTCTACTTAAATTATCATTTGGAGCAGTAAATACAAGTTCTCCATTTTTAGCTGACCAATTTTTGCTTATTTTATCTCCATTATATTCATGCCAACCATCTAAAGTCTTTCCATCGAAAAGATAAGTCCATTCAGAGTCTTGAGAAAAGCCAAAACTTGTTGATAAAATCAGGACAATTATTAGTAATTTTTTCATAATTAGATATTTAAAATGTTTCTTAAGTCTTCATCATTTGTTTTACCTCCTGCAAAATCATCAAATTTTTTATCGGTGCAATTAATTATTAAATCTTGAATTATTTTTGCACCTTCAGTTGCACCTTGCACAGGACTTTTAATACAACATTCCCACTCCAAAACTGCCCAAACATCACAACCGTATTGAGTTAATTTTGAGAAGATAGTTTTAAAATCAATTTGACCATCTCCTAGTGATCTATACCTTCCAGCTCTATCAGCCCAATCTAAATAACCACCGAAGGTTCCCTTTTTACCAGTGGGATTAAACTCAGCATCTTTTACATGAAAAGACTTTATATGCTCATGATAATGATCAATGTATGATATGTAGTCTAACTGTTGAAGTATAAAATGACTGGGATCGTATAATATATTTACTCTTTTATGGTTGTTAGTTGCTTTAAGAAATCTTTCAAAGGTTACTCCATCATGAAGATCTTCACCTGGATGAATTTCATAGCAAACATCAACCCCATTTTCGTCAAACACATTTAAAATTGGGAGCCATCTTTTTGCCAATTCCTCAAATCCCATTTCAACCAATCCTTTTGGAGCTTGTGGCCATGGATGCCATGTATGCCACAGAAGAGCTCCAGAAAAAGTTGCATGAGCCTTTAGGCCAAGTTTTTTACTAGCAACTGCAGCTTTTTTCACTGTCTCAACCGCCCACTTAGTTCTCTCTTTTGGATTCTTTTTTAAATTATCAGGTGCAAAATTATTAAACATCAAATCATATGCAGGATGAACTGCAACAAGCTGCCCCTGAAGATGAGTAGATAGCTCAGTAATCTCAAGACCATAGGATCTAACTTTACCAATTAATTCGTCACAGTAATCTTGACTATTAGACGCCTTATCTAAATCAATTAATGAACTCTCCCATGTTGGAATTTGAATACCCTTATAACCTAGCTCGGATGCCCATTTACACATACCATCAAGAGAATTAAATGGTTCAGATTTATCTACAAATTGCGCAAGAAATACTGCAGGTCCTTTTATAGTCTTCATTTTATTATAATTTTATCCATGTGTTACCCTTATGATGAGACTCAACTGCTTTTTCAATAAATAACATTCCTCTTAGACCATCATTTAGAGTAGGGTACTCTCCATCAAATTCTTTTTCCCCTCTGATCTCTCTTGCAACACCATTATAAATATTTGCCATAGAGTCAAACATACCCTCAGGATGTCCAGGTGGTAATTTAGCCGAAATTTTTGAAAAATTAGAATTGTAATCATGACCAGGTTTAAGAACTTGGAGAGGGGATGAATCACTTAAATGAATGAGATAATTTGGATTTTCTTGTTGCCATTTTAATCCACCTTTTCTTCCATATATTGCAACTGTAAAACAATTCTCTTCACCTGTTGCTATCTGACTAGCTCTAATGACACCTTTTATTTTATCTGAAAACCGAATTAAAATTGTACCATCTACATCCATTGTATTGTCATCATAAACATAGTTTAAATCAGATAGGAGTTCTTTAACTTCCATTCCAGTTACATATTCTAACATGTCAAAAGCGTGGGTACCAATATCACCAATACAACAACTTATTCCCGACTTTTCAGGTTGAAGCCTCCAAGTTTCAGATCTTCTGACACTATCATGAATAATTGGATTAATCCAGCCCTGGTAGTATTGAAGATCTACTCTTTGAATATCTCCAATTACACCATTTTTAATCATTTCCTTCATCTGTCTAATCATTGGGTATCCCGTGTAAGTGTATGTAACAGCAAAAGTTAATTTTTTGGATTTGTAAATTTGCTCTAAATCAAGAGCCTCATCATAAGTAGTTGTCATAGGCTTTTCACAAATTACGCTAAAATTATTTTCAAGGAGCTTTTTAGCCATAGGATAGTGAAGAAAGTTGGGAGTTAATATTGAGACAACTTGCATTCTTTCGGTCTCATCTAATTTTAACTCTTCTTCTATCATTTTGTCATAATCCTCATATATTCTGGATTCGTTAAGGCCTATTTCCTTTGCAAATTTTAAGTTTTCAGAATAATCTGGATTAAAAACACCACCAATTATAGTATAACTGTCATGCATAGATGAAGCGATCCTGTGAACAATACCTATTAGGGAATCACCACCACCTCCAAGAATTCCCAGTCTAATTTTACTTTTCAATTTCTATTTTTTCGTTTTTATAAATAATTATGAATAATATAAATACTACAAATGCGAATATTGCAGGGATTGTCCAGATTTCAGGCCAATTGTGGCCACCCTCAATTGCATAAATATCTGTAACTCTTCCTGCAAGTCTAAATCCAATTAGCATACCAACTCCATAAACTGCAAGAGTAATTAGACCCTGAGCAGCACTTTTATATTTTTCTCCTGCTTTGAAGTCAGTGTAAATTTGACCAGAGACAAAGAAGAAGTCATAACATACACCATGTAAAATTATTCCAAAAATAAGCATCCAGATATTTGACCCTGTATCACCAAAAGCAAAAAGTACATATCTTAAGGCCCAGGCAAACATTCCAACTGCAAGAGTAGTTTTAATCCCATACTTTTTTAAGAAAACAGGAAGTAACAATATAAATAGAGCCTCAGAAATCTGTCCCAATGTCATAACACCTGCAGCATTAGCCATTCCAAGTTCATTTAAAAATAAATTAGCATCTGCATAGTAAAAAGATAATGGAATTGAGATCAATATTGATGATATAAAAAATATCAAATATTTAGAGTCATTAAGAAGTTTTAAAGCATCGAGTCCTAATATTTCCTTTAAACTTGGGCTAGAAGAATTCTTTCCTTTGGGAGGAGTTTTTGGTAATGAAAAACTAAAAATTCCTAAAATTACAGAAACAATGGCTGCTAAGTAAAAAGTATATTCTAATGTTTGGCTTGCTTCCCAGCCAACACCATAACTAATTACCAAACCTGCAACAACCCATCCAATTGTCCCCCATACCCTAATCTTTGGGAATTCTTTTGAAGGATCAGACATCTGCCTAAAGGAGATAGAGTTTACCAAGGCTAGAGTTGGCATGTAGAGTATCATGTAAATTAATATATATGGAAAAAAGCTTTCGAACCCAACAGCTATTGAACACATAAATAAAAGTCCACCACCTACAATATGAATTATTGCAAGGATTTTCTCTGCATCAAAGTATCTGTCTGCTATAAGACCAATAATAAATGGTGCAATAATAGCTCCCCATGATTGAGTCTCATATGCAAGACCAATTTCGGTACCAGATGAACTAAAAGCCTGAGAAAGAAAAGTTCCCATAGTAACAAACCAACATCCCCAAATAAAAAATTCAAGGAACATCATTACACTAAGTTTCAAGTTAATTAATCTATTCATTCCCTATATTGTTTGACCAATTTTAATTAATAAATCTCTAGTTGCTTTTATCCCTTCAACTTCAGATAAATTTGGGCCTTCATATTCGACACCAATATATCCAGAATATCCAAATCCTTTAACTATTTCTAACATTTTCTTGTAATCGATAGTTGTCTCATTCCCATTTTCATCAAAATCATAAGATTTTGCACTCACAGCAAATGCTTTTGGCATCATTTCTTTAACCCCATTATAAAGATCATAAACAGTTTGACATGTACCCTCAAATATGGAACCATATCCTTCATCAGCCATGCAAAAATTTCCAAAGTCAGGGAGTGTTCCCACATTATCCATGTTTACTCCATTTATTGTTTTCATCAGCTCAGGTATATTAGATGTTATTCTTCCGTGATTTTCAACAATTACATTTAATCCGGAACCTTTCGCATATTCTCCTAACACTGATAGGCTTTCAATTGAGAGACTTTTCCACGTTTCAACATCTTGTGTCCCATATAAATTAAGCCTAACTGATGAACAATTCATTTCAGCTGCAGTATCAATCCAAAGCTTATGATTATCAATAGATTTTAATCTTTCTTTTTCATCCTCGGTAGCAAGATCACCTTCTTCATCAATCATTATTAGAACATTCTCCATACCATTATCAGATGCAAGTTCATTATTTTTAGAAATAAATTTTTTAATACTAGAATACTTGTCTTCACTTTTCATTACGTCATCATAAAGTTGGTTTACATATTCTAATCCAGCAAAACCAAGTTCTTTGGATTTCTCTGCAAAAAGATAAGGCGAAGCACCACCATATCTAATAGATCCATTAAATGACCATTGAGCGAGTGATAGTTTAAAGAACAATTCTTTTTGATTTTCACATGAAAGGTACCCTAAAGATGACATTCCAATTGCACCAGTAGATGCCAGTTTTATAAATTCTTTTCTGTCCATAATATGTTAGTTTTTTATATTAGTATAAATATAAATTTAAATAATTAATTACCATAAAATGTAATTATTGTTTAAATTGATGTGATTTCTAAACTATTATGATACAAGAATTTGATGCTATTGTTGTTGGAACAGGAATAAGTGGTGGTTGGGCAGCTAAAGAACTAACTGAAAAAGGGCTAAAAACTCTTGTTTTGGAAAGAGGAAGAATGATTAATCACATAGAGGATTATCATACAGCTAATATGGATCCATGGGATTTTGAAGGTGGGGATACTATTACTCAGGATGCTCTTCAAAGACAGCCAAAGCAAAGCAGAACAGGATATGTTAATACTGAGTCTTCAAGACACTTCTTTGTTGATGACATTGATCACCCTTATAACGACGATGAAAACAAATTTAATTGGATAAGAGGATATCATGTTGGTGGAAGATCCTTAACATGGGGAAGACATACATATAGACTTAGTGAATTCGATTTTGAGGCTAACTTAAAAGATGGAATTGCTGTTGACTGGCCCATAAGATATAGGGATATAGCGCCATGGTATGATTACGTTGAACAATACATTGGAGTTCAGGGAAGGCCAGAAGGGCTTCCTCAGTTTCCTGATGGAAAATTTTTAAAGCCATTTGAGCTAAATGTTTTAGAGCAGCATATGCGTGAGAGTATTTCAAAGAATTTTAATGATGGTAGGATATTATCAAATGCAAGAACTGCACATATTACCGAAGGAACAAAACCAGGACTTGGAAGAGTAACATGTCAATATAGGAATAGGTGTATGCGAGGATGTCCATACGGGGCATACTTTAGCAGTAACTCATCAACCCTACCAGCTGCAGAAGCTACTGGTAATATGACATTAATGCCTAACTCAATTGTTCATGAGATAATTTATGATGAGGATAAAAAAAGAGCTAAAGGCGTTAGGGTTATTGATGCTGAAAATAATCAATCTTATGAGTACTATTCTAAGGTGATTTTTCTATGTTCATCTGCTGTTGCTTCTACTTCTATTTTAATGCAGTCTAAATCAAATCGATTTCCAAATGGAATGGGAAATGATTCAGGTGAGCTAGGACATAATCTTATGGATCATCATTTTCAGGTTGGAGCTGGTGGTACTTTTGAAGGTTTTAAAAATAAAAAGACTTATGGTCGTAAACCTGCTGGATTCTTTATTCCCAGATTCAGAAACATTGGAGGGGTCACTGAAAGAAAGGATTTCATTAGAGGATATGGATATCAAGGAGGAGCAAATAGAGGCTTTATGAGTATAGCTGACAGTAAAGAGGAGCTTGTTTCCTATGGGCCAAGGTTTAAAGAAAACATTGTTAAACGTGGTGATTGGACAGCAAGTATGGGAGCATTCGGTGAAATTCTGCCTTATCATGACAATAAAATGACTTTAGATTATGACAAGAAGGATAAATGGGGACTTCCAACAGTAACATTTGATGCAACAATTAGAGAGAATGAAATTGCTATGAGAAAAGATATGAAAGAGCAGGCTGAGGAAATGCTTGAAAGATCAGGATTTAAGGATGTTTATGGCTATGAGAGTAAATACGTTTTTGGTAATGGGATTCATGAAATGGGTACTGCAAGAATGGGGCGCAACCCTAAGACTTCTGTTCTAAACAAATTTAATCAAATACATAGTGTAAAAAATGTTTTTGTTACAGATGGTGCATGCATGACATCCGCTGGTAATCAAAACCCATCAATTACATATATGGCCTTAACTGCAAGAGCTGCAGATCATGCCGTGAATGAATTAAATAAACAAAATATATAATAATGGAAAGAAGACAGGCTTTAAAAAACATAGGACTTTCATTCGGATCCATAACGATGTCATCAGGTATAATATCAATTATACAATCATGTCAATCAAATGAATCATTTACAGATTTAAAATTTTTTGACATGAAACAAATAACTTTTTTAGACAGAATTCTAGAAATAATTATACCAGAGACTGATACACCAGGAGCATTATCATTAAATATTTCAAAGTTTGTTGATATATACATTCACAAAAACATAAGAAATGCAGATCAAAAATATTTGTTAGCAATGATGGATGAGTTTATTAATATGATACTAAAATCCGAGAATGTAAGCTCTATTGACCAAGTTGATAACAGTGCGATTGAGCACCATTTCTCAAATCATATTGATAATGGAAGTATGATTGCTCTGGATGGTAAAAATTATTCTCAGATATGCAGTCTCTTCAGAGATATGGCTGTTAGATCATATATGATTACAGAATATGTTCTTGTTAATAAACTAGAATATGTGCCAATTCCTGGCTACTATGATGGTAATGTAGATGTTTAAATTACAATAAATTCACCCATCATAAGTTGATAATGACCGGGAAATGAGCAGATAAAAACATATTTGCCTGGCTCGGGCGCATCAAATGTAATTGTATCACTTTCACCACCACCAAGCATTTTGGTATAAGCTATTTCATTATCACCTTCTGGAATATACTCAGAATTCCTTGCGCCTGCTGCTCTTAATGCATACTCGTTGACATCAACATCTTTTTTTATTAAAACAAAATTATGACCCATTGAAATAGCAGGGAATCTTCCATTGTGATTTAATGTAAGTGTTACTTTTTGATTGGAATTTACTCTAATAATTTTTTTATCAAACTTCATTTGATCGTTTGAATTAAGAATAACGTTATTAGACATTGTACTACTCTGAACAGTAGTGGGTTCTTCTTTCACTCTTTCGTATTGAAACTTTTCTTTTGAGTTATTTGAATTGTTACATGAAACAATAAATAGAGACAAAAATAAAATTAGACTATTCCTCATTTGCTTATGATTTTTTTCAAATTTATCACAGAAAATTTAAAATCACTATAATATTTTATTATTATTTATTATTGTTTATTAGTCATTCTTATTCTTAAGTGAGACTAAGTATACGCCGATAAATACTAGGATACACGACAAAATTTTGGTTGTATCTAGTGTATCACTACCAATAATCAAAGCAAAAATTATTGTAATTATTGGTTGAAGATAAATAAACGAACCAACTGTAGTTGGGGATAAAGTTTTTAATGCATATACATTAAACAGATACGTTAAGAAAGTAGTACCTATTACAACATACATCATTCTCCAGATAGCAAACCAGGGAAGATCAGACCAATTAACTTCTATAAATTGATTGTAGGTAATAGGTGTAGAAAGAATTAGACCAATTAAAAAAAGCCACTTCATCAATGTAAAAATATTATACTTCTTTGTGAGCGGCTTGACAATTACAAGATATCCTGCATATGCAGATGCATTCAAAAGGAAAAAAGAGTTTCCTAGAGGTATGTTTGGAGCATTTATTCCTGTTTTACTACTATTTAGTATTAGAAAAATCGCACCAGAAAAACCAATAAAAATTCCTATTATTTTCTTTAGAGTTATTTTTTCTTTTAAAAAAAAATAGGAAAGTATCAGAACTAAGACAGGGGAGAGTGTAATTATAACTCCACTATTTATTGGGGTTGATAGTTCAAGTCCCCTGAAGAATGCTAACATATTAGTACACATACCTAATATCGAAGCAAAAACAATTCTTATAAAATCCTTGGATTCAATTTTCTCTCTTGGTGTAAATAAACTTATTAACCAAAATATTGATGTAGCACCTAACAACCTCAACATTATAAATCCAGAAGATCCTATGTAAATAGGCATAACTTCCTTGGCTACAGTATGATTAACTCCATAGATGCTAGTTGCCAAGAATGCAGCAATTAACGCTAAATATCTTTTATTCATTTTTAAATTATCCAACAAAGAAAATCATTTTAAAAGAATCATAAAGCTAATTTCGAATATCTTTATCTTTGCAGTTATGAAGAAAAAAATGAAGTTTAATACTAAGGCTATTCATGGAGGCCAAATACTTGATCCTGCATATGGATCTGTTATGACACCAATATATCAAACTTCAACTTATGCTCAGTCATCACCTGGTAAGCATAAAGGTTATGAGTACAGTAGAACCCATAATCCAACAAGAACAAATTTTGAAAGAGCTATGGCCTCCATTGAAAATGCTGAGTATGGACTAGCATTTGCATCAGGTTTAGCGGCTATTGACGCTATCATTAAAACTTTGAGTCCCGGAGATGAGATAATTTCAACTAATGATCTATATGGAGGAAGCTATAGGCTATTTATGCAAATTTTCGAGAAGTATCAGTTGAAATTTCATTTTGTAAATATGGAAGACTTAACATTTGTTGAAGAAAAAATTAACACAAACACAAAACTTATATGGGTTGAAACCCCAACCAATCCAATGATGAATGTAGTTGACATTAAATCAATGTCATATTTAGCCAAAAAAAATAATATTCTTTTATGTGTTGATAATACTTTTGCAACACCATATATTCAGAGACCTGTAGATTTAGGAGCTGATATTGTAATGCATTCTGCAACAAAATATATTGCTGGTCATAGTGATGTTGTAATTGGAGCAATTGTATTAAATGATCAAAATCTTCATAAAAAATTATCTTTTATTCAAAATGCATCTGGAGCTACTCCAGGTCCAATGGACTGTTTTCTAGCTTTAAGAGGAATAAAAACTCTCCATTTAAGAATGCAAAGACACTCTGAAAATGCAGAAAAAATAGCAATGTTTTTAAAAGAACATAAAAAAATTGCTGATGTATATTGGGCAGGATTTAAAGATCATAAAAATTATGATATTGCAAAAAATCAGATGAATGGTTTTGGTGGAATGGTTTCTTTCATTCCTATTGATAACAAATTTGAAACTTCAAAAAAAATAGCTGAAAATCTTAAATTATTTACGCTTGCTGAGTCTCTTGGGGGAGTAGAAAGCTTATGTTGTCATCCAGCCAGTATGACACATGCATCTATACCTATAGAAGAAAGAAAAAAATCAGGATTAGTAGAGTCCCTTCTTAGGTTGAGTGTAGGAATAGAGGATATTGAAGACTTAATAGATGATTTAAAGAACGCTATAGGATAATATTTATGGAGATCCCAAAAGACAAAAAAATATATTTTAGTTCAGATAATCATCTAGGATTAACTTCATTAAAAGAAAGCCATGATAGAGAAAAGATTTTTGTTAAATGGCTTGATTCAATTAAGCATGATGCTGAGATTATTTTTTTACTTGGTGATTTGTTCGACTTTTGGTTTGAATATAAAGAGGCTGTTCCTAAAGGTTTTACTCGTTCTTTGGGTAAACTTGCTGAGTTATCTGATATAGGAATAAAAATTTATTTTTTCGTAGGTAATCATGATTATTGGATGACTGACTATTTTCAAAAGGAACTAAATATCAAGGTTTTCAAATCACCAGAGCTTTTTATTTTTAATTCAAAATCTTTTTTTATTGGCCATGGTGATGGACTTGGACCTGGAGACTACGGGTACAAAAGAATGAAACTTATTCTATCAAATCCTTTTTTTATATGGTTATTCAGATTAATACATCCCGATCTTGGTATCAGACTTGGCAGGTATCTATCACAAAAGAATAAACTTATTTCAGGATCTGAGGATATTAATTTTAAAGGAGAGGATAAAGAGTGGTTAATACAATATTGTTTAAAAAAATTATCAAAAGAACATATTGATTATTTTATTTTTGGTCATCGTCATTTGCCAATTGTTCATCAACTTAAATCAAAGTCTAAATATATCAATCTAGGTGATTGGATTACCCATTTTACATATGGAGTTTTTGACGGTAAAACTTTTACATTAAGAAATTTTTTAAAAAAAAATGATTGAATCACAAAAATCAAATTTTGAGAGAACTGTTCTTGTAGGTGTGATTAATGATTCTCAAAATGAGGAAAAACTTAATGAATTTCTTGAGGAACTAGAATTTTTGTCTGTTACAGCAGGAGGAAAAGTACTAAGAAAATATAAGCAAAGAATTAAAACACCAAACCCAAAGACATTTATTGGTAAAGGAAAAATTGATGAAATTCAAAAATATATTAAAGAAAATGACGTCTCAATTGTTGTTTTTGATGATGAACTTTCACCAACTCAACAATTAAATATTGAAAGACTTTTAAAGTGTAAAATATTAGATAGAACCGCACTTATTCTTGATATATTTGCTCAAAGAGCTAAGACCAGTTATGCCAAGACTCAAGTTGAATTAGCACAATACGAATATCTTCTCCCTAGACTTAAAGGTCTTTGGACTCACCTTGAAAGACAAAAAGGGGGTATTGGAATGAGAGGTCCTGGTGAAACTGAAATTGAGACTGATAGAAGGATAGTTAGAGATAAAATTTCCCTATTAAAAAAGAAAATTTCTACTATTGATAAGCAAATGAAAGTTCAAAGAGGTAATCGTGGGTCTTTGGTTAGAGTTGCCTTAGTTGGATATACTAATGTTGGAAAATCAACAATTATGAATATACTTTCAAAAAGTAAAGTTTTTGCCGAAGATAAGTTGTTTGCTACTTTAGATACTACAGTTAGAAAAGTTGTTATAAATACATTACCTTTCCTTCTTACTGACACAGTTGGATTTATAAGAAAGCTACCAACTCAACTTATTGAATCATTCAAAAGCACCTTGGAGGAAGTAAAAGATGCAGATATACTTCTACATATTGTAGATATTTCTCACCCAAGCTTTGAGGATCATATATTATCTGTAAATAAGATATTAAGTGAAATAAATTGTCACAATAAGTATAACTTGATGATATTTAATAAAATTGATAATTATAAAAAAATTGAGTTTAATGATTCTTCTTCAAATAATGGCCACTTTTCCTTATTGCAATGGAGAAATACTTGGATGAATAAAACAAATGGGAAGGCATTATTTATTTCTGCAAAAAATAAAACTAACTTTGATAACTTTAGGAAGGAGATTTATGAAATAGTAAAAAATGTTGACATGAGTCACTATCCTAAAAATGATTATTTATACCCCGAATACTTTTCCAAGTGAGTCCTTTGCTCATACCCAATTTAACCAATTATTAACAGGGATTTTAGTAATAAATTTTGAAATTTGAATAATTAAATTCAGTATATATGAGTGATACAAAAAATAATGTAGATCTAAATAAAAATGATGAATTAATAAAAAAGGAAAGTGCCTTTGTCGATCTACTTTCAATGGAAATAAATAAAAAAATCATTGGTCAGAAAAAAATGATCGAAAGACTGCTCATAGGGCTTCTAGGCAAAGGGCATATTTTACTTGAAGGAGTACCTGGATTAGCAAAAACTTTAGCCATAAATAGTCTAAGTAGTGCAGTTAAAGGATCTTTTAGTAGAATTCAATTCACACCTGATTTACTTCCAGCGGATGTTATTGGGACTATGATATATAATATGAAAGCAGGTAATTTTTCTATTAAGCAGGGGCCAGTTTTTGCAAACTTTGTCTTGGCTGACGAGATAAACCGTGCACCCGCCAAGGTACAATCGGCTTTACTTGAGGCTATGCAAGAGAAACAAGTGACTATAGGGGATAAAACATTTAAATTAACTGACCCGTTTTTAGTGATGGCAACTCAAAACCCAGTTGAGCAAGAAGGTACTTACCCTCTTCCAGAAGCTCAAGTGGATAGGTTTATGTTAAAGGTTGTAGTTGATTACCCAGAATTAGAGGAGGAGCAAAGAATTATAAACATGAATCTCTCATCGTCACAGGATAAAATCAAACCAGTTGTCACGACCACTCAAATTACTAAGGCTCAAGGAGTAATTAATGATGTTTACATGGATGAGAAGATTGAAAAATATATTTTAGATCTAATATTTTGTACAAGATACCCTGAGAAATATGGTTTGAAAAATTTGTCTCCACTTATTTCTTTTGGAGCCTCTCCCAGAGGTAGTATTAATTTGGCTCTTGCCTCAAAATGTTATGCCTTTATTAAGCATAGAGGATTTGTTATCCCTGAAGATGTAAGAGAGGTTATTACCGATGTATTAAGGCACAGAATAGGTTTAACATATGAAGCTGAAGCTGAAAGTGTAACTACTGAGGATGTTATAAAACAAATTATAAACACTGTTGAAGTACCATAATTAATGGATTCTAAAGAATTACTTAAAAAAGTAAGACAGGTTGAAATAAAGAGTAGGAGGTTAAGTGATAATGTTTTTGGAGGAGAATACTTAAGCACCTTTAAGGGGAGAGGTATGACTTTTAGTGAGGTCAGAAAGTATGAGTTTGGTGATGATATAAGGTCAATTGATTGGAATGTTACAGCAAGATATAACG
This sequence comes from uncultured Bacteroidota bacterium, assembly GCA_902620455.1. GTDB lineage: Bacteria > Bacteroidota > Bacteroidia > Flavobacteriales > Flavobacteriaceae > Marisimplicoccus. The sequence goes on from CACNIG010000006.1 coordinate 84,294, forward strand.
AGCCGTTCATTAAAATTTTTGAGGAAGAAAGAGAACTTACATTAATGTTACTAATAGATGTTAGTGGATCAAAAAACTTTGCTACAAGAAATAAACTTAAAAAAGATATAGTAACAGAAATAGCTGCAACACTAGCATTCTCTGCATTAAAAAATAATGATAAAGTAGGTGCAATTTTATTTACTGATAATATTGAATTATTTATCCCCCCAAATAAAGGGAAAAAACATATTTTAAGGATTATTCGTGAGCTCCTAGAGTTCAAACCTAAGAGTGCAAAAACAAGCATCGACTCATCACTTAAGTTCTTATTAAGTATAATCCAAAAAAAAGCTATTGTCTTTGTTTTATCCGATTTTATTGATGATAACTATGATAAGTCATTAAAGCTTGCAGCTAAAAAATATGATTTAACTGGTATAAGAATTTTTGATCAAATGGAGACTATAATTCCTAAGCTGGGTTTTGTGCCAATGATTGATGCTGAAACAAACGAATTAGTGTGGGTTGATACTCTATCAAAACAAATCAGAGAAAATTATTCTTCAAATTACAATTTGTCAATAAAGAAATTTGAAACTTTATTCAATAAAAATGGAGCTGGTGTAATAAATTGTAAGGTAGATGAAAGCTATGTTAAGAAACTTTTGGGTTATTTTAAACAAAGGGCATAATGAGATATATCTTAATATTTCTATATTTTTTTTCTTTATCATATGTCAATGCACAAACTGCAAATTTTGACCCTAATATTGTTATTAATAGTTCAATCGATACTACCAGCGTTAAAATTGGAGAAGAAATTATTTATACCATTGATGTAATATCAAAAAATAAATACAATATTCGTTTTGATGAAAAACCCAATTTTATTCCTTTTGAAATACTAGATTCGCACCCTTATGATTCAATTATTGATTCCTCAAAAATTTCAAAAAAATACTCATTAATTAAGTTTGACCCTGGAGAATTCTGGATTCCGCCTCAAAAAGTATACTTCGATCAAAGTATAAAATTTACAGACTCAATTTTAATTGTAGTAAATGATGTTGTGGTTGACACTCTTAAACAGAATCTATATGATATTAAACCTATTATACCAGTAAAAAGAAATTATCAAAAAATATTATTAAGATTAATTTTCATAATCACATTATTAGTTATCGCTTACTTATTATACAGACATTACATTTTAAATAATAATGATAATTCAAACGATGTTATGAAATCTTTATATGAAATAGCATTTGAAAAATTAGAAAATCTCAATTCACTCAATCCTAATTCACAAATTGAGTTTAAAGAATATTATACAATCTTAGTGGATATATTTAGAGAATATCTTGAATTTCAAGTAAAAATTCCAGCTATGGAAAGTACATCAAGAGAATTAATTGTCAGGATTAATATGTTAAAGGATAGTGGGAACTATAATTTTGAAAAGAAGCAGATTGATAAGCTTGAAGAATTATTCACAAAATCAGATTTAATAAAATTTGCTAAATCACTACCAACTAAAAGTGATATAAATCTTGATTTAATTACTATCAGAAATTTTATTACTTCAACTGAAAAAATATATAATGAGAAGTATGAAAAAATTCAAGAGCCTCAGGTTGAGGATCAAAATGTTAATATATTAGAATATATAAAAAACTTTCTGAAATACTCACTGGTTGCAATTACAACTATCCTAATTTTGTGTGTTTTAATTTTTGGATATTATCCAGTTAGAGATACTATACTACTCAACCCAACAAAGAAATTACTTGATAAGGAATGGTTCACTAGTCAATATGGCTCACCTCCAATTGAATTAAGCACTCCATTAATTCTTGAAAGAGTTATTGACAGCATTGATTTAAACAAATTTCAGATGGGTACATTCGAGGATAATTTTTATTTGTCCTTGGATATTAAGGATGTTGTTCAAAATGAGAATTCAGTAAATTTAGATTTAATAAAAAATGGACTTATTAATGAGTTCCAGGTTTTAGGTTCTAAAAATATCTTAGTAAAAGATGACCAATTTACTGTTAAATCAGGAGATACAGCACTAAGGTTATATGGTAGCCTTGACATTGAGTTTAATAATGATCTTTATAGGTCAAATTTTACCTCAATTATTTTGCCCTATGACAAGAAGACTATAAAACTTATAATTGTATACAGGGATGAAGATAGATATGCTAATGATATTGAGTCAAGAATTCTTGAGAGTTTTGACATAATAAAAGAATTGTGATGTTTAAAGATTTATATTTTGCTGATCCAGAGTATCTATTAATTGCTATTATAATCCCAGTAGCAATATTATTTTGGTATAGATTTGGTAAGTTGACTCAAGCAACATTAAAACAATCATCTTTGTCCTTATTAAAGCTAAATAAATCATTTGTATCAAGGATAAGACCACTTTTGAATATAATGAGAATTATAGTGATTCTTCTCTTAATCCTTGCAATATCAAGGCCCCAATCTAAGTCAACATCCAAAAGAATAAAATCATCTAGGGGAATAGATATCGTGATGGTTATAGATATTTCATCTAGCATGTTATCAAAAGATCTTAAACCAGATAGATTATCTGCTTTAAAAAATGTAGCTTCTAATTTCATTGATGATAGACCAAATGATAGAATAGGATTAGTTGTTTATGCTGCAGAAAGTTATACAAAGACACCTGTTACAACCGATAAATTAATTTTGAAACAATCGTTATCAGAAATTAATTATGAGCCTCTACTTGAAGATGGAACAGCAATTGGTATGGGACTTTCCACTGCTGTTAACAGGCTTAAAGAAAGCACAGCTAAAAGTAAGGTGATTATCCTACTTACTGATGGGGTTAATAATTCCGGATTTATTGATCCACGAATTGCTGCTGAGCTAGCCTCTGAATATGAGATTAAGACCTATACTATAGGTTTAGGAACAAATGGTAGAGCGCTTGCTCCAGTCTCTATATTACCTAATGGGGATTTCCAATTTAGTTTAACAAAAGTTGAAATTGACGAAGACCTTTTGAGATTTATTTCTGAAAAAACATCAGGTAGATATTTTAGAGCAACAGATAACCTAGAACTTCAAAATATTTATGATGAGATAAATAAATTAGAAAAAACAGAAATTACTGAAACTATATTCACTAATATTTCAGAAAAATATAGACCACTGGTTTTAATAGCTTTTATGCTATATGTTTTAGAAATATTTTCAAGAAAATCAATATTTAAGAGTTTTATATAATGTATCAATTTGACAATCCAAATTTTCTATATCTGACGTTAATAATTCCTTTCTTAATATTGATTAACTTTTTATACATGTCCTGGAGAAAAAAAATTCAAGACTCATACTCAGATTCAGAATTATTAGAAATTATAAGTCCAAACCGATCAAATTTTAAACTTAATTTAAAATTGATTTTGGAGTGTATAGCAATATTATTTTTATCAATAGGCCTAGCAAATCCAAAAATTGGAACTGAATTAAATTCTATTAATAGAGAAGGTGTAGATATAGTCTTCGCTATAGATGTCTCAAAAAGTATGCTTGCAGAAGATGTAGCGCCTAATAGACTTTTAAGGTCTAAAAGAATAATCTCTGAGATAATAAATTCATTAAATTCTGATAGAGTGGGAATAGTTGCATATGCTTCTCAAGCAATTCCTCAAGTTCCCTTAACTACAGATTTTGCATCTGTAAAAAATTTCTTGCAAATTATTGATACTGACATGCTATCATCTCAAGGTACATCCATTGATTCTGCTTTAAATCTGTCTGCAAACTTTTTTGATCAAAATTCAGAAACAAATAGAGTGCTTATCTTACTCTCGGATGGTGAGGATCATGATGATATTCCTGAGAGCTTAATTAATTTAATTATTGAAAATAATATAAATCTTATATCAATTGGAGTTGGACAAGATAGTGGCTCAACAATTCCTATAAAAGTTAATGGTAGAATTGATTCTTATAAAAAAGACAGTAATGGTGAAGTTGTAATTACTAAAAGAAATAGTGAAATTTTAAATAAAATAGCTAGTTCATCTGGAGGAGAATATATTGATGGAAATATTACTGAAGAAGCATTAGAAAATGTTAAAGTTAAGCTTGATAAAATAGATAAGTCAGAGTTTGAGACATCTCAATTTGTTGAGTACAAACAACAATTTCAAATTTTTATATTATTAGCCTTGTTGTTTATAATTGTGGATATTTTTATATTTCAAACTAAAACAAAGTGGATTCAAAATCTAAATTTATTTAATGAAAATGAGGAATAGTCATGTTTTACATTTACTCTTTTTAACTTTTACAGTTTCTCTTAACTGTCAGAGTGACCCAAATAATCTTGTATTTAATGGTAACAAAGAGTCAATGAAACAAAATTTTACTAAAGCAGAAGTTGAATATAGAAAAGCAATATCCAAGAGTGAGATTCAAAATAAAGCTTCACATAATCTTGGAAACCTCCTTTTTGAAAATAAAAATTACGATGAAGCAATACAAGAGTATTTTAAAACACAAAAAAATTCTCAAATTGATCTTGAAAAGCATTCAGCTTTCCATAATCTTGGAAATACGTACATGAAGAAAAAAGATTATGCTCAAGCTGTTGAAGCATATAAAAATGCTTTGAGAAATAATTCAGAAGATGACGAAACGAGATACAACTATGCATTAGCAAAAAAATTCTTAGAGGGAGATAAACGACAAAACTCTCAAAATAGTGATGATTCTGAACAAGAGAAAAAAGATAAATCTGACGATCAAAAAGAAAATAAAGATGAAGATCAAAATAGTGATCAGGATTCAGATTCAGAAAAGGATAAACCAAAAGATCAACAAGATAAAAATCAAGATGAAGGAGGAGGTCTGTCTAAACAACAAATGGAGAATTTGTTAGATGCAGTTAACAACATAGAAAAAGATTTAAATCAGAAGATAAAATCTGGTAAAAAGAAAGTTCAAACATCAAAAAAAGCTCAAAAAGATTGGTGAGGAATTTATTTACAATACTATTAATATTTAAATCATTTATTCTGTTTTCTCAGGTTAAATTTGATGCTTCAGTTAGTAAATCAAAACTGGGTCTTAATGAAAGGCTTAGAATAGATTTTGTTATGAATCAAAATGGAGATAACTTTTCACCTCCAAATTTTGAAAATTTCCAGATAATTGGAGGTCCAAATCAGTCAATTAAAACTTCTTACGTAAATGGAGAAAGAAGTTTTTCAAAAACATACTCTTATTATCTTAAGCCTTTAAAAAAAGGAAACCTGAGAATAAGTCAGGCAACTATTGAAATTGATGGAGAGATATATAAGTCTATGCCTATTGAGGTATTAATAACAGATTCTGTGAGTCAACCGTCAGATTCGGTCACTCAATACTACAGTGATGACGATATAGAACTAAGGGCATTAATTTCTAAAGGATCTCCGTATTTAAATGAACCAATAACAATTATTTACAAGCTTTATTATAAAGCTCCAATTAACATATCTGATGCAAGAGAAACGGAGACACCTAATTATAAAGACTTTTGGAGTCAGACAATAAAAATTCCTCAATTAAAGGTTCAAAGAGAAGTTTACAAGGGTCAAAATTATAATGTTGTAGAATGGAGAAAAGTTGTCTTATATCCACAGAAATCTGGACTGCTTGAGATATCCCCTTTATCCTTAAATTTAGTTTTAGATGTTCCAACTGATAAAAGGGATTTCTTCGGAAATGTTATTTACGATCAGACTTCACAACTTATTTCAACTGGTATGAGGAAAATCAATGTTAAAGATCTTCCTGAAAACGGTAAACCAGATAGTTTTACTGGAGCTGTTGGCCAATTTGAGTTTGATGTGATTTTAAATAAAAAATCATTAAGAGCAACTGAATCTTTTCAGGCAGAGTTAAAAGTTAAAGGTAATGGAAATCTTAAGTTGTTTGACTTGCCAAATATGTTAGTTCCTAATTCAATGGAGCTTTTTGAGCCTGAGAGAGAGGAATCAATAAATACAAATTTGTCAGGTATGAGCGGTTCAGTATCAAAATATTTTACTGTAATTCCTAGATTCCAAGGAAATTTTCCAATTGAAGAAGTTGAATTTTCATATTTTGACCCAACTGCTGAAAGATATAAAATTTTAAAGTCACCAAGACTCACAATTGATGTTTTTGATGGCCCTACTTATATTAATCCTTCGATATCTAATGAGTCAAATGTTATAACATCTGATGATTCATTTAGATTCATTAAACTAAAAGGTAATTTAAAAAGAATTGATGACTCTAAATTTTTTGAGTCAGAAATTTTCTACATTCTTTCTTCTACCCCATTTGTACTTTCTATAGCATTAATTGCTTTTACAGCATTTACAAGAAATAGAAAACAATCATATTCAGAAACAATTAAAAAACAAGAAAAAAGTATATATAAAATGATTGATTCTGCAAAAAAATTAACAAATGACAAAAATCAATTTTATGATATAATTGAAAAAGCCATAATTAAAAGTCTTATGGTAAAATTTTCAATAAGGATGGAAAGTCTTAATAAAGATAAAATTCAAGAGATAACCAAAAATAAGGGTATATCAGTTGAAAATATTTCCCAGATTATAAATTTGATTGAAAATTGTGAAAAAGCAAAATACTCAAGGTCTTCAGATTCAGAAATGAATAATGATATAGAAGAAGCAAGAAAAATCGTTGGCATAATACTTAAAATTAACTCATGAAAATATTTTTAGTAATCTTGTCAATTCTATTATTAAGTAATCAACAAGTTGATGAAATTTTCATACAATCAAATAATCATTATACTAATGGAAATTATGAAGCTGCGCTTGATGGATATCTTGAAATTATTAACTCAGGATTTGAGAGTTCTGAGCTTTATTTTAATTTAGGTAATACTTTTTATAAATTAAATAATATCCCAGAGAGCAATTTTTATTTTGAAAAAGCTCTTGCTATATCACCCAATGATTTTGATGTAATCACAAATTTATCATTTGCTCAAAACTTAAGAATAGATAAAATAGAGAATCTCCCAGTCACTCAAATTCAAAATATCAAAATATCTATTCTTGATTTACTATCTGAGAAAGGTTGGGCTTATTCTTTTATGATCTCAGTTTGGCTTTTATGTATATCATTCTTATTATACTTTTTCTTAAAAAATTCTAAGTCTAAGAGAATCTTTTTTACTATATCAATATTCATCACTTTAATTTCATTTGCTTCATTATACCTGAACTATGAAAAGAAAGCTCAGAATAATATTAAATATGCAATTGTTTTTGATAAGGAGATCGAGGTCTGGTCAGAACCTAATAAAATTTCAGAATTAAAATTTCTTCTTCATGAGGGAACTAAAGTTAAGCAAATAGATATCATTGAGGATTGGGTAAATATTCAACTTGAGAATGGAACCTTAGGCTGGATTGAAGCCTCAAGCTTAAGAGTTCTAGATTAATTTTTCTGAATAAATTTCTTGAGTAATTTCAAATGAATTAAATAGAATTTCTGAGAGAACATGTAAATGAATCATTATTGAGGACTCAGAAATTATATTATTTGATAATAAGTTTAAAGAGAATATAATTTTAGTAATAATTAGTAGTATTAAAAGTAATTTAAGTCCCCCAAAAACTCCCCCCAATACGCTATTTAAGAGTCCCAGATAAACAACTTTTGCTAATTTAGTAAATCCTTTTGCTAAGTATATAATGAGTAAATAACTTAAAATAAAAATTATAATAAATGAAATAGTATTAAGTAAATCAGAATTTACACTTATAAAAGCAGATATTTCATTTGATAAAAAATTATCAACATTTCCAGCAATAAAAAAAGAGATAAATATTCCAAAAAAACTTGATAGTTCAATAATTAATCCTTTAGAATATCCTCTAATTATACCAAATACAATTATTGCAATTATTATTAAATCAATTAAATTCATAAAACTTAATTTATATTTGCAATATACAGAAGGTTAATCAGAGACTTTTAATTTTTTAAAATAAATTATGATAAAAAAACTTGAGGATTATATTTCACATGTAAAAAAGTTTACCTCCCAAGATTCAAATGAGATCGAGTCTTTTAAAATAGAGTTTCTTGGAAGGAAAGGCGTTATTAATGATCTATTCTCTGATTTCAAGAATGTGCCTGCAGATCAAAAAAAGGAATATGGCCAAAAAATTAACGAATTAAAAAATCTTACTTCTAAGAAATATGAAGATCTAAAATTAGGACTAAAGCAATCAAGTAAATCAACAACAGAAGACTATACTAAACCAGGGTTTCCAATTTCTTCAGGTTCACTTCATCCAATAACAATAATTAAAAATAGAATTATTGATATTTTTTCTAAAGTTGGATTTGAACTGTCAGAAGGACCTGAGATTGAGGATGACTGGCATAATTTTACTGCTCTTAATCTACCAAAAGATCACCCAGCTAGAGATATGCAGGATACTTTTTTTATTCAGCAAAATCCAGATATCCTCCTGAGGACTCATACTTCCTCAGTTCAGGTGAGATATCTAGAAGATAATCCTCCACCATTAAAAATAATATCTCCTGGAAGAGTTTATCGTAACGAGGCAATATCTTCTAGATCACACTGTATATTTCATCAAATAGAAGGAATATATGTTGATGAAAAGGTTTCTTTTGCTGATTTAAAACAAATGATACTTTACTTTACAAAATCTATGTTTGGTAAATCAAAATTGAGATTTAGGCCCTCATATTTTCCATTTACAGAACCGAGTGCAGAGGTTGATATATACTGGGGTCTAGAGACTGAGACTGATCACAGAATTACAAAAGGAACTGGATGGCTAGAAATTATGGGTTGTGGAATGGTTGATCCAAAAGTTTTACAAAATTGTAATATTGACTCAGAAAAATACACTGGGTATGCGTTTGGATTAGGCCTTGAAAGAATAGCAATGCTAATTTATCAAATTCCAGATATTAGACTTTTCTTTGAAAATGACGTGAGGTTCCTTAACCAGTTTAAGTAATTTAGCTAGTTTATATCAAATTTTATTCCTTGAGCTAAAGGAAGTTCGGAAGAAAAATTAATTGTATTGGTCTGCCTCCTCATATAGACTTTCCATGCATCTGAACCACTTTCCCTTCCTCCACCAGTGTCTTTTTCACCACCAAATGCTCCTCCAATTTCAGCACCAGATGTACCAATATTTACATTAGCAATTCCACAATCACTTCCCCAATGTGAGAGAAATAATTCAGATTCTTTAAGATTATTAGTCATAATAGCAGATGATAGTCCTTGATCAACTTCATTTTGAATATCAATTGCATTTCGAACATCTCCTTTATATTTAATTAGGTATAATATTGGAGCAAAGGTTTCTTGATGAACAATTTCTAGAGAATGATTAACTTCAGCTATTGCAGGCTTTACATAGCAACCACTTGAATATTCTTCCCCTTCAAGAATTCCACCTTTGACTAGCCAGCTACCACCTTGATTATTAACTTTTGATATAGCATCCTTATAAGATTCCACTGCATTAATATCAATAAGCGGTCCAACATGATTATTTGAATCAAGAGGATTTCCAATTTTTATTTGATCATAGGCTTTAACTAATGAATTTCTGACATTTTCATATATATCTTCATGAACAATTAAACGCCTTGTTGAAGTACATCTTTGTCCGCAAGTACCAACTGCTCCAAAAACTGTTCCCATAATTGTCATTTTTAAATCCGCATCAGGGGTAACAATTATAGCATTGTTCCCTCCTAGTTCAAGTAAAGTTTTCCCTAATCTTGCACCAACTTTCTCTGCTACAATTTTACCCATTCGTGTTGAACCGGTAGCAGATAGAAGAGGTATATCTCTACTTTTAGATAACATTTCACCAATTTTATAATCACCATTAATGAGGGATGATACACCCTCAGGAATATTATTCTCTTTGAAAACTTCTCCAATAATTTTTTGACATACTAAACTACATAAAGGTGTTTTTTCACTTGGTTTCCAGATTGTAACATTACCACATACCCATGCTAGCGCAACATTCCAACTCCAAACTGCTACTGGAAAATTAAATGCAGATATTATTCCAACGATCCCTAATGGGTGATATTGTTCATACATCCTGTGAGTTGGTCTTTCAGAATGCATAGTAAATCCATGTAATTGCCTAGAAAGTCCAACTGCAAAATCACATATATCAATCATCTCTTGAACCTCTCCAAGCCCTTCCTGATATGATTTACCCATCTCATATGATACAAGTGTTCCTAGAAGTTCTTTCTCTTCTCTTAATTTATTGCCAAACTGACGAACTAATTCCCCACGCTTGGGTGCAGGAATTTGTCTAAAATCTTTAAATGCATTATTTGCAATTTTAATTATTTTTTCAAAATCACTTTTTGAGCCAGACTTTATTGTACCAATTAAATTCCCATCGACAGGAGATAGACTTTCAATTATACCACCAGAACTAAACCAATTGGATCCAGTTGAACACCCATCAATCAAACCATTTAATTCATATTTATTCAATAATTTATCTATACTTTTCATATTAAATTTTTGAAACTCTAAGTGTGTTAACCATACCTTTTTTATCAATTGGCATTGAAGTTAGATTTATCACTTTATCATCTTTTTGTAGATAACTATTTTCAACAGCTATTTTATTTATTTCCTCGACTGTTGTGTCAGTACTTTCTGTGCCATCATAGTAAAAAGCTTTCACTCCCCAAAGAAGATTAAGTTGAGTCAAAATCTTCTTATTAGATGTAAATACTAAAACATGCGTCTTAGGTCTCCACGAAGAAATCTGATATGCTGTGTATCCACTGTTTGTTAATGTGCTTATTGCTTTAGCATTTGTATCATTAGCAACTTTGGCAGCATAATAACAAATAGACTTTGTTATAAACCTGTCAGAATCATAGTCCCTTGGGTGTTTATGTTTTAGAGCAATTAGACTTGAGTTTTCAACTTTACTGATAATCTTTGAAATTGTTTGAACCACTTCAACTGGATGATTTCCAACAGAAGTCTCCCCGGATAACATTACAGCATCAGCTCCATCCATAACTGAATTTGCTACATCATTGACCTCAGCTCTATTAGGGTTTATGCTTTCCATCATACTCTCCATCATTTGTGTTGCAATTATGACAGGTATTCTAGCTTTTTTTGCCTTGTCTACAAGTTTCTTTTGAATTAAAGGTATTTCAGCAGCATTAATTTCTACTCCAAGGTCTCCTCGAGCGACCATTATACCACTTGCATGTTTCATTATATCATGAATATTTTTAACTCCCTCTGGCTTTTCAATTTTTGCGATTACGGGTATTCTATGATCTGTATTTTTTTCTATAAGGTTAATTAATGATTTGATGTCAGATTCATGCCTTACAAATGAAAGAGCGATCCAGTCAACACTTTGTTTAATTGAAAATATAGCATCTTTGATGTCTTTGTCTGTTAAAGCAGGTTGAGAAATCTCAGTGTTGGGAAGGTTAAAACCCTTTTTTGAAAATAATTCCCCACCTTGAATTACCTCAGTATTAATCTTATTTTTCTTATTCGTTTCAATAACTTTAAGTAAAATTTTACCATCATCAATCAATATTTTTTCTCCAACATTAATATCACTTGGTAGGTCTTTATAGTCGACATAAATCTTATTTCTATCTCCAACAAACTTTTTACCAGTCTCAATTTCAATTTTATCACCGTCATTAAGGAACGTATTAGCTTTAATTTCACCAATCCTCAGTTTTGGCCCTTGAAGATCAGCAAGTATTGAGGTATTAGTATTTAATTCTTCATTGATTTTCCTTATATCATTTATAAGTGATTTTGCTTCTTTGTGAGTAGAATGTGAAAAATTAATCCTCAATACATCTACACCTTCTTTAATTAACATTTCAATGCTGTCCCTGGATGATGTTGATGGTCCTAAAGTTGCAATAATTTTAGTTTTTTTAATCCTCCTCATAAATTAAAAGTAAAGTTTTCTGAAAGTTCACTATTTTGAACTTTGTAAACAAGCGAAATGTTTTGAATTTTTGACATCTTTTCAATCAAATTTGATGTTGAAAAAAAACAATTTTGTTTAATAAAGAAATCAACTTCTTTATGTGATTCTATCAAAGATAACTCTTTTGGAATTGACATACCAAAAAGAGAATCTTTTAGCTCAGGATCATTGTCTTCTTTAGTAAACTTATTTTCAAAAAGCTCAAACTTTATTCCCTTTTTCTCACTTTTCCATTTGAAATGAGGGATCATAAATTTATTATCAACTTTTAAATCATTATTTGATCTAATAAACTCAGTAAAACAATACTTATTTAGATGATATACAAGAGAATATATAGAGAGGTTTGAATGAATTGCTATTAGCTTGTATTTTTCAATTTTGGATGAATCTAATTTAAATACTGTTTTGATATTAATGAGATTTTTTATTCTAATCTAACTTTCTAAATATTACACATGCATTGTGTCCACCAAACCCAAAAGTATTTGACATTGCAACATTAACTGTTTTCTTTTGAGGAGAGGTGAATGTAAAATTAAGTTTTGGGTCAATATTTTCATCATCATTAAAATGATTAATTGTAGGCGGTATAATGCCATATTTTATAGCCATAATACATGATATAGCTTCAACTGCTCCCGCAGCACCCAGTAAATGACCTGTCATAGATTTAGTAGAATTTATATTCAGATTGTATGCATCCTCTTGAAAAACAGCTTTTACAGCTATACTTTCAGCTACATCTCCTAAAGGAGTTGATGTACCATGCATATTAATTAAGTCAACATCACTTGTATTTATGTTTGCATCATCAAGGCAATTTTTCATTACTTTAATAGCACCTCTTCCATCAGGATGAGGAGCTGTCATGTGGTAAGCATCACAGGAAAGACCACCCCCTATAAGTTCTGCGTATATTTTTGCACCTCTTTCAACAGCATGCTCATACTCTTCAAGTATCAATGCTCCTGATCCCTCACCAAGAACAAAGCCATCTCTATCTTTATCAAATGGTCTTGATGCCGTTAAAGGATCATCATTTCTTGTTGATAATGCATGCATTGCATTAAAACCACCAACACCTGCAATAGTTACTGGAGCTTCTGAGCCACCAGCAACAATTACATCTGCATATCCAACTCTAATGTAAGTTAAAGCATCAATAAGTGCATTTGAAGATGAGGCGCAAGCCGAAACTGTAGCATAGTTTGGCCCTTGAAAGCCATATTTCATTGCTATTAATCCTGCTGCAATATCAGGGATCATTTTAGGAATCATAAAAGGATTGAACCTAGGGGTTCCATCTCCATCGGAGAAATTTAAAACTTCATTTTGGAAGGTCTCTAGTCCTCCAATTCCTGCTCCCCATATTACCCCTATTCTGTCATTATTAAGACTAGACTCAATAATTTTAGAATCATTAATTGCCTCGGAAGCTGCAACTAAACCATACTGAGAAAACTTATCGTACCTCCTATACTCTTTTCTCTCAAAGTAATTAGCAGGATCATACCCTTTTAATTCACATGCAAATTTTGTTTTAAAATTAGATGCATCAAATTGAGTGATATTAGAACATCCGGAGGTCCCACTAATAAGACCTTTCCAATATGAATCAAGATTATTACCAATCGGAGTTAGAGCTCCCATTCCAGTAACTACAACTCTTCTTGAAGACATTAATTAAATTTTTATTTTGATTTTTCTATAAACTCAATAGCTTGACCAACAGAAACTATGTTCTCTGCTTGATCATCTGGAATTTGTATATCGAACTCTTTTTCAAATTCCATTATAAGTTCTACTGTATCCAAAGAATCAGCCCCTAGATCATTTGTAAAACTTGCCTCAGGAACGACCTCGTTTTCATCAACTCCTAATTTATCAACTATTATTGCTTTAACTCTTGAAGAAATATCTGACATAATATTTTGTTTATTAGTTCAGTCTACAAAATTAAAAAACTTTTGTCAAAACTGACCTTTAATTCGAAATTATACCTTTATTTGTTAAATAAAAAAGTTTTTTTCAAATATATTGAACCTTGTCATTATTAAATGAAAAAAAAAATTGTAATATTTATTTCAGGTAAGGGAACAAATGCTCTAAATATTATAAATCAGTTTAGAGATTCAGATAAAATTTCAGTTACAAAGGTATACTCAAACAATAAAAATTCTTCATTTTTTAAAAGTCAGAATGACTTAAAAATTGACACCTCATATTTCAGTAATGAACAGTTATCTTTCAGTGTATTTGAAGAACTAAAAATTATAAATCCTGACTTAATAGTCTTAGCTGGTTTTTTAAAAAAAATTCCTAATATATATATTGACTATTTTAAAAATAAAATAATTAATATTCATCCGTCAATTTTGCCAAGTTATGGCGGAAAAGGAATGTTCGGATCAAAAATTCACAACGAGGTAATTGAAAATAATGAAATTGAAACAGGTATAACAATTCACTATGTTTCTGATCAATATGATTCTGGTGAGATAATATTTCAAAAAAAAATAAGTATTCAAGAAAATGATACACCTAAATCAATAGAAGAAAAGATTCATATATTAGAATATGAGTATTATCCAAAAGTCATTCAATCAATTTTAATTAAATGAGTAAGTTAATTAAAATTTATACAGATGGTTCATCCATCGGAAACCCGGGGCCTGGAGGATATGGTATTGTAATGTTATCTGAAGATGGAGAATACAAAAAAGAATTTAGCCAAGGCTTTAAGATCACAACTAATAATAGAATGGAATTGCTTGCTGTTATTGTTGGTCTTGAAAATTTAAAATTAAAAAATTGTAACGTCAAAATTTATACTGACTCAAAATATGTTTCAGATGCAGTTGAGAAAGGTTGGTTGTTTGATTGGGTAAAAAAAGATTTTAAGAATAAAAAAAACCCAGATTTGTGGAGAAGATTTCTAAAGATTTATAAGAATCATAAAGTAAAATTCCAATGGATAAAAGGACATAATAATGATTTTTATAATGAAAGGTGTGATTTTTTAGCTAATCTTGCAGCTAAGAATTCAAATTTATTAGAAGACAAAGGATATACTTTAAATTAAAATAAATGTCAAAAAAATCTGTTTTAGTTGTAGCCTCATTAGCATATGATGGAATTGAAACTCCAAAAAATAAGGTAGACTATGTACTAGGTGGAGCAGGAACCTACATATGTTTATCACTTAAAAATTTTAGTAGTGAATACTCAATTGTGTCTGT
Source organism: uncultured Bacteroidota bacterium (assembly GCA_902620455.1). GTDB lineage: Bacteria > Bacteroidota > Bacteroidia > Flavobacteriales > Flavobacteriaceae > Marisimplicoccus. Next base: position 99,598 of record CACNIG010000006.1, read on the forward strand.
AGTTGGTAATGATTTTAAGACAGAAGATTTAAATCTTCTTGAAAATTGTGGTGTTGATATATCAGGAATAAAAATTGAAAAAAACAACAAGACATTTTATTGGAGTTGTATCTACACTGATAATTTTAAAGATAGAATTACAACAAAAACAGAGCTTAATGTTATGGAGAGTTTTAATCCAAAAATCTCTAAAAACAAATCAAGTCCAGATATTCTTTTACTTGGAAACCTTCACCCTGAAATTCAATTATCTGCAATTAATCAAATAAATAACAAACCATCTGCGATAATCCTTGACACAATGAATTATTGGATAGAAAATTTCTGGGATACATTACAAGAAGTAATATCAAAAGTTGATATTATATCAATTAATGATGAGGAATCCAAGATGATAACAGGCCATGAAAACTTAAAAAATGCTGCAGAGGTTTTACACAGTATGGGTCCTAAATATGTTATAATAAAGAAAGGAAAGGATGGTGCGGAGTTATTTAATTATGAAAAAACATTTATCGCAAATGCATATGAAGTAGAAAAAGTAATTGACCCAACTGGAGCTGGTGATTGCTTTATTGGAGGTATAACAGGTTATTTGTCTCAGTCATCTGAAGTCTCGTTTGAGTCAATCAAATCTGCAATTGATTATGGAACTTCCTTGGCATCATTTAATGTAGAAAATATGGCAACAAAAAACTTGTTAAATTTGTCAATCAATGACATTAAAACCAGAATCAATAAATTAAACTAAGTGAGTGACCAATTAAAACATGAATGTGGGATTTCACTAATCCACTTAAAAAAACCACTTGATTTTTATACCCAAAAATATGGTTCGCACATGTACGGTGTGGATAAGATGTTCTTGATGATGGAAAAACAAAAAAATCGTGGTCAAGATGGAGCAGGTTATGCAAGTATAAAATTTGATTTAGAACCTGGGCAAAAATATTTTTATAGAGTGAGATCATTTGAGGATCAAGCGATACATTCAATATTCAAAAAGATCAATAAAAAAGTTAATTCATTTATTAAGTCTGAAAAAATCACTAGAGGTTCAGATTCCTTTTATCAACAAACTCCTTTTTTAGGTCAAGTTATGTTAGGACATGTTAGATATGGAACTTATGGAAAAAATTCTATTGACTATGTACAACCAATGATGAGACAGAATAATTGGATGAATAGAAACTTAATACTTGCAGGTAATTTTAATATGACAAATACAGATGAGTTATTCCAGAGTTTAGTCAAGTTAGGCCAACATCCTAGAGAACAATCAGACACAATAACAATAATGGAAAGAATTGGTCATTTTTTAGATTCCGAAGTGATTTCGGGATATAATAAATTAAAGAAAAAAGGTATATTAAAATCTGAGATGCCTCCTCTAATTGAAAAGGAATTAAATATTGAAAAAATATTAAAAAAGTCTTCGAAAAAATGGGATGGTGGTTATGTTATTGCAGGAATGATTGGACATGGAGATTCATTTGTCATTAGAGATCCACACGGGATTAGACCAGCATACTATTTTGAAAATGATGAAGTTGTTGCAGTAGCATCTGAAAGACCAGCAATTCAAACAGTATTTGATGTTTTATATCCAAAAATTCAAGAGATTCCGAGAGGAAATGCTTTGATTATCAAAAAGAGTGGAGAAACATCATTAAAAGAGATTTTGAAACCAAAAACTAAAAAATCCTGTTCTTTTGAAAGAATATATTTTTCAAGAGGATCAGATGCTGAAATATATAAGGAACGAAAATTACTTGGTAATTTTCTTATACCCCAGGTAGAGAAATCAATAAAAAAAGATTACAAGAACACAGTTTTTTCATTTATACCTAATACTGCAGAGACATCATTTTATGGTTTGTTGGAAAAAGCAAATAAAAACAATCCACGAGTTGAAAAAATTGCAATTAAAGATGCAAAGCTTAGAACTTTTATAGCAGCAGATAAGGGTAGAGAGGATTTAGTTGCACATGTTTATGATATAACATATGGAGTTATCAAAAATTCAGATAATCTTGTGATTATTGATGATAGTATCGTCAGAGGTACAACTCTAAGAGAAAGTATACTTAAGATGTTAATAAGATTAAATCCAAAAAAGATCGTTATTGTATCAAGTGCCCCACAGATTAGATATCCGGATTGTTATGGAATTGATATGGCCAAAATTGAAGATTTTATAGCATTTAGGGCTGCAATTGAACTTCATAGGGATAGAGGAAGTGCTGATAAAATTATTAAAGACACTTATGATAAGTGTATTCAATCAAAAGAAAAAGTTGATTATAAAAAAAATCACGTAAAAAATATCTATAAAGACTTCTCCCCTGAACAAATTTCATCTAAAATGTCAGAGATGTTAATAGATTCTAACTCAAAAATAGAATTAGAAATTATTTTTCAGAAGGTTGAAAATCTTCATAAAGCCTGCTGTAATCATAAAGGGGACTGGTATTTTACAGGAGACTATCCAACGCCAGGAGGTAACAAAGTTGTAAATCAAGCCTTTATAAACTTTGTAGAAGGCAAGTCTGGTAGAGCTTATTAAGCTTTATAATTAAAAATAATTTCCAAATAAGTTTTTTTTATAAAAAAAAATATATAAATTGAGACCACCTGAACATAAGTAGGTTAAGTTCATGGTAAGATTTGGGGCAAAAAAGGGGATTTATCCCCTTTTTTTATTTATTTGTCAGTCTGTTATTAACTTCCTCCCAATTAATTACATTGAAAAATGCCTTGATGTAATCAGGTCTTCTGTTTTGATAATTTAAATAATAGGCATGTTCCCACACGTCAAGACATAGAATTGGGTTTCCACCACATCCATTTGGCATTAGAGGATTGTCTTGATTAGCAGTTGAGCAGATTTCTAACTTACCATCTGGGTGAGCGCAAAGCCAAGCCCATCCTGAACCAAATCTTGTTACAGCTGCTTTACTGAATTCATCTTTAAAATTTTCAAATGAACCAAAATTTGAGTTTATGGATTCACTTATTTCTCCACTAGGATCTCCCCCTCCATTAGGTCCCATAATTTCCCAAAAAAGATTATGATTATAGTAACCTCCACCATTGTTTCTCAATCCTTTATTTTCAAGATCTAAAGAGTTTAGTATGTCTTCAATACTCTTTCCTTCATTATCAGTACCTGATATAATATTATTTAAGTTATTTGTATAACCATTATGGTGTTTTCCATAATGAATTTCCATAGTTTTTGCATCTATGTTTGGTTCTAATGCGTCAAAAGCATAATTTAATTTAGGTAATTCGAAAGCCATAATTTTTTTTTACAAAATTAGAATTATTTTATTAAGTTTCAACACTAAATATGAACTACTCATTCAAGATTATAAACTCGTCTGCAGGATCTGGTAAAACTTTCAAACTAGCAATTGAGTTTATATCAAAGCTATTGGTTACAGAAGATGATAATCACTTTAAATCAATGCTGGCTCTTACATTTACAAATAAGGCCTCTGCTGAGATGAAAGATAGAATTCTCTTATATCTATTGGATTTAAAGGAACAAAGAAATGATCTAATTAAAGAACTAGTATTAAAAAAAACAAGTTTAGATGAGTTATATGTTGTTAAACGGTCAGCCAAAATTTTAGAAAAAATACTCTATAACTATTCAAATTTTAATGTAATAACAATCGATAGCTTTACAAATAACATTATCAGTAGTATTGATGAGTCTAATCATAATGAAGATTCATTAGTTGAGTTAGACTCTGACATATATATAGATTTAGCAATCGATGAGTTAATTTCAGAAATAGATGGTAATGAAGAATTAAAAAACTTACTAATTGAATTTGCCAAGTTTAAAATTACTGTCAATAAAAGTTGGGATATTACATATGACTTAAAAGATTTTAGCGTTTTTATTGATAAAGAATCAAATAAAGATCAGATTGAGTATTTTAAAAAAATGGATAATAATCTATTATCTAAACTTAGAAAACAGATCTTAGATTTTAAGATTAAAAAGAGACATGAAATTATCTCTTTATTTGATCGAACACTAAATATGATTTATGAAAATGGTCTAGTCGATAGTGATTTTAGAGGAGGTTATTTTCCAAAATATCTTAAGTCACAATTAAATGATGATAAATTTATAATTAATGAATCTATAGAAAAATCTCTTATAGGTAAGTCAAATCTTTATAATAAAACTCTTGAAAAAATTAAAATTGAGAGAATTGAGTCAATCAGAAAAAATTTAATCAATAAATATTTTGAAATAAAACAATTAGTACTAGAAATCTATAAAATTAATTCAACTCTAAATTATCTTCCTTCCTTTTCTATTATCTCAAAACTTGAAGAAAAAATTCAAAAAATTCAAGATGAAAATGGGATTAGGTTAATTAGTAAGTTTAATAAACAACTTAATTTACTGATTCAACAAAATGATACACCATATATATATGAAAAATTAGGCTCAAGATTTACAGATTTTTATATTGATGAGTTCCAAGACACCTCTGAGCTTCAATGGAATAATTTAATCCCTTTAATTTCAAACTCAATTCATAGTGAGTCACATGATGGTTTAAAAGGGTCCCTTTTAATTGTAGGTGATCCAAAGCAATCAATATATAGATGGCGAGGAGGTAAGTTTAATCAGTTTATAAATCTAATTTATGGTCAGACAAATCCATTTCATTTCAAACCAGATATTGAGAAAATAGATTCTAACTATAGAAGCTCAAGAGAAATTATAAATTTTAATTCTGATTTTTTTACTTATTTATCAAACCATTTAGAGCTAGATATATATGATTCAGATGATTTAAATTTTAAACAAGAATCAAATAAAAAAGAAGTTGGTCATGTATCTATAACTTCTTGTGAAAGTGAAATATTTTATTCAAAAATTGAAAACG
>CACNIG010000007.1 GCA_902620455.1 uncultured Bacteroidota bacterium
AGAAAACTGAATGTTCTTGCAGATGAAATTTCATTTTTAAATTCAGAAATATCATTTAAGATTGCTGTTTGAGTCCCCAAAACTTTAGTATCATAATCAACTTTTGTATCTACAGAATAACTCTCATGTGGAATTATAGAAATTTTACTTCCACTTTCCTTACACTCGTATGAAATTTCTTCATTAGGAAAAAATTCTTCTCTTAAAGCATTCTGTTCCACTATCTTAGCTTCTTCAATTGCTTGAATAAAAAACTTTGAAGATCCATCCATTATTGGTACTTCAGCTCCATTTAGACAGATATAACAATTATCTATATCTAAACCAGTTAAAGCGGCTAAAACATGTTCTGAAGTATGAATTCTAAATGAACCATTGTCTAGGTTTGTTCCTCTATCTGTATTTGATATATGTTTTATGTGAGCTTCAATGAAATTATCTCCATCAATATCTTCTCTAATAAAAACAAGCCCAGTATTTGAAGGAGCTGGTTTGAATGTAAGCCTAACATGCTCTCCAGTGTGAAGGCCTACCCCATTAAGTGAGGATTCCTTAGAAATTGTTTTTTGTGGAACAGTTCTTCTTATCATTACTCCTTCTTATCAATTTTTTTTACTATTTCAGGTAAATTTTTAAAATGAATGTATGACTTATTATAGTTCATGTAAGAAATAGCAGGTGTACCAGTAACTCTTGAATCGCTTTTGATATCAGAGGTAACTCCTGCTTGAGCCTGTATCTTAACATTATCTCCAATTTTAAGATGCCCAATAATTCCAACTTGTCCTCCAATCATGCAGTTTCTTCCAATTTTTGTAGAACCAGCTATACCTGATTGAGCTGCTATTGCAGTGTTTTCTCCTATTTCAACATTATGTGCAATTTGAATCTGATTATCAAGTTTAACACCTTTATGAATGATAGTAGATCCTAATGTTGCTCTGTCAATAGTTGAGTTAGATCCAATTTCAACATTATCCCCTATTATAACATTTCCTGTTTGAGGTATCTTTTTATAACTACCATCATCATTTTGTGCAAAACCAAAACCATCTGATCCAATTGAGCACGAACTATGTATGATGCAATTTTTTCCAATTTTTGTATCATCTAAAATTTTAACTCCAGGATATATTCTTGTTCCTTCACCAATCTCAACATTATTTCCAATACAAACTTGATTTTCAATTATACAATTATCTGAAATCTTAGAATCTTTGCCTATTGTCGTGAATGAACCAATATATGACGAATCAGAAATTATAGCATTTTTATCAATCACAGTAAATTCACTTATACCTTTCTTTGAGGTAATTTCTTTATTAAAAAGTTCTAGGATTGTTGTAAATGATGAATATGGGTCTTTAACCTTAATTAGAGTTGTGTTTATTTTCTCAGTAGGTTCAAAGTCCTCTGCGACAATAGCAGCTGAAGCATTTGTGGAATATATGAACTCTGTATATTTTGGATTTGCTAGGAATGTAAGTGAACCTTTAGTGCCTTCTTCAATTTTAGATATGTTAAAAATATCAACATCTCGGTCACCCACAATTGTTCCATTAATTTGATCAGCAATCTGTCCAGCTGTAAAATTCATATCTGCAAAATTAAAAAATTATGTCAAATGCTTATATTTAGACTGATTAATATGGAGATAAACTTTGGCTTAAAACAACTAAAAAAAGCATCTAAGGAACTTAAATCGCATATAAACCAAAATGTTGTATTAATATGTGGTGAAATGGGTGTTGGGAAGACAACATTAATTAAAGAGTTATTATTACTTGATGGTGTAGTCGGTAATGTATCTAGTCCAACTTTCTCAATAATAAATGAGTATTTAATAGATAGCGGTGAGGTAATATATCATATGGATTTATACAGGATAAAAGACATAAATGAGTTAGAAAATATCGGTTTTTTTGAGTATTTAGAATCTGGAAGAACGTGCTTAATTGAATGGGGAGAAATGATTGAGGAATTAATTGATTCTGAATATAATAAGTTTACCATAATTAAGGACAATAACTTAAGAATACTAAAAAAAAATATATGAGTTTTTTAAAGAGGTTATATTATTTTTCAACAGGTTTAATAATTGGGATTGTTTTCCTATTTTTTATACTCAATGGAAAGAGAACTTCTTGCAATTATGGTCCAAGTGCTAGAGTAATAGATAACATAATCTCTAAAGAGCTTGTACTAAAATATCAAACTGATTCAATTGTAGATGATAAACTCTATAATTTGATTTCTGAAGGAAGAGTTAGATTTAATAAAAGTGAAATAAGCAATGAACCATGTCCTTTATACTTTGTTGAGTCTGGTGATTCAAGTCTATTAATTGAGAATTGTGACGAACAAGCATTTGTTGAATTTAAATAACACTTCTTCTTTTTAACTCAGTTCTTATTAGATCAAGCTCTCTTGACGTCTGCCCCTTTACTGAAGTATTTTCATCAGCCCTTCTTATCAAATACGGAATCACTTCTTTAATAGGTCCGTAGGGTAAATATTTTATCACGTTAAAACCTTCACTCGCTAAATTGAAAGTAATATTATCACTCATTCCATATAACTGACCAAACCAAATGTTTGCATCATCTTTATTAATCCTATTACTCTCCATAATATTAATTATTTTATATATGCTCTCTTCATTATGAGTTCCAGAGAAAAGTGAAAACTTATTTAGATTTGATAATATGTAGCTTGCTCCATTATTAAAATTTTGATCAGTTAGTTCTTTTGATCTACATATTGGTGATAAATAATTGTTTCTTTTTGCACGTTTATTCTCCTTCTCAATATATGCTCCTCTAACCAATTTAATGCCAAGAAAAAAATTATTTCTTAATGCTATATCATGAAGAGTTTTAAGGTAATTTAGCCTATCATGTCTATACATTTGGGATGTATTATAGACAATTGCCTTTTCCTTGTTATATTTCATCATCATACTTAATACTATTTCATCTATGGCATCCTGAATCCATGATTCTTCTGCATCAACGAGAACCCTTACATCTTTTTTAAATGCAAGATGACATATTTTATCAAATCTATCTAATGACTTATCATAAAGAAGTTTTTCTTTCTCATTTAAGGATTCGCTGGAAGAAACTTTTTTTAAGATTTGGGTATTGGCAATCGCTGTAGGCTTAAAAACTGTGAAGTCAAGTATCGATTTTTCAGCAACAAATGTTATAGAGGACAGCACTTCATTTAATGATAAATCATATGAAGATTCATTTTCAAGACCTTCTACAGAATAGTGAAGATAGCTTTTAACATTTTTATTATTTAGTTTTTTTACAGTATCAAATGATTCATCTAACGTCTCGCCAGAACAAAACTGTTCGAAAACTGTACCCCTAACAATAAATAATATTGGAAGTCTTAACTTTAATGCAACTTCAAGCAAAGTTTTACCAAGATTTGTTAGTGTTTTATTTGAAATAATTTTAAATAGAAAATATGCTTTTTTTAACTCAAAGTCTGACTTAAGGATAAATCCATTTTTAGTATTGTCTAAAAGCATAAAATAAATACCTAATTTTGCAGTAAATCTAATCAAAGTTAATAAATGAAAACTGATCTTTATTTATCAATAGCTGAAAAAATTAGTTCAGATAAATTTTCATCAATATTTATACTAGTAGATGAAAATACAGAGCAGTTTTGCTTGGAGGTTTTCATTAAAAAAAGTGGTATTAAATCATTTAATAAAATTGTTATTGCCTCAGGTGAAGAAAATAAAAATATTGATACATGTGTATCCATTTGGGGTCAACTTAATTCCTACAAAGCTGACAGAAAATCCTTGTTAATTAACCTTGGTGGTGGAGTTCTTACTGATATAGGTGGTTTTGCAGCATCAACCTATTTAAGAGGAATAGAATTTATTAATGTACCAACTACCCTTTTGGGAATGGTTGATGCTGCGCATGGGGGAAAGACAGGGATTGATTTTAAATTATTAAAGAACCAAATAGGTGTTTTTAATGAGCCGCTAGAAGTATTATTAGATAGTGAATATTTAAAAACTTTATCAAAAGAAGAGTTTATTAATGGTTATGCGGAAGTTGTTAAACACAGTCTATTAACTGATAAACCTGACTTAACTTTTAATAGCCTTGTAAAACTTGATTTATTTAAAGATTCAGATTATATAATTAATAGTTACTCATTAGTAAAGAATGAAATTGTAAAATCTGACAAATATGAGTCGAGTATAAGAAAAGTTCTTAATCTAGGTCACACAATTGGACACGCTGTAGAGTCTTATTCTCATATTTCTGATAAAGTAGATGATTTGAAGCATGGTCAGGCTATCGTCATAGGTATAATAACTGAACTTTACATCTCACACAAAAAATTTAAATTTCCTTTAAAAGATGTTTTAGCTGTTAAAGAGCATCTAAAAAAATATTTCAATTTAATTCAATTACAAGAAGATGACATAATTAATATATATGATCTCATGGTCTATGACAAGAAAAATGAAGGGAGTAAAATTAACTTTGTATTATTAAAAGAAATTGGAAAGCCAGTGATTGATCAAATTGTAAATAAAGACCTCTTCAAAGAGTCTTTTGAATTTTACAACGAGTAAGTTATAGTTCTTGAAAAATATTTTTCATTAGTCTCTTTTTATCATTTATACTTTCTTCCAAAGAGATCATAGTTTCTGTTCTTAAAACACCATCCACATCATCAATAGAAAATATTATTTCTCTAGCATGTTCAGTACCTTTAGCTCTTATTTTACAAAATATATTATACTTTCCTGTAGTTATATGTGCAACTGTAACATAGGGTTTTTTTTCTAGCTCTTGAATAATTTCATATGTTCTTCTTGATCTGTCTATAAGTATACCAACATATGCAATAAAGTTATAACCTAGCATCTTATAGTCAAGTGTTAAGGATGAACCCTTAATTATCCCTAAATCTTCCATTTTTTTTACTCTAACATGAACTGTACCAGGAGAGATAAGTAATCTTTTAGCTATATCGGTAAAAGGGGTTCTAGTGTTATCTATTAAAATATCAAGGATTTTTCTGTCTACGTCGTCTAATTTTTGCATTTTGTTTGGTGTTTATGTTAATTTATTAAATTTTTTTCAATCTTTTATACTTTTTATTGAATTTCATTCAACTATTTATTTTTTGTATCATGTTTCATTATCATTCCTATTGTAAAATTTACAAATGTTCCTTATGTTTACAATTGTAAACTTATAATAACAATATTACTGTTAATCAATAAGTTATAAAATATAATAAAAGTATAGGATGAATAAAGACACAGTATTAAATAGAATAAAAAAGATTATCGATGATAGTAATTTAACAAACTCTGAGTTTGCAGAAAAAATAGGAGTTCCAAAATCATCAATATCTCACCTGCTCTCTGAAAGAAATAAACCAAGTTTAGATTTAATAACTAAGATTTCTGAAAATTTTGAGGAAATTACACTGGATTACCTAATATTTGGGGTATCTGAATTAAAAAAAGATAAAATAAATGCCTCTAATGATCTTTTTTCATATAAAGAGACAGATAATACCAAAGATTCTGTTAAAGAATCTAATAATAGAGTTAAATCGATAATTATTATCTATGAAAACAATAAATTTGAACAAATTGATAGATTGTAGTGAAAAAAATATTAATTATTGTTGTTCTATTTACCTCTTGTTACAGTGTAGAAAGAAATTGTATTGATTTTAAAACAGGAGAATTTGAATTTTCATCTATCATTGATGACTCCTTAGTAACATCTCAATTTACCAGAACGGATAAATTTGAAATAGAATTATTTAATGGAATTGAAGACTCCTCATCAATTAAGTGGGTAAATGATTGTGAGTTTCTGTTGACTAAATTAAATCCTAGAACAAACCAGGAAAAGCGACCTGTGAGAATTAAAATCTTAAGAACCTTTGGTAACTCATATGATTTCGAATATTCACAAGTAAATAATCCACAGAGTATAAACAGAGGAACTGTAAATAAAATATCTAACTAAAAAAACTTAGTTAAAATTCTAATTTAGTTTGTGATTCATCTTTTTCATCAGATACTTGCTGCTCATCTTGTACCTCTATATCATCAATTTTTTTATTTTTTTCTGTAATAGATGCTTTAGATTTATAAGAAACCTTTCTAATTGAATCTTTAGTTACTATATTACCTTTTGAGTCTCTACCCTTAATAATTAAATCACCAAAATCTTGCTCAAACTTATCTTTTCTTAATGAAGCTTTTTTTCTTAGGTAAACAGTTACAACATCAGCTTCATCAAAATTATTTACACTAAAGTAAAGAACCTTGGATAAATCTTTACCCTGAGTCAGGTCATACTCCTTATCACGTATAACTCCCGATACTTTAAATCTTTTCATAAAAGAGGTACCATTTTTACCATCTCTGTAGATTAGATTATAAATTTTGTTTTTGCTATCTGAATTAAATAATGAAATATGTTTTATATTTTTTCCAACAAAAACTTTAGAATCAACCTTAATTACTTTCATGATACCATCCTCAGTAAAAATAATTATATCATCAAGGTCAGAACAATCGCAAACTAGCTCATCTTTTCTCATTGAAGTTCCGACGAACCCCTCTTCTCTGTTAACATAAAGTTTTTGATTCTTAATTGATATTTTCTTTTTATCTAGATCATCAAATTCCTCAATAAGAGTCTTTCTCTTTTTATCTTTGCCATATTGTTTTTTTAAATGAGTGAAATATTGAATTGTATACTCTACAATATGTTCAAGATTATTTTTCACCTCTTCTATGTTAGCTTCTATGTTAACTAATTTTTCTTTTACCTTGTCTAGGTCAAACTTTGATATCTTCCTAATTGGAATTTCAGTAAGTTTTTTGATGTCATCAATAGTTATATCTCTCTTAAGTCTATTTTTAAATGGCTCAAGTCCATTATTAATTGTTGAAATAACATCATCCCATGTAGACTTTTCCTCAATATCTCTATATATCCTATTTTCAATAAATATTCTTTCAAGTGAAATAGTATGCCATTGATTTTCAAGTTCAGTAAGTTGAATTTCTAGCTCTCTTTTTAAAAGATCTTTTGTATTATCAGTAGAAATTTTGAGTATTTCTCTAACTCCAAGAAAATGAGGTTTATTATCTGAAATAATACAACATAATGGAGATATAGAAACTTCACATTGTGTGAATGCATATAGTGAATCTATGCTTTTTTGAATTGATGATCCAGAAGGTAGATACACAAGTACCTCTACTTCTGAGGAAGTATTATCCTCAATTTTTTTAATTTTTAATTTTCCTTTCTCAGAAGCTTTAATAATAGATTCAATTAAAGAAGCAGTTGTTGTTCCATAGGGTATCTCCTTAATTATAATTATATTCTTTTCATATTTCTCAACTTTTGCTCTTACCTTAACTCTTCCACCTCTATTTCCATCATTATAATTCTTTATATCTATACTTCCTCCAGTTTGGAAATCTGGATAGAGCTTAAAACTTCTTCCCTTAAGATATTTTATACTTCCATCAATTAACTCATTAAAATTATGGGGTAAAATTTTAGTTGATAGACCAACTGCTATACCCTCTGCTCCTTGAGCTAATAATAATGGGAATTTTACAGGAAGATGAATAGGCTCTTTTTTACGTCCATCATAAGATAGTTGCCAATTGGTAGTTTTAGGATTAAATACAACCTCAAGTGCAAATTTTGATAATCTTGCTTCAATGTATCTTGAAGCAGCAGCTTTATCCCCAGTATAAATGTTACCCCAGTTACCCTGCATATCAATTAACAGTTCTTTTTGACCTATTTGTACCATGGCATCAGATATACTTGCATCTCCATGAGGGTGGTATTGCATAGTATGGCCAACAATATTCGCAACTTTATTGTATCTTCCATCTTCCAGGTCAAACATTGAATGTAATATCCTTCTCTGCACTGGTTTTAAACCATCCATTATATCTGGGACAGCCCTCTCAAGGATAACATATGAGGCATAGTCCAAAAACCATTCTTTATACATTCCGCCAACTCTAGTGAGAGTATTTGGGTACTCAGAATCTATGTTTTCTTCATTTTCAATCATTCAGATTTTCATTTATGAGATCTAGTTCAACTTTAAGATTATCTATTATAAATTGCTGTCTGTCAGGAGTATTCTTACCCATATAGAATGTTAGTAACTCCTCGACTGTTGTAGACTTATCTATGATTACTGGGTCTAACTTAATATCGTCACCTATAAAGTTTTTAAATTCATTGGGAGAGATTTCACCTAGACCTTTAAATCTAGTAATTTCAAATTTAGCATTAGAGTTATTAATTATATCATTTTTTTCTGACTCACTATAACAATAATGTGTTTTATCTTTATTTCTAACCCTAAAAATAGGAGTCTGTAAAATGTATAAGTGTCCATTTTTAATTAACTCAGGATAGAATTGAAGAAAAAAGGTTATGATAAGAAGTCTAATATGCATGCCATCAACATCAGCATCAGTTGCTATTACAATATTATTATATCTTAAATCTTCCATGCTGTTTTCTATATTCAGTGCAGCTTGGAGTAAATTAAATTCTTCATTTTCATAAACTATTTTCTTAGTCATTCCAAAAGAATTCAACGGTTTTCCTCTTAAACTAAATACTGCTTGAGTGTTAACATCTCTTGATTTAGTAATGGATCCACTAGCAGAGTCACCCTCTGTAATAAAAATTGTTGAATCCAATCTATTATCTTTTTTTAATTCATTCAAGTGAACCCTACAGTCTCTTAATTTTTTATTGTGGAGGCTTGCCTTTTTTGCTCTTTCTCTAGCTAATTTTCTTATACCAGATAATTCTTTTCTCTCTCTTTCAGCTTGAATAATTTTATTTTGAATTGATTTAGCAACTTCTGGGTTTTTATGAAGATAGTTGTCCAGTTCTTTTTTTATAAAGTCATTTATGAAAACTCTAACTGATTTCATTCCTTTCCCCATTTCAGTCGAGCCTAGTTTAGTTTTGGTTTGAGATTCAAAAACAGGTTCCATAACTTTAATACTTATTGCCGAGATAATTGATTTTCTTATGTCTGATGTTTCATAATTTTTACCAAAGAATTCTCTTATTGTTTTCACAAATGCTTCTCTAAATGCCAATTGATGAGTACCTCCCTGAACAGTATATTGACCATTTACAAATGAGTAATACTCTTCACTATATTGTGTTCTAGAATGAGTTATTGCTATTTCAATATCATTACCAACTAAATGAATTATTGGATAAAGAAAATCTTGAACATTAGATTGATCTTCAATTAAATCTTTGAGACCGAATTCAGATTTAAACTTATTACCATTTAATTTAATTGTTAAACCTGGGTTAAGATACACATAGAACTTAATCATTTTTTCAACATACTCAATTCTGTATCTATAGTTTTTAAAAATTGATTGGTCAGGTTTGAACTTTACAAATGTTCCATTTTTTTCTTCAGTATCATCAAGCTTTTCATCAGAGAGAACTCCGAGCTTAAATTCAGCTGATTTTGTTTTTCCATCTCTAGTAGATGCAACAATAAAATTAGAAGATAATGCATTAACAGCTTTAGTTCCAACTCCATTTAGTCCAACTGACTTTTTAAAAGCTCTTGTATCATATTTACCGCCTGTATTCATTTTAGATACCACATCAACAACTTTTCCAATTGGTATCCCTCTACCAAAGTCTCTTACAGATACAGAGTCCTCATTTATAACAATATCTATAATTTTCCCCTCACCCATTACAAACTCATCAACACAATTATCAATCACTTCTTTAAGCAGAACATAAATTCCATCATCTGGTGATGAACCATCTCCTGATTTACCAATATACATACCAGGCCTTAACCTAATATGCTCTCTCCAATCAAGAGATTTAATATTTTCTTCGGTATAATTAGATGTATTTGCCATTTTTATAAATATACTAAATGTTAAATCTAAAGTGCATTATATCTCCATCAGAGACAACATAATCTTTTCCTTCAAGTCTCATTTTACCTGCTTCTTTTACTTTTATTTCAGATCCATACTCAATATAATCTTTATAACTAATTACTTCTGCACAAATAAAACCTTTTTGAAAATCAGAGTGAATTTGTCCAGCTGCATCATAAGCTGAGTCACCAATTTTTATAGTCCAACCTCTAACTTCTTTTTCTCCTGCGGTGAAATAGCTATGGAGGTTTAAAAGTTTATATGAGGCTCTAATCAATTTATTTGATCCTGATTCCTTAAGCCCTAAATCTTCAAGAAATATTTTTTTTTCTTCTACAGAATCCAATTCATTTATCTCAGACTCTATCTTAGCTGAAATAATTATAATTTCAGAATCTTTATTTTCAATTTCTCGTCTAACATCTTCAACATAACTATTTCCGTCTGTTACGTCATCCTCACCAACATTGCAAACGTAAAGTATAGGCTTAAATGATATTAATTCTAACGGTTTAATAAAATCCTCAAATTGATCATCTGAAAAATCGAATCTATTTACACTCATGTTTTGAAGTTGATCTAATACTTTTTCCAGAATATCAATTTCTTTTTTTGATTCATTACTTCCAGATCTTACTGTTTTTTTAATCTTGTCCAGTCTTTTTTCAATGATTTCGATATCCTTAAGAATTAACTCATATTCGACTACTTCCTTATCTGATAATGGATTAATTCTGCCATCTACATGTACAATATTTGGATCATCAAAACATCTTAAAACATGAATTATAGCATCAGTTTCTCTAATATTCGAGAGGAATTTATTACCCAAGCCCTCTCCCTTACTAGCTCCTTTGACAAGACCAGCTATATCTACAATTTTGACCGTGGTTGGTATTAATTTTTGTGGGTTAATTAGAGAACTTAATTTATCAAGTCTTAAGTCTGGAACATTGACAATACTAACATTTGGATCAATTGTACAAAAAGGATAATTTTCACTCTGAGCCTTACTTTGAGAAAGACAATTAAAAAGAGTTGATTTACCAACATTTGGCAATCCTACAATACCTACTTTCATTTACTAATCATGCATAAATTTTTGCTTTGACAAAAGCTCATTTTCTGTCTCAACATTATCTTCATCAGGAACACAACAATCAACTGGACATACGGCTGCACATTGAGGTTCCTCATGAAACCCCATACACTCTGTACACTTATCTGGTACAATAAAAAAGAATTCATCAGAAATAGGATTGTTTTCTTTATCTGAGTTAACCTTATTACCATTAGGTAATACAACATCACCCTTAAGCTTTGTTCCTTTACTGTAATTCCATTTCTCTTGACCTTCATAAATAGCATTGTTTGGACACTCTGGTTCACAAGCTCCACAATTTATGCATTCGTCTGTAATGATTATTGCCATAATATTTTGTGCTAAAATAATATGTATTGTTTAATCTTTGTTAACAATTTTTACATATTTTAAATTACATTGATTGAATATTACTGTTAAGTTTAGATATTTGCAAAGATTTATGAATAATAAAGTACATAATTTCAGTGCTGGCCCCTCCATACTTCCAGATAAGGTTTTCGAACAAGCTTCCTCTTCAATAAATAATTTTAACGGTAAAAATTTGTCAATTTTAGAGATATCGCACAGGAGTAAAGACTTTATGGATGTTCTTGAAGAAGCAAGATCTTTAGCTATAGAAATTTCAGAGCTAGATGTGAACAAATATACCTGCCTTTTTCTTCAAGGTGGTGCAAGTATGCAATTTTTAATGACTGCATATAATTTCTTAAACAAAAATGCTGCTTATATTAATACAGGTAGTTGGTCCACTAAGGCAATTAAAGAGGCTAAGTTATTTGGAAATGTTACTGAAATTGCATCATCATCTGATAAAAATTTTAATTATATACCGAAAAATTTAAGTATAAATGAAGATTATGATTACTTACACATAACATCAAATAATACAATTTTTGGAACACAATTTCATTCTTTTCCAGAATCTAATTGTCCTCTAATTGCTGATATGAGTTCAGATATTTTTTCTAGAAAGATTGATTTTTCCAAGTTTGATCTCATATACGCAGGAGCACAAAAAAATCTTGGTCCTGCAGGTGCAACCATGGTAATGATTAATAAAGAATTATTAGATAAAGTTCAAAGAAATGTTCCATCAATGCTGAGCTATAAGGTACACATTGAAAAAGATAGTTCTTTCAACACTCCACCTGTCTTTCCAATATACTGTATTCTATTAAACCTAAGACTTATAAAACAAGAAGGTATAGATAGTATTAGCAAGAAAAATAAAATTAAGTCTGAGCTAATTTACAGTGAAATTGATAGAAACAAATGTTTTTCTGGCTTCTCTGAGGTTTCAGATAGAAGTCAAATGAATGCCACATTTAATATGAAAGAAGGTTTTGACAGTGAATTGTTTAACAAAATATGTTCAAAAAATAATATATCTGGAATTAATGGACATAGATCAGTTGGAGGATATAGAGCCTCAATATATAATGCTCTTTCACTAGATAGTTTAAATGTATTAGTTGACTCAATGAAAGAGTTTGAATTAAGTCAAGAATAAATGAAAAGTATAAAACTGTTTTTTTTAATGTGGTTTATTTTGATTTCTTGTAATGGAAATAATGAAAAATCTCCTAATACGATTGATCATGATATTTATGAAATGAGAGTTTATTATACTTACGATGGGAAATTTAATGATATAATTTCACGATTTGAAAATCATACAACTAAATTATTTGAGAAGCATGGTTTTAATAATGTTGGTTATTGGACAACTTTAAAAAAAGATTCTACATCATTTGCAGATAAATTTATCTTTCAAAACGATGGGAAAGAAGCATTAGTATATATTGTATCATTTAAGGATATGGAAACAAGGGATGAATCATGGGATAACTTTATCAATGATCCTGAATGGACTAAAGTTTTCGAAGAGAGTAGAAAAGATGGTCCAATTGTAAGTGAAATTGAACAAGTATTTTTATCTCCTACTATTTTTTCAAATTTAAATTAATTGTATGAAAATTCTAGCAAATGATGGTATATCTAAATCTGGAAAAAATAAACTCGAAGAATATGGCTTTGAAGTAGATCTTACAAAGGTTTCTCAAGAACAACTAATAAATTACATTAATGATAATGAAATAGCTGTAATACTAGTTAGAAGTGCTACTCAGGTTAGGACTGATATAATTGACAATTGCCCTTCAATAAAAATTATTGGACGAGGTGGTGTTGGTATGGATAATATTGATGTAGAATATGCAAAGTCCAAAGGCATTAATGTTATTAATACTCCTGCTGCATCCTCAAAATCAGTGGCGGAATTAGCTTTTTCACACCTTTTTGGTTGTGTCCGGTTTCTTCATGAATCAAACCGATCTATGCCATTAGATGGTGACTCTAAATTTAAAGATTTAAAGAAGTCTTATGCAAAAGGAACTGAGTTAGCCGGAAAGACAATAGGTATAATTGGATTTGGAAGAATTGGACAAGAAGTCGCAAAAATTGCTATTGGGGTGGGAATGAATGTAATTTTTTATGATAAGTTCAGTCAACAGGCAGATGTTAAGTTAGATTTCTTTGATGGTCAAAATCTTACTTTTAAATTAAATTCATCATCCTTTGAAGAAGTTTTATCCAATTCTGACTTTATAACAATTCATATCCCAGCATCTGATAAATATATAATTGATTCCGATGAGTTTAAAAAGATGAAGGATGGTTCAGGTATTTTGAACCTTTCAAGGGGTGGGATCATTAATGAAGAAGAATTAATTAATAATATCGAGTCAGGAAAAATATCTTTCGCAGCTATAGACACTTTTGAAGGTGAACCTAATCCCAGTATCAAAGTTTTAATGAATTCTAGTATTTCATTAACACCTCATATAGGAGCAGCAACAAATGAAGCTCAAGATAGAATTGGCGTTGAATTAGCAGAAAAAATTAATGAAATTTTAGGATGATGATGAAAAAACTGAAGGAAAGGTGGGGAATTACTTCCAACTTTCAAATAGTTATTATTTTTATCGTATTTGGGATAACTGGTTCAGTAAGTGCATATATTTCTGGTCCCTTAACAAATATAATAATAGGTGAAAGTGAACTTCACTGGTTAATAAAATTATTGATTAGAATCATAGTCTTAACTCCAATATATCAAGTATTACTTCTGTTCTTTGGATATATATTTTTCCAATATAAATTCTTTTACAACTTTGTAAAGAAATTTATGAGCATACTTGGATGTGGTTTTCTATTCAGAAATTAATTCACTAAAATTTAATCTTAGTTTTCTAAGTTTTGGGTTTATAACTGCCAGACAATAGGCGTTTTGAGGGTTTTTTGTAAAATAGTCATGATGATAATCTTCGGCTTCATAGAACGGTACAGTATTATTAACCTCAGTTACAATTTTATCTTTGAAGATATCTTTATCCTCAAGATTCTTAACAAAATCAATAACCTCCTGTCTTTCATCTTGATTACAGAATATAGCTGATCTATATTGAGTACCAACATCTGCCCCTTGTCTATTTATGGATGTTGGATCATGAGTAGAAAAGAATATTGAAAGAATTTGATGCAAACTTAAACTATGATCATATTCAACTTTTATTACCTCAACATGATTAGTATATCCTTCACATACCTCTTCATATGTAGGATTAGAATTATCTCCACCCATATAACCTGGAGTTACGGATATTACTCCATTAATATTTTTAAAAACAGATTCGGTACACCAAAAACAACCTCCACCTAAATATATGATACTATTCATTTTTAGAATTTAAACTAAAGATTTATATTGTAAAAGTATGGAAATCTTACTTTCAGCTAAAAATATTTCAAAAACTTTTCAGGGAAAAAAAGTTCTTGATAACATTAATATTAATGTAAAAGAAGCAGAAATTGTCGCAATATCTGGAGCTTCTGGAGCTGGTAAGACAACTTTACTAAATATTTTAAGTACTCTTGACAGACCAGACGAGAATAATTCCTCATCCTTATTTATCGATAATCATGAGGTTTTTAATTTAAAAGAAAAAGAACTAGCTAATTTAAGAAACCAAAAAATTGGCTTTGTTTTTCAATTTCATGAGTTAATTCCTGAATTAAATGTACTAGAGAATATATGTCTACCTGGTTGGATTAAAAAAGATGTTGATGTTAAAAAAAAGGCTAAAAAATTATTGAATTATTTCGGCTTACAAGAATTTGCAAATAAAAAGCCATTAACTCTCTCAGGTGGAGAAAAACAGAGAGTTGCAATCGCCAGGTCTCTTATCAACAACCCTAAAATTATTTTTGCTGATGAACCTACTGGTAATTTAGACTCAAAAAATTCAAAAATTCTTTTTGATTTATTTTTTAAGTTAAGAGATGATTATAATTGTTCTGTTGTTATTGTTACACATGATGAAAAAAGTGCAAATATCTGTGATAGAAAACTACTAATTGTTGATGGAAAAATTAAAAATTAGAATTCCGGAACTAAAAGAATTTCTAGATGAAAAAGCGTTAAAATATGAATCACCATCATTTATTAAGGATGATCCAATTATAATCCCACATCAATTCTCAAACAACAGAGACATTGAAATTTCAGCATTTATAACTTCAGTTATTTCTTGGGGAAATAGAAAGTCAATAATTAAAAGCAGCAAAAATATTATGTCATATATGGACAACTCACCATATGACTTTATAATGAATCACAGTAAAGAGGATCTTAATAATACAAACAAATCAATTCATAGAACCTTTAACATGACTGATTTAAATTACTTTATTGTCTCCTTGAAAAATATATATGAAAACTATGGAGGAATTGAGAATATAATTTCTGATAAAAACAATGGCTCGAACATCCAAGAACGAATTTCAACATTTAAAAAAATATTTTTTAGCTTAAACCATCCAGATAGATCAAAGAAACATCTTCCCTCTCCTATATATGGATCAAGTGCCAAAAGATTTAATATGTATTTAAGATGGATGGTTAGAAGCAATAAAAAGGGTGTTGATTTTGGCATATGGAAAAAAATAAATAAATCTGAATTATCAATTCCACTTGATGTACACACAGGAAGAATAGCAAGAGATTTAGGATTATTATCAAGGAATCAAAATGATTCAAAATCAGTTCAGGAAATTGATCTAAGGCTAAGAGAAATGGATCCAGTTGATCCAGTCAAATATGATTATGCTTTATTTGGTCTTGGTGTTTATGAAAAATTTTAATTTAATTATCATATAGGAATTAAATAAGTTTAGTTAATTTTGTTAAATTCTTTTCTAAATGAGTATACTCATAAAGTCCGCAATTATAGTAGATAGTAAGAGTAATTTCAATTTCAAAAAAAAAGATATTTTAATTAAAAATGGGGTCATAGTTGATATAGCGAACTCTATTAATAGTAAATCAGAGAATAAGATTGAACTTGAAAATCTTCATGTATCTAGAGGTTGGATGGACACCTCTGTAAGTTTTGGAGAGCCAGGTTATGAAGAAAGAGAAAATATTTCAAATGGATTATTAACTGCTGCTTCATCTGGATTTACATCAATAATTTTAAATCCTGATTGTTATCCACTTGTTGATAATCATTCCTCTGTTGAATTTTTAAGAAAAAAATCGTTAAACACTACAACCAATATTTATCCAATTGCTAATCTTACTAATAATTCAAACGGTTCGGATTTAGCTTCTTTATATGACATGAAACTTGCCGGAGCAGTTGGATTTGGAGATTATAAAAAATCTGTAGTAGATTCTTCAATTTTAAAAATTGCTTTAGAGTATACAAAGACTTTTGGTGGTAGAGTAATTTCTTTTTGTCAAGATGAATTCTTGTCAAAAAAAGGAGTACTTAATGAGAGTATTGTTAGTACTGAATTAGGGTTAAAAGGAATACCAAATATATCTGAATCTATAAATCTGTATAGGGATATTGAAATACTTGCCTATGCAGGTGGTAAAATTCATATCCCATATGTTACTACTTCTAAGGGTGTTAATTTAATAAGAGAGGCAAAAAAAAATAACCTTGACATTACTGCCAGTGTTAGCTTAGCTCATATTACTTTCTCTGAAAAAGATATCCCTGAGTTTGATACAAATTTTAAATTAATTCCTCCTTTAAGATCAGAGTCTGATTTAAATTCCTTAAAAGAAGGATTAATTGATGGAACTATAGATTATTTAACCAGTATGCATGAGCCTTTTGATATTGATAACAAAAAAAATGTTTTTGATAATGCATCATCAGGTTCAATAGGTTTGGAATCAATGTTTGGTTTAATGAGTAATCAATTTACACTTGAAAAGACAATTGATATCTTAACAAGGAAAAAAATAATTTTTGGGGTAGATGATCATCCAATAGAGATTGGATCATTAGCTGATATATCTTTATTTAATCCAGATAAAAATTATGATTTTTCAGAAGATCATATACTGTCAACGTCTAAAAACTGTGCATTTGTAGATACTAAGCATAAAGGTATAGTTTACGGCTCGATCAATGGAAAAAATTTTACTCTTAATAAGTTATGGACTTAGACTTCCTAATTAGAAAATCAAATAATACAAATGAAAAATCCGGAAGTATTTTTATGTTTCATGGATATGGAAGTAATAAAGAGGACTTATTTTCTTTAGAACAATATTTACCTCAATCTCATACTATTATTTCACTTGAGGCTCCAATTAAATTACCTTTTGGGGGGTTTTCATGGTTTGATATTGATTACTCTGATGTTATTGAAAATAACTTAGACAAAAGATATAAAGAAATTAATGAAAGTATTGATGGTCTTCTAAATAACATAGATAAACATATTGAAACTGAAAACTTAAATGAGAATGATGTTACTATACTAGGATTTAGCCAAGGAGGAAGCATATGCTGGAAACTAGGACTTGACTTTAGTAATAAATTCAGAAGAGTAATACCTTTGAGCTCGTTTATCCATCCATCATATTTAAATGAAGATTTAAATGACTACAAGGGCCTTGAAATATATAGCTCACATGGAACCCTCGATGAAGTTATCCCGATAAGTCTTGTTGAAAAATATATTGAGTCGTTAGCAAAAAATAATAACCTAGTATTTGATAGATTTGAAGCTGGTCATACTATTTCACAGATGAATCTTCTTAGCCTTATCAAGTGGATCGATACGACTAATCTTTAATTAATCTTTAGAACTAAACCATCATAGGCTAAGGTTACATTTTTAGGGAGTTTTTTACATACTTCTTCATGAAAACCCATATTGTGACTAATATGAGTAAAATAAGTCTTCTTAGGCTTTAATAACTCAATGATTTCAATAGCTTCATCAACATTTAGATGAGATGGATGTGGTTCAAATCTTAATGCATTAATTACTAGAGTATTAAGTCCTGTTAATTTTTTAAGTTCTACATCTGAAATGGTTTTAACATCTGTTAAATAAGCAAAATCCTTAATTCTATATCCAAAAACAGGTAATTTTAGATGCATTGATTCAATTGGAGTAATTTCAAGATCAGATATTTTAAAGTTTTCATTGTTTTTTATAATATTTACTTCAAAATCTGGAGCTCCAGGATATTTTTGATTTGTGTCAAATATATATGGAAACCTATTTTTTAGAGATTCTAAAACTCTTTCGTTCAAAAAAATTGGAATTCTGCCTTGTCTAAAGAAGAAAGGTCTAACATCATCTATCCCAGTTGTATGATCAGCATGTTCATGAGTAAAAACTATACCATCTAACTTTTTACAATTGGCTCTTAACATTTGTTGTCTAAAATCAGGTCCACAATCAATTGTAAAATGAAGATTTTCATTTTCAATAAGTATTGATGATCTAAGTCTTTTGTCTTTAAGATCTTTGCTAAAAGAAACAGGGTGGTCACTTCCAATTACAGGTATTCCTTGCGAAGTTCCAGTACCTAAGAATGTAATTTTAATCACGCATAAATCTATGATAAATTATTCTTATTTGTTAAACAATCTTTGTAATTTTAAAAAAAAAATTCGATGAACATAATTCTTCCTGGAGATAAAGATTATGAATCAAGACCTTCAGTACAGAGAAAATCATTAAGGATTAACCTCAACGAGAATATTTACGGGACTTTTGTTGAAATTGGAGCTGGTCAAGAAGTTGCTAGAAACTTTTACAGAGTAGGTGCTGCATCTGGAACAATAGCTAAATCGATGAGTGCTTACGATAAGAGTTTTAGTGACAGTATTTATGGTAAAGAAGAAAATGGAAGATATGTAACTCAAAATCGTTTAGATAAGATGCTTGATCATGAAATGGATCTACTCGAAAAAAGGATTTCAAGAGATAAAAACCCTGATAAATTTTTCTTTGTATATGCAAACACTGTTGCCACAATAGATTTTGTGAAAAAATTTAAAGGCCATGGGTGGATGGGTATTAGATTTCAGACTAATCCAAATGATGAATATTCAGAGATTAAACTCCATCTTAGATTCCATCAAAATGAGGCTAAGCTTCAACAGGAAAGTTTAGGAATAATGGGAGTAAATTTAATATATGGAGCTTTCTACAAACATAATGAACCTCTTAAGTTGATGAAGTATTTAAATGATCATATTGATGATCAATCAATTGAGATAGATACCATTAATTTCAGTGGTCCATTATTTAAGGATGTTGATAATAGATTAATTAGTCTTGAGCTTGTTAGACTTGGAATGACTGATGCTGTTATATTCGATGAAAATGGAATAAATGTTCTTCCTGCTCAAGTACTTTATAAAAAGAACATTTTAACTCTTAGAGGGAGTTATAGGCCTATGACCAAGGTAAATGAAGAAATGTTCAAAAAGTCATTAGAGGCATTTCTTAAAGAGAAAAAAGTAAAGGAAGAAAATACTCTAGTTGTTTTTGAAATTACCTTATCTAATTTGAGATCTACTGGTGATATAGAGGACAGTGATTATTTAGATAGAGCAAAATTATTGTGTTCAATGGGACATATGGTAATGATTTCAAATTTTTCAGAATACTTTAAATTAGTTCAATATCTGACCAGTTATACTAAAAAACAGCTTGGACTTACTATGGGAGTTAGAAACTTTATTGAAATTTTTGATGAACAATACTATGATAATTTAAAGGGAGGTATTTTAGAAGCTTTTGGAAATATATTTAAAAATAATATGAAAATATATCTTTATCCATTATTAGATAAAGAGAACGGTGGTATTATAAACTCTAATAATCTAAAACTTGAAGATAATATGAAAGAGTTTTACAAGTATTTCAAAGTAAATAATAAAATACGTGATTTAGATTATAATGAAGATTATTTAAAAATACTATCAAAAGATATCCTCAAACAAATAAAGAAAAATGAAGCCGGATGGGAAGATAAAGTTCCAAAAGCGGTCTCGGATATGATTATTAAAAATAAAATGTTTGGATTCAAATAGTTAATCAATTATTTGATCTGTATGCTCCTTAGTTTTTACCTTATCAATAACCCTGTCAATAATCCCTTCCTCATTAATCAAGAAAGTTGTTCTTAAAACACCGTCATATTCATTTCCTCTAAATTTCTTCTTACCCCAAACTCCAAAAGCTTTAATAATTTCTTTAGAATCATCAGCTAAGAGATTATATTTAAAGCCAAACTTCTCTGCAAATTTATTTTGTTTATCAACTGTATCAGGACTTACGCCTATTACCTCATACCCTTGAGCAGCTAATCTAGAATAGTTATCGTTTAGGTTGCAACTTTGAGCTGTACATCCTGGTGTATTAGCTCGTGGATAAAAAAACAAAACAATTTTTTTACCTTTTAAATCTCCAAGATTTAGAGTTTCACCTTTATGTGTTGTTACATTTATATTTGGTATCTTATCTCCTACTTTTAACATAATTTTTTTTTTCAAAAGTAAGTAAATGAAAGTAAAAGAAAAAGTTGATTATATAATTAATAAACTAGAAGAAATTTATCCAGTTTTAAATATCCCTTTAGATCATAAAGACCCATACACATTACTTATTGCTGTTCTTATGTCAGCACAAAGTACCGATAAAAAAGTTAATGAGATTACTCCAATTCTCTTTAGTAAAGCTGATAATCCTTTTGATATGATTAAACTTTCTATTGATGAGATTAGAAATATAATTAAACCAGTTGGATTATCTCCTACAAAATCAAAAGGTATTTGGAACTTATCAAAAATCTTAATTGATAAATATGATGGTAAAGTTCCAAATGATATTCAAAAGTTGGAAGAACTACCATCAGTTGGTCATAAAACTGCTAGCGTGGTTGTTTCTCAAGGTTTTGGTCAACCTGCCTTCCCTGTTGATACTCATATTCATAGACTTATGTACAGGTGGGGATTATCAACCGGAAAAAATGTAATTAAAACAGAGTTAGATGCAAAAAGATTATTTCCTAAATCAAAATGGAATGAGTTACACTTAAGAATAATTTTTTACGGAAGAGAATACTGTCCAGCTAGAGGTTGGGATATTAACAATGACATTATAACAAAAACTATTGGCAGGAAGTCTGTAATTAATAAACTTATTAAGTAATTTTGCATTTTTACGGCTTTAATGAAAGATATTTCTAAAATTGACCCCAAACATAACATCATTATTAAAGGTGCAAAACTTCATAACCTAAAAAATGTTGACGTTGTTATCCCTAGGAATAACTTTACTGTTATAACTGGTCTATCAGGGTCCGGTAAATCTTCCTTAGCCTATGATACCCTTTATGCTGAGGGTCAGAGAAGATATGTGGAAAGCTTATCCTCTTATGCAAGACAGTTTATGGGTAAATTAAATAAACCAAAAGTTGATTACATAAAAGGTATATCACCAGCAATTGCTGTAGAGCAAAAAATTAATACTTCAAATCCAAGATCTACAGTTGGAACAAAAACAGAAATTTATGATTATCTAAAACTTTTATTCGCAAGAATTGGAACTACATACTCACCTAAATCAAATAAGATTGTAAAAAAAGATTCTACATCAGATGTAGTAGATTTAGTTCTTAAAAATAAACCAAAGTCAAAGCTTTTGTTGTTATGTCCAATAGAATCATCAACAAAAAAAATATCATTAGAGAAAATAGAAATTCTAAAAAAACAAGGTTTTGTTAGAATATTCAAAAATGGTGAAATCATTAACATTAATGATATAGATAAAAATGGAATACTTGACTTTAAATTAGTTATTGACAGATTAGTTGTAAATGATAATAAAGAGTTTAGATCTAGAGTTGCTGATTCTGCGGAACTGGCATTTTATGAAGGAAAAGGCATTTGCTCTATTGTCAATATGGAAACCAATAAAGAAATTATCCTATCGAATAAGTTTGAGGCGGATGGAATTAAGTTTATAGAGCCATCGGTTCACTTATTTAGTTTTAACAATCCATTTGGAGCATGTAAAAATTGTGATGGATTTGGAGAGACAATAGGAATCGATGAAGAACTTGTAATACCAAATAAAGCATTGTCAGTATACGACGATGCAATTGCCCCCTGGAGAGGTACTGGGCTTAGAAAATACTATGTTAAGCTAATAGATAATGCTGATAAGTTTAATTTTCCATTGTACAAACCATATAACAAACTAACAAAAGATGAGATAAATACTCTTTGGGATGGAAATGAACACTTTACTGGAATTAATAAATTCTTTAAATACTTAGAGAAAAAAAATTATAAAATTCAGAATAGAGTTCTTTTATCAAGGTATCGAGGTAAAACACTTTGTAATCAGTGTAATGGAAGTAGACTTAGACAAGAGTCATATTATGTTAAAATAAATGATAAAAATCTTCCTGAAATATTATCGATGCCAATTGATAAATTAAGTGACTTTTTTAAAAAAATTAAATTAAGTAAGACTGAAAAAGAAGTTTCTGAAAGGATTTTAAAAGAAATCAATAATAGAGTTGATTATTTAATGAATGTAGGACTTAGCTACTTGACATTAAATAGGAAAGCTAATACACTTTCAGGTGGCGAGACTCAGAGAATCAACTTAGCCTCTTCACTTGGAAGTAGTTTAGTTGGATCAACTTATATACTTGATGAACCATCAATTGGACTTCACTCTCGAGATAATGATAATCTGATTAAAATTTTAAAGAATTTAAAAGATATAGGAAACACTGTGATAGTTGTCGAACATGATGAAGAGATCATATTATCAGCAGATCATATTATAGACATAGGCCCAATGGCTGGAACTTTAGGAGGCGAAATTGTTGGTCAAGGTAATGTTGAACAACTATTAAATATTGATACACTCACTTCAAAATATTTGAGAAGAGTTGAAAAAATTGAGCCACTTGGGTCAAGAAGAAAATCCAAATATCATATTAATATAAACGGTGCACAAGAGAATAATTTAAAAAATATTACAGTAAAGATTCCTCTTGAATGTTTAACAATGATAACTGGAGTATCTGGAAGTGGAAAATCTACATTAGTTAAAAAGATTATATACCCTGCCCTTCTAAATTATTTTAGAGATTACTCTCAAAAACCAGGAAAATTCTCCGATATATCTGGTAATTTAAGTAGAATTAAATCTGTTCAATTTATTGATCAAAATCCAATCGGTAGATCATCCAGATCAAACCCTGTAACATATCTTAAAGTTTATGATGATATACGTAATTTGTATTCAAAGATTCCACAGTCGATTTCAAAAGGATTTAAATCAAAGTTCTTTTCATTTAATACAGATGGTGGAAGATGTGATGAGTGTAAAGGTGAGGGGGTTGTAAGAATAGAGATGCAGTTTATGGCTGATGTTGAATTAGAGTGTGAGATTTGCAAAGGGAAGAGATTTAAGGATGAGATAACTGCCATTAAATATAATGGTGTTAGTATTGATATGCTATTAAATATGACTGTAGATGATTCAATTAAATTTTTTAGAAAGTATAATCAAACTAAAATTGTAAATAAACTTTTGCCACTTCAGTCAGTTGGATTAGGGTACGTTTCATTGGGTCAATCATCAAATACACTATCTGGAGGAGAAGCTCAAAGGATCAAATTAGCTTCATTTATTGGTAAAGGTGATCAAATTGATAAAACATTCTTCATTTTTGATGAGCCCACTACAGGTCTTCATTTTCATGATGTAAAAAAATTATTAAATACGTTCGATAAATTAATTAGAATGGGACATTCAATATTGGTTATTGAACATAATCTTGACATGATCTCTTGTGCTGATCATATTATTGACCTTGGCCCCGAAGGAGGTGATAAAGGAGGTAATATAATAGCCGAAGGCAGCCCTGAAGACATTATCAAGAACAAAAGATCTTACACTGGTCAATACCTCAAAAAAAAATAGTTTAATTACCAGTTTTTATTGAATTTATCAATAAATATATTTACATCATCACTCAGTTTAAATATATAAGCTGATAATGTGTAGAGAATTAATACTAAGCTTGACTTTATAATTATATTAATTACAGGTTGAAACCCTAATTGAAGATTCGAAAAAACAAAATAAGTAAGGACACTAAGTATTATGATCTTTATTGTATCTCTACTGTAAGGATGAATATTAAATTTAACTTTTACCAGATATATCTTTAAAGAGTTCATAATAGCTAAAACAATAAGTGTTGCGTAAGCAGCACCAATAATACCAAATTCGCTTATAAGGTATATGTTTAATACAACAGCCAATACTGATGAGAACAATGAGAACCAAAAAGTATAATAATAATATTTAGAATTAGAGATAATGTTATTAATACAGCCTATAGACATAGAATATAGTTTTCCAAAAGAAACAATTATGACTATTGGTATACCAATAGAATAACCGTCTTGATTTAGCATATTATAAAAATCATCAATATTTAGATTTATTAATAAGAAAAACAAACTTGCGACTAAGACCAGATTAGTAGAACTTTTTTTTAATAAATCCTCTAGCTTTTTCATTTGGTTTTTGTTTATAGCACTTGCTACTACCGGACTCAATATTTGAAACATTGCTCTACCTGGAATCTCAATTACTGCTGCAATAAATACAGCAACAGAATAATAAGCTACATTTTCAACAGTTAGGATTGATGATAGCATTGATTTATCGATATCTAGGATAATACTTGAAGCTGCTCCAGATAAAAAAATCAACAGGCAGTATTTAAATATTTCATTGAAATCAGTTTTAAATTTTAAATTAAGTCTAGGCTTATTGACATAAAAAGAATAAACTATTACTATAAGTAATCTTAAATAATATCCATAGATTAAGAACAAAACAAAACTTTCAAAATTTAAAAGTCCTATCGAATAAAAAATTAATAAAAAAGCAATAAGAAGCCTAGGATATAATTCTTTTAGAAAGTTTCCAAACACAGATTTAAGCTTTACCCTTAACCAGGAATAAAAAACTTCAAAAAAAGATGTAGAAATCGCAATAAAAAGTATTACGTAAGCATATTTAGAGAGACTTTGATCGCTCTGAAACAGGTATTGTCTTATATCATCATAATAGGTATAAAAAACAGGGACAAAAATTAACACTATAACTAATGGTATTAATATTGATAATGTAAGTAATCCGTCTTTATCATTCTTTCTGGTATATTTTGAATAATATCTAATAACAGCATGTTGAGTACCAAATGAAATAAATGGTTGAATTAAGTTAGAAATTGCAAGCAAAGCAATTACAAGTCCTTGAAATTTACTTCCTAGAAAAGTTGGATATAGGTATAAAGTATTAACAGCTCCAATAAGAAATGCAACACCTATACTTATTAAGTTTAAGAAGGATTGTCTAACTACTAAACCCATTTATTTTTTCTATAAAGCATAAGAGCTATAATACTAAAGGTAATTATTATTGTAATTATTCTAATGTTAATTCCCGTTTTTACAATCTTAGGTAAAAAATGAAATTCAATTAAATGATTTCCCTTTGGAACAACCATTCCTCTAAGCAAATAATTTATGTCAAAATAATTAGTTTTTTCTCCATTTAAATAAACCTGCCAACCTGAGGGATAATATATCTCTGAAAAGACTATAAGCTGCTCTGATAAAGACTCTATATTATAAGATATATGTGATGAAGAATTTTTGATTTTCTCTATTTTAATTAAATCTGATGAATTATAGTTTCTTGAAGTTTCAATGGGCAATGATTTATCTAAAACAAATCCGATCTCCCTTAAATTAGCATCTTTCATCTGATTCAAAAGGTTATCATAATTATCAATTAATGCTAATGAATCAACGGCCCATGCATTTCCATAAGCATCAGGATTTTGATATAATTGATCTTGATTATTTTCATCCTTACCAATTAGGTATCTGACATTCAAAGTGTTAAAAAGTTTTTGATTATCATGAAAAGATAAAAAATCATAATATTCTTCAAATCTTTTAAGTTTTGCAGCATGATAGCCATTAATTGAATTATGAAAATATGATGTATTGGCATTTGACAGTCCAGCTGAGATATTAAATACTCTAAATTCTAAGGTATCTAATAGTATATCATTATCTATTTCTGATTTCTGATATGTATTAATAGTTTTATCTATGAATAAGTCTTTATCAATATATCTATTATTAATATTAAATAAATCAAAAAACACTATGGCAAATACAATTGCGTAGGTAAAGTTTCTTCCCAAGAGCTTTGAGAATCTGAGTGTTAAAAAAACTAATAAACCAATAACTAATGCCCTTATCACATCAGAATTAAATATATTCTTCCTTTCTTCTATAATTTGATTAAAAATTTCTTGACCGTATCCATTAGAGTAATAATCATCATACAAACCAGAGTAACTTAAAGATCCTCCGAAAACTAATAGTATTATTAGCGGAACTGAGTAAACAGCAAATGATCTTCTGATATTTTTAAGGTTAGCATCAGCTAAAAATTTATGAAGGCCAATTACTGATAAAAGTGGTACAGCAAACTCAAGTATTATCTGAATTGAGGATACTGCACGAAATTTATTATAGAAAGGAAAATAATCAATAAATAGATTAGTCAAAAGTGGAAAGTTTTTTCCCCATGATAATGTAATTGACAGTATAAAAGAAATTAATATCCACCACTTAAATGGTCCTTTTACAACAAAAAGTGCAAGAATAAATAAAAACATTATTGATGCACCAACATACGCAGGTGCTTCCAAGATTGGTTGACTTCCCCAATAAGTAGGAACTGAACTAATAAATGAATCTGCTTGCTTTCTGGGTATGTTATTATCAATCAAAAATTTGTAAAGATCACTATTCTTCCCTAGTTCTTCAGATGAAGCTCCACCCTGTACTCTTGGTGCTACAAGATTAAGGCTTTCAAAAATTCCATAACTGTATTGAGTAATATAATCATAGTTAAGACCAGTTGTTTTTTCTTTCTCACTTCCGTCAGGATTAATAGTTAATTCACTCTGAGATCTTGTAGAATACTTTGAATAATCATATGTTGTTAGAATGTTAGGTGCATTTAGTCCTAGAGATAGAATACCAGCAAGAGTAAAAATACCTACATATTTTAAGTAGTCTTTTAGGTCATTCTTTCTGTATGAGTCAATTAGGTATACAATAAAGTAAATTAGCAGCAGAATTAGCAAATAATATGTCATTTGATAGTGATTAGCTCTAATTTGAAGTGAAATAGCTATCAGGCTTACTAAAAACCCTGGAAGTAATTTATGTTGCCTTAAAAGAACTAATCCTGCAACTACTAGTGGTATGTATGAAATTGCAAGAGCCTTCGTATTATGTCCTACCTGAAGTATAATAAGTAAGTATGTTGAAAAAGCAAAAGCAATTGATCCAAGTATTGCAATTCTCCATGGTATTTTCAAAACCATCAGTAAAATATACATAGTTAGTAGGTATAGAAAAAGAGTATGAGCAGGCCTTGGAATAAAACGGAATAACATATGAAAAGGTGAAAGTATGTCATAGGCAAACTTTGCCCCTAGTTGAAAAGTTGGCATTCCACCAAATGCATTATCAATCCAATATATTTCGTCTGGAAAATTCTCTCTATTTTCTAATATTTCCCTGGACATTCCTTCATATTGGTTTATATCTGATTGATATAACTTTTTTCCATCTAGTAATGGACTATAAAATACTAATGAGATAACTGCAAAACCAATTGCCGTATATAAGTGAATTAGTGATTTCCTTATCTTAACTTTGTTAATCGATATCTTCATAGTCTATATATTCACCATATTTTTCATTGGTTTTAGATTCTTTTTTCTTTGATGAATTATCAAAATTTGATTTTTTGTTATGACTATTGAAAGTATTTAAAAAAAGCATTCTAAGTAGTGAAGGAATAAAATACCTTACAAAGAGATAAATGGCAAGAAATATTAATAGAACCTTCATATTATGTGGCTTCACCAAATTTAGTGAAATCTTGAAAAATAACTATTTATTGGTAACTTGTATTTTCAAATGAAAATCAACTCAAATATTACTGTAAGAGAAGTAAAAAATGATGATGAATTAAAAGAATTTGTCATGTTTCCACACAAACTCTATAAAGATTCAAAGTATTGGGTAGCACCTATTATTAAGGAAGAATTAGAGGTTCTGAATAAGAAAATTAACCCTGTTTTTAAGAATGCAGATGCACATTATTTCCTGGCTCTTATAAATGGAGAGATAGTAGGTAGAATTGCTGCTCTTATCAACTGGGTTGAAGTCAAAGATCTTAAAAAGAAAAAAGTAAGATTTGGGTGGTTTGATTTCGTTGATAATAAAGAAGTATCCAAGTCTCTACTTAATGAAGTAATCAAGATAGGAAATGTTAATAATCTAGAATTTATTGAAGGACCTGTTGGATTCTCTAATATGGACAAGGCTGGTATGTTAATCAAAGGATTTGAGAAAAAGAATACAATGATTACTCTTTATAATCACTCTTATTATCAAGATCATATGATTGCACATGGATACAAAAAACTTGCTGAGTGGGTAGAATATGAACTTAAAATTGCTAATTATGAGGATTCTCCTGAAAAAGTCAAGAAATTCTCTGATCTTATTTTAAAAAGATATAAACTCAAAAAATTAAACTTTACAAAGACAGAACAGATTGTACCTTATGTTGATCAAATGTTTTATTTACTTGGAAAAACTTATGATAAGCTTCAAACATTTGTTCCGATTCAAGAATACCAAATAGATTATTATAAAAATAAATTTCTAAAATATATTAATCCAGGTTTTATTAAGTGCGTAACAGATGAGAATGATGAATTGGTTGCATTTGCTATCACAATGCCATCTTTTTCCAATGCACTAAAAAAGATTAATGGAAAGGTTGATTTTTTTGGAAAGTTAAGACTCTTACATGCTAAAAATTTTAATCACAAAGGATCTCTATACCTTATTGGTGTTAGACCTGACTTTCAAAACAAGGGTGTGATTGCCATATTATTTAACGAACTACAGAAATTCTATAATAAGTTTGGTATTACAGAAGTTGAAACAAACCCTGAACTAATTGAAAACACTGCTATTCAGCAACTTTGGAAGAACTACGAGAACAATCAGCATAAAAATAGAGCAACCTTTACAAAACAGATTTAATCATGTATAATGAAGGAACTATAATTGCTCTATCCTCCCCTCCTGGTTCTGGTGCAATTTCTATTATCCGATTATCAGGAAAAGATTCTATATCCAAAACTGATAAATTTTTTAAATCTAAATCTGGAAAGAAATTAAAGGATTGTAACGGTTACTCTATAAGCTATGGGAATTTTTTGGCAGGTGAAGAAGTTCTTGATGAAGTATTAATATCACTATATAAAGGACCTCACTCATATACTGGGGAAGATGTTGTCGAGATATCTTGTCACGGTTCAAATTATATACAACAAGAGATTATCTCATCGTTTACAAGTTCAGGAGTTAGATTAGCATCTCCAGGTGAATTTACACTAAGGGCATACCTAAATAACAAAAAAGATCTATCTCAGGCAGAAGCAGTAAGTGATTTGATTGCCTCTGAGTCAAAAGAAGCTCATAGAGTAGCAATGCATCAGATGAGAGGTGGTTATTCTAATGAGATTGAAGAATTAAGAGAGAAATTGATTGATTTTAAGTCATTAATTGAATTAGAACTTGATTTCTCGGAGGAAGATGTTGAATTTGCAGATAGAAAAGACTTAAAAGATCTTTTAAATACCCTTGAGAGCAAGTTATCCGGTCTAATTGAATCATTTACTTATGGAAATGTTATTAAAGAAGGTGTTGCAGTCACAATTGCTGGTAAGCCTAATGCCGGAAAGTCTTCACTTCTAAATGCATTAGTAAATGAAGATAAAGCTATAGTATCAGATATTCCAGGAACTACAAGGGATGCTATAGAAGATGTAACAGTTATTAATGGAATAAAGTTCAGATTTATTGATACTGCAGGCATAAGAGAGACATCAGATAAGATAGAATCTATTGGTGTTGAAAGAGCAAAAGGAAAAATTGGTAAATCTAGGGTACTTATATACCTGTTTGATAGGTCAGATATTAGTGAAAATGAGTTAATAAATGAGGTGGAAAGCTATCAAAGAGATGATTTAAATATTTTTATAGTTGAAAATAAAATTGATTTATTAAATAATTTAAAAACAGATAGTTACAAAGACAATATAAATCAATTAATTAAGTCAAAAAATATAAAATTTCTTCAAATTTCAGCTCTAAATCAAACAAATATTGAAGATCTTAGGAATGCTATTACAGAAGATCTGAATCTATCTTCTGAAAATAGTATCGTAATTACTAATTCAAGACACCTTGAAGCATTAAAAAACTCTCTTAATGCTATCGAGTCTGTAAAAAAAGGACTAAAAGATGGTGTTTCTGGAGATTTACTGAGTATAGATCTAAATGATGCTATTATTAATATTTCTATAATTACTGGTAAAATAGATATTGATCATGACATATTAGGTTCAATATTCTCAAAGTTCTGTATCGGCAAATAATTCTGACTTATAAATATTACTCAATCCTTTATATATATTACTAAACAGTAGTATTTTCAATACTTTACAATTATTGTTTATTTATAAGGAATTATAAGGTTTTAGACATTTGTAGTAGCGTATAGTAGCGCGTTCGTGTAGCGCGTAGTAGCGTTTAGATAAAAAAGATGTTTTTCCAATACAATACATTATCATATTGCCATTTAGAATATATTTTTTATAAATTGTAATACATGGAACTCTTTAATTTTAAGAATAATAATATAAAAGAAGTAAAAGTTAAACCTTTTAAACTTGAAAAGGAGATACAATCACTTATTGAAAAAAATACTGAAACCTTCTTTGACCTTGAATTTATTGCTACCGAGCTGACAATAGGTAATTATAGAGTTGACACACTTTGTTACGATAAAGAAAATAATTCATTTACAATTATAGAGTATAAAAAAGGTAAAAGCTACTCTGTTATTGACCAAGGATATACTTATCTACAACTTATGCTTAACAATAAGTCAGATTTTGTGCTATCACTTTCTAAACATTTAAATAAAGTAATTGATGTTAATTATATTGATTGGAGTCAATCAAAAATAATTTTCATATCACAATCTTTTAATTCCTATCAAAAAGACAGCGTGAATTTTAAAGATTTACCTTTTGAATTATATGAGATAAAGAGATTTGAAAATGATATTATATCATTAAATCTACATGAGTCTTCATCGAATGTTAGTATAGATTCTCTTTCAAGTTCAAATGGAAAGGGAGTGATTAAATCAATAACAAAAGAAGTCAAGGTCTTTGATGAAGATGAAGTACTCTCAAAACTTAATGATGAAATAATACAAAAATATACAGAATTAAAAGAAAGTTTATTTTCTGAACTTGATGACTTAAAATTAATTGTAAAAGCTGGATATGTATCATTTTCTGTTGGTGGAAGAAAAGGTGTTGCATATTTAAATGTGCAGAAAAATGGATTTAAAATGCACATAAGAAGAGGACACATAATGAATGACGGAACCAAATCAAAAGGATATTTCACAATAGATGATCCAAAAAAAATATCTAAAACAAAATCATGGACCTGGAAATCTGGTGCAAAAGGAGTGGTTTATGAGATTAGACTTGATAAAAATTTTGATATTGATTACATCAAATTCCTGATCAAGCAGAAATACAATAGTATTATAAATTAGAGATATGAAAAAGCTACTATTACTTTCTTTATTGGTTTTATTTGGATGTAGTAAAGATGATAATAAAGGAAAACTATTTGAAAGATTAGAGGATAAGGTTTTTATACCCGAAAATTCTTCATTAGAAAATGCAAATCAAATCACTGAATTCGCAGAATACTTTCCAAATATGCCTGAGTCAAGAAATGCTCTTATCCAAAAATTTATATTTGAAGGTTTTACTGGACCTAAGTGTTTTGTAACCCCTGGATTTAACGCTCTTGATGCAAGTTATGAAATTGAAGTTCACAGCTCAGATTATATGAGAATGAGAATTAATGATGATGGTTCAATTTCAGTTGCTATTCTTGGAGAAAATCCACTGCGAGTTTCAGTTAAAGTTGAGGAAAACTTTGAAAGTAGTTATTTAAGTAGAACTGGAATGCCTAACCCAAATCAAACATTTAAAGAGATAAGTAGAGATGATGTTAGAACAATAACTGAAAGATGGGGTTGTTTACAATACTATTTTTAAAAAAGTTTAAATTATTTTCAACGAAAGAGGTTCCTTTATACTAACTTATAGTCGCGTATAGTAGCGGAGTATCTATGATAGCTTGTTAAGTCAATGATAACAAGGGTTTACAAAAAGAAAGATATTCTGTATTGGGAAATAGAAAAAACCCTGTTATATTCAGTAAAATCAATACTTAAGAGATGACTACTTGTGTGACGACTTTAAAAATGACTAAATAAGTGGCTCAATTAGGCTTTTATCGTCATTTTTTGAATAATTGACTTGAGTTGATACAGGATAAAAATCAATTTCAATGTCGTTTATTTCTTTATTGAATGAACTCCAGTCTATTTCAGAATCCATTAAGGGCATACGATTATGAATATGGGTAATATTATCATTTGCTTTAGTTGTTATTAATACAGCGCAATCGTCCTTTATTAGTGTTTTGATGAATAGAGTATCATATTTCTTAGAAAAAAAATAATATGGCTGTTTCTTGTTTCCATCACGTTTCCATTCATACCATCCATTAATTAGAGTATATGCTTTTGTATGATGTCTGAATGTAGGCTTGGACTTTAAAGTTTCTCTTTTAGCGTTGATAATCATTCCGCTTTTCATCCATGCCGGAGAATAACCCCAGTTAAGCACTTGAGGCTTATTATCTTCATTAACTACCAATATGTTAGTCCCTGGGGCAACGTTATACCTTGGTGGTAAATCGCCCTCTAATCGTTTAGTATTTGAGTAATTGAATCTCCCGCACATTTATCTTCTTACATACCCGCCTATTGATTCTCTATATTCAATAACGAATCCATTTTCCATAGCAAATTCTTTAAACTCATCAGAAGCATTTCCAATTGTTATAAAAGACTCAATCTCGAACATTTCAAAAAACTTATCAAAGTTTGGACCATTAATAAAGTCAATACCGTGCTGGATACCGTCCTCACTGTTATTATACCTTTCAATTAAAGTCACTTTATTACCATCTTCGGATATGTAATATCCATAAACTGTTGAAGGCTCCCTTTGAACTATGAAATCAGATAGATATTGTGTAAACTCTTCCACGTCAGCTTTTGAGTTTCCTTTCGTGTTAAGCTCAATGATAAATGTTATTTCTTCAGAAACTGAATTATCAAGAACAGTCAATTCCTTTGTTTGTTGTTCACAACTTAAAATAGAAAAAACAACAAAGAGTGTAAATATTTTTTTCATATCTCTAATTTAGAAAAAAATCAAAATAACCATTTACCCATAAATAATAACCCATAAATAATCCAATAATAGTTCCAATTATAGAGCCAATTATTTTTCCTCTTTTAATGTTAATCTCCTTACTCTCCATCATCAAATCTTTTGGAATTAAGGGATGTATTATTGATACCAATATTGCAAAAACGCCAAATATACCGAATAATATAAAAATGTAGTCAATGGTTTCCATAATCCAAATTTAAAAAAGCCCCATAATTAAATGAGGCTTTTGTAAAATTTATTTAAACAGAGTTAAATCATTATTTGATTTATTGAAATTATCTTTTCATTAAATTTCCTTCTGAGTCAGTCCAAAGGACTCTTTCCCACATAACTGTTTTATGCCAACCATTGGGCATTGTAGAATTAATTTCCTCAAAGTTAATAGAACTCATGTCAGGATAATCCTCTCCGCCGTTTGCTAACATATCTTTTAATGACTTGAATGCATCTACTGTTAATACATTCCAATTATATCCGTTTCCTTGAGGGATAATCCTTACAGAAGCAGCCCATAATTCCTGATTAACTTTTCCATTATTCATGTTTTTATCTATAAACTTACCCCAGTTTTCTGTTTGAGCATTCATCCAGGCCCCAGTATCAGGCACTTTTGCATAATTATGTCTAATGTATTTCCAACCATCTGATTTATTATTAGTTGCTAAACCTCCCCTAAAGTAGGTACCAATAAAGGTTTGATATTTTGAATGGTCATTAAGTGCTCTTGATATTAAAGAAGATGCACCTGATTTTTGGCTTACCTGATTAATAATTTCTCCAAAGTCGTTATTAAAATCATTAAGCTTATCGATGTCACCTATACCGACATACCAATAAAAGTTTGGTTCACTATCTAAACCTTGATATCGGCTTAGTATAGCCCAACCCTCAATTACTCCTTGCTCTATTGCAATTTTAGCAGCTTGACTAAAGTATTCTTCTTCATTTTCAATGTACTCCTGAATTTTATCTTCTGGAACTTGAACATATCCATATATATAAAATTGTGCAGAAACTGATGAAGTTAACGCTATCATCATAGCGGTTATAAAGTATTTCATTTTTTTTGATTTAGTGTTAATTAAACAAATCTAAAAAAAAGTTTATTTTGAACCTCCAAATCGCCACATAAGAATTCCCCCAGTTATAAACATCCATATTGAATAGGCACCTGTTGGAAGACCCATCTCGACATTATTAAGTATAGTGGTGGCAATAACAAAAGCTAACGTTCCATTTTGAATTCCACTTTCAATTGTAATTGAAATTTGACTTTTCCCTTTTATACCAAAAACTTTAGCAGTTAGGTATCCGAGAGCCATCGTTGACAAATTTAAAAGTAATGTAGCTAATCCAACTTCTTTCATTGCCTGGACGATCAAATCTTTATTAGCAAACATGACAAGTAAAAAAATGATAATAAACAACACCGTGGAGGCGATACGCATAGGTCTTTCCATTCTTGCAGCAAAAGCTTCATTTTTTTTTCGAATCAACATACCTATTGATACAGGAATTACTGTAATTACTAAAATTTGAATCATAGTTTGAAGTATTGGAAGTTCTATGACAATATCTGTCTCACCTGTAAAATATGTAATTGCCTTTGATAAAATAATCGGAATCGTAAAAACAGTGATTAAACTTGCTAAAGCTGTTAAAGTAACAGAAAGTCCAATATTTCCTCTAACAACTTGTGTAATTAGGTTGCTGGTAGGTCCTCCAGGACAAAGAGAGAGTATCATAATTCCAATAGCCATTGATGAGTTCAGATCAAACAAAAGGATAATTAAAAAACCAATTAATGGGAGAAAAACTAACTGATTACATAGACCAATAATAACCTCCTTTGGATAAGTAAAAAGTCTTGTAAAATCATTGACTACAAGTGTTAAACCCATACCAAACATAATAATTGCTAAAGAGAACGGTAAAAAGATTTGTGTGATAATCGTTGTTGCGTCCATATTAATTACAGCTTATTTTGTTTTTTTTCATATTCTAATTTAGAAATTAATTTAACTAAATTTATAAAATGAAAAACTTAGTTATAATAACTATTCTTTTAATAAATATGAAGTCTATGTCACAAGAGAATAATCTTTATTTCGATCATCAAGCATTAATAGTAAATAATTTACAAGAGTCAGGCGACTTTTATATAGATATTCTAGGATTGGAAGAAATACCTGTAGGTGCTGGTCAAGATCCACCAAAACGATGGTTTAAAACCAATAATGGTAAGGAAATACATTTAATCCAATCAGCTTCTGAAATTAATGAATTACCAAAGTCGATACACATGGCATTTAGTCCTAAAAATTTTGAATTATTTATTGATAATCTTAAAAAAAATGAAATTGATTATTCTAATTGGAAAGGAGATTTAAATACAATACAGGAAAGAGTTGATGGTAAGAGACAAATATGGATTCAAGATCCTCAAGGATATTGGATAGAGATTAATGATATACATTCTAAACCAAACTTACAGTGATACAATTATGAGATATGTTATTCTAGCAATAGCTGTTGTTTTATCCCTCAGTTCATATTCTCAAGAGGAAGAATTACCTGCACTAAGACTCAGTGATGGTTTTTCAAAACCATACAGAGTTTTAAATACAACAATATCTGATAAATCTTTATTTGATCAATATTATAATGATTCTAAATTGACACTCGATTTCGTTATTAGGTATCATTTTTACACATCAATTAATTTAAATTCAGATCAAAATGAACTAATTAGTATGGATGGTACTAAGTTTAATCTTTCATCTAAAAATGCTAAAGATTTGACAGATGAATTTATCTCGTTAGTAAGTAAAATGTATGTTGGCAGAAAAGAGTTTATAGAGTTTAAAAAGCTAAATAAAAACAAATGAGAACATTTACAATTATTTGGTTCATACTATATATTGGTGTTTGGGTTTGGACAATAGATAAGTTTTATACAGGAAGTATGGATTGGTGGGAATATTTGTTTCCAGTATTGGCAATGTCAATAGCTATTCCCGATATGATTAAGGAAGTCTTGAAATTTACAAAACAAAAAAAATAAGAATATGGATTTATTTTGGAAAATAATTGGGATATTAAGCATTTTGCTTGTCTTTTTTGGCAGCATGTATAATTTATTTGCAGCTGAAGAATATGCTAAAAAGAAACTTAATTACATTCCTTCAATAATAAGATATATTGCCTATGGTATAGGAATTTTTTGTTCTGGATACGTAATAAATGTAATTGTGAATAACTTTATGTAGTTATATGCAATACAATTTTTAAATCTTAATCTAAAAAGTTCTTTAAATCAAGACTGTTAATTCCAGTTTCAGATAATAATATTAAGAGTGCTAGTTGTATGGATTTATATCCATCTTTATTAAGCCACCATTCATCCAACGAGTGTGCGCCTGCTCCATCTCCTCCCCTACCAATTGTAACAGAAGGTACACCTAAAGAAATCGGTATATTTGAATTTGTGGAACCAATTGTTAAGCGAGGTTCAACACCCATATGTTGAGTAGCAGCAATCGTTCTTTGAATCAGTGGAACTGATTCATCTACTTTCCCTGAGGGTCTATTACCAATTTTATTAATGGTTAGCTTAAGATCAGGACCACTCCTTTTCATTTCATTTTGATCTTTTAAAGCAGATTGCATTGAATTAAAAAGTATTTCCTCCATATCATCAAGCCTATAGGGCTCAACTGATCTAATATCAATTTGCATTGATGATTTAAAAGGTATTGAATTGATTGATGTTCCTCCACTAATGATTCCTACATTATAAGAGGTCCTTGGTCCAGTGGAGGTATATTTATCTGCTTTTTCAATAAAGTCCTTAATTCCATAGCCTAAAGCGTGGTGTGGGTTAACAAGTCCAAAAGCACCCCATGAATGACCACCAGGACCATCAAAAACTACTTCATACCTATATGAACCAAGTGCTTGATTATTTACTCTACCTATAGAACCACCGTCAATAGCAATCCATGAATCTATTTTTGGATTATTATTTTCAAATAAATACCTAACACCTCTTAGATTCCCAAGCCCTTCTTCACCTACGGTACCAATAAATAAAATGTTATTTATTGGTTGAATACCATTCTTCTTGATTGTTTCAGCTATAGTAAGAATCATTGCAAGACCTCTTGTATCATCACCAACCCCTGGAGCATAAAGAGTATCATTTTTTATTTTGACTTTAACATCAGTACCTTCAGGGAAAACAGTATCCATATGTGCATCAATTGCAATATTTTTATTTCCAACTGTCCCCTTTAGCAAACCTATGACATTACCAATTGAATCAATCCATACATTTTCTATTCCTGCTAATTTTAGCCTTTCTGCAAACTCCTTTGCTCTTTTTTCCTCCTTGAATGGTGGAGCCTCAATTTCAGTCAGCTCAATTAGGTTCTTCATTGTTTTTTCTTCAATATCTATTATGTATTCAAATGCTTTTTTAACTTTTGAATTAGCACTAAGCTTTTCAATACTTTCAGAATAAATTTTATCAATAATTACATCATTATTCTGCGAATAGGAGAGATTTGACATAACTAAAATTGTAACTAATACTAATTTTTTTTTCATAACTCTAATTTAAGATTTTATACCCTTGCTATCCATCATTTCTTATCCTTAATTTTAACTGAATTAGGGGTTACAACACCTGCAGAAATTACAAGCTTAAATGCATCTTCAACACTAATATCTAGTTCAAATGCATCTTTTTTTGGGATCAAAACAAAAAAACCTGAGGTTGGATTAGGTGTAGTAGGTACAAATAGGTTTATAGTTTCTTCACCTATAATTGATTCTGCTTCACCTCTATAATCTCCAGATTGAAATGCAATTACCCAAATTCCCTTACTTGGATATTGGATTAAAAATGCCTTTTTAAAACTCTGAGAGGATGTGTTTAATACAGTATCAGAGACTTTTTTTAATATGTTGTATATGTTTCGAAAACCTGGAATTCTGTTGAGCAACTTCTCCCATAGAGCTACTAATCTTCTTCCTAAAATATTAGTAACTAATATACCTGTGATAAGTATAATTAAAAATAGCAGGATTATTCCAGACCCTGGTATAGAGGTATCTAAATTAAATATAGCTTCAGGAAGATATTCTTGCGGAACAAGA
The DNA here is from genome assembly GCA_902620455.1 of uncultured Bacteroidota bacterium. GTDB lineage: Bacteria > Bacteroidota > Bacteroidia > Flavobacteriales > Flavobacteriaceae > Marisimplicoccus. The sequence goes on from CACNIG010000007.1 coordinate 39,214, forward strand.
CTATTAATAAATTCTAAAAAGAACTTAATGACGATAATAGTTAGAATCAAAGGTATCCAAAAAAGAAGACCTGAAATAAGATAATTTCTTAATCGTGTCAATAATTTTATCATATTCTATTTTTCATTTTTGATGTTTAATTATATTTTTTTGGGGCAACTCTTCTCTTTGATTGATTTTCATATCTATAAGCTATATTATATAATAATTGTTCATTTTTTGATTTAGCTATAAATGTAATGTTTGAGGGCTGACCATCACTTCTATACCCCATCGGTATTGTTAAAGCTGGGAAATGAGCAGCTGCAGCAATTCCAGCCATACTATTATCGACTGATATAAAAATATCAAAATCATTTTTGGTCATAATCTTATTTAAATAATTAGTTGCTTGGGATTTTGTATTTATTTTCATTTGTTCCAATTCTGAGTCAGAAACTTTGTCTTCTTTGATTTCATTAAATATATACTGACCATAGGGTGCATGTGTCAATGTATCTTTATTATTAAATTCTACTATATCTGTTACATTGTAAACTTGAATATCCTTATTGGCGTAATCAGAGATATACTTTGGCAAGTCTCTTTTCATATCTGACGTTAGAATAGATCTAAACGATGGCAATGAATACTTTTCGGGATTATAAATAGCATTTGAGATACCACTAATCTTCAAATCATCTAAAGCAATTGCAATTAATGAATCTTTTACAACATTTGATGATATGCCTACAACAATATTACTAGGATCAAAACTTTTCATTTCTTCTAAATCAATCTTGTCAGCTTTATAGCTTAACTCATCTTTATCATCGAAACCAATCATAGAATTGTAAAGTATTGCATTATCATAAACATTTGTAGTCATTGGTCCTGAAGTATCAAAGAAACTCGATATTGGCACAATACCTGACCTGCTAATACTACCAATAGTTGGTTTTAATCCCACTAATGAATTTTTAGATGAAGGCGATAATATCGAACCTGAAGTTTCTGAACCAATTGAAGCAGCTGCAAAGCTAGCTGCAATTGAGACTCCACTACCAGAGCTAGACCCTCCAGATTCAAAAACCTTACGGCCATATGGATTGAGGGTTTGCCCCCCAAGAGAGCTATATCCAACAGGGCATGGTCTACAGAAATAATAAGCCCATTCACTCATGTTTAATTTCCCAAGGATTAGAGCATTATTAATTTTTAAATTTTTTATAACTATGGCATTATCATCAATTAAGTTGTCTTTAAATACACTTGCACCTGCTGATGTAACCATACCTTCAACATTAATATTATCTTTTACTAAAATAGGAATACCATAAAGTAGATTATCTGGATTATTATTTCTATCAAGCTCTTTAGCCTCGTTAATTATTTCTGGATTTAATGATATGATAGAGTTGAGATATAGATCTTTATCCATCTCAAATTTGTAAATTCTATATAAGTAAAACTTCACTAAATCCTCATAATTAAATTTACCTTTTGATATATGAGACTGAATTGATGTAATATCCTGATTTATAATTAAATCTTTTATTGAATTATGGTATGATACATCGTAGGATTTTAAAAAGTCATGAAAAGGCTTAAAAATTTCATTTCTATCTTTTGTTAAAGACTGAAGTCTTTTATATCTCATCCTACTTATTTCATGATTAGAATTTTCCTCTATTTCATTACTCTCGTCATAGTTTTCCCATACAATTATTGAAGAATCAGAGCACGATAATATTAAAATAAAAAAAGATAAAGCAAAGTTTCTCATATGTCTAATTTAAATAATAAATCAAAATTTTAAGGTAAAATCATCTTTGTCATTTAGAAAATTTAAAGAATTTCTAATATCAATAATTTTTGTTTTGTTTAATTGATAATAAATAATTGTCTCATCTTCTGTCATTTCCACACAGTGTTCACCATAAGGGTCAATTATAGAGGAGTACCCATTATATTGATTCTCTGGGTCAGATCCAACAATATTTACACCTATACAATAAGACATGTTTTCTATTGCTCTTGAAACAAGAAGGTTTTTCCAATGCGATATTCTTTGGGTTGGCCAATTAGCTAAATAAAAAACAACATCATAGTCCGAATCATTCCTCGACCATACAGGAAATCTCAAATCATAACATATTTGAGGAAGAAATTTCCAACCTTTATATTCTATTATTCTTTTTGCCTTTCCTTTTGTATAAACTTTACTCTCACCTGCTAAAGTAAATGTATGTCTTTTATCATAAAATGTAATTTCCCCATTAGAAAAAACCCATACCAATCTATTATAGAAATTTTTATTCTCTTCTATTGCTAGACTAGCTACAACTGATACATTTCTTGTCAAAGCTACTTGACGAAGCCATGAAACACTATTTCCATCCATTGTCTCAGAAATTTTCGTAACATTCATGCTAAAACCGGTATTAAACATCTCAGGAAAAAAAATAATATCAACTTCTGGATTTATTGAATTAATTATATTATCGTACTTATCTAAATTTCTCTGAGCATCTTCCCAATTAATGCTTGTCTGTACAATTGCTATGTTTATTTTCTTTGACATTAACTAAATTATTGACTCTCCATCTAAGTTTGTTGTAAGAATTTCAGACATGTAATCAAAAAAAGGTCTAATTGAAAGGAAAAAACCAATAAGTTCTTTATGAAAGTTTTCATCTAAAATATCTTCTTCATTTAACTTTCTAACAAATATGAACTGCTTCTTTTTAATCATATCTATATGTTCATGATCTCGATCAAAACCTTTTGGTGATGTTTTCACCTCTTCTCCTTTAATCTCTCCCCATATATCTTTAATTTTCTTTTGATTTATTATGCTCTTGAATTCTTGACCATCTATTTCAATTTCTTTTCTTATTCTTAGCAAATCCTCTTTATTTGGATTCCAAAAACCGACCGCTACAAAACTCTCATCTGCTGATATTTCAAGATAATAGCCTCCTCTAAGCTCAGGTTTTGCTCTATGAAATGCCATCCCAATATTTTTTTTAAATGGTGTTTTATCTTTAGAAAACCTTAAATCTCTATATATCCTAAAAATTTTTAATTTTTCAATATCATCTGAGAGGCTTAAAGAGTCTTTAACCTCATGGGCAAACTTTTTTATATCTGCTTGAATAGACTTAAACTGATCTTTATTCTTGTTAAACCAGTCCCTATTATTATTTAACTTAAGTTCTTTTAAAAAACTAATAGTGTTTTTTGGAATTGCTTGCATTTAATTAATTTACGACTTAATTATTATTTTAAATATGGTAATTTGTTGATTTCCCAAATGCATAACGACTTATCAGTGTATATACCATCCATTTCGTTACATTTTTCATTATAAGTCATTAAAGGTTTAGGAAAATTAAATGGATCTTTTTCAAGATTGATTGGCCTCCAATCTGCTGAATATATATCCATATTTTTATCTACATTAACAAAAGAAGTAGTCATAAGATATTTTGATCTAGATTGTTTAATTCTAAATATTGATTTTTTTATGTCTTCAAAAGAAAAATGGACAAGGCAATCCCTAACTAACATCAAATCAGCCTTACCTAATTTTGAATTTGTAATGTCAGAGTGAAAAAAGCTGATATTAGAATTTTTAAATTTTTTCTTGTTCTCTGTAATAAGTTGCTTAACAATATCATGACCTTGATATTTTAGATTTCTCATATCCATTGATGACATCCAGTTATAGTCACCGCATGGTATGTCTATAATTGATTTTATTTTAAATTCTTTAATAAAATGTTCTAAAGCTTTTAAAACCTCTTTAGTATTTTCAATCTCTGAACCTATGCCTGACCTGCTTTCCTCACTCTCCCAAAAATTTTCATTATATATAAGTTCAAACCTTTCTTGTAAAGAAAGATTTAAAAATTTTGATTTTGAAAAGTTGTCGTAGTAAGATATTTTTTTACCCATGAAAATTGATTATAAATAAATTAGAGAAAGGGGTCTCCTTTTTTTCTTTCCTTATTGGGATAAAAAATATCTTTAATTTTTTTGAAAATATTAGTTTGTGAATTTCCAGAAAAGTATTTAAAAAATTGATCAATTAATAACTCAATTAATCCAGCTACAATTAATACCGAGAAAACTTTAGTGACTCCATCAAGATCAATATTAAGAAAGTCTTCTATGAAGCCATTGGCAAATGCCAACAGGAACGTGTATAAAAAAAACCTAAGACATCCTTTTCCTTTCATTAATTAAATACCAAATATGAACCAATCTAGCTGAGATATCATAATTAAAATTACAGTTGAATATAAAATCCAAATTATTGTCCCTTTTCGATTAAGTCCAATTGGACCAAGCCAGTCTGAGGCTTTTAAATGCCAATAAGACCTTAGAAAGTATCTCATTCCTATTATACTAAAGATTAATGCTGTAAGTTTTACAAGGAACCAAACATAAAAAAGGAATTCCATAATTTAACCTCTATATTTGTAACTTAAATATTAACTTAATTAAAGTAGTAAATTTTTAACCCAAATCTTAAAAAAAATGCAAATACTAAAGTTTTTTCCACTAGTCTTATCAGGATTTATATCAGGAATTATTATTTATCAGTCTCTTTTCATTGCTCCATCGATAAACAAGTTACTCAGTAGTCAAGATGCAAGTTTATATTTAAGATACATCTGGCCTAAATTTTTTATAATTATTGGGATTTTATCACTTTTGTGCTTTATCTGTATTTCATTATTTAATTCAAACCAGAATACAGCTAAAATCTTTTCAATATTATCTGCGGTCTTAATGATAATCTGTTATTTAGCTATTCCTTTCATGAATCAAGCCAAAGATTCTCTTAATGAAAGTCTTTTTATGATCCTTCATTTAGGAAGTATAATATTGACAATAATAACCTTGCTTATGAATTTCTCTATTTTTATTTTTTGGAAATATTAAAGTTTAATAATTACATTTCTACAATATGGATAAAAAAAAGGTTATTCTAAATAAGGGAGAATATGTATTCTGTTCTATCATAGACATTAATAAAATTAGTATGAACAATATTATTTGTTCTTTTAAAGAGTCTGAAGGATATTCAATTATAATCTCAAAAGAAGAAGCAAAAAAAAATAATTTACAGTTTTATTTTGTTTCTGCTTGGATAACCTTAGAGATAGATTCAACTCTAGAATCAGTTGGTATAACTTCGGCGTTTTCAAAAAAACTAACAAAAGCTGGAATTAGTTGCAATGTTATTGCAGCATATCATCATGATCATATTTTTGTTCCTTATTTAGATAAACATAAGGCAATGAAAATACTTTCTGATATGTATGAGTCTCGAAATAATTAGTAATCCTCATAAGAGGCGTATAGAATACCTTTCTCAAGTAATTTAATAAATCTTTCATCTTCGTATACTTCCTTGGTGTGTCCTAGACCTGTATAGAATGACCTTCCACCGTCATACTCATGATACCATGTTATTGGATGATAGTCAGGATGTTCACCACCTATGTAGGAGTCTTCGTCAAGATTTAATAAAATATTTACATCATAATTTACATAGTCAAAATTATACCACTCATCTTCAATTTCCCATTCAGAATCTAAATGATTAGTAATTTTATGGTTTATTGTTAAAATTTTACCATTCATGACTTCTGGATGGTTTCTATAGTAAGCACCTACCAACTTTCCATACCATTGCCAGTTATACTCTGTGTCAGCTGCTGCATGAACTCCAACAAATCCTTTACCACTCTTAATGAAAGATTCCATAACTTTTTGTTCAACATCATTTAAAATTTCCTCTGTTGTGTTAAGAAAAATAATTGTTTTAATCTCTTTTAAATTTTTATAAGTAATTACGCTAGAATTATCCGAGTGATATACGTTAAAATTATTCTTATTACCAATGTTTTGTATTAGTTTAAGGCCTGATTCAATCGAATCATGAACCCAACCTTTAGTTTCTGTAATTACAAGTACGGAATATGAGTTATTGCCAGAACAGTTAAGACAATTTATGTCTGTATCAAATGGAAATAAAAAGAAATTAATGAATAATAACACAATCCTCATAATTAGGAGCTGTCGATGTTAATCATTTTCCAAAAACCTTCTTTAATTGACCTTTAGAGAGCCAAGTCCATTTAACTTCATTAGAACCAGCAGCAGTATAAAGTATTTTTACTTGTCCCGAAGTTAATCTTGAAACACCTAATTTTCCTCTGTCTAACTCTATATACCTTATTGGATCATTCCTTTTCATTTTGGAACCCATTAATATTGTGTTATAAATGTTATCTAACTCCTCATCAGTGGCCTTAAACATGACATTAGTCATGTCATTCATGTCAGGAAATTCTAAATTTTGATATTTTAAATTATATATGTTTTCCTCGTTTATAACCTGTTTTGACAATTCAATATATTTATATAAAGATGAAACTTTACCAACTGTTTCTACTGAATAACCAGTGGAATGTTGATCAGTTTGAGCATAAGAAAAAGTACATGCAATAATAGCGATTAATGCAATTAGTGGTTTTTTCATACATCAAAATTAATTATTTTTTATTAATGAGAATTTTCTTTTTTAAGTAGTTTAACAATACCCCATAAACAGGGAGAAAAAGGATAAGTCCAATAATAATTTTTATAATAAGTTGATTTGTAGCAATTTCAAACCAATTATTTGCCATATATATGTCTTCTGAATTGTAAAAAGCACTAAAAAAGAACGAATATGTATCAATAATATTCGATACAAAAGTTGAAAGAGAGGGTGCAACCCACCAATAAGAGTATTTATCTCTAAAATATTGAAAGGCATTTATGTCAATAAGAATACTTAACGCATATGCAATAGAGCTTGCAAGACTAATTCTCAATGCAATTGAAATTGGATTCTGTTCATAGTATATAATAAAAAAAGAAGAAATTATTGCAAATGGAAAAGCAAATGAAATAGTTTTGGTTGCTATTGACTTACCGACTAGTCTTACTGTCAAATCTGTAGCTACAACAACTAATGGAAAGCTAAAGGCTGCCCATGTTAACTTTATTCCAAAAATTTCAATAGGTATAGATACAAGGAAATTAGATATCGTTATTATTACTATGTGAAGTAAAACTAGAAACTTTAATAATTTTCTATTTTTCATCTATTTTCCACCAATTTTCCCAAGGAAAAACATACCAATAATCATGAGGTTTTGTGTTAACTGTTTTACCATAATATTCAACTTTTGAATTACTCTCTGATTTATTAATCAATACAGCAAAATGTATTTTTGTAGCCAGATGTTTACTTAAATCTTTGATTATGCCAATAGTATTGCCTGAATCATTTATATCATCAATTATTAGCACTGAATTAAACTGTTTAATTTTTTCTTTAATACTTGTTAAATCAGGCTCTATATTAGAGTCTCTCAATTCAATATTAATTACTTCGTGTGGTTTATTGAGATAGTGTGAAAGATAAATACCTGGAGTACATCCTCCTCTATTAATACTAATTATTACTTCAGGATCATAATTTGAGTCGACCAATTGTGCAGAAATTTTCTTGATGGAATCAATCATTTCCTCAATTGTAAAATAAATTTTTTCCATCTACTTCTTCTTGTTCCTCTCAATGTTCCATAGTCCAACTACTCCCCATAACCCTAATGCAGAAAAACCAATATCTAAATAATCTACCTCAAAGTATAACAGAAACCCCATTATGCCAATTGCTAGAATTGCAGGGCTTGCATAAATAAGAAAAGGTTCTTTATCTTTTTTCATGTTTTCAATATAGAAAATTATACTTTAAATTAGGAGTATGAAAAAAGAATTAAATAAAAAAAGTGATGTTGTAACTGTTGTTATCGATGTTTCATTCAAAGATGATATTGAAAATGTGAAACACTACATAAGAGAAGAACAATGCCCTCTCTTTTATAGTTTTAATCATGATGGTATAATCAAATTTGAGTGGTTCTTAAACGAAGAGGATAACACAGCTACTCTTATTGAAGTATTTAAAAACTCTGATGTATGGGAAGAATTAGGAAATAAAGTTATTGGATCTCCTATTAACATAAGATTTAGAGAGTTATTTGAAATAGAAAAACTTACTGTTCTTGGTGATATTAATGATACATTCAAAGAGAAGATACAACCTATGAATCCTATAATTAAAACCTATGTTGGGGGTATAAGCTAAAGCTAGATAGAAAGGCCTGTAAAGTTTATTTAACAAGAAACTTCTTTGCAAATTTAATAAGCCAACCAAATTTGTAATACATAATTTTCATTGTGTAAAACATATATGTTTTGGAATATGAAAGTTTTTGAATTAATTTATTACGCCCTAATATGTAGTTAATGCGTTTTAACAGACTCATAATATAAAACTAAAGTAAAGAGTTTTAAAATATTAGTTTTGAGAGAAATTTAAAAAATTATTAACTTTTAAATAAGAGACGGTTTTAATACTATCTCACAATTAAGTGCTCCTGAAATAGGGCAGTTCTTCTTTGCATCCTCAGCTAATTCCTTAAATTCTTCTATTGACACTCCTGGCACCTTCGCACTAAGGTTAAGCTCTATGGAAATGATTTTTCCATCTACAAACGTTAATACTGCATCTGTATTTAGTTCCTCTGGATTGTAGCCTGCCTCATTTAGGACAAAACTTAATTTCATATTAAAACATCCTGCATGAGCTGCAGCAATAAGTTCCTCCGGATTTGTTCCTAGCTTTCCTTCATCATTCTCAAATCTTGTTTTAAAACTATAAGGCATTTTATCAAAAGCTCCACTTTGAGCTGATAGAAAACCTTTTCCATCTGCACCATCCCCTTTCCAAATTGCATTTACTTTTCTTTTCATAATATTTATTTTAGTTAAAACTGGGTTATTTCTTTTTCTTTCTAAAAAACTGAAATATTGCAAGTTCAATGAACATTAAAGCAAGAAAAATCCAAAAGAATAGATCATTATCATCATAAAAAAAGTATAAACCAGCAAAAACTAACGCAGGTATTAAAATGGCTATTTTTATTAAATTATCTTTAAATTCACCTGGGTATTCTTCCTTTTCTTCATTATCCATATTTTAAAGATAAGAAACCGGGGTTAATTAATTATGAAAAAACAATTATTACTCATATTACTAGGTTTATTTATTGTATTTAACTCTTGTACAGATTACAATAAAAAGATCAATTTGATGACATATAATATTAGATTAAATACAGAAACCGATAGTATTAACAAGTGGGATAATAGAAAAGTGGGAATTGTTAATCTAATTAAAGAAGAGAATGTAGATATTCTTGGAATTCAAGAAGCACTTCCCGATCAAATTGAGTATCTATCTAATCAATTAAAAGATTATGATTATGTAGGTGAAGGAAGGGATGGTGGAAATAGTGGAGAGTATTCTGCAATCTATTATAAAAGAGAAAGGATGAATCTAATAGAGACTGAAACTTTTTGGTTATCTGAAACACCAGAAATACCCTCTGTGGGATGGGATGCAGTAATAAACAGGATTGTAACACTTGGAGTTTTTAAAATAAAAAATTTGGGTAAAGAATTAATAATTTATAATACTCATTTTGATCATATTGGTAAAGTTGCTCGAGAAAAATCAGCTAGTATAATTCTTAATCATATAAGTAAAAATAATTACCAAGATAAACCAACTGTAGTTATGGGTGATTTAAATGCAAATCCTGACGAGTCACCAATAAAATTATTATCAGAACAACTTGAGGATTCATTTAAGAAACTCCCAATAAAAGATCCTATTGGAACATTCAGTGGTTTTGATCCAAGAAGTAAACTATCAAATAGGATAGACTATATATTTACCAAGGAAATAAAGATTATTGATTATAAGCACATCGACAAAAAATTACCAAGTGGACTTTGGCCATCTGATCACTTGCCTATTTTTATCTCAATAGTTTTTGAATAATTACAATGGATTGATTATTTGGTAATACTAAATACTACATACTTATCACCAGATTTAGTTCCAAGTTTACCACCACCTGATGCAATTGCAATATATGGGTTACCTTCTATCTCAAAATAACTTGGGGTAGCAAAACCTGAAAAAGGGAGTATTTCTTCCCATAGCAACTCTCCATTTTTACTATTAAAAGCTCTTATCTTATTATCAGCTGTAGCTGCAATAATAATTATACCAGATTTAGTTACAATTGGACCACCATAATTTTCTGTGCCAGTTATAATATTATTCTCAATACCTATATCTGTTTGACCTAGTGGAATTTTCCAATCTAGTTTACCTGTATTTAAATTTATAGAATTAAGAGTCCCCCAAGGTGGATTAATAGCAGGATATCCATCATTTGTAATAAACTTATTATATCCTGTTGATGTATAAAAAACTTCTTCATTAATTGCAAGAATATTTGTTTTGTCTCCATCTTTTAGATTCATAATATAATCAACTATCTTTTCAATTTTTTGATCATCTAAAAATTTAAATCCAGGCATTAGGCCTTTGCCATTTATTACAAGTGATCTCAACTCATCAAAATTATACTTACTACTGAGATCAAGTATTGATGGATTCTCTCCGGAACCTTTATAGTCAATCCCATGACACATTAAACATTGTTTATTATATATATTCATTCCTTGAGAATCTGTATTAGAAACTTTTTTCATCGTCAGTATCCAAGGCATTTCATTTGAATTAATAAACAGCTTGTTATTTATAGGGTCTAGAGCAGGACCTCCCCACTCAGCACCACCATCAAATCCAGGAAAAATTAATGTACCTTCTTCAGAAGGAGGAGAAAATATGTCATCTTTTAAGAGTGAAGTAAAAATTTTAATAAGACTATCCCTTTCTCTTTCAATTACAAAAGAGTTAATATCATTTTTAGTTAATGATTGTCTAGAGAATGGGTCAGGAAAAGTCGGAATTGGTTGAGTCTTTGATAAAACCTCTCCTTCTAAATTAGATTTGGAAGGAACAGGTCTTTCAATAATTTCATATAAAGGTTTTCCAGTAATTCTATTTAATAAATATATGTACCCTGATTTTGTCACTTGGGCAAGAGAAGGTATAATTGAATCATTCATTGAATAGTCAAATAATATAGGAGGAGCAGGAAGATCCCTGTCCCAAACATCATGATGAACTGTTTGAAAATGCCATATTTTATTACCTGTTTCGGCACTTAATGCAATTATGGAGTTTGCAAAGAGGTTATCTCCCACCCTGTCACCGCCATAAAAATCATAACTTACCGATCCTGTTGGTGCATATAGAATTCCTCTTTCTTCATCTAATGTTAATCCTGACCATGCATTAGCTCCACCCAGCCTTTTATATGCATCAGGATCAGAGTAAGTTTCATGTCCATCCTCACCTATTTCAGGTATAGTATTAAAACTCCATTTTAAATCACCAGTATTTGCATCAAATGCCCTAATATTTCCTTTTGCAGCAGGATTACCCTCACTAACACTAGACCCAACTATTATTAGATTTTTATAAATAACTCCCGGGGAAGTCATGGTTACAAATAAAGAACTGGAATTAGTGCCTAAACCTGTATGTAAGTCCACGAATCCATTATTACCAAAACTTGAATCTGCAATACCATTTTTAATATTTACCTTAAATAATTTAGACCCTACCGCATAAAAAATAAAAGACTGTTTAGAATTATCTTTAAAATATGTAATTCCCCTACAGACATTTACTCTTGAATCATCATTGTCAAAAAAATTATAATCACTATTAAAAGGATCAAATACCCATATTTCTGAACCTGATTTAGCTTCTAGAGAAAATAATTTGAGCTTTGGAGAGACACCATAAAACTTGTCATTTATAATTAGTGGATTAGTTTGAATCTGTGAAAAATTATAATTGTCAGCTGAGCTATATTCCCAAACTTTCTTGAGATTTGAGATATTATTTAGGTTCAGCTTTTCTGAATTGACGAACTGCGTCCTTTTGTATGAGCCACCGTAAACATTCCAATCAATATTTTTTTCGCACGAAAATAAAAGAACGAAACAAAGAAAAAGAAATATCCTGATTCTATTCATTTAATAAGCTTTTTTATATTGTCAATAGTTATTTTAAGTACAATTTTATGAACAGAATCTTTAGGGTTTTGAATCTCTTCGTCTAACCTTTCTAGTAATTCAGCAATTGTACTATCTTTTCTCACATTTCGAATATAATAAAAAACCTAGTTGAATTAAATGAGGATTTTTAATTTTATAACATGAAAAATGAAAAAGACATATTGGACCATTTTTTAAATAATTGTCCTGTTGAGGCTAAAAATTATTTTGAAAATATTTTAAGTAGACTAGAAAGGATTGAAAAGAAATTAGATTCTATAAAATAGTTATAACTATTAATCTCAAGGTTTTATAAATGCATGTTTAACTAAAACATCTAAAGAAGTATATTCCAGAGTTTTTTCATGAGTAGCTTCAAGGATAAGCTTTGGAGCCTTATTAGCCTTTTCTGCCTCAATCCATCTTGATACACATAAACACCACTTATCACCTGCTTTTAATCCAGGAAATTGATAGTGAGGAGCTGGTGTGATTAAGTCATTACCTCTGGATGCAGAAAAACTTAGAAATTCATCAGTCATTATAGCACAAACAGTGTGTGTGCCAATATCCTCGTCTATAGTTCTGCATGATCCATCTCTAAAATATCCAGTCATCGGACTAGTGCAACATATATGCAGTTTCTCTCCAAACACATTTTTTTCCATAAAAATGTTTACTAATTAATTTCTTGAATTAGATTTTTCATTTTTGATTCTAATGAATTAATTGCATTAGAATATCTTGAATCCCATTCATTTAGTCTTTCAGATGATTTTAATGCTATTTCATACTCTAATCCAGGAAGTATCCATGCTCCATATCCACTAAATGGATCAGAGGAAGCATAAATCGACTTATACCAAGCTCCAAAATACATTCCTTTATCTGATATAAAACTTTTCTCTAATGCAATTAATTGTTCATTAAGCTTTTTTATATTCTTTTTAGAAATATCATCTTCCTCTAGGTAGGACTTAATTTTTGAGGTAAGAATTTTAGAAGTTTCTTCTAGTGACTTTATTGCATCATTAGTATCAAGAAAACCCTCAAAATTATTATCATAACTATTTATTTTATTAGTTGCATTTTTAAAATGCATTTTTAAATCTTGTGAGTATCTATTTAGGTTGTAGGGTATTAATTCTGCATTTGCCATTCTGAGTGTCATTAATCCAGCCATATGCTCTACCATTGGTCCCATTTGAAATTCAGGATCTACAAATTTTTCATAAAATCTAAAACTATCATAATTTGAATGATAAAGGTTAGGACCACCAGCACCTCCGCTCAAAGACGGTACTCCAACATGCATGTAGAAAGCGATATGATCAGATCCTCCACCCAGATTTCCAATTGGTGGTTCTTCACTTTGGCCATTATTATTCCAAAACTCAAATAAAGTCTGATCTGTATAGGGATATTTTACATTCTTTGATGTTTCGACCAGCAGTTTCTTTAGAGTAGGTGCTGAAGATGCACCAAAACCCTTACCAGATACAGCCCCATCAAAATTCATATAAACAACCCCTTTGGCGTTTAACTCATCTCTCATCTGCTCAACCCATTCAGTTGAACCAATAACTCCATGCTCTTCTGCATCCCAGTGAGCAATCAAAATAGATCTTTTAGGAGAATGTCCAATTTCTTTGAGTTTACCTAAAGTTTCACTAAGGCTTAGTAGCATTGCTGTACCACTACTAGGATCTGTTGCCCCATAACCCCATGAATCAAGATGGCATCCTAAAATAATCCATTCATTAGGATTCTCACTTCCTTTCAACATTCCAACAACATTTGTAGCACGGACAAAATCTATCTTTTGTTCTACTTTTAATCTTACAGACAAAGATGAACCGCCTTCTATTCTGTATGTAAATGGAAGACCTCCTTGCCATGATTGAGGAACAGGTTGACCTTTCATTTGACTTAGTATTTTTTCAGCTTCACCATAAGATATTGGTGTAACTGGAATTGTATGTAATTGAGCATCCTTTGGGTCTAAACGTTTAATTTTCTTATTTCCATCTAATGGCAAAGCAGGCTCAAAGGGGGTCAACGGATCACCTGTAAAATCTGTTGTTAATAATGAACCTCTTTGTATAGTAGATGAATTATAGTATGGACCTTCTGGATAGACAAGACCCTTAGTATAACCACTATCTTTTGGATCAGTATATATAATTAATCCGGCTGCACCATTTGCTTCAGCAAACTTAGCTTTATAACCTCTAAAGTTTCCTCCATACCTTGCTATTACAATTTTTCCTTTAATATCAATTCCCAATGACTTTAAAGTCTCAAAGTCTTCCTTCAGACCATAATTAGCATAAACAATTTCTGCTGTAACATCTCCACTACCTGAGAATGCATTCCATCCTTTCCATAGCTCAGAGTTTTGAGTAAAGGGATCATCATAGATAATATCTTCTTTTTGGTTAAGAACTTTTCTTGAGGGAGTCACAATCTCAACCAATGAGCTACCAGGTTTATTAGGAAGGTATACATCATATGGATAGTTAGTGATCTTAAGGCCAGCTTCTTTCATCACTTTACCAATGTATCTGATAACTTCCTCATTACCCTCACTTCCAACTACATGTGGACGTTCAGTAAGTTTAATTAAATGCTTCTTAAAGGAAGTTTTATCAATTAAACCTTTAAATGACTCTTCAATTTCAAGTTGCTTTTCCCATCCAAGCTGAGAAAATCCTTCATATTGAGGATAAGAACAATAAAATATTAGACTAAAAATTATTAAATAAAGATTTTTCATAAAAAAGGATTTAGTTAATTATGTCAAGGCAACTTACATCTATATCTGCATTAGGTGTTACAAGAAATTGATCCATTACATTGTTTCTACAGCTTTGGTTTCCACCACCATGACCAGCTTCATTTAACACATAAAGCTTAAAGTTATTTAAAGTTTGAACCATTTTATATGCATCCTCTGGGGGAGTTACTGGGTCATATTTATTTACAGTTACTAATGTAGGCACGTTTGACTTTTTAAGCTTTTTTTTATTAGGCTTTAAAGTTTCATTATGAAAGTAATTTAGATTTACGTAAACAGAAGTAAAAAAACCAAGTTTAACTGGAAAAATATCATATTCTTTATAAATTTCATTAATATCTTCCTCAGAAATATTTTCGTTAAACATCTCATATCTCTCAACTGCAAACCACATTGCGTAATTATATGAGTCTCTAAATTCGTTATTTATTAGGTTTGTTATAAATCTATTTCCATTACCTCCAAGTTCGTCAATTAAGACTGGTACATCATTTAAGGCAGAATTCCTGTATAACAATCTTCTTATAAAATAAACACCTTCCTCAGCATTTACATAGTAAGGATTATTATTTATATTAAGCTCAAGTGGATTGTCAATAAGTTTATTGATTGTTTCGAGATACTGATTTTCAAGTTCTGGATATGAAGATGAGCATTCAGAATTATTTTCACAATATTCAAATAATCGATTTAAAGATCTTGAATATGCGTCGAGTCTTCCCAAAAGCATATCACCTCCATCCAATGGATTCGGTGAATTAAGAATAACCGCATTTAATCTTTCTGGGAAAAGCTCTTGAATTACCCTGCCTAACCTTGTCCCATATGAGGAACCGTATAAATTATATTTATTAATATTTAAATTTTGCATTATTAAATCTAAGTCAACTGCTGATTGGAATGTGTTGTATAGGCTCAAATCAATACCACTATCATTAGCATCATCAACATAGCGTGAAAGTAATTTTTTGACTTCAATCTTTTCCATACTAAAATTTAAATTTTTACTAAAAATGGAGAAAAATTCTTTGTTAATATTTTTTAATGGGGATGAAAAACCGATACCTCTTTGGTCAAAAATTATTACGTTACGATTATCAGACAGAGGACTACTTAACCAATAATTCACCCTTGATTGTGTTATTGCACTTCCTCCAGGTCCACCAGTAAGTATAGCTAAAGGGAATTCTTTAGAATTATTTTTATCAATTAATACAAATGAAATATTAATAGTACTTTGACTTTCTTGAAAATGATCATACGGTACATCAATAGATCCACATTTGTAATTAATATTCTCTAATAGGTTGTAATTATCGCAAGATAAATTATTAACCTGTGCACTCAAAAAACTGTGAATCAAGAAAATAAAACATAATTTTTTTTTCATAAGCATTATAATTTTTATTTTGTTATACCCTCAAGCATAAACAAAAACGCATACTCCATTGCAACTTCTTTGAGCGCTTCAAATCTACCGGATGAACCACTATGACCTGTATCCATATTTGTATGTAATAAAATTAAGTTGTCCCCTTTATGATATTGTCTCAGTTTAGCAACCCACTTAGCAGGTTCCCAATATTGTACCTGAGAATCGTGCAAACCAGTTGTTACAAGTGTATTTGGATACTCCGTCTCTAAAAGATTATCATAAGGTGAATATGATTTAATGTATTCATAATATTCTTTATCTTTTGGATTACCCCACTCATCCCATTCACCTGATGTCAAGGGGATAGTATCATCTAGCATTGTGGTAATAACATCAACAAATGGAACTGCAGCAATTACTCCATTATAGAGATCGGGCGCCATATTCATTATTGCACCCATAAGCAGTCCACCAGCTGAACCTCCTTCAGCGTAAAGATGATCACTTGAGGTATACCCATTTTCAATTAAGAATTTTGAAGAGCTGATAAAGTCTTTAAATGTATTTTTTTTACTAAGCATTCTACCATTTTCATACCATGGTCTACCAAGATACTCCCCTCCTCTTACATGAGCTATTGCAAACACAAAGCCTCTATCTAATAGACTAAGCCTAGTTGATGAAAATGAGGGGTCTCTTGTATAACCATATGAACCATAACCATACTGAAGTAATGGTGTATCTGAGTTTAATTCAGTATCAATATGTTTAACAATAGAAATTGGAATTTGAACTCCATCATGAGCAGTAGCAAAAACTCTCTCAGAAGTATAATTTTTAGAATTAAAAGAGCCACCTAATACTTCTTGTTGTTTCTGTACCTCTTCATCTTTGGTAATTAAATTATAATCAATGACACTGTAAGGTGTTGTAAGAGATGTATAACTATATCTTAAAAAGTTTGTTTGAAAATTAGGGTTATATCCTATTGAGGCAGAATATGCCTCATTCTCAAAATCAAATTGACTACTTAAATCTAGATAGTAGTCTTCTTTTCCGTCCCAACTTTTAATTCTAATTTTTAGTAATCCATCAGACCTTTCACCAATTACCATAAAATCATTAAAAAAGTCAGTGTCTTCAATTAATACGTCTTCTCTATGAGGAATTACATCTTTCCAGTTTGATTTTTCAGTTGATGTTATAGGAGTTTTTACTAATTTAAAGTTTGTGCTTTCATCTATATTGGTTGATATGTAAAACATATCACCTACATGAGAGGGACTATACTCAAGTCCTCTTTCTCTCTTTTGAATAACTTTAAAGGAATCCAAAGGGCTTTTACTCGATAAAAATCTATATTCAGTAGCCATAGTGCTAGTTGAACTAATCATTATATACTCTCTCGACTTTGATGGGTAAACATATGTTGAAAAGGTTTCATCTTTTTCCTCATATACAAGAGTATCGTCATCTTGACTTTCACCAAGAGTATGTCTAAAAATTTTATCTGATCTTAATGTCTGTTCATCCTTACCTGTGTAAAACATCGTCTTACTGTCTGATGCCCATGTTGTATATGAATTTACTCCATGAATTTTATCTGGATACATCTTGCCGGTACCTATATCTTTTACCTTAATAGTATATATTCTTCTAGATAGAGTATCGACTCCAAAGGCCATTTTTTTGTTATCAGGACTTATACTTATACCAGAAACTTGATAATATTCGTAATCTTTTGCCAATTCGTTTACATCTAGCAGTATTTCCTCTTCAGCCTCAAGGTTCATGTATTTTCTTGTATATATTGGATACTCTTTATTTTTTTCATATTTAGTTATATACCAATAATCATTTAAAAAGTATGGAACTGAGTTATCATCTTCTTTTATCCTACTCTTCATTTCTTTGAATAATTTCTTTTGAAGTTTTTTAGTTGACTTAAGTTTTGACTCTTTATATTTATTTTCCTGATCTAAGTAAGAAATAACCTCAGGGTTTTCTCTTTGATTTAGCCAATAGTAGTTATCAATTCTTACATCGTTATGGATCTCTAGTCTCTTTTCAACTTTCTTTGCAATTGGGGGGGTTACATTCATATTATTACAGCTATAAAGGGAAATTATACTTAGTATTATTATTTTTTTCATATTATTTTTTATTCTTGACATATTTTTCTAGCCACTGGTCTTGTTCCCATAAAACATGGTATATGCTTTCTTTAGATGAGTATCCATGACTTTCTTTAGGAAGCATAACAAGCCTGACAACAGCACCTAAACCTTTTAATGCATTAAAATATCTTTGGCTCTGCATTGGATAAGTTCCTGAATTATTATCATCCTCACCATGAATTAAAAGAAGAGGAGTTTTCATTTTATCTGCATGCATAAAAGGGGACATTGAATAATAAACCTGAGGAGCTTGCCAATAACTTCTTTCTTCACTTTGAAATCCAAATGGTGTTAAGGTTCTATTATATGCTCCACTTCTTGCAATCCCTGCAGCAAATAAATTACTATGCGATAAAAGATTTGCTACCATAAATGCACCATAACTGTGTCCTCCTACTGCTACTCTATTTCTATCTATATAACCAAGCTCATCCACAGCATCTATTGCTGCCCTTGCATTCTCAACTAATTGACTTCTAAAATCATCATTTGGTTCATTCATATCTTCTCCAATAATTGGAAAAGATGCGTCATCTAGAACTACATAGCCTTTTGCAGCCCAGTAAACCATTGATCCATAATATGGATATGTAAATTCATTAGGATTATTTAAATTTTGACTAGCGCTACTCTTATCCTTAAATTCTCTTGGATATGCCCATAATATCATTGGCATTTTTTCTTTACTGGCCTTATTATATCCAATTGGTAAATATAAAACTCCTGATAGTTCGACACCATCATTTCTTTTATATGAAATTACCTGTTTATCTACTTGATTGAGTTTTTCAAATGGATTTTTAAAATCAGTAATTTTGTTTACTCTTCTGCCATTTAAATTTTTAAAATAGTAATTTGGATAATTACTCTTAGATTCAATCCTTACAAGCATTTGATTTTTTTTAATGTCAAAATCTAATATATCTTCAAGCTTGTCAGTATAACTTGATTCATAAATTCTCTTACTTGAAAAATTATTAAGGCTTAGTCTATCGATAAATGGAAATTGTCCATTTTCAGAGTAACCATCACCCATTAAAATCAGACTGTTAGATACAATCTTTAAAACATTTTTATTGTAGATATTTCTTTCTGTTAAAAAGGATCCAGGATCACTATAACGATCCTGATAATTTCTATCGTAAATAATTCTTGGTTCTTGATTTGCATTTGATGGGTTAAATAAATATGTTTTCTCATTTCTATTTTTAACCCAATAGTCAATTGCTATTGCATTAGTTTGGTCTCCCCAAATTATGCCAGATAATCTATTAATACTTTTAAATATTGCGTTACCATCTCCTTTAAATGGAGCATCTAATTCATACAACTCATCTCTAAAATCAGACTCCCTTGATGGATCACCATTATCTAAAGCTAGCATATATGTTATAGTTGATGGTTTATCCATTCTCCAAGAAAAATTTCTTTTTCCATTAAAAACAGCATTAAATCCCTGAGGCAGTTCCTCTATAAGTGGAGTGTTAGCAAGATTCGAAATTATTTTTCCTTCATAATTATATATGTTAGTTGTCCTTGGAAATCTTCCATAAGTGACTATGTAGGAAAAAGGCTTTTTTATATTGCTTACCATTATAAAATTACCATCTGGAGATGGACTGATACTTGTATACATATCTGCATCAAGCCACTTCTGTGTTTTTCCATTTAAGTTGATCAAATATAGATCGGATGTTACTAATTGTTCAAAATTAAATTCATCAGTTTTATTTTTTAGAAGATCCTGATATGTTCTGTTTTGGGCATTTTCACCTTCATTCGATGAAATTGTTGGACCCATAGGTACAATACCATCTTGGTCAATTAAATTTTGTTTATTCTCAGGTATTACTTTGACAATTATTTCATTATCATTTACCCAATTAATTACATCCCCTATGTTAGAATTTAGTTTTAAGTCTGTTAGTTTGGTAAGCGATCTTGACTCAAGGTTTAAGACCCATAATCTTACACCATCTGATGAAGTGTTAGTAAAAGCAATATTTTTTTGATTAGGAGACCAATTTATATTGGCGATTAGAGGATTATTGGGAATACCAATTATATCATTAATTTCAGGATTTTTACTTTTCAGATTTTTAATTTTAATATTGTTATAGTATGTTATTCTGCTACCTATATTTTTCTTAGGATTTATTCTGAGACCAGCTAATCTTAATTCTTTCTGAGATAAATCTTCAATAGATTTATAGTTATCTCTGTAAAGGAATAACATAAAATTTTTATCGCGATCATATGTAACCGATGGGGGTCTATCATACTCAACTAATTCTAAAATTTCACTAGATGGTGTTTGATAATTAATACTTTCTTGAGAAAAAGCAAAACTTATTGAAAATAGTAATAATAGTAATATTTTTTTCATATCAATGTTTTATCAGTATTCTAATTTAAAGATCTTATTGACAAAGTCATTTATAACTGGATAATCAATCATTATTAGAGAATCAACAAATCTAGTTAACTCTTTACTGTCTTTATAATTTTTCTGGTATTTATTTAATAATTCAGCATAATCTTTTTGATATTCTGACATATCAGACCAAGTAAGTTTAGCAAATTCTATTTTATTTTCTTCTTCTTCAAAAAAGTCTTTTTTAACGAAATTTTCGAAGTATCTTCTTACCTGATATACTTTAGCATATTGAGAATCTATTTCAATCCACTTATTTAACTCTTTATTATCTGGATATTCGAGTATAGAGAGAGCACCAACATCTTTTGGATGATAATTGCCTTTACAGGCTACAAAAAAGAAAAATATAACTAAAAGTTTTTTCATTAGTTAAAGTTTAGAAGTTTGGACTAAATGCATAATTGTTATGAAATTCTTCAAGAATATTTAATACATCTTCCTTAGTGTCGGCAAGTTTGATCAAATCAAGATCTTTACTACTTATATTTTTATTTTCTTTTAAAAGAATTTTCTTAATCCAGTCAAGCATACCTTCCCAAAATTCTGAGCATACAAGTATGATAGGGAACTTTTCTGCTTTGTTAGTTTGGATTAAAGTAATAGCCTCAAAAACTTCATCCAGTGTTCCAAACCCTCCAGGCATTACAACAAACCCTTGTGCATACTTTACAAACATAACTTTTCTTACAAAGAAGTAATCAAAATTCAACTCTTTATCTTTATCTATAAACTTATTATTTATTTCCTCAAGCGGAAGTTTTATACACAAACCAACAGATTTTCCATTATTCCTATTAGCACCCTTATTGGCAGCTTCCATAATCCCAGGGCCACCCCCAGTAATTACTCCATAGCCTCTATTTACTATTTCAGCAGCTATTTCTTCAGCAAGTTTATAATATTTATCTTCTGGTTTTGTTCTTGCAGAACCAAAAATTGATATACAAGGACCGATTGCACTTAATTTCTCATATCCTTCAACGAATTCACCCATTATTTTAAATATTGACCATGAGTCACTTGTTTTTATTTCATTCCATTTCTTGTTCTTAGATACTTTCATAAATAATAATTGATAATCATTTAAATTTACTATAATTTATTTTCTTAAATTGAACTAAACTATAAACTATTAATATGAGAAAATCAGACTTACATATGACGTTTAAGAATATTTTTAACATTGCATTGATTACTTTAATCTTTGTTGGATGTACAAATGTTCCTGAAAAATATATAAACTTGGAAAATGAGAGTTCTAAACTTTCACAAAATTCATCAACATACGAAATGGTATGGGATAAGTTTTTCAAAGGAGATATGGATATTATAAACAGTGATTACTTTACAGAAGATGTTAAAGTTGTTTTACCAGGTGATGATTTGGTTGGTATAGAAGCACTAAAGAACTATTATGGTAATTATGTAAATGGATTCTCTGATGCTGAGTTTACATTTGTTGATCTCTTTGGTGAGGGTGACAAATTGGTAAAGCATTGGAATTTTAAGGGGACTCATGATGGTGATTTTTTTGGAATACCTGCAACAGGAAGCAAAGTTGATCTGTCAGGAACTACTCTTATTCTAATGGAGGATGGAAAGATTAAGCAAGAACAAGACTTTTTTGACAATCTTGATTTCTATAGACAGCTCGGACTAATGGAGTAAATATAAAGCCCTTTAATTAGGGCTTTTTTTATACCCATTCTACTTTACTATCTAGTCCCTCTCTTACTTTAGGAGTTTCAAGATGCTTATAACTTCCCATAAAGAAAAACCCTAGTGATTTCTGATTACTATTTAAGCCTGAGTGTTTTGCATAATCATCTTTAAGAGCAGGTGTGCTCCAATATGATCCAATATCATTTACATAACATGATAACCACATATTTTGAACTGCCATAGAAACAGCAGCAATCTCCTCCCACTCTGGTACACGATTACTTTCATCCTTGGTCATACAAACTGAAATAATCGTATCTGATGATTTAACTTTATCAATAAACTTATTAATCTTAACAGCTGAGTATTTCTCTTTATCTATTTTCTGAATAATTTCACACAAAACATCTTTTGATTTCCCTTTATAAATTTTGAAAAACCATGGTTGAGTCATTCTGTGTGTAGGAGCATGAATAGCATTTTCTAATATTTCATTTATTACGCTCTCAGGAATCTCTTTGTCTGAAAACTGCGTAGGATAAATTGTTTTTCTATTTCTAATTATTTTATTTAGGGTTTCTCTGTTCATGGTAAAGGTTTAGATTTATTTCATTTTTCTTAACTCAGATAATAATAAATTTGCTTTCTGGTTATATGTTAAAGGTGAATTTGGTTCAAAAATTCTATCATATAAATTCCAATATTCCTCAATTTCCTTTGATCTTAATTCTAATTTATCAAGATATTCTTGAAATTCTCTTCTTATCATTATGTAATAGTATGTTTTGAACCTATCTAATATAAGCATTTATAAAGCATAATAATTTTGTAGTTATATTAGAGTATTATATAGAATGTATGTCAAAGGAAATAAACAAAGTTGTTACATTTGGTGAAATCATGCTAAGGCTCTCATCGCCTGACTCTCTTCGTATTTCCCAAACAAATAGCTTTGATGTTTTTTATGGAGGTGGAGAAGCTAATGTTGCTGTATCTCTAGCAAATTATGGAGTTACTGTTGAATTCGTTTCAAGAGTACCTAACAACGATATTGGAAACTCTGCTATAATGGAACTTAAAAAAAGAGGTGTTGGAACTTCTCATATTTTATATGGCGGAGAACGTTTAGGAATTTATTTCCTTGAAACAGGTATAGCAAGTAGAGGAAGTAAAGTGACATACGACAGAGAAAATTCAGCTATGGCCCAGATTAAAACAGGGATGATTGATTGGGATAAGGTGTTTCAAAATGTATCATGGTTTCATTGGACAGGAATTACCCCAGCAATATCTATAAATGCAGCTGAAGTTTGTTTAGAAGCGATAAAAGCTGCCAGTAATCTTGGTATAAAAATATCAACGGACCTCAACTACAGGTCAAAACTCTGGAAATATGATGGAAATCGTCATGAGATAATGAAAAATCTTACATCATATAGCGATATTATCTTGTGTAATGAAGAAGATGCTGAAATGCATTTTGGAATTAAACCAGAGGGATTAGATGTAAGAACTAATGGTGAAGACGTAAATCCTGATGCTTTTTTATCAGTTTGTAAAGAAATGATGAAAAAATTTCCAAAAGCCAAAAAGATAGCAATTACATTGAGAGGGTCTATTTCTGCATCACATAATTCATGGTCTGGAATATTATATGATGGTAAAAAAATGTTCAAAAGTAAAAATTATCAAATAACAAACATTGTTGATCGTGTTGGAGCTGGAGACTCTTTCATGGGTGCACTTATATATGGTATTTTAAATTATACTAATGATGATCAAACCTCACTTGACTTTGCTGTTGCGGCATCGTGTCTTAAACACTCGATAAAAGGGGATGCTAATCTTGTATCAATAGAAGAGGTTGAAAGACTAATGAATGGTGATAGTTCTGGACGTATAAATCGATAAACTTATGGCGCAATATTCTAGAGTAGAGGTAATAAATCAAATAGAAGAGTTAGGGATGATTCCTCTTTTTTATCATAATGATATTAGTGTATCTAAATCTATTGTTAAAGCATGTTATGATGGTGGTGCTAGAGTTATAGAATTTACAAATAGAGGAGATTTTGCATTAGAGATTTTTACAGAGATAGTTAAATATTCAATCAGTGAATTACCTGGAATGATATTAGGTGTAGGATCAATAACAGATGCAAAGGCAGCTTCTCACTTCATGTTAGCAGGAGCAAACTTTGTTGTAACTCCAGTATTTAGGGAAGATATAGCTCGTATATGCAATCGACAAAAATTACTTTGGTCTGCTGGTTGTGGGTCTTTGACCGAAATAGCAACTGCAGAAGAATTTGGATGTGAGTTAATAAAACTTTTTCCAGGTGATGTATTAGGACCAAAATTTGTAAAGAGCATAAAGGGTCCTCAACCATGGACATCTATAATGCCAACAGGTGGAGTTTCAATGGAACTTAATAATTTAAAATCATGGTTTGACTCAGGTGTAACATGTGTGGGAATGGGTTCAAAACTAATTTCTAATGAGATTTTAGAAAATAAAGATTATGATCTATTAAAGAAGAATGTCAAAGAAACCCTTGAGATAATTAAATCATTAAATAGAAAAAATAAATCATTATAATATGCCTTTATTCATAGTAATTTCTGGAATTTTATTGTTGTTTATTTTAATTGCAAGATTTAAACTTAACGCCTTTATTTCCTTTATTACAGTATGCATATTTGTTGGATTATTTCAGGGAATGGAATTACTAAAAATAGTTGAATCTATTCAGAAAGGGATAGGAGATACACTAGGATTTTTAGTGCTAATACTTGGTTTTGGCGCAATGCTAGGAAAACTTGTTGCAGATAGTGGGGCGGCACAAAGAATAACCTCTCATCTTATATCAAGTTTTGGTATTAAAAACATTCAATGGGCAGTTGTAGTAGCAGGTTTTATAGTTGGTGTCCCTATGTTTTACTCAGTGGGATTTGTTATTTTAATTCCATTAGTTTTTACTGTTGCAGCTGCTTCAGGACTTCCATTAATTTACGTTGGATTACCAATGCTTGCTTCGTTGTCTGTGACCCACGGGTTTTTACCTCCTCATCCTGCCCCAACTGCAATATCTACAATGTTTAATGCAGATATTGGAAGAACACTATTATATGGGATTATAATTGCAATACCTGCCATAATAATTGCTGGTCCAATATTCACAAGGACTATTAAAAACATTAATGCAACCCCTTTAAAAGAATTTTATAATCCTGAAATTTTAAAAGACAATCAGATGCCTAGTATGGGAGTAAGTTTATTTACTGCACTATTACCTGTCATATTAATAATATTTTCTTCACTATATACAATTGTATTTCCTTCGGAATCATTAATTAAAGAAATAATTTTATTTATAGGCAACCCTGTTATTGCCATGCTTATTTCAGTTCTAGTAGCAATATATACTCTTGGATTATCAAGGGGAAAGAAGATGAAAGAGTTAATGAACTCTATTTCTGTTTCTGTGTCTAGTATAACAATGGTACTTTTAATTATATCAGGAGCAGGAGCATTAAAACAAATTTTAATCGATAGTGGAGTCAGCGACTATATAGGATCTTTACTTGAAGGATCTTTAGTATCACCATTAATATTAGCATGGTTGATAGCAACGGTAATAAGAGTCTGCGTTGGTTCAGCTACAGTAGCAGGCTTAACAGCAGCTGGAATAGTTTTACCATTGATTTCTAATTCAGATGTTAGTCCAGAGTTGATGGTATTAGCAATTGGCTCAGGAAGCTTAATGCTTTCTCATGTAAATGATGCTGGTTTTTGGTTGTTTAAAGAATATTTTAATTTAACTGTTAAAGAAACTCTTTCTACGTGGACAGTTATGGAAACAATAGTTGGAATTACTGGACTAATCGGAGTATTAATATTAAATGTATTTATATAAAATGAAAAAATTACCATCACAAATAATTGAAGAATTAGGTATTAAATTGCCACCTGCACCCAAGCCTGCAGGAGTATATAAACCTATACTAGTTGTGGGCAAGTCTCTATATGTATCAGGTCAAGGGCCTGTTAATTCTGATGGCTCATTAATGTTAGGTAGAGTTGGAGATGATATTAATGAAGATCAAGGAAAACTAGCTGCAAGACAAGTTGGATTAACTATGTTATCTACTATACAGACACATTTTGGTAGTCTAGATAAGATTGAAAGAGTTGTCAAAGTCTTAGGAATGGTAAATTGCTCTCCTGACTTTAAAAAACATCCATATGTGATTAATGGTTTTAGTGAATTAATGGCTGATGTGTTCGGGAATGATAATGGTATTGGTGTTAGAAGTGCAGTGGGAATGATGCTGCCTGGTGGAATCCCTGTCGAAATTGAGGCAATGTTTGAGTTAAAATAAGTCCAAATGGATAAAGATTGGTATAGAATAAATAACGTTGAGAGTATCTTGTCTCCTTCTCTAGTTGTTTTTCCTAAAAGAATTGAAGCAAATATTAAGTTAATGATCCAGATTGCTGGAGGAACTGATATACTCAGGCCACATATAAAAACCCATAAAATAGCAGAGATAATAAATATGCAATTAGATCATGGTATAGGGAAATTTAAATGTGCTACTTTATCTGAGGCAGAACTACTAGCTAAATGTAATGCAAAGGATGTCCTATTAGCAATGCAAATGACCGGTATTGGAATTTATAATTTTATTGAATTAGTTAGTAAGTATCCCGAGACAAAATTTTCAACAATAGTTGATAATAAGGGATCAATTGTAAAGTTTAATGAGGCATCAAAAAATAGTAATATTAAAGCTAGCATATGGTTAGATATAAATAATGGAAACAATAGAACAGGTATATCTCCAAATAATGAAGCTATATTATTATATAAAGATATTTATCAGTCTTCAAATTTAATTGTTGAGGGTCTTCACGTTTATGATGGACATATCCGAGATTCAGATATTAACATAAGAAAAGAAAATTGTGATTTACAGTTTGAGAAAGTTCTCAAATTAAAGGAAGAAATCGAATCTTTAGGTATAGAGGTCAAAAAGATTGTTGCTGGTGGAACTCCTACATTCCCTATACATTCAAGAAGAGATAATATTGAAGTTAGTCCAGGAACTTCGCTGCTATGGGATGAAAGATATGGAGAGTTATTTAAAGATTTAAACTTTTTGCATGCTGGAGTTTTAGTTGGGTCAGTCATTAGCATACCTAGTGAAGATATAATTTGTTTAAATTTTGGACATAAATCTGTTGCATCAGAAATGGAATTTCCAAGACTGAAACTTCTTAATATGAAAAATTTTAAACAGATAAGTCATAGTGAGGAACATCTCGTATGTAAATGTGACAAAGGAGATAATTTTAATGTTGGTGATATCTGTTATGCTATTCCAATGCACATTTGCCCTACAGTTCCTAAGTATAAAAAAGTATTAACTGTTGTTGATAATGAGGTAACAGGACAGTGGTTAGTTGCTGCTAGAGATTATAATAATTAAATAAGACAAGTATGTTTATTCTTGATGCTCACCTTGACTTAGCAATGAATGCTGTAGAATGGAATAGGGATCTAACCAAAAGTGTTCAGCAAATCAGAAAGAGTGAATCTGGAATGAGTGATAAGCCGGATAGACAGAATAATACTGTATCTCTGGATGCAATGCGAAAAGGAAATATTGGAATTTGTGTTGCAACTCAAATTGCAAGAGTAAGCGATAATAAAGAACTACCTGGTTGGAGTTCACAAGAAGAAGCCTGGGCTCATACTCAAGAACAGCTAGCATGGTATAAATCAATGGAGGAAATTGGAGAAATGGTCCAAATTAAAAATACTAATCAACTTAATAAGCATATAAAACTTTGGAGAAGTGAAGATATTTCTAAAAAACCTATAGGGTATATACTGAGCCTAGAAGGAGCAGATTCAATTGTAAATATGGATTATCTAGAGAAATCATACGAATCGGGATTAAGAGCAATAGGCCCTGCTCATTATGGACCAGGTGTTTATGCACATGGAACTGACTCAGTTGGAGGAATTGGACCTAAAGGAAAAGAGTTACTAAAAAAAATTGAAGAATTAAATCTAGTCCTTGACACTACACATTTGTGTGATATTAGCTTTTGGGAAACATTAGGAATTTATAACGGACCATTATGGGCAAGTCATAATAACTGTAGAAAATTTGTAGATCATAATAGACAATATTCTGATGAACAAATTATTGAACTAATTTCTAGAGATGCTGTTATAGGAATACCTCTTGATGCATGGATGATGGTTCCTAACTGGATCAGAGGAGAATCCACTCCAGAAAAGATGGGTGTGACTTTAGACCAAATGATAGATAATATTGATCATATTTGTCAATTATCAGGAAATTCCTCGCATGTGGGGATTGGCTCTGACCTTGATGGTGCATTTGGAAAAGAACAAACACCATATGACTTGGATACAATAGCAGATCTCCAAAAAGTACCTTTAATGCTATTAAAAAGAGGTTATTCTGATATAGATATTGAAAAAATTATGAGTCTAAATTTTATAAATTTTCTCAAAAGAGTATGGAATTAATTTGACTAGTACTTAAGCCATTTGATTATTTCTCCATAAGTCACTTTCTTTCCATACATAAGAATACCTATTCTATAAATCTTTGCACCTATCCATATCATGAAAACAACTGATGAAAAAAGTATTGAAAGTGAAATTATTTGCTCATATAATGGAACCCCATTAGGAATTCTCATTAACATTACAATCGGTGATGTAAAAGGTATGTAAGAAAAAATTTGTGCAACAATCCCATTTGGATCTTCTGGGACTGTTAATATTCCAACATATAATGCTATTATTACTAAAAGAGTAATTGGGATCATAAATTGTTGAGCATCAGCTTGATTATCAATCGCAGCACCTATTGAGGCAAAGATTGCTGCATAAAGTAGGTATCCTCCAATAAAGTAAAGAATAAATGCAATAAAGATGTTTGTTAATGGGAGGTTCATGAATGCTGAAATCATTTCAAGAGCAAAAGATGACAAACCATCTCCATTATTTGACGATAACATTAGCTCACCCGAATCATAAGATGATGAAATTCCAAATATTGATGAAAAAATAAATGAAAAGGCAAAGAACATAACCATCCAAATGAATACTTGCGTTAACCCAGCTAGAGACACTCCAATTATTTTTCCAGTCATTAAGTTAAATGGCTTAACAGAAGAAATAATAATTTCAATTATTCTGTTAGTCTTTTCCTCCATAACACTCATCATAATCATGCTACCGTATGCGAAAATGAAAAAGTATAAAAGAAAACCAAGGAAGAAACCAAAAATTAGTGAAACTAGACCATCTATTCTACTTGTTTCCTCCCCATCAAAGCTTTCTTGGAATAAATTAATGAAAACTCTTGATGAATTTATTAGGTTAATATCAATCCCTTCAATTCTATAGTTCTCATTAGTTAAAATTACTTCAAGTTCAGACTCAATTCTGTCTATTACACTAAATGAGGGAGAATCCTCAGTAATAAAAACAATTGACTCAGCGATCTCAACAGGAGTGTCAAAATAATCTATATACAAGAGACCATAATCGGATTTACTTTCAGAAATACTTCTAGCTTCTTCAAGTGAACTGCTTCTACCTATTAATTCGTATTTAATATCGTTGGATGAATCTAATTTTTCATATATATAACCAGTCTTATCAACTACAGATATAATCTTTGAGGTGTCATTATTAATAGAAGAAAGAAAAGCTAATAAAAAACCAATTGCAGAGAGAATAATAGGTAGTAAAATAGTCATTAGTATAAATGACTTATTACCGATTTTATTAATAAATTCTCTTGTAGTTATTATTGAAAAGTGTTCCATATTAATTATTTTCAACGGAGTTTATAAATATTTCATTGGCACTTGGAATTACCTCTTTAAAATGAATAACCTTTGCATTTTGATTCAAAATCTTTAGCAATTCATCTGAATTTTGTTTACTATTCAATTTTACATTAAGTTTTAAATTTTCTCCAATTGTTTTAAACGATGGTTTAGATGTTTCAAAGAACGATTCTAATTCTTTATTAAGTGAATCGGGGTTGTTTGCATTCACAGCAACTTCATAGATGTTTGATTTAAATTTTGTCTTTATATCATCTAGATTACCATCTAAAATTTTATTTGATTTGTTTATTAACGCTATATCTTCACAAAGCTCCTCAACGGATTCCATCCTATGTGTTGAAAATATAATCGTAGCACCTTTTTCTCTTAAATCAAGTATCTCATCTTTAATCAGATTCGCATTAATTGGATCAAAACCTGAAAAAGGTTCATCAAATATTAAAAGTTTAGGTTTATGAAGTACTGTAACAATAAACTGAACCTTTTGGGCCATGCCTTTTGAAAGCTCAGTTACCTTTTTATTCCACCAGTCATCAATTTCAAACTTATCAAACCATTTCCTCAACTCAGATTTTGCAGTTTCTCTGTCTAAACCTTTTAGCTGAGCAAGATACACAGCTTGATCACCAATATTCATCTTAGGGTATAATCCTCTCTCTTCAGGTAAATAGCCAATATCCCTTATGTGTTTAATATTAAGAGGTTCATTATTAAATAATATTTTTCCTTCATCAGGATGAGTTATTTGATTTATAATTCTAATAAGTGTAGTCTTACCTGCACCATTTGGTCCTAAAAGTCCAAATATTGAACCTTCTTTTATATTAATTGATACTCTGTTTAAGGCTGTAAAATCACCGTAATATTTTGAGACAGAATCAATTGATAACAAATTGTTCATTCTTTAGGTTTATGGGTATTGTTAAAAGTAATACATAGTTACTAAATATAGCTATTGACCTGAATCTTTTCGCCATATTTTATACTCTAAAAGTAATTCTTCACTTTTCATATCAATTATATCTTTGTCAGTGAATCCAAGATCAATTATCTTTTTTTGAGCTTCTAGAGCTTCTTTCATGGTTATATCTTTTAGTGTTGGATGAGACTCTCTGTAATTTTCAAGAGATAATAAGTATTCAAACATTAATTCTTTTGGTATTTTCATTTTTTCATCCATTTATTACTTAAAAAAAGAAATGAGGAACCCCCAATTAACCATATTAAACCACTGATATCATTAGTTATAATTAAATAGATACCATATAATATAGAACAAACTAGAATAATTTGAAGGAATCGCATTTATATTAATTTGCACCTAAATATTTAAAGAAAATATTTTCAAACTCCTCCTGATTTTCTAAATGAGGTAAATGTCCCGAGTTGCTAATGAAGAATTCTTTTCTTTCTGGTAAAACTTTATTTAATCTATCTTTAAAATCCTCGTAAATTACAACGTTATCAAATTCCCCCCAGAATGTAAATGTTGGGATGTTTAATGAATCTATCTTATTATGAGCATAGTCAAGAGTAACCAAGTTCTTTGTTGTTGAGATAAGTGCTCTTGCAAATCCTTTATGAGTTTGAAGAACTTTATACCTATTTACCCAATTAGGATATTGATCTGGTTTTAAAAAATCATTTTTTTGACCCATCGCCATCTCTGGATAGGATTTAATTAAATCATTAATCTCATCCATAGTTACTGTTCTATCATTTAGATCAGGATACTCATAAAAACCTGATGAGGCAATGTAAAAAAGTTCTTTAACAATATTAGGTCTCAGGTATGCTATTTTAGAAATAATTCTTCCGCCATTTGATAATCCAACAAATGAAGCATATTCAATATCTCTTTTATCAAGTAACTCAATTACTTGCGAAGCCCTGAGCTCATCAGTTTGGGGAAGTCCGGGATTATCAGAAAAGCCTCTTCCATATAAGTCCATCATAATCACCCTAAACCCTTTATTTTTAATAGAATTAAAAGTAGTTTCCAATATATACGAAGGAACAGAAAACCCGTGAACTAAAACAACTGTCCCAGTATCTGAATCTTGATTTGCTTCTTCAAAATATGTATAACCATTTTCAAGCTCGATATAATTGCCTGAATTATTAATTAAAACCTCAGTTCTGAAATCTTGATCCTTAACAATGTATTCATATTCATTTTTTGATTCACTACAGGAGTAAATAATTAATACAATAATGAATAAAAGTTTTCTCATCATATCTAATTAATAATTATAAAATATATTATGGCAAAAAAAATTGCAGCAATAACTAAAGCTATAAATGAATCTTTATTAAAATCAGAGTTAAAAGAACCACAATATGGACAATAATCACCAAACATTTTAAATTCACCCAAACCAGCGGTAGGATGATCATGACCATACATTTCGAGACAAGTTTTACATTTTTTCATATTAATTTTAAAAATTATTATCCTTCCTCCATTGTTCATATTTTTGGTATAATTCCTCATCTTTAGCAATATCGTGAATATCATTTTCACCGAATCCTAAGTCAGCAATCTCCTTGGTGATTTCAAATATTTTTTTCATTGTAATTTCCTTATTCTTTTTTCCATCTGTCTCAATATGATTATCTAAAGCAAGAAGATACTCTAATTTTAATTTTTCAGGAATATGCATTTAAAAAGATGATAATATAAGTAAATATATACTATTCTTTAGTGTGTTCAGAAAAGAAATCCCATAATAACGCACTTGTCTTTAGATCTTCATCAAAACTATAGTCCCACCAGTGACCTCCCCCAATCATTTTGTAATGAACTATCTGAGAATCATTTTCATCTGATTCATATGTATATTTTTCAAAATTTACATTAACAGAAGAATTATTAAACTGTGAGTATATTGAAGTACTTCCTAGGTTCTCAAAAACCGCATCATCATTAGATCTATTATTTTCTTTCCAAAAATTTATAACCTCATCAACAGATTTGAAGCCTTCTTGATCATATCCATTATATGATACCACTCTATCCGATGTTCCATGAATTTTTAAAACGGGTATTGGTGATGAAGGATTACAACTATCGAATGTATCAAGAAGCATAGTTCCTGCAACATCTCCAATTGCTGCAAAAACATTTTCTGTATTGCATGCTAAAAAATGAGAAAACATACCACCATTAGAATAGCCAATTGCATAAACTCTGTTTAAGTCTATAATATTGTTTTGATTTACAGCCTCTAATAATTGTAAAAAGAAATCTAAGTCATTTACATTGCTCTTGTTAACAAAAGATGGGTTTGGAGAGTCAAGAGGAGCAGCATTCCAATGAGAAGGCCCCCCATCTAATGGAGACCCCTGAGGATAAACTAAAACAACACCATTTTCATCTGCAATGTCAATTAAATCAGTCCTATTAAAAAAATTATTTGCTTGATCTTGGTATCCATGAAAATTAAAAATTACCGGAAGATTAGTTCTTGATTCAATGCTTGGAGGAATGTATATTGTATATTCTCTATCTAATCCACGATGAGTTATAGAATAAGTTGCTTGTCCTTCATAGAATGTAAAGTAATTATAATTACTTTTCGCTTGTGATTCATATGAAGTTTGAGTTTTATTATATTCTTTATCAGGAGAATTAATATCGGATTTTGTACAACTTATTAAAATAAGAACTAAAGAAAAAAAAATGAATCTCATATATTTAGAACTTCAGATGTCTTATAGTTTCGGCATTATCCATTAATTTTTTTAATGAATCTACACCTATTTCAATATGCTTTTCATCATGCTGTCTTGAATTTATTTTATCTTTCTCAAGAGTTTTTACTCCTTCTGGTGTCATTGGAGAGTCAGAAACTAATAATAATGCGCCAACAGGTATCTTATTGTGAAATCCAACAGTAAATAAAGTTGCAGTCTCCATATCTATTGCATACGCTCTAGTCTTCTTAATGTACACTTTAAATCCTTTATCATATTCCCAGACTCTTCTGTTTGTTGTATATACTGTTCCAGTCCAATAGTCTGTTTTAAATTCTCTAATTGTAGTAGAGATTGCTTTTTGTAGTGAAAAGGATGGCATAGCAGGAACCTCTGGAGGAAAGTAATCATTAGATGTTCCATCTCCTCTTATAGCTCCGATTGGTAGAACAAAATCACCAATGTTAATTTTTTTCTTTAATCCACCACATTTACCAAGGAATAAAACAGCTTTAGGGTTAATAGCAGATAAAAGATCCATTATTGTAGCAGCATTAGGACTTCCCATTCCAAAATTTATGATTGTAATATTTCTAGATGTTGCAGAAGTCATATTTTTATCCTCACCCTGAACATGACAATCTAATTTGTCTGCAAAAATTTTTACGTACTTATCAAAATTTGTTAGTAAAATGTATTCTCCAAAATTGTTAAGCTCTAAACCAGTATACCTAACAAGCCAGTTATCTACAATTTCAGATTTTGTCTTCATGTCACAAAGTTAGACAAATTAACCTTTCCAGGTCCCTCCATATTTATAAAACTTATTGTCTTGCTTTACTTCTAGTAAACAAGATTCACACATAAAAACCCAATTTTTTACTGATTCAATGTATCTTACTCTATACATTTTAGTAAAAGATTTTTTACATCTTTCACAATCTTTTTTTTTCATTAGAAGGGAATAAAAAAACCTCTGACTACTGTTTACCATTTCTGGCTTTTTGCTTCGTCAGAGGAAATTATTTAATTCTTGGATAGATTTACCCATACTCCTGCTATAACCATCACTGCAAGTGTAATCAGAAATACATAAGCTGCAGGTTCTGGGCTAAATGGGATTGGAAGTCCATCACTTACTGTATACCCAATGTAATCAACCCAGTTTTGTGATAAGGCAGAGAGTTCAACACCAGTGTACTGAAGCTCAGATAATCTATAGGATTGCCCAAGTTGGTTAACATACAAAAATGAGAAAACATTGTATCCAAAGAAAACAGTACAAAGTCCAAATATTGTTACCAACACTTTTCCAAAAATATTAGCATTCTGCTCTTTTTGAAATCTCATAAGTCTAAATGTTATAAATACAAAAGCTGTAAAAGCTACCATGTATAATCCATTTTGAATGAAATTCATTTGAGCATAATTTAAAATTTCTATTTCGTTCATTTATAGTTATTTATAGTTAGGTTATAAATGTATTAAGTAATTAATAACTTTAGAAAAAATTGTTTAATAACTTCTTAACAGTTTCAATTTCAATAGTTAATTATCGCAGAATTTTAAGTGTTTATGTTTATTAACTATTAATTAAATTATTTTATCAACTTTTCATAATCTCCAGCAACCTCAATTCCAGCTGACTCACCAATATCATTAAGAATAATCTTATTTGATATTTTATCTATTAGTTTTAGCTTAATTGATGAATTCATACTTTCATCAATCCTCCCGTCCATAAAACCACTTATTGGTGCAGCCAAAGTGGTTGCTTTTTCTCTAATAGCCTTAATATTTAATTTAAATAGTCTATTCTCCATTGAAGCGTTTACCTCATCTTGAGAAATATCACAAGAATTAAGCTTAGTACCGTTATAGGTAGTAAATTCAATTAATTTACCATCAATTAGAACTCCTGCAATATGACCAATAAAGGAACTTTTTAACCAGGGAATAATGGCTATAGATGACTTAAAAGAAATACTACTTTTTGAAAAATGGTTACTTTGCATCCAAACATATGCTTTAGGAAAGGAATGACCCCAGTCTTTCTCCATATAACCTTTTCCATTGTCAAAACAAATTTTTTTTCCATTATGAATTAATGAACCTTCTATGTCATGATTCATACTAACAATACCATGATAGCACTCCATAAAAGGAATAAAAGAGTATGGACCCATTATCCCTGGAGAAAGAAAAGTATTAGACCAAGGAAATAAATTTTTAAAAATTAATGTACCTTGAAGATTAGGTAGATTTAAGGATATATCTGTCATGCTAAAATGATTTTCAGCTATGTAGAGATCATGTTTTTTAGGTGTAGGTTTAAACTCATTTGAATCAAACTTAAAGTAATCAGCCTTTAAGTTTTTCCCATCCAAAACTTGAATAAAAGATTGTTTATTCCCATTCTCATCCATTGCTATTCCTGGAATAATTGCAAAAGCATTGGTTTGAGAATTATCAACAACTTTATAATACCATCCCTCAAAAAATTTTCTACTCCTGCCCCATCCATGATATACATGGGAATTCCAAATTGCATGGATTTTAAGTAATTGATTCAATTTCAATATATTTAGCTTCAAGTTAAAAACAATTTATTCAAACATGGACTTTATAAATAAAAATCCTGCTCTTTTACTTATAGATATTCAAAAGGCATTCTTAGATAAAGATTATCCTGGAGGAAAAAGAAATAATCATAATGCTGAATTGATCTGTGGAAAAATTCTAGAAAAATGGAGAGAACTTGGTTTAAATGTAATTCATGTTAGGCATAGTTCCACAAATCCTAACTCCAAGCTTCATGAATCAAAACCTGGATTTGAATTTAATGACTACGTGAAACCAAAAGGAAATGAAATGATATTAACTAAGCATGTTAATAGCGCATTTATAGGCACAGGTTTAGACGGAATACTTAAGAGTTTTAATATTAATACATTGGTTATTGTAGGTATGACAACTAATCATTGTATATCAACTTCTGTAAGAATGGCAGGTAATTTAGGATATGAAACTTTTCTGATAAATGATTCTACAGCGTGTTACAATACAATAGGATTAGATGGAAAAGAAATAGATTGTGAAGTTATCTATAACATCTCTATAGCTAACCTTAAAGATGAATTTGCCCAAGTAATTAATTCAAAAAAATTATTTAAACTTTTGAGTTAATTATATGGCTTTAATGTAATTCTTTTGAAATCTAATTTCCCAAAAGAATTTTCCCCTCTTTTAATACTTAAATAACTAGATTGTTTTGTAAGGTATATTGGACTTAAATTTATTACTTGAAAATCCTTAAGATAAGATTCAATTCTTGGTACTCTATCGTATTCCATTCCTCTTAAATCTGACATAAAAACTTTTTCAACTTTTCCTTTTACATCAGAAGTATTGGATGAGACGATTATTTCACTATTTAAACTTTCTTTATCGGAATTTATAAATATTCCTATGTTATATAGTCCATCAGCCATAACTTGAATAGGCCAATAAATAGAATCACCTTTACTCCAATTTGTAAGAAATGAATCATTTGGATATATATTTGATCTTTTTATAAATCCAGAAAAATTAGAGTCTCTTGCTGGCAATATGTTATTAACGCCAAATTCTCCTGAAATAGTAAAAGGTCTTTTTTGATTTGATAAAGAAGGGTTAAGCACTTGCTCAATCCAAGCTTTTTTCTTTTCAATTAGATATTCTTTTAGTGAATCATTTTCGATTGGAAAAATTTGACTTTGATCATCTTCAAGATTATATAAATTATTGTCTTTATCCAATCTATATTTTTGAAATCTTAAACTTACATTGTCTCTCCAATGATTGTATATAATTCTTTCGTCATTAGAAGTCTTATTGAGTAAAAGTGGGAAAAAAGAAATTCCATCGATTGAATTGTCGAAGTCAATATCAGCAATGTCTAATAAAGTTGGAAAAATATCGATTGAGCTTGATAGAAGATTTACTTTGCCCTTAAGTGATTGATTAATTTTTGGATAACTAAAAATTAGTGGAGACCTAACTCCACCTTCATCAGTTGAACCTTTCCTACCTTTTAATGAATCATTCCATCGATTTCCATTTGGACCATTATCTCCTAAAAAAATTACTACAGTATCTTCATAACGATTAGAATCTCTGATAGTTTTCATTATTCTTCCAATATTCCAGTCAATATTCTCTATCATAGCATATGCAGCTTTTGTATGATTAACAAGTTCATTATTATCAGCTGCTCCAAATGCTTTATCAGACTCTTTAGCGGTTAAATCATTTAAGAACAAG
The DNA here is from genome assembly GCA_902620455.1 of uncultured Bacteroidota bacterium. Classification (GTDB taxonomy): domain Bacteria; phylum Bacteroidota; class Bacteroidia; order Flavobacteriales; family Flavobacteriaceae; genus Marisimplicoccus. The sequence continues at coordinate 77,668 of CACNIG010000007.1, forward strand.
TCTTCTGCACTAAACCTCTCAAATCTAGACCACCACTCATCACCAATCTGCATAGGGCTATGAGGAGTATTTATCGATAAAAAAACAAAGAATGGTGAGTTACCACTAGACTCAATAAAATCAATAGTATTATCTGTTATGAAATCAGTTAAATACCCATCACTTCTAAAAAATTCTCCATTATGTTCCAACTCTGCATCAAAATATTCACCAATATGACCAGAACAATAACCTATAAACTCTTCAAAACCCCTTGAATTTGGATGATATGGATATTGTTGTCCATTATGCCATTTACCAAAAAAAGCTGTTTTATAATTATTCTCTTTAAAATATTCTGAAACTAGTTTTTGATCAAGATTAATTCTCTCACCACCCTCTGAAACGTCTATAACTCCAGTTTTAGGGTGATAATTACCGGTTAAGATTTCTGACCTTGTTGGTGAGCAAACTGGACTTACGTAAAATGAATCAAATAAAGAACCTGATTCTGCAAGATTATTTAAGTTTGGTGTTTTCAAAACAGGGTTTCCCGTTAATTCCAAATCACCCCAACCTTGATCATCTGTCAAGATAATTATAAAATTAGGTTTATCATTTAAATTGGTGCATGATACCACTAAAGAAAAAATAAAGATCCAAGAAAAACTAATCCTCATACATAACAATTTAGTAACTAAGTTAATAAATCATTAATCTAAATCTAAATTAGAACACTTTGAGAAGGTAGTGTCTATAGTATTTCGCGATTTATATAACCAACTATCCTTTGCCTTATAAAAGATTTCTTTATCTATCTCCTGAGCTATTATCTGAGTACCATTTGCAAGATTGTATGTTACTCTTAGGGGATTTTTTTGAATAATTTCATATTTAACTTTATGGTCTTTTAGATCATATATTTTTCCATATTTCACATCAGCTTCAACTAATTCTGAAGTATGCTTGAGAATATTCATTTCATACCATGCATTAAAAATTGTACATGTTTCGGTGTTATCAACAAAATACATAACAGTGTGGCCTTTATCAGGACTAAAGTTCTTCACAAAAGCATACTCTGATGGATCAACTTGATCAATAGACTTATTAGATGATTCGATAAGATCAACTCTAACGAAAACTTTACCCTCTACTTGATCATAGAACAAAGAAATGTCTTCTTTGGAGCAAGAAAGAAAAATTAACGATACAAAAGTTATAAGTAATTGATAATATAGTTTGAACATAATCAAATCTATTAATAAATTAAATTATTATATCTTAACAAAAAGCTAATTAATCATTAAAAATCAATATTATAAATATCTTTTCACATTAATTCTAGCAGCAGAATCAATTTACATATTACCTTATGTTCTAGCTAGAGTTTTTAGACCAACCTTTTTGGATGTATTTAACTTGACAAATCTAGAACTTGGAACATTATTTTCAACATATGGAACTGTCGCATTTCTTTCTTACATATTTGGTGGTGTATTAGCGGATAAATATTCACCAAAAAAATTACTTTCATTTTCATTAATATTTACCTCTTTGGGGGGGTTCTATATGATGAGCTATCCGCCTTATTCTTCACTACAATTATTATATGCTTATTGGGGCTTTACTACGGTTTTTCTTTTTTGGGCTCCTATGATTAAAGCAACTTCGATTCTTGGAGGACTAAAGAAACAAGGAAAAACTTTCAGCTTTTTGGATGCTGGGAGAGGAATAGTTGCATCATCAATTGGATTAATAGGAGTTTTAATATTCTCTTTTGTAGTAATAGGCGATATATCTGAATCAACTTTTGATGAAAAACAAGATGCATTTAGATATGTAATTGCAGTGTCTTCTTTTATAGTTTTTTTAACTGGTGTGTTTGTATATATATTTTTAAATATAGAAATCAAAGATAAAGCCAAGATTGGAAACTTTAATGATATGAAAAATCTAGTGAAGTCAAAATCTATAATCCTTATTGGATTAATAATTTTAACAGCATATATGGGCTACAAAATAACTGACATATATTCCCTGTATGCATCAGAAATAATGCTATTTGATGAAATAGAAGCCGCAAGAGTTGGAGCACTTCAACAATATCTTAGACCACTTGCCTGTATATCAATAGCATTTTTTGCTGATAAATCTGGTAATATTAATGTCATTATTACAGGTTTTGTTATAATGTTGATTGGTGCTATTTTATTTGTGAGTGGTATTGTTCAAGCTGGCCTTAATTCCCTATTTATAATATCATTGGTTATTGTTGCTGTTGGTACTTATATTATAAGAGGTCTCTATTTTTCAATATTAAGAGATGGTGGGATTCCTTTGGCTTTAAGTGGAACTGCAATTGGTGTTGTCTCAATTATTGGGTATACTCCTGATATATTTGCAACACCTTTATATGGGTATTTTTTAGATACATATGAAGGAATAAAGGGGCATCAATTAGTTTATTTAACTCTTGCATTATCATCTTTAA
>CACNIG010000008.1 GCA_902620455.1 uncultured Bacteroidota bacterium
TTCATTATTATACTCTGGAATATTAATTTGATTTATTTCATCAATTTCTTTTTTTAGTTCAATCCACTTTTTATCATGTGATTTAAGTGATTTAAGAATTCCTTCACTAACATTAGGAATATCTCCTTTAATTTGATCAAGTATAAAAAGATAATCAGCTAAAAATTTATTTCTGAAATTTTCTACGTCATCATATGCTTTAGTCTTTCTTTGCATCATTTTTTTATCCCAGTTATCCATTAACTTGAGCAATTTACTCCCATTATTTTTAACCTCTGAATCATCATCTAGTTCATCTATCATACCACTTAACTTATCCATTGACTTCTTATTTTCATTGATATATCCTGCCATTTCATTAAAACTACTCTCCATATGAGTCGCATATTTATCAAGATCTATATAGTCTTGATCTGAAACACTAAAATTTGGATTTTTTAAAATTTCAAACTCAGAATTAAATGAACTGTTTCCAACCTCTAAAATTAGATTGTACTTGCCAGGAATTGCTTTATGTCCTCGAAAACTTCCTTCAATATATGCATATGGAACACCAATTAATGAGGTATGTCTAGTATCCCATACAAATCTATTTAATCCAACTTTATTTGAAAGTACTGGTTCTCGTGAAGGTCCTCCATTATATGAAATGAAATTACTGTCAGATACACTAGTAATCTCCCTTACAAGCTTATTGTCCTCATCATAAATCTTAATAGAGACTTTTTTACCATCATCCTCTTTTCCAATGTTGTAATATATTACAACACCATTTGCAGGATTAACTCCTGTAAATGATGAAGTTCCATCTGAGTTATTTGAATTTAATTCACTAGACCAATTTCCAATTGTTGAGTTCTCAGGATCGTATAACTTGGTATTATTGTTACCATCAAATTGTCTCACAAGTCCCATATCGTCTAGTATCCAAAAAGACCTTCCTTGAGTAGCAATAATTAAATCATCATGCTTAATCATTAAATCTGTAATAGCTAATACTGGCATGTTAAGATTGAATAATTCCCATTTTTTTCCATCATTGAATGAAATGTATACTCCAAGTTCTGTTCCTGCTACTAGCAGTCCCTTTCTTTTATTATCTTCTCTAACAACTCTAGTATATGCTCCATTTGGTATATTACCTGAAATATTCTTCCAAGTTTTACCATAGTTTGTTGATTTATACAACCCAGGAGTCTTATCATTAAACTTGTACCTTGTAGTAGCAATGTAAACTGTTGCTTTATCATGAGGAGAAACATCTATTGCATTAATTATTGTCTCAGGTAGACCTTTTGGAGTAATATCAATCCAAGACTCACCTCCATCCTGAGTAATATGAACTAACCCATCATCTGATCCAACATAAATTGTATTTGCCTCATGAGGAGATTCAACTACATAGCTTATGGTTCCATAATTTTCGGCACCAACTGCTTCGTTTGTATATGGGCCACCACCATTTCCTTGTTTTTCATCTTCATCTCTTGTTAAATCTGGAGAGACAATTTTCCATGATTTGCCTTGATCATTTGTCTTAAATAGATGTTGAGCTGCATGATAAAAAGTATTTGGCTCATGTTGAGACCATATAATTGGTGCATTCCAATTAAACCTGTACTTCATATCTCTTGAAGCCCTCCCAATATAATTTATCGGCTCAATCATTACTTTTTTTCTAGCATTTGCTTTTGTGTCATATATATTAACACTTCCAAGATAACTACCCCCCATAACAATACTTGGATCATCAGGGTCAAAAGCAAGGAATGCGCTCTCACCTCCAGCAGAGGCTGACCAATCTCTTTCTGAAATACCACCTCTAGACCCAATGCTAGAAATTTTAATTGTAGAATTATCTTGTTGACCACCATATAAGTTATATGGAAACATATTGTCAACATTGACTCTATAAAATTGAGCAGTAGGCATATTGTATATACTAGACCAAGTACTTCCATTATCAAATGTTATTTCACCACCCCCGTCATCTGAAATAATCATATTTTTAGAATTATTAGGATTTATCCATAAGTCATGATAATCCCCATGGCCACTATAAATCCTTTTCCAGGTTTTACCTCCATCAATTGATCTAAAAGCTCTTGCACTTAGCACATAAACAGTATCCTCATCATTTGGATCTGCAAATACTTCAATGTAATACCATGCTCTTGATGTTAGTTCAGCATAAGAACTAACTTTAGACCAGCTTTCACCAGCATTATTTGATACAAATAAACCTCCTGACCTTTTGTTTGAATTACCTTCAGCAAGAAGAAATACCTTATCAGAGTTTGCTCTAGATACTGATATAGCCATCTTTCCTAGTTCTGATGGCAAGCCATTTTCTATTTTAAACCAACTATCTCCACCATCAAGGGATTTATATACTCCATCGCCTTGACCACCGCTTATAACTTTCCATGGAAGTCTTTGATGCTTCCACATGGTTGCATATAAAATTTTGGGATTATTATAATCTATTGAAAGTTCTGAGGCTCCTGTTAATTGATTTACAAAAAGTACATTATTCCAAGTTTTTCCGCCATCAATTGATTTATAAATACCTCTTTCTTTAGTTGGTCCATTAATAGCTCCTTGAGCAGCAACAAAAACTAAATCAGGATTTTCTGGATGAATTATTATTCTTGAAATTTGTTGAGTCTTCTCTAAACCAATGTGTTCCCACGTTTCACCTGCATCAGTTGATTTATAGACTCCATCTCCATAAGAAGTAGTTACCCCTCTTGGAGCATGCTCTCCCATACCAACATAAATTATTCTGCTATCACTATCAGCAACTGCAATCGCGCCAACTGAAGATGTCTTAAAGTAATCATCGGATATGTTAAACCAATTAACACCAGCATTAGTTGTTTTCCATAAACCTCCTCCTACTGTTCCCATGTAATAGGTAAGTGGGTCTCCCACAACTCCAACTGAAGCTACGGATCTACCTCCTCGAAAAGGCCCTATGTTTCTATATTTTACCTCATCTAGTTTTTCCTCTAAATTCTGAGAATAAGAAAAGGGTGAAATTATAATTAAAGCAAAAAGTATTCTAAAATTCTTCATTAACATGATAGTTTATAGTTAGATATACTAAGTTACACCCAATTTTGAAAAATTCAGATATATTTACAAAAATTAAGGGATGAAAAGTCAAATAATCCAAAGAGAGACTAAACTCATTGGAGATGAACTTATCGAAAAATTCATTTTAGGTGATAAAAAAGTCTTGAAATACATCAATTCTTTTTATAGTAACGAAAATGTTAAAATACAATCTGAAAATAAAAGTAAAAGCTTTTCCAAAGAACAAAGAGAAATTCTAGTAAAATCCATAAAAAATCAATATTCTAAAATTGATATATCGGAGCAGACTTCAGAAAATATTAGCTCCCTTCTTGATTCTAAAACTTTTTGTATCACTACCGGTCACCAGCTTAATTTGTTTACTGGTCCCCTGATGGTTATTCTCAAGATAGCTCAGGTAATTAGTATTAGTAAGAAGTTAAATTCAGAAATTAAAAATTTTAAATATGTACCAGTCCTATGGATTGCAAGTGAGGATCATGATTTTGATGAGATTTCAGAAGTCAACCTAGGTCAAAAAAACATTAAATGGGAAATCAATTCAAATAATAAGCCTGTTGGAGAAATTGAGATTAATAACATCAAGGATTTAATAAGAAATTATAAGGATTTAATTATTGATTATGATTTTAAAGAAAAATTTGAAGAGATCATAGATAATTCGTATAAGGACGGTGTTAGTCTGTCTATGTCAACGATAAAATTCATTAATTATTTATTCTCAGACCATGGATTAATAATTATTGATGCTAACAAAAAGGAATTAAAAGATTTTTTTAAACCTCAATTAAAAAATGAAATAGAAAAATTTTCTTGTAGAGAAAATAACTCTTTGCAGATATCTAAACTTAAGAAAGACTTTGAATCATTTAAGGTTCAAGTAAACCCATCAGATATTAATTTTTTCAAACTTACTGACAAAGGAAGAAAGCGTGTTAGATATAATAATGAATCATTTAAAGTAGATGATGAGAATTTATACAGTAAAGATCAAATACTAGATTTGATTGGCAGAAGTCCAGAGTTGTTTTCTCCAAATGTAATTATGAGACCTTTATACCAGGAAGTTGTCTTGCCAAATGTATGTTATGTTGGAGGTCCAAATGAATTGAGATATTGGATGCAGTTAAAAACTTATTTTGATGACAATAAAGTTCAATTTCCAATTCTTAAATTAAGGAATAGTGCATATGTAATAGATTCTAAGACTTCAAAAAAAATTAAAAACTCTGGAATTGAAATCAAGTATTTTATAGGAGAACTAAATGAACTACTAAATTATAAAATAGAGAACACCTCTAGTATAAAGGTAAACTTCGATTCTTTAAGATCAAATTTATCTTTACAATTTGATGAGTTAAGAAAAGTTTCACTTGAAACAGACAAATCATTTGTAGGTGCTCTAAATGCTCAAGAAAAAAAACAAAAAAAGGGAATTGACGATCTTGAGAAAAAACTGATTAAAGCTGAAAAGAAAAATTATGAAGCTGAAATCAAATCAATAAGGTCTATTCACAGTTATCTTAACCCATGTAATATTTCACAAGAGAGGTACTTAAATTTTGGAAATTTCTACTCTTCTAAGGGACCTTCATTTATAAATTATATAGTTGAGAAAATCTCAATAATGGACGATAAAATATTAATAATAGATCTTGAAGATTAATTTATAGTTGTATTTTTGTCCATGCAGAATAAAGTCTTAATAGTTGATTTTGGCTCTCAGTATACTCAATTAATTGCTAGGAGAATTAGAGAGCTTTTTATTTACTGTGAGATTTCACCATTTAACAATCTTCCTGAAGATTTAAATCAATATAAAGCCATTGTGCTTTCTGGTTCTCCTTTTTCTGTTAATCAAGCAAATTCTCCTGAAATTAATCTTAAAATTATTTTAGGCAACATTCCTGTAATCGCAATCTGTTATGGAGCACAACTAATTGCAAAATCCCTCAATGGAAAAGTTGAGAACTCAAACTCAAGAGAATATGGAAGAGCCAATCTGTCATTCATTGAAAAGGATTGTAAGCTTTTTCACAACATAAAAATAAATAATCAAGTGTGGATGAGCCATGGAGACACAATTACAACTTTACCTGATGGTGCAAGAGTTATTGCTAGTACAGACTCTGTAAAAAATGCTGCTTACTCAATCGACTCTCTAAATTTATATGCTTTACAATTTCATCCTGAGGTTTTTCATACAGATAATGGTCTAAAAATATTTGAAAACTTTTTCATAGAAGAATTAAAATTTATTAAAGAGTGGAATCCTGAATCTTTTATTGACAGGACAGTTAAAAAATTGAAATCTGAAATATTAGATGAAAAAGTAATTTTAGGTCTCTCGGGTGGAGTAGACTCTAGTGTAGCTGCTGTTCTACTTGATAGAGCAATAGGTAAGAATTTACATTGCATTTTTGTAAATAATGGTCTTTTAAGAAAAAATGAATATGATGAAGTATTAAACCAATATATTGGAATCGGTTTAAATGTCAAAGGTGTTGACGCATCGGATCAATTTATAAGCGGTCTTAAAGGTGTGATTGATCCTGAGAGGAAAAGAAAGATAATTGGTAATACATTTATTGATGTTTTTGATGAAGAATCAAAAAAAATATCCAATGCAAAATGGCTTGCTCAAGGAACTATTTATCCAGATGTTATTGAATCAATCTCTGTAAAAGGACCATCTGCAACTATTAAGTCTCACCATAATGTTGGAGGCCTTCCCGAAAAAATGAATCTTAAGGTCATTGAACCTCTTAGGATGTTATTTAAAGATGAAGTAAGAAAAATTGGTAACTCTTTAAAAATGCCTCAAGAAATACTATCTAGACATCCCTTTCCAGGTCCAGGTCTTGGAATAAGAATTCTTGGAGAAGTTGACTATGAAAGTATAGGGCTTATTCAGGAAGCTGATAAAATTTACATTGATGCTCTAAAAAAATGGAATCTCTATAATAAAATTTGGCAAGCTGGCTCTATACTATTACCTGTTAAAAGTGTCGGTGTAATGGGGGATGAAAGAACTTATGAAAGATGTGTTGCATTAAGGGCAGTAGTCTCAACTGATGGAATGACTGCAGATTGGTATGAATTTTCAAATGATTTCTTGAAAGAGGTTTCCAATAATATTATTAATAAAGTTAAAGGAATAAATAGAGTTGTTTATGACATAAGTTCTAAACCTCCTGCCACAATTGAGTGGGAATAAAGCACATATGGAAGAACTACATAATTTATTTAAACCAATGTTAACTCCAAAACAAATGCTCCATAAGGGTATTTTTGGAGGAACATATTTTAATCAGCTTGTTGACTATAGAATATTTCCAAGAGATTGGTTCGAGAATCTCGATGAATCTTATTATTTGTCAAAAAAATATTTAGTAAAAATTAATTTATTTAAAATTAAATCTGGACAATCTCAGGACGAATGGGAAGCGAAAGGGTGGATACATAAAGATGATCCGCGAGGCTGGTTTGAATGGTATTGTAAGTATTATAACGGAAGACGTCACGAGGATGATATAAGACAAATAAAAAGATGGCTAGCATTCTGTGGTCCAAAGGGGAGATTTAGAAATTCTATTTATAATAAAATATACAAGTCTGGTTTAGGAATAGAAAATTCAAAGGATATTTCTCCTAGAATTCAACAGTCTTTATTACATTGGTCATACATAGTTAATAATGAGCATTATGAATTATGGAAACTTGAAAGACAGAAATAAGTGAAAAAAGTATTTATTCTTTTATTAATAACATTACATCCAATATTTCCACAAAATATTGTGTCCGATACTATTATTCACGAAGTTGAGAGAAAAGAAACACTTTTTTCTATTTCACAGAAATATAAAGTTAATATAAATGATATACTTGAACTTAATCCAAAACTTAGAGAATCAAGATTAAAAAGAAAATCAAAAATTTTAATTCCAGTATTAGAGTCAATTAAAGAATCAATATTAGTTAAAAAAGACTCATTAATTAAAGATGATAACTTATCTAGGCTAGACTCAATTTTTATAAAAAAAAGAAAAAAAGATAGTCAATTAAATCTTTCAGTCATACTTCCATTCAGATCTAATACAGTTAACTATGATTCAATTAAAGAAGTCGAGTCTTTATTTGAGGACAGAAACTTGTATACAATTACCTTAGATTTTTACTCTGGAATTTTGTATGCGATTGAAGATTTAAAGGAATTAAATATTTCCATCAATCTTAATGTTTTTGATACTGAGAATTCATTAAATAAATTGAATGACATATCATCTAATGATTTAGTTAGAAATTCAGATGTAATTATTGGACCATTAATTCCCAGAAACTTTGAAACATTTTCAAATATTGAATTACTTGAATCAATTCCAAAAGTATTTCCTTTATCAACTATACCAATTAAGATAATAAAAGGAGTAATTCAATCAGTCACACCTAAAAAACTTTTGAGAAACAGAATGATAAATTATTTAGATGAAAATTTAAATAGAGAGGATAATATTGTAATAATAGCTGATTCTTTAAATAACGAAATTGATTCCAAGCTATCAGAAATCTTTCCTAATTCAATTAAAATAAAACCAGAATTTGAGGGCTACATTCTACCAGAACTTTTAGATTCACTTTTGGTTGATTCTCTGCCGAATAAGGTAATTGTGGAATCTGAAATATTTACATTAATATCTAGTGTAGTATCACAACTTAACTCACAAATTACTTCTGAAAGAGATGTTAAATTATACACTACATATAGAGGTAATCAATATGATGATCCAAGCATTAATATTAAAGATCTGGGAAACTTAGCCTTTACTTACACTTCAATTTCAAAAAAAATGAATAATGATTCTATCACAAAATTCGAAAATGGATATCTAAACTTGTTTGGGAGTCTTCCCAATAAAGATGTTATAAGGGGTTATGATGTTACAAAAGATATATTACTTAGAGTTTTAATTGATAAAAATTTAAATAGAACTACTAAATATGACGAGCAATCATACATTGAATCTAAATTTTTATACAAAAAAGATACTCTGGGTGGTTTATACAATTCCTCTATGTTTATTCTTAGGCATAGAGAGTATGATATTGAAGAGATTATTGTACAATAAGTTATTAAATACTCTAATATTTTGTAAATTTGAGTCCGGAAATATTATTCTATCCGGATGAATAAACCTAAATATATCTTTGTTACTGGTGGTGTTACCTCCTCTCTTGGAAAGGGTATTGTATCTGCCTCACTAGCAAGGCTTCTTCAGGCTCAAGGTTTAAACGTTTCGATTCAAAAGTTAGATCCGTACATTAATGTTGATCCTGGGACATTAAATCCATATGAGCATGGCGAGTGTTACGTAACTGATGATGGAGCTGAAACTGATCTTGATCTAGGTCATTATGAAAGATTTTTAAGTATCAATACTTCACAAAAAAATAATATAACAACCGGAAAAATTTATCAAAATGTAATTGAAAAAGAGAGAAAAGGAGAGTTTTTAGGTAAAACAGTTCAGGTTATACCTCATGTTACAAATGAGATAAAGGAAAATATTAGAAATCTAAATAATAAAAATAATTTAGATATAATAATTACTGAGATTGGAGGTACAGTAGGTGATATTGAGTCATTACCATTTTTGGAAGCAGTTAGACAAGTTATTTATGAAGAAGGTCCTGAAAACTCTATGGTTATTCATCTAACGTTAATCCCTTTCTTATCTGCAACAGGAGAATTAAAAACAAAGCCAACACAACATTCAGTTAAAACTCTCATGGAACTGGGTCTAAAGGCAGATGTTTTAGTGTGTAGAACAGAAAAGGTATTATCTGATGAGATAAAAAATAAATTGGCATTATTTTGTAATGTTCGATTTGACTGTGTAATTCAGTCTATCGACGTAGAGACTATTTATGATGTTCCTATTAAAATGATGGATGAAGGACTAGATAAGGTAACACTGGAAAAGTTTAACATAAAAGAATCCGAGCCTAATCTTGATAAATGGAAAAATTTCCTCCATAGACTAAAGAATCCAACTCATCAAATAAACATTGGCTTAGTTGGAAAATATGTTGAGTTAGATGATTCATATAAATCAATTCTAGAATCACTTATTCATGCAGGAGCTGAAAATGAGGTTAAGGTTGTTGTTAATTCAATTCACTCTGAATATTTAGATAAAGAAAATATTTCAAAAAATTTAAGACAATTAGATGGGATTATTGTTGCCCCAGGTTTTGGTCAACGAGGTCTTGATGGAAAAATTCTTGCTGTTGAGTATGCTAGAGTAAATAAGATACCTTTTCTTGGAATATGTCTAGGAATGCAAATGGCTGTGATAGAGTATGCTAGAAATGTTAAAAAGATTAGGTATGCTAATTCAACAGAAATCTCCGAGAAATGTAAAGATCCTGTTATAGACTTAATGACATCACAAAAGGAAATTATTAATAAGGGAGGAACGATGAGGCTTGGAGCTTGGGATTGTGAAATAGAAAAAAATACTAAATCTTATAAATGCTATAAGAAAAAATTAATTTCAGAGAGACATAGACATAGATATGAATTTAACAATAATTACACAGATAGAATCTTTGATGATAAATTTGTAATTGCAGGATCAAATCCTGATACAAAACTTGTTGAGATAGTTGAAAATATTGATCATCCGTGGTTTGTTGGAGTTCAATTTCACCCTGAATACAAAAGTAGTGTTTATAATCCTCATCCAATTTTTGTAAACTTTGTAAAAGCTAGTTTAAAAAAATATTTAAATAAATAATTATGGAACAAAATAAATTTGATCCTTTGCAGTTTATTGGATTTCTGCTAATATCAGCAATTTTAATGTTTTGGTTTTATGATAATCAATCAAGTATGATTGAAAACCAACAAATTAGTGAAGCTGAAAATCTAGTTCAAGAAACTTATGCAGATTCTAATAAATCCGAAAATTCTATTTCAAATAATGTAAAAATTGATCAAAAATTTGAGGAAGAGATTATCAGTCTTGAGAATGAAAATATTTTATTTGAAATTAGTACGAGTGGCGCAGAAATTAAAAAAATATTACTCAAAAATTTTTCAAATTATGACGAAGAGCCACTTTATCTTGTTGATGACAATAAATCTATCTTTAGCTATGACATACCAATAGGTAGAAACTCTGTAATTAATTCTGCTGATTTAAATTATACATACCAAATTATTAAACCAGGGTCAGAGGTCATATTATCTGGTATTATTGATGAGCAGAGATCATTGGATTTGAAATTTAAATTAGATAAAGACTCAAGTATTGTTGATTTTCTTATTAAAATAAATGACTCAAACAGGTCAAACAGTTATCAGAATGTTGAGTTATTATGGGGTAGAGACTCTTTTAGAAATTCGAGAAGCATTGACTATGAAAATAGATATACTGTGCTTGCGTATGGTTTCGAAGGGAATAAAGATTCTTATTTATCTATTGGAGGTTCTACTAATAAAAATATAAACAACGTTAATTGGATTTCCTTTAGAGAACATTTTTTTAGCTCAATTCTTATTTTAAATGATCAAGTGAACGACGTAGATATAAGCTCTGAGGACTTAGCAAGTAATGAAACTTTAGATGATAAGTTTACAAAAAGGTTTCTTGCGAATGTTCCGCTAAATCTAAATTCTGATGATAGTATGAATTTTAGCATGTATTATGGCCCTACAGATTATGAGACTCTTAAAGAGTATAATTTAAATCTTGAAAATTCTGTTGATATTGGTTGGGGAATTTTTGGTTGGTTAAATAGATTCATCTTCTTTCCACTATTTTCTTTTCTTACAAACTATTTTTCATATGGATTATCAATAATCTTAATGACAATAATTGTAAAAGTTGCCATTGCTCCTTTAACATACAAATCATATGAATCTCAAGTTAAAATGAGAATTTTAAAACCTGAACTTGAGGTAATTAATGAAAAATTTAAAGATGATCCAATGAAGAAACAGCAAGAAACTATGAATCTTTATACTAGATCTGGAGCTAATCCAATGTCGGGATGTTTACCTGCATTTCTTCAAATGCCAATATTTTTTGCACTTTTTGTGTTTTTTCCTGCAGCATTTAGTTTAAGAGGTAAAAGTTTTTTGTGGGCAGATGATTTGTCTTCATATGACTCAATCCTTGATTTTGGATTTTCAATTCCTCTTTATGGTGATCATATAAGTCTTTTTCCAATCTTAGCATCTATTGCAATTTTCTTCTACACAAAAATGACTACTGGTCAACAAATGATGCCAGCATCTCAGACTGGAGGAGTCAACATGAAAGTGATAATGTATATGATGCCAATAATGATGTTATTTTTCTTTAATAATTATGCAAGTGGATTAAGCTTATATTACTTTATATCAAACATACTCACGATTGTGTTAATGTTAGTTATTAAAAACTTTATTATTGATGATACTAAAATATTAACCCAAATTGAGGAAAATAAAAAGAAACCACTTAAAGTAGGTGGTTTCAGAGCTAGACTTCAGAAAGCTCTAGAGGAAGCTGAGAAACAAAAGAAAAGAAGAGAACAATAATTTCTAATGAAAAAAACTAAAGTTGTTGTTGCCTTATCTGGAGGCGTTGACTCAAGTGTCGCTGCATATTTGCTTAAAAATCAAGGATATGATCTAATTGGATTATTTATGAAAAATTGGCATGATGAAACTGTTACAATATCTGATGAATGCCCATGGCTTGATGATAGTAATGATGCAATGTTAGTTGCTGATAAATTAAATATTCCATTTCAGGTCGTTGATTTAAGTAAAGATTATAAAGAGAAAATAATCGATTATATGTTTAATGAATACTCTAAAGGAAATACACCAAATCCAGATATTTTATGTAACAGAGAAATAAAATTTGATGTTTTCATGGATGTTGCACTTTCTCTTGGTGCTGATTATGTTGCAACTGGGCATTACTCTAGAATTAAAAAAAACCATTCTAATGAAAATAGTATTAAATATGAGTTACACTCAGGATTAGACAATACGAAAGATCAATCATATTTTTTATGTCAATTAAATCAAAATCAATTAAGTAAGATATTATTTCCAATAGGTGATCTAACAAAAGCTGAAGTAAGAAAAATTGCAAAAAAAAATAATTTAGTAACAGCTGAAAAAAAAGATTCTCAAGGTTTATGCTTTGTCGGAAAGGTAAGCTTACCAGATTTTCTTCAACAAAAACTGAAGAAAAAGAAAGGAAATGTAATAGAAATACCAGGCAATTCTAAACTTTATGACAAACAAATAAAGTTTATTGACGAAAATGAGAGGCTCTTAAGCTTAACTGATGAAATTGATTATACCTTATCAGATGGAAAAATAATTGGAAAGCACAACGGAGCCTATTATTACACTATAGGTCAGAGAAAAGGTTTAGCAATAGGAGGATACAATGATCCGCTATTTGTTATTTCAACCAACACTCAAACAAATGAAATATTTGTTGGAGAGGGAAAAAATCATCCTGGTTTGATCAAAAAAGCTCTAAAGGTTAAATACTCTGATGTTAATTGGGTTAATGATGATTATAATTTTGAAAATTTTGCAGATTTAAAACTTAAAGCTAGAATAAGATATAGGCAGAAACTTCAAAAAATTTCTGTTTACAAACATCTTGATTATTTATATGTTGAATTTGAAGATTTTCAATCTGCTGTCACAAAAGGCCAATTCCTTGCTATATATGATAATTCCCAATTAATTGCCTCAGGAGTAATCTGTTAAGTTTTTTAATCCTTTTTTTTAAAAAAACATGCAATATTACATACAATAACCAAAAAAAAATTTTAAATTTGCACGCTTTAATAAGGAATCTAACAATTATTGTATGCCAACAATATCGCAATTAGTAAGAAAAGGTAGGACTTCTTCATCCAAGAAGAGTAAGTCTGTTGCTCTAAATAAATCACCTCAAAAAAGAGGAGTTTGTACCAGAGTTTACACCACTACTCCAAAGAAGCCAAACTCAGCAATGAGAAAGGTTGCAAGGGTTAGACTTACTAACGGAAAAGAGGTTAATGCATACATTCCAGGTGAAGGTCACAACCTTCAAGAACATTCTATAGTCTTAGTTAGAGGTGGAAGAGTAAAAGACTTACCAGGTGTTAGATACCATATTGTTAGAGGAGCGCTTGACACTGCTGGTGTAGAAGGGAGACTTCAACGAAGATCCAAGTACGGAGGAAAAAAACCAAAAAAATAATTCCCTAAATGAGAAAGAAACAATCTAAAAAAAGAGCTCTACTCCCTGATCCTAAGTTCAATGATCAACTAGTTACAAGATTTGTTAACAATCTTATGCTTCAGGGTAAAAAATCTACAGCTTTTAAAGTATTTTATGATGCAATTGATATAGTGGAAAGTAAGAAGGAGGATGATGAAAAAACTTCATTAGAGCTATGGAAAGATGCTCTTTCTAATGTTATGCCTCATGTTGAGGTAAGAAGTAGAAGAGTTGGAGGTGCTACTTTTCAAATACCAACTCCCATAAGACCTGACAGAAAGATTTCAATTGCAATGAAATGGTTAATTTCTTCATCAAGAAAAAGAAATGAAAAGTCCATGGCAGTTAAATTAGCACAAGAAATACTTGCTGCTGCAAAAGAAGAGGGAGCTGCTGTCAAGAAAAGAGTCGATACCCACAAAATGGCTGAAGCAAATAAGGCCTTTTCACATTTCAGATTTTAACATTCAAGTATGTCAAGAGATTTAAAATTTACAAGAAATATAGGTATTGCTGCTCACATTGATGCGGGTAAGACTACTACTACAGAAAGAATTTTATTCTACACGGGAGTAAGTCACAAGATTGGTGAGGTTCATGATGGAGCTGCGACTATGGATTGGATGGAGCAAGAGCAAGAAAGAGGTATTACTATTACTTCTGCTGCAACTACTTGTAATTGGAACTTTCCAACTAACCAAGGCAAAACAGTTGATGACACCAAGGCTTATCATTTTAACATTATTGATACTCCTGGTCACGTTGATTTTACTGTAGAGGTTAATAGATCCCTAAGAGTCCTTGATGGACTTGTTTTTTTATTTTCAGCTGTAGATGGTGTTGAACCTCAATCTGAAACTAACTGGAGATTAGCTGACAATTACAAAGTTCCTAGAATAGGCTTTGTAAACAAAATGGATAGACAAGGATCTAATTTTCTTGGTGTATGTAATCAAGTTATTGAAAAACTTGGTTCTAAGGCTGTTCCAATTGTTCTAAATATCGGTGATGAAGAAGACTTTAAAGGTATTGTTGATCTTGTAAAGAATCAAGCAATTGTATGGCATGATGATAATTTTGGATCAACATTTGATGTTGTTGATATTCCAGATGATCTAAAAGATGAGGCGGAAAGACTTCGTGGTGAGTTAATTGAAGCTGTAGCTGAATATGATGAAAATCTTTTAGAAAAGTACTTTGACGATCCTGATTCAATAACCGAAGATGAAGTTCACAATGCTTTGAGAGCAGCTACGCAAGATATCAGTATAATTCCAATGATTTGTGGATCTGCATTTAAAAACAAAGGTGTTCAATTTTTACTAGATGCAGTTTGTAGATATTTGCCATCTCCTGAAGATAAAGAAGCTATCGTAGGCACAAAACCGAATTCTGAGGACGAGATTTCAAGACTTCCTAAAGTATCTGAACCTTTTTCAGCACTAGCCTTTAAAATTGCTACAGATCCCTATGTAGGTAGACTAGCTTTTTTTAGAGTTTACTCTGGTAGATTAGATGCTGGATCATATGTACTAAATAATCGATCTGAAGATAGAGAAAGAATTTCTAGAATTTATCAAATGCACTCAAATAAGCAAAATGCAATTGATTATATTGAAGCTGGTGATATTGGAGCTGCTGTTGGATTTAAAGATATTAAGACAGGGGACACTTTATCCTCTGAAAAGCATCCAATTGTTTTGGAAAGTATGGTATTCCCTGACCCAGTTATTGGTGTTGCAGTTGAACCTAAGACAAAAGCTGATGTTGATAAGTTAGGAATGGCTCTTGGAAAATTAGCCGAAGAGGATCCTACGTTTCAAGTTAAAACAGATGAAGCTTCAGGCCAAACTGTGATCTCAGGTATGGGAGAACTTCACCTTGATATTATTGTTGATCGATTAAGAAGAGAATTTAAAGTTGAAGTAAATCAAGGTCAACCTCAAGTTGAGTATAAAGAATCACTCACTCAGTCTGCTGATCACAGAGAGACTTATAAAAAACAAACTGGTGGTAGAGGTAAATTTGCTGATATTGTATTTACAATTGAACCAGGTGAAAAAGGTAAGTCTGGACTTGAATTTGTAAACCTTATTAAAGGTGGAAACATCCCTAGAGAATATATTCCATCTGTTGAAAAAGGTTTCAAAGATTCAATGAAAAATGGTCCTCTAGCAGGTTTTGAGGTTGATTCAATGAAAGTAACACTTAAAGATGGTTCATTCCATCCGGTTGATTCGGATTCATTATCATTTGAATTAGCTGCTAAGCTTGCATTTAAAACTGCTGCAAAAGCAGCAAAAGCAGTAATTATGGAACCCATAATGAAACTAGAAGTTATAACTCCTGAAGAGAACATGGGTGATATAGTAGGTGATCTTAATAGAAGAAGAGGTCAAGTTAATTCTATGGATGATAGAGCAGGTGCAAAAGTTGTCAAGGGTGAAGTACCTTTATCTGAAATGTTTGGATATGTAACTTCTCTAAGAACACTTTCATCTGGTAGGGCAACATCTACAATGGAATTTTCTCATTATGCAGAAACACCAACTAATATATCAGAAACTGTTATTTCTGAAGTAAAAGGAAATACAACAGAATAAAAGAATAGATATGAGTCAAAAAATTAGAATTAAATTAAAATCTTATGATTACAACCTAGTTGATAAGTCAGCTGATAAGATTGTTAAAACTGTAAAAAATACAGGAGCAATTGTCACTGGACCTATTCCCTTACCAACTCACAAAAAGATTTTTACTGTTCTAAGATCACCTCATGTAAATAAGAAATCAAGAGAGCAATTTAAATTATGCTCTTATAAGAGGTTGTTGGATATCTACAGTTCATCTTCAAAGACAGTTGATGCGCTAATGAAATTAGAACTTCCAAGTGGAGTTGAGGTTGAAATTAAAGTATAAAGAATATGTCAGGTATAATTGGTAAAAAAGTTGGAATGACAAGTATCTACGATGAAAGTGGAAAGAATATACCTTGCACTATACTTCAAGCTGGTCCTTGTACTATTACCCAAATTAAAACTGAGGACAAAGATGGATATTCATCTTTCCAGCTTGGATTTGATGAAAAGACAAAGAATACCACTAAATCATATGAGGGTCAATTTAAGAAAAGTAACTCCAAACCAATGAATAAACTAGTTGAATTTAAAGGTTTTGAAGGTGACCTTAAGCTTGGTGATAAAATTACTGTAGATCACTTTGTGGAAGGAGAATATGTTGACGTTTCAGGACTTACAAAAGGTAAAGGATTTCAAGGTGTTGTCAAGAGACACGGTTTTGCTGGTGTAGGGGATTCAACTCATGGTCAGCATAACAGATTAAGAGCTCCTGGTTCAATTGGTGCTGGTTCAAGCCCATCGAGAGTTTTCAAGGGTATGAGAATGGCTGGTCAAACCGGAAATTCTAGAGTGAAAGTTCTTAATCTTAAAGTTGTGAAGGTTATGTCTGAAGATAACATCCTTATTGTTAGAGGTAGCGTACCTGGTCATAATAACTCATATATAATTGTTCAAAAGTAATGGAGCTTAAAGTACACAATATAAAAGGTAAAGAAACTGACAAAAAAGTCAAGTTAAATAAGTCAATTTTTGGAATTGAACCAAATGACCATGCAATTTATCTTGATGTTAAACAATACCTTGCTAATAATCGTAAAGGTCTTCATAAGACAAAAGAGAGAGCTGAAATCGCTGGAAGTACAAGAAAGATTAAGAAGCAGAAAGGTACTGGTACTGCAAGAGCTGGAAGTATTAAGAACCCACTATTTAGAGGAGGTGGTAGAGTATTTGGACCAAGACCAAGATCTTACGATCAAAAAGTAAATAAAAAAGTAAAAAAATTGGCAAGAAAGTCTGCTTTAGCTTATAAATTAAAAAATAAAGAAGTTTTAATACTTGAGGATTTTAAATTTTCAAGTCCAAAGACTTCAGATTTTCTAAACATAATTAAGGCATTTGGTCTTGAATCTAAAAAGACTTTACTAGTAACAAGTGAAACTGATAGCAATATATATTTGTCTTCACGAAATATAAAAAATTCTAAAGTTATAATTAATTCAGAATTAAACACTTATGAAATCACAGATGCTAACAATATCTTGATTTTAGAAAGTGCGGTTGAAGGAATTGAATCAACCCTAAAATAAATTAGATCATGGATATACTTTTAAAACCAATATTAACCGAGAAAGCGACAAATGAAAGTGAATTGAGAAATTCATATACATTTATTGTTTCAAAGTCTGCAAACAAGGTTGAAATTAAAAAAGCAGTTGAAGCCTCTTATGGGGTCTCAGTTAAAAAGGTTAGAACTATGATTTATGGTGCAGAAACAAGGATAAGATACACTAAGCGTGGTATTCAGAATAGCAAAAAAGGTTCATACAAAAAAGCAATTGTTAAAGTGTCAGAGGGAGATAGAATTGACTTCTTCACAAATCTATAATTATGCCAGTAAGAAAATTAAAACCAGTTACACCATCACAAAGATTTAGAGTTGTCAATGGATTTGATGCTATAACAACTGATAAACCTGAAAAGTCTCTGCTTGTTACTAAGAAAAGAACTGGTGGTAGAAATAATCATGGTAAGATGACAAGTAAATATAGAGGAGGTGGTCACAAGAAGAGATACAGAATTATTGATTTTAAAAGAGATAAGTTCGATGTAAGTGCTGAAGTTAAATCAATTGAGTATGATCCAAATAGAACAGCATTTATCTCACTATTAGAGTACAAGGATGGAGAAAAAAGATATATTATTGCTCAGAACGGACTTAAAGTTGGACAAACTGTTTTATCAGGTGAATCAGCAACTCCTGAGATAGGAAATGCAATGCCTGTGAATAACATTCCTCTAGGTACTATCATCTCTTGTATTGAATTAAATCCAGGTAAAGGTGCAAGTATATCAAGGAGTGCAGGTTCTTTTGCACAGCTAATGGCAAAAGAAGGCAGATATGTAACAATTAAACTCCCTTCAGGAGAAACTAGAATGATTTTAAATTCTTGTTATGCAACTATTGGTGCAGTTTCAAATTCAGATAATCAGCTTATATCATCCGGAAAAGCTGGAAGGAATAGATGGTTAGGAAGAAGACCAAGGACAAGACCAGTAGCTATGAACCCTGTTGATCACCCAATGGGAGGAGGAGAAGGAAAGGCATCTGGGGGTCACCCAAGATCAAAAAAAGGAATACCTGCTAAGGGTTACAGAACTAGATCAAAGAAGAAATCATCGTCTAAATTTATTATAGAAAGAAGAAAAAAATAAATAGAAATGTCAAGATCACTAAAAAAAGGACCATACGTTCACATAAGCCTGCTAAAGAAGGTAAATAAAAATATTGAAGATAATAAGAAGGATGTTATTAAAACATGGTCTAGATCATCAATGATTATACCTGATTTTGTTGGACAAACTATTGCTGTTCACAACGGTAAACAATTTATTCCAGTTTATATTACTGAAAATATGGTAGGTCACAAACTTGGAGAATTCTCTCCCACAAGATCATTTAGAGGTCATACAGGTAACAAAAGATAAATAATATTGATTTAAACAAATAATGGGATCAAGAAAAAGAAATAGTGCAGAAAAGATAAAAGAGGCAAAGAAGGATTTAGCTTTTGCTAAACTTAACAATTGTCCTACTTCTCCCAGGAAGATGCGCCTTGTTGCTGATCAAATTAGAGGAGAAGATATCTCAAGTGCATTATCAATTTTAAAGTTTAGCCCAAAAGAGGCTTCAAAAAGATTAGAAAAACTTCTAGTCTCTGCTATTTCAAATTGGCAATCTAAAAATGAAAATGCTAATCTTGATTCAGCTCAACTTTTTGTCAAGGAAATCAGAGTTGATAGTGGAAGTATGCTTAAGAGAATTAGGACAGCCCCTCAGGGTAGGGCTCATAGAATTAGAAAGAGATCTAATCATGTTACATTAGTTCTTTCATCAAAAACAATAACTTAAATGGGACAAAAGACAAATCCGATAGGAAATAGATTAGGAATTATCAGAGGTTGGGACTCCAATTGGTGGGGTGGTAGAGACTATGGTGATAAGATTGCAGAAGATGATAAAATTAGAAAGTACATATATGCAAGGCTTTCACGTGCAAGTGTTTCAAGTATAATAATTGAGAGAACTCTTAAATTAATAATCATAACTATAACTACTGCTAGACCGGGTATTATAATTGGTAAGGCTGGATCAGAAGTTGATAAGTTAAAGGAGGAATTAAAAAAGATAACATCTAAAGATGTACAACTCAATATTTTTGAAATCAAACGTCCTGAATTAGACGCTTTTTTAGTTGGTAATAGTATAGCAAGACAGATTGAAAATAGAATCTCTTTTAGAAGAGCTATAAAAATGGCTATTGCTGCTGCAATGAGAATGAATGCAGAAGGTATAAAAATTCAAATATCTGGAAGACTTAATGGTGCTGAAATGGCTAGATCTGAATCATATAAAGAGGGTAGAATCCCGCTATCAACTTTTAGGGCAGATATTGATTATGCAATTGTTGAAGCACATACAACATACGGTAGACTTGGTATTAAAGTATGGATTATGAAGGGAGAGGTCTATGGAAAAAGAGAATTATCTCCGTTAACTGGAATGAAAAAGTCTTCAAACAATTCAAAAAAGAATACTAGACAAAGTGATAGAAAAAAATAAATAAAGTATGTTACAGCCAAAAAGGACTAAATATAGAAAGACACAAAAAGGCCGAATGAAAGGTCTGTCTCAGCGTGGACATAGATTATCTAACGGTATGTTTGGTATTAAATCATTAGAATCCAAATTCATTACTTCTAGGCAAATTGAAGCTGCTAGGATTGCTGCTACAAGATATATGAAGAGAGAAGGCCAGCTTTGGATAAAAATATTTCCAGACAAACCTATAACTAAAAAACCTCTAGAAGTTAGGATGGGAAAAGGTAAAGGTGCTCCCGAGTATTTTGTTGCAGTTGTTAAACCTGGGAGAGTTCTTTTTGAAGTTTCTGGTGTACCTGTAGCTGTTGCTAAGGAGGCACTTAGATTAGCTGCTCAGAAGTTACCTGTAACAACAAAATTTATTATTGCAAGAGATTTTAAAGGATATTATGAAAATTAGTGAAATTAGAAATATGACAATTGACGAGTTAAATGAAAAATTAACCGATACTTCAAAAAAGTTATCGCAGTTAAAATTTAATAATTCTGTTCAAACAATTGAGAATCCTCTTGAAATTAAAAATTTGAGAAGACAGCTTGCTAAGCTTAAAACAATATTAAACGAAAAAAAACAAGATAATGGAAACTAGAAGTTTAAGAAAAGAAAGAATAGGTATAGTTTCATCTAACAAAATGGAAAAATCTGTTGTTGTATCTGAGGTTAAGAAAGTTAAGCATCCTGTTTACGGAAAGTTTGTTTTAAAAACAAAGAAATATGTAGCTCATGATGAGAAAAATGATTGTAATGAGGGAGATACTGTGAAGATTATGGAGACTAGGCCAATGAGTAAGACAAAAAAGTGGAGAATTGTAGAAATAATAGAAAGAGCAAAATAAAATGGTACAAGCGGAGTCAAGACTTAAAGTAGCAGATAATACAGGAGCTAAAGAGGTTCTCACAATACGTGTGTTGGGTGGTACTAAAAGAAGGTATGCAAGATTAGGTGACAAAATTGTCGTAACTGTTAAAGATGCCACACCTAATGGTACCGTAAAAAAAGGTCAAGTTTCTCTTGCTGTTGTTGTAAGAACAAAAAAAGAGGTTAGAAGAAATGATGGTTCTTACATTAGATTTGATGAGAACGCTTGTGTACTACTTGCCCAAACTGGAGAAATGAGAGGAACTAGGGTGTTTGGTCCAGTCGCAAGGGAGTTGAGAGACAAACAATTTATGAAAATTGTTTCATTAGCACCTGAGGTTTTATAATAAAGAGATGAATAAAATTAAAATTAAAAAAGGAGATCAAGTTTTAGTTATTGCTGGAGAGAATAAGGGTACAAAAGGTGCAGTCTTGAAAGTGCTCTACAATTCCAACAAAGCATTAGTAGAGGGTGTAAATACAGTTAAAAGACATACTAAACCAAATTCTGAAAACCCTAAAGGTGGAATAATTGAGAAACAATTACCTATAGATATATCTAATTTGTCGTTAATGACAAAAGATGGAGAAAAAACTAGAATAGGATTTAAAATTGAGGATGGAAAGAAAGTTAGAATATCAAAAAAATCTAAAGAAACTATTTAATTATGTCATATTCACCAAGACTTAAGGACGATTACTCTAATAAGATTATCAAGGATCTTCAAGGTAGTTTAGACTTAAAAAATGTAATGCAAGTACCATCTTTAGAAAAAATAGTAATATCTAAAGGAGTTGGAGCTGCAGTAAGTGATAAGAAGTTAATCGACCATGCTGTAGAAGAATTAACTTTAATATCTGGTCAGAAAGCAATTGCTACGTTATCGAAGAAAGATGTTGCTTCTTTTAAATTAAGGAAGGGAACACCAATTGGTGCAAAAGTCACATTGAGAGGTGATAGAATGTATGAATTCCTCGATAGACTTATTACAATTGCTTTACCAAGAGTTAGAGATTTCCAAGGAGTCAAGTCTGATGGATTTGACGGTAGAGGTAACTATAACCTTGGAATCAAAGAACAAATTATTTTTCCTGAAATCAATATTGATAAAGTAAATAAGATATCAGGTATGGATATAACATTTGTAACCACCACAAACTCTGATAAAGAGGCAAAAGCATTATTAACTAATCTAGGATTACCTTTTAAAAAATAAATTATGGCAAAAGAATCGATGAAAGCAAGGGAAAGAAAAAGACAAAGAATTGTAGCTAAGTACGCTGCAAAAAGAAAGTCTCTAAAAGAGGCAAAAGACTATGTTGGTCTTCAAAAGCTTCCTAAAAATGCATCTCCAATTAGGCTTCATAATAGGTGTAAATTAACAGGAAGACCAAAAGGTTATATAAGACAATTTGGAATTTCTAGGGTAATGTTTAGAGAAATGGCAAATAAAGGATTAATCCCAGGTGTAACAAAAGCGAGTTGGTAAATTAAAGATTATGTATACAGATACTATTGCAGATTATTTAACAAGAGTCAGAAACGCTAGCATGGCTGGCCACAAAGTTGTAGATATTCCTTCGTCTAATATTAAAAAGGATATAACAAAAATTCTTTTTGATCAAGGATACATACTCAGTTATAAATTTGAAGATACTGACAACAAGCAGGGTAATATAAAAATTGCTCTCAAATATGACTCAGTTTCAAAAGAACCTGTCATAAAAGAAATTCAAAGAATCAGTAAGCCAGGACTAAGAAAATATTCTAGTTCTCAAGATTTTCCAAGAATATTAAATGGTCTTGGCATATCTATTGTTTCAACCTCTAAAGGTGTAATGACCGGAAAGCAGGCTGCTAGTCAAAATATAGGTGGTGAATTAATTTGTTATGTTTTTTAAATATATATTATGTCAAGAATAGGTAATAACCCGATAAGCATTCCAGAAGGAGTTTCAATTGAAGTCAATAAGGACATCATAACTGTTAAAGGAAAAAATGGTGAAATGAATCAAGCTTTTGATGGTGTTAGTTTTGATATATCTGCTGATGTTATACTTGTTAAAAGAAACTCGGAGTCAAAAGATCACAAGTCTAAACACGGGCTTTACAGATCTCTTGTGTCTAACATGGTAAAGGGTGTATCTGAAGGTTTTAATCTCGAATTGGAGTTAGTTGGTGTTGGTTATAGAGCAACGTCATCTGGTCAGAAGCTTGATCTTGCCTTAGGATACTCTCATACTATTGTCATGAATATTGCTCCAGAAGTCAAGGTTGAATGTGTAAATGAAAAAGGTTCTAACCCCATAATCAAATTAAGCTCTTCAGATAAACAGCTACTAGGTCATGTAGCTGCTAAAATTAGATCTTTTAGAATGCCAGAGCCATATAAAGGAAAAGGAATAAAATTTGTTGGTGAACAAATAAGAAGAAAAGCAGGTAAATCAGCATAATATGAAAAATAATAAAACCTTTAGAAGACATAGAATTAGACAAAGAATAAAGAAAATAGTTTCGGGTACCTCTGACTATCCTAGGCTTTCCGTCTTTAGAAGTAATAAAGAGATATATTGTCAATTAATTGATGATGTAAATGGAAAAACTATTGTTCAAACATCTTCAAGAGATAAGTCAATTGCTGATCTAAAGTTAAAGAGTAATATTGAAATTTCTTTCAATGTAGGAAAATCAGTAGCAGAGCTAGCATTGAAAAAAGGTATTGATAAAATTAAATTCGATAGAGGTGGATACCTTTATCACGGTAGAGTTAAATCACTTGCTGATGGTGCAAGAGAAGGTGGACTTAAATTTTAAATATGTATAAAAATTATAAAAATATTGAACTTGTAAAGCCAGCTGGTTTAGACTTAAAAGATAAACTTGTTGGTATTCAGAGAGTCACAAAAGTAACAAAAGGTGGTAGAGCTTTTGGTTTCTCTGCTATTGTTGTTGTAGGAGATGAAAACGGAGTTGTTGGGCATGGTCTTGGTAAAGCTAAAGAAGTTACAACGGCAATTTCTAAAGCTGTTGAAGACGCTAAAAAAAATCTGGTAAGAATTCCAATTGAAAATGGTACCTTACCTCATGAACAAAAGGGGAAATATGGTGGTTCAAGAGTATTTATTAAACCTGCGACTCCTGGTACAGGTGTTATTGCCGGAGGTGCTGTAAGAACAGTATTAGAAGCTGTAGGTGTGCAAAATGTTCTTTCTAAATCTCAAGGGTCTTCAAATCCTCATAATGTTGTAAAAGCTACATTTGATGCACTACTTAATTTAAGAAGTCCATTAATGATTTCAAGACAAAGAGGTATATCTTTAGATAAAGTTTTTAAAGGATGAGTAAAAAGGTAAAAATTAAACAAGTTAGAAGTACTATTAAGAGATTAGAGTCTCAAAAAAGAACTCTAAGAGCTCTTGGTTTAAGAAAAATTGGAATGGAAGTTGAACATGAATTATCATCTTCTATTTCTGGTATGATTGAAAAAGTAAAACATCTAGTTGAAGTAAAACCTGTAAAATAATAATTATGAGTTTAAATAATTTAAAGCCTGCAAAAGGATCAAATAAGACAGCTGGCAAAAGATTAGGAAGAGGTCAAGGTTCTGGTAAGGGTGGTACATCTACAAAAGGACATAAAGGGGCTCAATCTAGATCAGGTTACTCCAGAAAAATCGGTTTTGAGGGTGGTCAAATGCCACTTCAAAGAAGAATACCAAAATTTGGGTTTAAAAATATCAATAGGGTTGAGTATAACACCATTAATGTAGACGATATTCAAAACCTTGTTGATAATAAAAAGATAAAAAAGGATTTAACATTAGAAAAAATGGTTGAATTGAGATTAGCTAAGAAAGGTGATCTTGTTAAGGTTTTAGGAAGAGGTAAAATTGATTCTCCAGTTAACATTTCAGCTCACAAGTTTTCTGTATCTGCTGAAAAGATGATTGAAAAAGCAGGTGGAAAAGTTAATATTATATAATGAATAAATTAATAGACTTAATTAAGAGTATCTACAAGATTAAAGAGTTAAGGGAAAGAATCCTTTTTACTCTTGCGCTCTTATTAGTCTATAGGCTTGGTGCACAAGTTGTTCTTCCTGGAGTTGATTCTTTAGCTCTATCTGATTTATCCTCTCGTTCTGATGGAGGAGGGTTATTAGGAATTTTAAATGCCTTTACAGGTGGAGCCTTTGCTAACGCATCAATATTTGCTCTTGGGATAATGCCTTATATTTCTGCATCAATTGTAGTACAACTGATGGGTGTTGCCTTACCTTATCTTCAAAAACTCCAAAAAGAAGGTGAAAGTGGAAGGAAAAAAATTACTCAGATTACCAGGTGGTTAACTATCTTTATATGTGTAGTCCAAGCTCCAGCTTATTTATATGGTTTGAGCGCTCTTGGTGTTCCTGATAGTGCTTTTATATTTGGAAGAACTCCAGCATTTATTTTTACATCAATTGTTATACTTGTTACTGGATGTATATTTGCTATGTGGCTTGGTGAAAAGATCACTGACAGAGGTATTGGTAATGGAATATCACTTCTTATAACTGTTGGTATTGTTGCTACTCTTCCACTATCCTTTACTCAAAATTTAATTTCAAGAATATCTGAAAGTAATGGTGGATTAATTATGGTTGTTATTGAATTAGCAGTTTGGCTTGTAATAATTCTTTTGAGTATTCTTCTAGTAATGGCTGTAAGACAAATACCTGTTCAATATGCAAGAAGAAATTCTGTTCCAGGAACTCAATCATCAGGAATGGCTAAAAGACAGTATATACCTTTAAAACTTAATGCATCAGGAGTGATGCCAATAATTTTTGCTCAAGCATTAATGTTTGCGCCAGCTACAGTTGGAAGTGTGTTTGGCACTTCCTCAATTGGTCAATGGTTACAAGCAAGTTTTTCTGATATTTTTGGACTTTGGTACAACATTTTATTTGGAGTATTAGTTGTTATCTTTACATTCTTTTACACAGCTATAACAGTACCTACAAATAAGATGTCTGATGATTTAAAAAGAAGTGGAGGATTTGTACCTGGCATAAGGCCCGGTAATGAAACATCTGAATATTTAGATTCTGTAATGTCACATATAACATTTCCAGGATCTTTGTATTTGGCAGTAATTGCAGTTTTCCCTGCAATTGTAGTACAGCTAATAGGAATGCAGCAAGGATGGGCTCTGTTTTTTGGTGGAACATCCCTTTTAATAATGGTAGGAGTTGCAATTGATACAATTCAGCAGATTAATGCATATTTATTAAATAATCACTATGACGGGCTAATGAAGTCTGGGTCTATGAGAAGTAAACCAACAATATAATGGCTAAACAAAAATCAATAGAGCAAGAAGGTAAAATAATTGAAGCATTGTCTAACGCGATGTTTAGAGTTGAGCTAGAAAATGGTCATGTTGTTACTGCTCATATCTCTGGTAAAATGAGACTACATTATATTAAACTTTTACCTGGAGACAAAGTAAAACTTGAAATGAGTCCCTATGATTTAACAAAAGCAAGAATAACATTTAGAATGTAAATAAAATTAAAATGAAAGTAAGAGCATCAATAAAAAAAAGAAGTAGTGAGTGTAAAATTGTCAGAAGAAAAGGCCGTTTATACGTCATTAATAAGAAAAATCCAAGATTTAAACAAAGACAAGGTTAATTATGGCAAGAATTTCAGGAATAGATATACCAAAGGATAAGAGAGGAGCAATAGCTTTAACCTACATATACGGTATTGGTAAAAGTTTAGCATTAACAATACTAGAAAACGCGAAAGTTGATCAAAACAAAAAGGTTTCCGATTGGGATGATAAAGAAATAGCTAGCATAAGAGAGGTTGTTGGGAGTCTGACAATAGAGGGTGAATTAAGATCGGAGACTCAGCTAAATATTAAAAGATTAATGGACATTGGGAGTTATAGAGGAATTAGACACAGAACAGGACTACCTCTAAGAGGTCAAAGGACAAAAAATAATTCCAGGACTAGAAAAGGTAAAAGAAAAACTGTAGCTAACAAGAAAAAAGCAACTAAATAATATGGCAAAATCTACTAATAAAAAAAGAAAAGTAATTGTTGAATCAAATGGTGAAGCTCATATCAATGCTTCATTTAATAACATAATAATATCAATTACAAATTTAAAAGGTGAAGTTATATCATGGTCATCGGCTGGTAAAATGGGTTTTAGAGGCTCAAAGAAAAATACTCCTTTCGCAGCACAAACAGCTGCTGAAGATTGTGCAAAAATTGCTTTTGACGCTGGCCTTAGAAGAATTAAAGTCCTTGTTAAAGGACCAGGAAATGGAAGAGAATCTGCGATAAGAACACTTCATAATAATGGACTTGAAGTTTCTGAAATTGTTGATGTTACACCAGTTCCTCATAATGGATGTAGACCACCAAAAAGAAGAAGAGTTTAATAAATTAAAAATAGATGGCAAGATATACAGGACCTAAAACAAAGATTTCAAGAAAGTTCGGCGAACCATTATTTGGTGAAGATAGTACTCTAGAGAAGAAAAACTATCCTCCAGGTCAACATGGCAATAATAAAAGAAGAGCAAAAAAATCTGAATATGCTATTCAACTAATGGAGAAGCAAAAAGCAAAGTACACTTATGGGATACTTGAAAAACAGTTTAGAAATATTTATAAAAAAGCTAATAGAGGAAAAGGTATCACAGGTGAGTTGCTCCTTCAGCTTTGCGAATCTAGGCTTGATAACGTAGTATACAGAATGGGTATTTCAAAAACAAGAGATGGAGCTAGGCAGCTTGTATCTCACAAGCATGTTACTGTTAATGGATCCATAGTAAATATCCCGTCATACACGTTAAGGCCAGGCGATAAAATATCAATTAGAGAAAAATCAAAATCTTTAAAAGCGATTGAAAGCGCTTTAATTGAAAATAACTCTGAATATGAATGGATTAAATTTAACAGAGAAAGACTAGAAGGTGAATTTGTTTCAATTCCAGAAAGAGAGCAAATTCCAGAAAATATTAAAGAACAATTAATAGTTGAATTATACTCAAAATAAAAAAATATGGCAATTTTAAACTTCCAGAAACCAGATAAAGTAATCATGATAGATTCTACGGAATCTCATGGTAAATTTGAATTTAGACCCTTAGAACCAGGCTATGGTCTAACTATAGGAAACGCTCTTCGAAGAGTCCTTCTATCTTCCCTAGAGGGATACGCTTTCACATCAGTAAAAATTGATGGTGTTGACCATGAATTTTCAACTATTGAAGGTGTTGTTGAAGATGTAACTGAAATTATACTTAATATTAAACAAATTAGGCTTAAAAGACAGATTGATGATGTAGAAGATGAGAAAATAAATGTTATTGTTGGAAATCAAAAGGTTTTTAAAGCTTCTGATCTTCAAAAGTTTATTTCCGGTTTTCAAGTTTTAAACCCTGATCTTGTAATTTGTAGCCTAGAAAAAGATGTAAAACTTTCTATTGAGCTTAATATTGAAAAGGGAAGAGGTTATGTTCCGGCAGAAGAAAACAAAAAGCAAAGTGAGTCTATAGGTGTAATAGCTATTGATTCAATTTATACTCCCATTAAAAATGTAAAGTATGATATTGAGAATTATAGAGTTGAACAAAAGACTGACTATGAGAAACTTGTATTTGAGATTGAGACTGACGGATCTATTCACCCTAAAGATGCTCTAACTGAGGCTGCTAAAATTTTAATTCACCATTTTATGTTATTCTCAGATGAATTGATCACCTTAGAGGCCGATGAAATTGCTCAATCAGAAACTTATGACGAGGAATCTCTTCACATGAGACAACTGCTGAAAACTAAATTAATTGATATGGACTTATCGGTAAGAGCTCTAAACTGTCTCAAAGCAGCGGAAGTTGATACTCTTGGTGATCTTGTTTCATTTAACAAGAACGATCTTATGAAATTCAGAAACTTTGGAAGGAAATCACTCACAGAATTAGAGGAACTGGTAATTCTTAAAGGTCTTTCTTTTGGCATGGATCTTTCAAAATATAAATTAGACAAAGATTAAATTTTAAGTAATGAGACACGGTAAAAAAATAATTAAATTAGGTAGAAAATCTGCTCATCGAAAGGCCATGTTAGGCAATATGGCTGTTTCTTTATTTGAACATAAAAGAATTACTACTACATCGACAAAGGCTAAAGCACTAAAAATATTCGTAGAACCTTTAATTACCAAGTCTAAAAATGATACTGTTCACAACAGAAGAATCTGTTTTAGTAAATTAAGGAATAAACTCGGTGTTAAGATTTTATTTGATGAAATTTCAAAGAAAGTCGCAGATAGGCCTGGAGGATATACAAGGGTAATTAAATTAGGCAATAGATTGGGTGATAATGCATCAATGGCAATGATAGAACTTGTTGATTTTAATGACATATACAATAGTATATCTTCAAATGAATCTGAGGTTCCTGTTGCAGAGTCAACTCCAGAATCTACCTCTGAATAACACCTTATTAAAAGTAATTAACAAAAGGGTATATGTCTTTTCATATATCCTTTTTTTGTTTAATTTTAATTTTCGAGATGTCCAACAATAATAGAAAGAAAGGTATCGTACTGTTAGCTGATGGTACGATTTTTTATGGTCGTTCAGCAGGAATTGATGGTACTGCTTTTGGTGAAATTTGTTTTAATACGGGAGTTACAGGATATCAAGAAATATTTACTGATCCCTCATACTTTGGGCAGATTATGGTTACAACAACTTCTCATATTGGTAACTATGGAATAAAATTGTCTGAATCTCAATCAAAAGACATATTTATTAGTGGTTTAATCTGTAAGTCATTTAGCTCAGTAAATTCTAGATCAAATTCTAAATCATTGAAGGAATGGTTTAAGTCAAACAAATTAGTGACAATTTGTGATGTTGATACCAGGGCATTAGTTAGGTATATTAGAGATAATGGTGCAATGAATGCAGCTATTACGACTGAAATTGATAAAATTGAAGATATCAAAAAGAAACTTAATAAGTTCCCAGTAATGGATGGTCTTGAGTTAGCATCTAAAGTTTCAACGAAAAAATCATATGAATATGGTAATAAAGATTCAAAAGTTAGATTAGCAGTTATAGACCTTGGAATTAAAAATAATATTCTTGAAAACTTTTCAAGAAGAGGGTTATTTGTAAAAGTGTTTCCATACAACACGGATTTTGAAGAAATGTTAAAATTTAAACCAGACGGCTTCTTTTTATCAAATGGACCTGGAGATCCTAAGCCTCTGACCAAGGTGATAAATACTACAATAAAAATTTTGGATAAAAATTATCCTCTTTTTGGTATTTGTTTAGGTCATCAAGTAATTGCTCTTGCAAATGGTATAAAAACATATAAGATGTTTAACGGCCATAGAGGTATTAATCATCCTGTTTTAAATCTAAATACTGGTAAAGGTGAGATTACATCTCAGAATCATGGTTTTGCAGTTGATTACAAGACAGCAGTTTCTAATAAATCTGTAAAAATATCTCATCAACACTTAAATGACCAAACAGTTGCAGGTCTTGAAATCAAAGGTAAAGATTGTTTCTCTGTCCAGTATCATCCTGAAGCAGGTCCCGGGCCAAATGATGGTAATTATCTATTTGATCAATTTCTATCTAAGCTAAATAAATGATATGACCAAAATTAAGAATATCGTAGCAAGGCAAATATTTGACTCAAGAGGCAATCCAACAGTTGAAACTGATGTAATTACTTCAAATGGAGTTTTAGGTAGAGCTGCTGTTCCGTCAGGGGCTTCAACAGGTGAGCATGAGGCTGTTGAGTTAAGAGACGAATCTGAGGATTTTATGGGTAAGTCCGTTTATCGTGCAGTTAAAAATGTAAATGAATCAATTTTTAAAGAATTAAAGAATTTATCGGTATTTGATCAAGAATTAATTGATTCAAAGATGATTGAGCTTGATAATACTGCTAACAAGTCAAAACTTGGTGCTAATGCTATTCTATCAGTTTCATTAGCTGTTGCAAAGGCTGCTGCAATTGAAAAAAAAATATCTCTTTTTAGATATTTGGGAAATGATAATTCAAATGTTTTACCTGTTCCTTTAATGAATATCATAAATGGTGGAAGTCATTCTGATTCACCTATTTCTTTCCAAGAGTTCATGATAGTCCCTATTGGCGCTTCAAATTTTAGTCATGCTCTTCAAATAGGTAATGAAGTTTTTCATAATCTAAAATTAATTCTAAAATCTAGAGGTCTTTCAACTGCAGTTGGAGATGAGGGTGGATTTGCCCCTGATCTAGAAGGTACAGAAGACGCGATTAATACAATTATTAAAGCAGTAGAAAAAGCAGGTTATAAGATCAAAGAAGATGTAATGATAGCTCTTGACTGTGCCTCCTCAGAATTTTTTAAAGATGGCTATTATGATTACTCAATTTTTGAAAGTGGTAATAACTCAAAATTAACATCAGAGGAACAAGTAAATTTTCTAGTTGATCTTTGTGAAAAATATCCAATAATTTCAATTGAAGATGGAATGGATGAAAATGACTGGGATGGATGGAAACTTTTAACTGAAAAAATTGGAGACAAGGTTCAGCTTGTTGGCGATGATTTATTTGTGACTGATATTTCAAGGTTATCCAAGGGAATAAATGAAAAAATTGGTAATTCAATTTTAATCAAATTTAATCAAGTTGGTTCATTAACGGAGACTATCTCCTCTATAAATTTAGCCACAGAAAATAACTTTACTTCAGTAATATCACATAGATCTGGTGAAACAGAAGATTCTACGATTTCAGATCTTTGTGTTGCCTTCAACACTGGACAAATTAAAACAGGATCAATGTCTAGAAGCGACAGAATGTCTAAATACAATCAATTAATTAGAATTGAGGAAGAATTAGGCAAATCTGCTGTATATCTTGGAAAAAAAGCATTTAAGTTAAACTTCTAAGAATTTAAATTTTATTTAATTTTTTTCTTAGGCTCAGGTAATTTAAATTTGTATAAATACCCATTGATGGATAAATCTGCAAAAATTGAATACAATGGAAAGTCCTATGATTTTCCAATTATAACTGGTTCAGAGAATGAAGAAGCTATTGATATAAATAAATTAAGGGCTGAGACGGGTTTAATAACTTATGATCCTGGCTATAAAAATACTGGCCATTGTATTAGTAACATAACATATTTAGATGGAGAAAATGGTATATTAAGATACAGGGGTTACTCTGTCGATGAATTATGTGAAAAAAAATCTTTCTTAGATGTAGTGTATTTACTTATTTTTGGTGATCTACCTAGTAGTGATCAGTTAACTAAATTTCAGAATGATATAAGAGAGGAAGCTCTAGTAGATGAAGATCTTAAGAAAATTTTTAAAAGTTTCCCAAGGTCTGCTCATCCAATGGGTGTACTTTCATCTTTAACATCAGCCTTAATTGCATTTAATCCCCTCAATGAAACAAAGATTTCGATTCATGACAAGAAAGGGATTACAGAAGATGATAAAATGTATATGTCTACAGTTAGACTTTTATCAAAATTTCCAATTATTTCATCTTGGACACTTAGAAAGATAAAAGGTCTTCCACTTAATTATAGTAATAATAAATTATCCTATACTGAAAACATTGCATATATGATGTTTGCATTGCCTAATAGAGAATACATTCAAAATGATGTTATAACAAATGCTCTAAATACTCTTTTAATTCTTCATGCTGATCATGAACAAAATTGTTCAACTTCAACTGTTAGAATAGTCGGATCCTCATATGCAGGTCTTTATGCATCAATTTCTGCAGGAATAGGCGCATTATGGGGTAGGCTTCATGGAGGTGCAAATCAGGCTGTGATTGAAATGTTAGAATTAATTAAAAATGATGGTTCTGATATTGATAAATATATAAGTAAAGCAAAAGACAAATCAGATCCATTCAGGTTAATGGGGTTTGGTCATAGAGTTTATAAAAATTTTGATCCTCGTGCAAAAATTATTAAAAAAGCTGCTGATCAAGTTCTCAATGACCTGGGTATCAATGATCCTGTTTTAGATATTGCAAAATCTATTGAGGAAAAAGCATTAAATGATGAATATTTTATAGAAAAAAAGTTATATCCTAATGTTGATTTTTACTCTGGTATAATATACAGAGCCCTTGGTATTCCAACTGAAATGTTTACTGTTATGTTTGCCTTAGGTAGAATTCCTGGTTGGATTGCTCAATGGAAAGAAATGAGAGATTCAAATAATCCAATAGGAAGACCAAGACAAATTTATAACGGACCTACACATAGAACTATATCATAAAATAATCAATGGAAATCAAATCTGAGATTTCAAATCTTGCCTCTAACTTTTTGAATAAAAATTTTAGTATCAAAACTGACAACATTGAAATTCAAAAAACTAAAAAGGATTTTGTGGGTGACATAACAATTGTACTTTTTCCATATTTAAAAATTATTGACCAGGATAAATCAGATTTTGGTGAAGAATTTGGTGAGTATATTAAAAAAAAATCATCTAATGTTCATGATTATAATTTAGCAGGTGGATTCTTAAACCTTACTATCTCTGATAATTATTACACAAATTTTATAAAATCAATTGATAACAATCTAAATTTTGGTAAAGGAGAACCTTCTAATGAGACATATATTGTTGAATTCTCGTCTCCAAATACAAACAAACCTCTTCACTTAGGCCATATCAGAAACAATCTGTTAGGCTATTCTATTTCTAAAATTTTAGAAGCTAATGGTAAAAAAGTTCAAAAAGTTCAAATAATAAATGATCGTGGGATCCATATATGTAAATCAATGGTTGCTTGGAGACAATACGCTAACGGGTCAACTCCTCAATCATTGAATGTTAAAGGAGATAAATTTGTGGGTGATTATTATATAATGTTCGATAAAATTCAGAAAGAACAGATGAACAAGCTAATTGAATCTGGTATGGATAAAAATTTAGCATCAGA
This sequence comes from uncultured Bacteroidota bacterium, assembly GCA_902620455.1. Taxonomy (GTDB): domain Bacteria; phylum Bacteroidota; class Bacteroidia; order Flavobacteriales; family Flavobacteriaceae; genus Marisimplicoccus. The sequence goes on from CACNIG010000008.1 coordinate 33,991, forward strand.
TAGCACTGACATAATGAAATCTGCTAAAGAGGAGTTAACAAAATGGGAGAATAATGATATTGAAACTAGAAAAACATGGAAAATGATGAATGAATGGGTGTATGATGGATTTGAAAAGACATATAGTCTCCTTGGAGTTTCATTTGATAAAAATTATTATGAAAGTGACACATACCTTCTGGGTAAAGACATAATGTTAGAAGGGCTAAAAAATAATGTGTTATATAAAAGAGATGACTCGTCAGTATGGATAAATTTAGATAGTGATGGTCTAGATGAGAAACTTTTGCAAAGATCTGATGGGACGTCTGTCTATATGACTCAAGACCTTGGTACAGCAGTTCAAAGGATTTCCGATCATTCTAATGTAAAAGGTATGATCTATACGGTTGGTAATGAACAAGATTATCATTTTAAAGTATTATTTAAAATATTAAAAAAATTAGGTTATGATTGGGCTAATAATCTTTATCATTTAAGTTATGGAATGGTAGATCTTCCATCAGGAAAAATGAAAAGTAGAGAGGGGACAGTCGTTGATGCAGACGATTTAATTTATGATCTTATAGATACTGTTAAAGAAACAACAGAAAGCTTAGATAAATACCAGTCATCAAATGAATTATTAGATTATGAAGAATATAAAAAGATTGCACTAGGTGCGCTTAAATATTATATTTTGAAAGTTGATCCCAAAAAAAATATTTTATTTAATCCTGAAGAATCAATTGATTTAACTGGTAATACAGGACCTTTTATACAATATGCATATGTTAGAATTAAATCAATTCTTAAAAAGGTCAACAAGGTTTCTGATATAAATATAAAATATAATCTCAATGAAAAAGAGAAAGAGGTAATTAAGATTATACATGAATTTCCAACAGTAATTAAAAGTTCATATAAAGAGCTTTCACCAGCATTAATAGCAAATTACTTATATGATCTAGTCAAAAGCTTTAACTCTCTATATCAAAACCACAATATTCTTAATTCTGAGAGTAAAGATTCAACATCAATAAGGCTAACTATTTCGTCTAAGACTGCAGATATTATTGAATCCTGCTGTGATCTTTTGGGTATAGAACTACCAAATAAAATGTAAAAAAAAAAGTCACCCGAAGGTGACTTTTTAAATTATCTGAGTGTAAATTACTTAGATACTGCTAGGTTATAAACAACAAGACCGAAACCGATTTTGTTAATTGCATCACCAACGTTGTAAATAACATCCATTTGACCTGCAAGGCCACTGAAGATACCACTATACCAACCGTCAGTTCCAGCCATATATCCTATTGGATAAATAGCCCAACCTATAAGTACGAATTTACATAGCATTTTATGTGCGCTCTCAACGTTACCGCCAGCTGATTTAGCAAGCTTAGAAGCTCCACCAAACCAAATTTCAGCAACTATAGCGAAATAAGCTATACCGGAAACAAGACCCCACAATTGAGCGTCTAGAGGTCCAATACCTGCTTCTCCAAAGTAACCAGTTACTAACATTACCGTTGATAGTAGAATAAGTTTCCACAACAGGCTTTTAGTAGCACCTGATGGCTTTAAAATCAGATAAAACTCTACACACATAAGTGGTACAGTTAAGATCCAATCTACATACCTGTAGGCAGTAGTAATGTCACCTTCCATAGCAGCATTTCTCATATAATAATAGTGAAGAGCTGCAATACCAGTAATTAAAGCCGAAACAAGCATAGAAGTTTTCCACTTATCTGCAACCATATTCATAGCTGAGAAAAAGAACATTGTAGATGCTAACATAGCAGCAAATCCAATCCAAAAAGTGAAATCAGTCAAGCTTAAATCAGTTGCTAAAACTGGTAAAATACTTAATAAATTTTCCATAATTAAATTAATTATTGTTTATAGAAAAGTAAATTAAATAAAATAATGGAGTTAAAAAAGATAATTTCAAAAAAAATCATATCTTTTTTTGCGAATATTTTAATTAAATATGCCTAAAATTATCATATCAAGAACACTAATATTTCTTATTTCTATTGGATTAAGTTACTTATTACCAGTTATTTATCAAGATATAGTTGGTTTCCTGTTAATTCTTTCAATAGGTGTAATTCATGGTGCAAATGACCTGTTAATAATAAAAAAATATACAAGAAAAGATAGTTTAAAAAGTCAGATTAACCACTTTTTGTACTATTTAGGTATAGTTTTTCTTGGTTTTTTGTTTTTTTATGCATTTCCATCAATTGCCTTGCTATCATTTGTTTTAGTATCGATTTATCATTTTGGAGAGCAACATTGGGAGTCTAACTCATTTAATACTAATCTGTATAAAGGGAAAAAGATATTTCCTATTATTCTGCATGGCTCAACTTTCTTTCTTGTAATTTTTATAAATAACATAGACGTAGTTAATGATGTTTTAGCAAGTTTCAATTCAATATTTCTGGATTATTCGGTTTTAGAGACATTGCTTATAATATTATTTTCAATTTATATGTTAATGTTATTATCATTTGAACTATTTAGAAGATATTTCATTGGAGAATTTTTGTTTTTCCTTCTATTGTATTTCTTAACGATGAATTCTTCCTTAATCTATGGTTTTTCAGTATATTTCATTTTCTTTCATAGTATTTTATCAATCAAAGATCAAGTCAGCTACATTTATGAGGATGACAAGTCGCAATACATAAAAAAGTATTTAATTAATGCATTACCATATTTACTGCTAGCCTTATTTTTTCTGGTTGGTTTTTATTTCTTTGTTGATATAGAATCCATAAATATTTTGCCAATTATTTTTACTTTTCTAGCAGCTATAACATTCCCCCATGTAATCGTAATTGAAAAAATGTATAGTACTATGAAATAACTTTCTAGACGCAATACGTATATTTGAAAAAATTACTCTATGAAATTAATTGATGGAAAAAAAATCTCAGAAAAAGTTTTAGATGAAATTAAATTTTCTGTACAAAATAGATTAAAGAATAATTTAAAGATTCCTCATTTAGCTGCAATTTTAGTTGGTGATGATGGTGCTAGTAAAACATATGTTAATAGTAAAATTAAAGCATGTGAAAAAGTAGGTTTCAAATCATCGCTCTTTAAATTTGATGACTCAATTAGTGAAATTGAACTTATTAATCAAATAAAAAACATTAATGAAAATGATGATATTGATGGTTTTATTGTTCAATTACCACTACCAAAACATATAAATCAAGAGGTTGTTTTAAATAAGGTAAGCCCAGCTAAAGATGTTGATGGTTTTCATCCAAATAATTATGGTAAAATGACGCTCGGTATAGATACATTTATTCCTGCTACACCTGCTGGTATTGTAGAGTTAATTGAAAGATCTGAGATTCAAACAGAGGGTAAAAAATGTCTTGTAATTGGACGAAGTCAAATAGTAGGGAGACCAATTAGCATATTACTGAGTCAAAACAAAAGTTTTGGAAATTCAACAGTTACAGTTGCGCATAGCAGATCAAAAGATCTTGAGAAATTATGTCTTGACTCTGATATAATTATTTCTGCAATAGGTATACCAGAGTTTATTAAAGGAAACATGATAAAAAAAGGTTCATCAATTATTGATGTTGGTATAACTAGAGTAGATGACTTATCTTCACAAAAAGGCTACAGGATAGTTGGTGATGTTGACTTTAAAAGTGTATCAAATATCGTGGGTTATATTACTCCTGTTCCTGGTGGCGTTGGACCAATGACAATTGCAATGCTTTTAAAAAATACATTAAAGGCTTGTGAAATTTTAGATTAGTTATTCAATCTTATTCATTAGACTGTAAATCTTGAGTATTAATAATCCAAAAAGTACACTTGATATTATTAACAATAAATTAGTTAAACCTGATGATGAAAAAGACAATCTAATAAGTATAGTACAGATAATAAACCCTGTATTTCGCATAATCTGACTATATCTTTCGGTGTATAGGAATGATAGAAGTAAAATGAATACATCTGCAATAATTAATATTGAAAAGAAAGTATTATAAAAAACTTCATTAACATAATAAAAAGAACTTGCAAAATTGGTACTTATACCAATTGAGTACCAATTATATAAACCGATTATAAAAAGTACAATCATAACTGGAATCAATAATACACTTATGATCTTTTTTGAGTCTATAAATTTGTCAATATTTTTTCCTTTTTTAACAACAATATTAGTTTTAACATAGTTGAATAGATAGATCAAGAAGAATAGTATTAGTATACAAATTAAGTCATAAGTGATTTGGAGATTATCAGCATTTTCAAACCAATTGTTTGATTCTAGATCTAGTTTTGGAATATCATAAAAAATTCTTCTTATAACAATAAGTGAAATAATTTCAAATTGTTTTAAAATAGAAGTAGTAAAAGATCGAGGTAAATAAAAAATTAATAAGAAAATTTCATAATACAGAATTATAGAAAATGGAGTATAAATAGCTGAAATGGGGTTAGTAAGCAACAAACTTTCATTTCCAATATCAATAATTGAGTTATTATTGAGAAGAACAAGTGATAGGTGAAAAATAAATCCAATTGAAGCTGACCAAATTGTAAAACTTTCAATTTTCTTTCTATTATTCTCTGAAAAGATTCCATCAAAAATTCTTGATCCAGTTTTAATCATAATTATATTTTAGTTGAAAATAACATACTCATATCTTTGAATGATTTAAACTCGAGTGCGTTCCCTGAATTATCATAAAAAAACATTGTTTTTTGTTCACCAGGCAAGCCCTCAAATCGAACATATGGTTCAATAACAAAATGAATATTGTTTGTACTTAACATATTTGCAAATTTATCAAAGTCATCCCAGGGTATAACAACTCCAAAATGAGGAATTGGCACTGATTTTCCGTCAACCTCATTATGATGAGATTTTCCTTCATGACTGGGATCTACATGAATAACAAGTTGGTGACCAAAAAAATCATAATCTGCCCATTCATCGGACTCTCTCCCACGCTTACATCCAAGAATATTCTCGTAAAAATTTTTAGATTCAGATAAATTTTTTACTGGTATAGCTAAATGAAATGGGGTTATTTTCGTCATAATTATTTCAATATAATAAATATTTCTTTCTAATGTTTTTAAACTTTTCAAGACCATCCTTCCATGACTCTCTAATTAAAGATTCACTTACACCCTCAATTATCTGTTTTTTTAAATTTGAGATTCCAGATAATTTATCAAAATCACTTCTAAAAAATTTTGATTTATCGCTAATTTGATTGTAAGATTTAATCAACCATTTTAGTTCAATCTTATCTTTGGTTTTATAATTTCTTAGGTCCTCACCAAATGATAATTTCCCGTTTAATTTTGGATATTGACTACCAAAATTAGGCATTGGAGTGAAGCTAAAGTCACTAATAAAATTAGGGTGACCATAAATCTGAAATTGAATTTTAGTTCCCCTTCCAACACTCACCTCAGTTTTTTCTAGAAAAGCTAAACTAGGATAGAGATAAATTGACTGTAGGTTGGGTAAGTTTGGTGAAGGCCTAACAGGTGGTTCATATCTCAAGTTATGGTTATAATTTTTTATTCTAATTACTTCTAAATTAGCCTTAGTTTTATTTTCTAACCATCCTTCTCCGTTTATCATTTTTCCATATTCTCCAATTGTCATTCCATACACAATTGGTACTGGGTGTAATCCAATAAAACTTGAATTTTCAATTTCTAGAACAGGTCCATCTATATAGAATGAATTTGGGTTGGGCCTATCTAAAATTATTATCTTTTTATTTGTTCTTGATGAAGCCTCCATGGCATAATGGAGTGTTGATAAATAAGTGTAAAACCTTACTCCAACATCTTGAATATCAAAAACTATTACGTCAATACCCTCAATATCTTCATTACTAATCTTTCTTTTTTTTCCATATAAGGAAATTACCTCAATAGATTTATATAAACCATCTTCAATCTTCTCACCATCATCTTTATCTCCAAGAAATCCATGTTCTGGACTAAATATTTTTTTTATTTTAACTCCTCTATTTAGTAGGCTGTCAATAAGGTGAACTGACCTATCTCCATTTTTAATTATACTTGTGTTATTAGCAATTACTGCTACCTTTTTATCAATCAGTTTATTTATATATAAATTTATTCTCTCAGCACCAGGTATAATTTCTTGAGACTGAAGTGGGGTAAACATATATGAAAATAGAACAAATAAAAGTGTATTTTTGATTAAAGTATCTATTTTGAACCTGCCTCTTTTCATATATAATAAATTAAAATCAAGTAGTGATAAAAGTAATATTTCGTCACGTATTATAAAAATTGCAATATTTTCAGTTTTCCTTGGGGTATTTATCTCTTTGTGTTCGATATCTATTGGAAAAGGCCTTCAAATTTCAATAAAAGATAAATTATATAGTTTAAATCCTGACTTAGTTGTGTCTACATATGAGAACAATCTCAGAGGAATTGCATCGGAAAAAATTAATAATATTGATGAAGTTGATTTTCAAATAAGGGGTGCTTATCCAGACTTAAAAATTGAATATTTAATTGAGAAGCCAACACTGATTTCAAATAATAATTCTTTTGAATCAGTCGTATTCAAAGGTGTAAGTAGTAAATATGATTTACAAAAACTAAACAAATTTATCTCAAAGTCAAAAATATCAGATAAATTATCTAATAATGAAGTTATAATTTCAGGACTTATTGCTAATAAACTAGATATCGAGGAAGGGGATGATATAACTCTTTATTTTCAAACTAATAATAACCAAAGAATTCCAAATGTAAGATCATATTCTGTCAAGTATATTTTTGATAGTGATTTTCCAGATTTTGACAATAATTATTTATTTGGAAATGCCCAGTCCCTTCAAAGTATTTTTAAATGGCGATCAAATGATTATTCAATAATTGAAATATCATCTAATAATAAAGCTAAAATATTTGATATTGAAAGTTCAATAAGAGAATTACGGTCAATAGAAAAAAATAACTTATCAGTTAAATCAATAACTACAAAATATGAAAACATATTTAGTTGGGTTTCAATTTTTGATTTTAACATAATCGTAATTACAGTTCTTATGGTATTTATTGCTATTGTTAGTGTAACTATATCAATTTTTACATTAATTTTTGAGAGAGTAAAAATGATTGGAATTTTGTCTTCGCTAGGAGCAAATGAAGCCTCTTTAAGTAAAATTTTTATATATCAAGGAATTAACATCATTTTAAAAGGTATGATTCCAGCTAACATCTTTTTTATAATTATATCAATAATCCAAAACAAGTTTAAATTCATTAAGCTTAACCCAAATGATTACTATATGGATTCGATTCTTTTTATAATAGACCCAGTATATATAATTTTATTAAACTCTATATTTATAATAATGACCATAATTATTTTATCATTTACCTTTGTTTCAGTTACAAAGTTTTCTCCTGTAAAAAATATAAATTCCTAATGAAATATTTTAATAATATTACAGAGACGATCGGTAACACTCCATTAATTAAATTAAATTCAATTACAAAATCAATTAAATCAGATGTATTTGTCAAAGTCGAGAGCTTTAACCCAGGAAATTCAGTAAAAGATAGAATGGCAATTAAGATGATTGAAGATGCTGAGAAAGAGGGAAAATTAAAACCGGGAGGAACCATTGTTGAGGGAACTTCAGGAAATACTGGAATGGGTCTTGCACTTGCTGCAATAGTAAAAGGATATAACTTAATATGTGTGTCTAATGATAAGCAGTCCAAAGAAAAATTTGATATTTTAAGAGCCATGGGAGCTAAAGTTGTTGTCTGTCCAACAGATGTTGAAGCAAGTGATCCAAGATCTTACTATTCGGTCTCAAAAAGAATTTCATTGGAGACAAAGAATTCTTGGTATGTAAATCAATATCACAATCCATCAAATACTTTAGCTCATTACGAATCCACTGGTCCAGAAATATGGGACCAAACAGATGGTAAAATTGATCATTTTTTAGTTGGTGTTGGGACTGGGGGAACCATATCTGGTGTTGGAAAATTTCTAAAAGAAAAAAAATCCAGTGTAAAAGTCTGGGGAATTGACACTTATGGATCAGTTTTTAAAAAATATCACGAAACTGGAATATTTGATAAAAACGAAATCTATCCATATTCAACTGAAGGTATAGGGGAAGACATTCTTCCTGAAAATGTTGACTTTAGCGTGATTGATCATTTTGAAAAAGTAACAGACAAAGACGCAGCTTTGTATACTAGAAGATTAGCTAGAGAAGAAGGTATATTTGCTGGTAACTCTTGCGGAGCTGCAATAGCTGGTTTAATACAGTTAAAAGAAAATTTTAAAAAAAATCAAGTTGTAGTTGCATTACTTCATGACTCAGGTAGTAGATATATTGGAAAAATATATAATGATGACTGGATGAAAGATAAAGGATTTATTTAAATTGTATGAAAATCTTATTATGAAAAAATTACTTTTTTTACTACTCATATTAAATACGATTTATTTATATGGTCAAGATAGAATTACAGGTGAGCTATTTGCAACTAGATCTGAGGTTATTGCTCAAAATGGTATGGTTGCTACTAGTCATCCCTTAGCAAGTCAAATTGGAATAGATATCCTAAAAGAAGGTGGGAATGCAATTGATGCTGCTATTGCAGCAAATGCTGCTTTAGGATTAATGGAACCAACTGGCAATGGTATTGGTGGTGATTTATTTGCAATTGTTTGGATAGAGAAAGAAAAAAAGTTGTACGGTTTAAATGCAAGTGGAAGATCCCCTGAAGATCTTACTCTTAAATATTTTATAGAAAATAATTTTAAAAGTATACCAGCATACGGACCACTTCCAGTTAGTGTTCCTGGTTGTGTTGATGGATGGTTTGAACTTCATAATAAATTTGGAAAAATCAAAATGAGAGATATTTTAAGTCCTACTATTAAGTATGCTGAGGATGGATTTCCAGTCACTGAGTTAGTATCATACTATATGAAAAATGCTTCAGATAATTTTCAAGATTATCCAAATTTTAAAGAAACTTATTTTATTGATGATTCAACTCCTGAGAAAGGCCAGGTATTTAAAAATCCTGATCTTGCAAATACATTAAGAAATATTGTTAAAAATGGAAAAAAAGGATTTTATGAAGGTGAGATTGCGCAAACGATAGCTAATTTTGTTCAAGATCAAGGAGGTTTTCTTTCTTATGACGATCTAAAGAATCATAAATCTGAATGGATTGAACCTGTATCTACTAATTACAGGGGATATGATGTGTGGGAGTTACCACCAAATGGTCAAGGTATTGCAGCTCTTCAAATATTAAATTTATTAGAAGGCTATGATATTAGATCTATGGGTTTTGGTACTGCTGATTATATACATCATTTTGTCGAAGCAAAAAAAATTGCTTTTGCAGATAGAGCAAAATATTATGCTGATATGGACTTTAATGAAATCCCAGTTGATTATCTAATTTCAAAGGAATATGCAGACATAAGAAGAAAAGAGATAAATTCTGACAATTCAGCTTCAACTGTTTTACCTGGCGATATTGAGAACGGTGATACAATATACTTAACAACAGCTGATAGCGAAGGAAATATGGTTTCATTAATTCAAAGTAATTACAGAGGTATGGGGTCTGGAATGGTTCCTAATAACCTTGGATTTATGCTTCAAGATAGGGGTGAGCTTTTCTCTTTAGATGAAAATCACTTCAATGTATATGCTCCAAAAAAAAGACCCTTTCACACAATTATTCCTGCATTTATTACTAAAGATGGGAATCCATTAATTAGTTTTGGTCTAATGGGTGGAGCTATGCAACCTCAAGGTCATGCACAAATTGTAATAAATATAATTGACTTTGATATGAATCTTCAGGAAGCAGGTGATGCACCAAGAATTAGACACCAATCTAATCAACAACCAACAGGAGGAGAAATGACTGATGGGGGAGAAGTTGCCTTAGAAAAAGGTTTTAATTATAAACAAATCCGTGAACTAATGAAGAAAGGACATAAAGTTATATATGATTTAGGTTCATTTGGGGGATACCAAGCTATTATGATTGACTATATAAACAAGGTATACTATGGCGCTTCAGAATCGCGTAAAGATGGAAGTGCGATTGGCTATTAAATATTCTAAAAACAGTATCTATTTTCTGAAATAATTTTTTCAGCAATCTTAGTTTTTAATTCAAATATATTTGGGTTTTCACTATACTTAAGTTTACCAGCAATTGAGCTATGTACCTTATCTTGACTCTTTAAATCAATTATACTATTAACAACATCATTAGATTTCTTTAAAACTATTTGACATGCCTCATATATGTATAGCTTTGTCATATTTATTTGGTCAAATTGATCCTCGACTGAACTTCTTTTTATATTTTTAATAGTTCTTTTAAGGGTTGATTCTGATAGGTATGCTTCTATTGCTAAATCAGACAGGCTAAGTAATACTTGCTGATTTTTTTCAATTTCTGAACCATATTTTTCAAATGCTTTTCCTAGAAGTAAAAGAAATATTTTTTTTATATTTTCAACAAGTATAATTTCATCATCAAAAGTTTGACATTTTTCTTCAATTGATAAAGGCTTATTATTCAAAATATCTTGATAAGGTGTCATAATATCAAGACTACCTTTCATTGCTTTTTTTAATAACATTCCAATTATAAGCATTCTGTTTATTTCATTAGTTCCTTCATATATCCTACCAATTCTTGCATCTCTCCATGCACTTTCGATTGGGGCTTCAGCAGAAAATCCCATTCCGCCAAAAATTTGAATACCTTCGTCGGCACATATTTGCATGTCTTCAGAGATAGCTACCTTTAAAATTGAGCATTCTAAAGCAAACTCTTCGACTCCTTTTAATTCAGATTCTTGCCTGCTTAGTCCTGAAGATTGATATTCGTCAATTTTAGACTGAACGTCATTTGCAGCTCTATAACAAGCAGATTCTCCAGCATAACAAGAAGTTGCCATTGAAGCCAATTTTTCCTTAATAGCACCAAAATTTGATATAGGCTGTTTAAATTGAATCCTGTTATTTGCATAATCAGTTGAAATTGAAATAGATCTTCTTTGTCCATCAAGATTACCAGCGCCAAGTTTAATTCTACCAACGTTTAGTGCATTCATGGCAATTTTAAAACCACCATTTCTTTCACCCAAAAGATTTTCAACTGGAACCTTTGTGTCAGAGAAAAAAACTTGTCTAGTTGAAGAGGAATGAATACCAAGTTTCTTTTCTTCTTCACCTAACTCAATTCCATTTTTTGGATCATTTGGGATAATAAATGCAGTGATGTTTTTGTCATCTTCTATTCTCGCAAATACTATAAAGATATCTGCAAACCCTGCATTAGAAATCCACATTTTTTGACCAGAAATCTTATAATGTGTTCCGTCGTCGCTTAAAACAGCTTTAGTTTTTCCAGAATTAGCATCTGAGCCAGCAGTTGGTTCTGTCAAACAATATGAGCCAAACCATTCCCCTGATGCAAGTTTAGGTAAATATTTTTGCTTCTGTTCTTCATTGCCAAATAGATAAATAGGCAATATGGCAATACCTGTATGTGCACCATATGCTGTCGCAACAGATCCTGATGTTCCTGAGACATAATCAACCGCCAGCATTGTTGACGTAAAGTCCATACCCATACCGCCATATTTTTCCTCTAGTGATACTCCAAGTAAACCTAGCTCACCAATTTTTTTCATTGCCTTAACGGTAAGACCATAATCTTTCTCTTCATATTTCATTTTGTCTGGCCAAATTTCTCTATCCATGAAGTCAATTATTGTATCTTTCATCATCAATTGTTCCTGAGAAAAATCTTCAGGTGTAAAAATTTCATTTGATAGAGATTCTCTTAGAAGAAACTCCCCTCCTTTAAGCTTAGTTTTATTCTTTGTAGACATATTTTTCAAATAATGTTAAATTTCGTTTTTTTAGTAATTAGACTTTTAAATAACTTGTAAAATTTACAACACTCAAAGTAATAAAAAATACATAAATAATTGATAATAAATACGTTAAGTAAGTTTTAAAACTATTTTCAAATTAAATAAATTAGCTTACTTTTTTTTGTCTACTAACCAATTGTAACTATTATTGAAAACTTTTATCCAAGGTGAATATTTATCATTTCTATCTTCAGGATAAAATGCCCAATTGTGAGGGTGAAGTGATCTTTCAATATGAGGCATCATAACTAGGTGTCTTCCATCATCAGATACTAGCATTGCAGTATTAAACTTTGATCCATTTGGATTTGCAGGATAAGATTCATAAGAATATTTAGCTGCTATTGAGTATTTATTTTCTGAATATGGTAAATCAAATTTACCTTCTCCATGAGCAGACCAGACTCCTAGTCTACATCCCTCAAGACCCCTTAACATTATTGATGGAGAAGGAATTATATCTACTGAAGAAAAAACACACTCAAATTTATTTGAATCATTATATTTCATTTTTGGTTTAACAGAATGCTCTTTATTAATTAAACCAAGCTCTATAAATAATTGGCACCCATTACATACTCCTAATGAGATCGTGTCATTCCTTTCAAAAAAGCCAGTAATTGCATTTTTTGCCTCAGGGTTATGAATAAATGATCCTGCCCACCCTTTTGCTGATCCTAGAACATCTGAATTTGAAAATCCACCAACTGCAACAAGTAACTGAATGTCTTTAAGATCTTCTTTTCCAGATATAATATCTGTCATATGTATATCTTTAACATTAAATCCAGCAATAGACATCATATATGCCATTTCTCTTTCCGAGTTACTTCCTTTTTCCCTTATTACCGCTGCATTGATCTTATTTTTCTCAAAATTTGTTTCTGTATTTCCACTGAAATCATTTGGAAATATATAATTAAGTGGTTGATTTTTATAATTATTGAATCTTTCAACCCCTTTGTTGCTTTTTGTCTGAATCTTGTCAAAATCTTTTGATGTGCTGTACCATATATCCCTATATTCAGAAATATTAAACGAAAAGTTTTTTTCAAAATTTTTAATATTTAACAAACCAACATTATTTATTTTTCCAATTTTATGACAATCAACTCCAATTTTAGAAAAATCATTTCCAATATTTAGTTCTGACTGAATAATAACTCCATGATTTTCTGAGAAAAATAATTTTGTAATATCATCGCAGCCAATTTCAGTTAAATCAATATCCATTCCAATATTCACAGAGGAAAAACACATTTCCAGAAAAGTTGTTATCATACCTCCTGAGGATATATCGTGACCAGATTTAATTTTATTATATTTTATCAAGTCCTGTACTAAATTGAAAGCATCTCTAAATTTCTCTGAATTCCTTATTGTTGGTGCAACATTTCCAATTTTATTTTGTGTTTGAGCAAAACATGACCCTCCAAGTCTAAATTTATCAAAGGATAAATCAATGTAATATATATCTCCGGTTTTTTTATTAAGAACAGGTTTAACAACTTTTCTAATATCTTGACAATGACCAGAGGCAGAAATTATAACAGTGCCTGGAGATTTAATTTTTATGTTATCGTATTTTTGAACCATTGAAAGAGAGTCTTTACCAGTTGGAATATTAATGCCAAGTTCAATTGCAAAATTTGAACAAGCATTTACTGCTTTGTATAACCTAGAGTCTTCGCCTTCATTTCCACATGGCCACATCCAATTGGCTGATAATGATATTGATTTTATACCATTTTCGAGAGGGGCCCAAATTATATTAGTTAGGGATTCACCGATAGAGTTAATACTTCCAATTGATGGGTCTATTAGACCTGATATAGGTGAGTGACCAATTGATGTTGCAATTCCATTGTAGTTATCATAATCTAATGATACTACACCACAATTAGATAGAGGTAGCTGAATCTCACCAACAGTCTGCTGCTGTGCAATTCTCCCAGTAACACATCTATCAACTTTATTGGTAAGCCAGTCTTTACAGGCAACTGATTCTAGGGTTAGTACACTCTTGACATAATCATAGATTTTTTCAGATTCATAATTTAATTCAGAAAATTTAGTTTGTTTTGTAATATCAGAAATGATTTTTTTTGGAGCATTTCCAAATAAATTATCAATTTCAAGATTGATGATTTCAACTTTATTGTTTCTATCAAATACCCTGAATTTATTGTCTGCTGTAACTTTTCCAACTTCATAAATCGGGGCTCTTTCTCTATCAGCAATATTCTTTACAATTCCATAGTCCTTCTCTCTAATAATAAGTCCAATTCTTTCTTGAGATTCATTACCTATTAATTCTTTATAGGAAAGAGAAGGATCGCCAATTGGCAATGAATCTAAATATATTTCACCACCAATATCTTCAACTAATTCTGAAAAACAATTCAAATGACCTCCTGCTCCATGGTCATGAATAGATACAATAGGGTTTTCATCCATTTCAAACAAAGACCTTATAGTGTTAGTAACCCTTTTCTGCATTTCAGGATTTGATCTTTGTACAGCGTTTAGTTCAATTGTATTATTATAACTTCCGATGTCAGTAGATGAGACTGATGCTCCACCCATACCAATTCTGTAGTTATCACCTCCAAGAAGAACAATGATGTCTCCTTTCTTTGGTTTGCCTTTCATTGACTGATTTAGTTCTCCATATCCTACACCACCAGCAAGCATAATAACTTTATCATATGAATGAATCTCATCTCCTTCTTTATGTTCAAATGTGAATAATGATCCAACTATTAAAGGTTGTCCAAAGCAATTACCAAAATCAGAAGCACCATTGGATGCTTTTATTAATATATCAGCAGGAGTCTGATATTTCCAATTTCTTTCTTTAATATTTTTTTCCCAAATCTTTTTATCATTCAATCTTGGATATGGAGTCATATATACTGCGGATCCAATTAGTGGGAGCGAACCAGTACCTCCTGCTGCTCTGTCTCTTATTTCACCTCCAGAGCCAGTAGCTGCTCCATTATATGGCTCAACAGTTGTAGGAAAATTATGAGTCTCAGCCTTTAAGGAAATTATACTTTCAATTTGTTTAGTAATGAAATAGCTAGCTTCATCCCCTTTCTTGGGTTGAAACTGTTTAATAATTGGACCATTTATAAATGCAACATTATCAGAATAAGCTGAAATAATAAAATTTTTATTTTTTTTTGAAGTTAATTTAATCAAATCAAATAGGCTCTCATTCTTTTCAACACCGTCTATAATAAATTTCCCATTAAATATTTTATGTCTACAGTGTTCAGAATTTACTTGAGAAAATCCATAGACCTCTGAGTCTGATAATTTTCTTCCAATTTTTTTTGACAAATTTTCCAAGTATGAAATTTCAAAATCGTCTAAAGCTAATCCTTGTTCATCATTATAATCGGATATACTATCAATAAAATATATCTTCTCAGGACTAATATTATTGTCAAAAATCTTTTGATTAAGATTTGGATACTCTTCATTGACCATTTTATCAAATTTTTCAGATTTTTTATGGTATGTAAACTCCTCAATACGATTAATATTTTTTAGTCCCATATTTTTAGTAATCTCAACAGCATTGGTACTCCAGGGAGAGATCATTAGAGACTTTGGTCCAATAAATTTTTCTGAGATTTCTGTTGATTCTAAATATACTGAGTTGAGAACCCATGATAGTTTTTTAATATCTTCAGATGATAATTCTTTTGTAATCTTTACTGCAAAAACTTTTAATTTAGGATCTCCAAAAAATAATATCATTATGAAATATTAAGCTGTAAATTTAAAAGATTTAGACTTAGATTTGCAGCTCATTCATATTTTTATATGAAGAATTAGAGTTAATAAGTTCTTCATGGGTTCCTTGGGCTATTATTCTACCTTTATCGATGAGAATAATTTTATCACATTTTTTTATTGTTGAAAACTTATGAGCAATAATAAGTGAAGTTTTACCTTGCATGAGCTTATTGATAGCATCTTGAATCTTTTTCTCTGATTTACTATCTAATGATGAAGTTGCTTCGTCCAATATTAGTATTGAGGGACTTTTTAACATTGCTCTTGCAATAGTCAGCCTTTGTTTTTGACCACCAGATAATTTGTTACCATAGTCTCCAATAACTGTTTCATAGCCATTAATTTGTTCTTCTATAAATTCATGAGCATTAGCTTCTTTTGCAGCACTTATAATATCTTCTTTTTCTGAATCTAAATTTCCAATTTTAATATTATTAAATATATTATCATTAAAAAGAATAGACTCTTGTGTTACAATAGATATGTTTTTGTAAAGAGATTCTCTTTTAATATCAGAAATATTGATTCCGTCTATTAATAAGCTTCCTGAATCAGCACTAAAGAAACCATTAAGAAGATTAGCTATAGTAGATTTACCACTTCCTGATGATCCAACTAACGCAACGCTCTCGCCTTTCTTTATTGTGAATGTTATTCCATCTAAAATTTTTGATTCACCATAACTAAACTCTAAATCTTGAAAGCTGATTTTATCTTTAAACTCCTCAATTTCTATATTTCTGGTCCGATCATTGGAATATTTATCATACTCAATAATTTCGAATACTCGTTCAGCAGCAGCATTACCTTTTTTTATACTGTAAAAAGATTTACTTAAATTTTTAGCTGGAGTTAATATATTGTATGCAAGACCCATAAAAACAATAAATGTTGTGCCAGAAATTGACTCGCTTACAAGCACCATTCTCCCTCCAAACCAAAGAAGTACACCGATAACTAAAATTCCCATAAACTCACTGAAAGGACCTGCTAAATTTTTTCTATTAATTACTTTGTTAGAATACTTGTATAGTAAATGATTTATTTTATCAAATTTTCTTGAAAAAAAAGACTCAGATAAAAATGATTTTATCACTTTTTGGCCACTAATCGTCTCATCTATAATTGAGAGAAAGTTGCTCTGTTGTTGCTGTACCTCTTTAGAATCTTTTCTTAATCTTTTTCCAATTATCGATATAATAAATCCGGAAATAGGAATAAATAATATTACAAAAAGTGTTAGTTCAGGACTAATGGTAAACATTACAATAAGTGTAAATAATATTGTCAAGGGTTCTCTAACCATTAACTCTAAAATGGATAAATATGATGTTTGAATCTCAAGAATATCAGCAGTAATCCTTGACATCAAATCACCTTTTTTCTTATTGATAAAATATGGAATTGGCATAACTAAAACTTTAGAATAAAGACTTTCTCTTAGTTTTTTCAAAAGACCATTTTTAACAAAAGTGATGTTGAACAATGCTAGATAATTAAAAACATTCTTCATTAGAAAAAAGAAGATAACTATACTGACAACAATAATTAGTGTTGTAGAAATATCTGTTTCTAACTGTTTGGATATATAATAATTAAAATAATTTTCTGCATATTCTCTGATATTACCAATACCTGAATATACAGGCGCCTCATACACTTTTTTTGTTTGTTTAAAAAGCACATCTAGCATAGGAATGAAAGAGACAAATGCTAATGCACTAAAAATTGCATACAGAATGTTAAATAGAATATTAAGTACTGCAAAGTATGAGTATTCAAGGCCATATTTAAGAACTTTAGTAAAATAATTCATTTAAAAAGTTTTATTTTTTATTGAATACTTATCCTTATTTAAATTAAACTTTAAAATTAATTCAGCTAAAAACCCTGCAATAAAAAATTGCGCACCCAGTATCATTGTAGCTAAAGCAATATAAAATTCAGGTCTAGTTGTAATTAGCCTAGAATTTGTATCAATAAATAACTTGTTATAACCCAGGTATATTGAGAATATAGTACCAACAAAAATCATTATTGTTCCGATTAAACCAAAAAAATGCATTGGTCTTCTTCCAAATTTATTAGTAAACCAAAGAGTGGTTATATCTAAAAATCCTCTTATAAATCTTTCATTTCCAAATTTACTTTTGCCATATTTTCTGGATTGATGTTTTACTATATGCTCTTCAATTTTATCAAAACCTTCATTTTTTGCAAGAATTGGAATAAATCTATGCATATCAGCATATAAGTTAATTGACTTTATTACTTCTTTTTTGTAGACCTTAATTCCACAATTAAAGTCATGAAGTTTTATTCCTGAAAAAGCACGTGCTACCATGTTGAAAAATAAAGATGGAATCTTTTTAAAAAAATATGAATCATGTCTTTTCTTTTTCCATCCAGATATCATATCAAGATTATTTTTTATCAATTTATCAATCATTATTGGGATTTCTTCAGGTGAATCTTGAAGATCAGCATCAAGTGTTGCAACATAATCACCTTTGGATTCATAAAATCCAACTCTTAATGCTTGTGATTTTCCAAAATTTCTACTGAATGAAATACCTTTAACGTTGTTATTCTCTTTTGCTATATCTTCAATAATATTCCAAGACTGATCATCACTCCCATCATCGATGTAAATTATTTCATAGGAAAAACCACTACTAATCAAAGATTTATTAATCCATTCATTGAGTTCGATTAAGGACTCAGATTCATTATAAAGTGGTATTACAATTGAGACATCCATAGGCTATTTAAGCTGGCCTATTTTTTTTTAGTGCTAATCCAGTTAATAAAGAAATAAGTGCACCAAAGAATAATGAGACTGCCATTCCTATTGATGATGAAATAAGTGGATTTGCAAAAAATTCAAATGCTTCTTCCATAGCTCCTACTATCTCATCTCCAATTTCAGGATTTTGCTGTATAGCTTGTTCAATTGCATAATCCATGGCCTTAGTCATAGTATCTGGATCTAGGACACTACCTTGAAATATTCCATATGCAATACCAATTGCAGATCCAAGTGCAGTAACTCCAATCCCAATTTTCATTCCTTCACCTAAACTTATAAAACCTTCATTCATCTTTTTAAAAGCTAATTGCCCAAAAACAATTGACCCTGCCATTATTAATAATCCAGTCCATTGTTGAATTGAAGAGTTTTGATAGTGCATGTCCATTAGAAATAACATGACGGTAAACGCGACAGTTAGCCCACCCATTATCAAACCATAGTTTAGCACAGTAGACTTAACAGTTCCTTTAGATTCTAACATTTTGTTTGTATTAAATTATTTGAGTAAAATTAAGCAATTATAATGATAGGATATATGAAAAAAATTTTAAATTTGCACTCACTTTAAAATTATGAAAAGTAATATACATCCTGATAACTATAGACTAGTAGCATTTAAAGATATGTCTAACAATGATGTTTTTTTAACAAAGTCTACTGTTGAAACTAAGGAGACCACTAAAATTGATGGTGTAGAATATCCGCTTTTCAAACTTGAAATATCAAGAACATCTCATCCTTATTATACTGGTAAATCTAAGTTAGTAGATACTGCTGGTAGAGTTGATAAGTTTAGAAGCAAATATGCTAATTTCAATCAGGCACCTGCTACTGAGGAAGCACCTGCTACTGAGGAAGCACCTGCTACTGAGGAAGCACCTGCTACTGAGGAAATTAATGACTCACAAGAATCAGAAGATACAGATCCTTCATAGATTATTTTAAAGTTTTGTCAAGTATCTTGGTATCATCAGAAGTTAAAAGAAATATATCTAAGATTGCTATTCATACACTTGGATGTAAATTAAATTTTTCTGAGTCCTCATATATTTCAAAATCACTTCAAGAAAATGATTACAAAATTGTAGATTTTGATGAATTTGCAGATGCATATGTCATAAACACCTGCTCTGTGACAGAAAATGCTGATAAAAAGTTTAAGTATTTTGTCAAGCAAGCTCAAAAAAATAATCCGAATGCTTTTATTGCAGCAATCGGATGCTATGCTCAGTTAAAACCAAAAGAGTTGTTATCAGTAGATGGTGTTGATTTGGTTCTAGGTGCAGATGATAAATTTAATCTTTTAGAATATCTCAAAAATTTAGATAGTGACCATTCAAAAAAGATTCACTCATGTAACATAAATGATGTAAACTTTTTTAAGGAAAGTTATTCTTTAAATCATCGTACAAGAGCATTTTTAAAAGTTCAAGATGGGTGTGACTACAAGTGCAGTTTTTGTACTATTCCACTTGCAAGGGGTAAGTCAAGAAGTAATTCTATTTCAAATGTGATTGAAAATGTCTATGAAATTGCAAGTCAAAATATTAAAGAGATAGTTTTGACTGGTATAAACTTGGGGGACTTTGGTAAAAATGAAAACAAAGAATTAAACTCTACTTTTCTTGATTTGATAAAGGAATTAGACAACCTTGACTTAGATTTGAGATTTAGGATATCTTCGATTGAGCCAAACCTACTTAATGATGAAATAATTAGCTTTATTAGCACTAGCAAAAAGTTTGTTCATCATTTTCATATCCCATTACAAAGCGGTAGCGATTCTATTTTAAGATTGATGCGAAGAAGATATGACTCAAAATTGTATAAAAGTAGAATTGAAAAAATAAATAGATTGATGCCTGATGCATGTATTGGTGTTGACGTTATTGTTGGTTTTCCAGGAGAAAATGATGATCTATTCCTTGAAAGTCTTGATTTTCTGGACAGCTTAAATGTTTCCTATTTTCATGTGTTTACTTACTCAGAGAGAGATAATACTCATGCCATATCGTTACCTAATATTGTAGAGCCTAATGTTAGGACAAAAAGAAGTAAATTATTAAGGCTTTTATCTAGTAAAAAGAAAGCATCTTTCTATGAGAGAAACAGAGGCAGCATTCAAGATGTTCTGTTTGAATCGGAAGAAAAAAATGGCTACATAGAAGGATTTTCCTCTAACTATATTAGATTCAGAAGACCATGGGACCCCAGTATAGTTGGTACAATAGTAAAGTCTATTTTTGTTGATATTGACTCAGATGGATTTGCCATTTAGTTTTAATGAAAACTAAAGTTTAATTCCAACAGGAAGAAGATGTTTAAATGCTTTATTCTTTCTAACAAATCCTGCAATTCTTGGTGAGGTAGGAACTACTCTCAGGTTTTTACTTTCTATAAATTCAAGAACTTTAATGATGAATTCCTCTTCAAAAGATTTATCTTTTAAATTATCTGGAATATGAATTTTAGTTAGGAAAATTTTTCTTTCTTGTTCAGCGTATTCTATTCTAGCTAATGAGTCTGAAACCTTGACTTCAAATTGTCTTAAAAACTCATTATTCTCTATTGTTATCTCACTCATAAATAAAAAAGCTGGACAGCAAAGATAAAAAAAAATCTATTTACGATAAAAAAACTTGATATTAAATTCTTTTCATCTGTTCTTGCATAAGCTTTATCTGTGCAGTTAGCATATTATGCTTATCGTAGCCTTTTGCCTCAGTTAATAGAGCTTGAGCTTCTCTTT
>CACNIG010000009.1 GCA_902620455.1 uncultured Bacteroidota bacterium
TTAAGACCCTTAATCTTTATGTCCATTTGACATGCAGTGATTCCCTCTTTGGTTCCTGTGACTTTAAAATCCATATCTCCGAGATGATCCTCATCTCCAAGAATATCAGATAAAACAGCATATTTGTCTCCTTCGGAAATGAGACCCATGGCTATACCAGACACATTACTTTTAATTTTAATACCGGCATCCATTAATGCAATAGAACCAGCACATACAGATGCCATTGATGATGAACCATTTGATTCTAATATTTCAGAAACTATCCTTACAGTATAAGGACAATCCTCTGGCATAACTTTTTTTAGTGCTCTTTGAGCAAGATTTCCGTGACCCACCTCTCTTCTTGAGGTTCCTCTCAGAGGTCTAGCTTCTCCAGTTGAAAAAGGCGGGAAATTATAATGTAGATAAAATGTTTCTTCAGACTGGTCTGTTGGCATATCAATGACATTAACTTCTCTACTTGTTCCCAATGTTACAGATGCTAGTGATTGAGTTTCACCTCGAGTGAACACCGCAGATCCATGTGTAGAGGGAAGATATCCAACTTCAGTCCATATATCTCTGATGCTCTCTGTTTCTCTCCCATCAAGCCTAATGCCTTCATTTAACACTAAATCTCTAACAGCTTTCTTTTGTGCCTTATTAAAATACTTAATTATTAAATCTTTTTTTTCTTCCAGTGTATCTTCGTCATATGAGTCAATTAGCTCATCTTTAAGTGAGCCAAATAGTTCACTCCTTTCACTTTTTGATAACCCTTTTTTTGCTATGTCATATGATTTTTGATATACTTTTTCTGAAATTTCAGATTCTAATTCTTGATCTTCTTCTGCACCATCATATTCTCTTTTTTCAGGACTAATTCCAGCTTGTTTAACTAGCTTCTTTTGAGCATCAATTTGTCTCTTAATTTCTTCATGAGCAAATTTAATTGCATCGGTCATTTCTTCTTCAGAAATCTCATCAAATTCACCTTCAACCATAACAACTGAATCCTGACTTGCTCCTACCATGATATCAATATCAGATTCTTCTAATTGACTCTTTGATGGGTTGATAATAAAATTACTATCAATCCTAGCAACTCTTACCTCAGAAATTGGTCCATCAAATGGAATATCTGATAATGAAATTGCTGCAGATGCTGCTAAACCAACAAGGGCATCAGGCATAACATCCTCGTCATGAGACATAAGTTGAATCATTACTTGAGTCTCAGAATGATAATCTTTAGGGAAAAGAGGACGTAACACTCTATCTACTATTCTCATTGTTAAAATCTCCTCATTACTTGGTCTAGCCTCTCTTTTAAAAAATCCACCGGGGAATCTTCCTGCTGAAGCAAATTTCTCTCTATAATCAACTGTTAATGGTAAAAAGTCTAAGGATGAAGCTCCATAATTAGAAACAACAGTAGAAAGAAGCATACAGTTCCCCATTTTTATTACTACTGATCCATGAGCTTGTTTAGCAAGTTTACCAGTTTCGATAGTAATTTCTCTACCATCGGATAATTTTATTGTTTGAGATAAAGGTTTTGGACTCATAATTTTAGTATTGGTTATTTATTTGTTGTGTGTATTTAAGACAACCAAACTAAAATGCTATTTTCTAATACCTAATTTTTTTATAATATCACGATATCTTTCAATATCAATCTTTTTGAGGTACTCAAGCAAATTCCTTCTTTTACCAACCATTTTAACAAGAGATTTCTCGGTATTAAAATCTTTAGCATTAGACTTTAAGTGATTTGATAAACTATCAATTCTTTTAGTAAAAAGTGCAATCTGGCTTTCAGATGAACCAGTATCCTTCTTGTTTTTACCAAACTCTTTGAAAATTTCTTCTTTCTTAAGTACAGTCATTTAATTATTTTGAGCCGCAAATATACTAGAATATATTTAGAAAAATAAATTATTTAATCATATTTACGAAGAGAGTTATTCTGAATTAAATCAATGTAAAGGTTAACTTTTTTCTTTAAATCTTTTCTGTGTGTAATAAAATCAAGAAATCCTTTTTCAAGAAGAAATTCACTCTTTTGAAAGCCTTCAGGAAGATCTTGACCTGTAGTATCCTTAACAACTCGAGGTCCTGCAAATGCAATTAAGGCTTTGGGTTCTGCAATGTTGATATCTCCAAGCATTGCGAAAGATGCTGTAGTCCCTCCAGTCGTTGGATCAGTACATAATGAGATATATGGAAGATTTGCTTCAGACAAGTCATTTAATTTTGCAGATGTTTTTGCCATCTGCATCAATGAAGTTGCAGATTCCATCATTCTAGCACCTCCAGACTTAGATATAACAATAAGAGGGCATTTCTTTTTTATTGCATAATCAATTGACATAGATATTTTCTCGCCAACTACAGATCCCATCGAACCACCAATGAACTTAAAATCCATACATGCAATAACAAGATCTTTACCATAAGATTTACCATAACCAACTCTAATTGCTTCTTTTAATTTTGTTTTATTCTGTGCATCTCTAAGTCTGTCAGAATATTTCTTTTGATCTTGAAATTTTAGAAAATCAACTGGTGCTAAATTAATTCCAATCTCTTTAAATTTTCCATCAAAAAGGATTTCAAAATATTCTTTACTTCCAATATGAACGTGGTAATCATCTTCAGGACTTACATACATGTTTTCAGCTAGTTCCTTGGTCTCTATAACTTTACCAGTTGGAGTCTTATACCAGAGTCCTGCGGGAATATCTTTTTTTTCCTCAGTCTTTGTATTTATATTTTTGTTTGTTCTTTTGAACCAACTCATAATAATATGAATTTAATCTAATGTATTGATATTATTTAAGTCTTCAAAAGCTTTTACTAATCTTGCTTTAAAAGTTTCTTCACCTTCTCTAAGCCATACTCTTGGATCGTAGAATTTTTTATTTGGAATATCATTACCATCAGGGTTTCCAATTTGAGACATTAAGAAATCTTTTTTATTTAAAACATAATCTCTAATTCCCTCCGTAAATGCAAATTGAAGATCTGTATCAATATTCATCTTAATAACACCATAGTCAATTGCTTCTCTTATTTCCTCGACTGATGATCCCGATCCTCCGTGAAAAACAAAATCCAATGAATTCTTTGGAATATTGAATTTATCAGATACATATTCTTGAGAATTTTTTAAGATTTTAGGTGTCAGCTTCACATTTCCTGGCTTATAAACTCCATGGACATTACCAAATGCTGCTGCAATCATAAATCTGTCACTCACAGAGATAAGCTCAGAATATGCATACGCAACTTCTTCTGGCTGAGTGTATAACTTTGATGAATCTATATCAGTATTGTCAACACCATCTTCTTCTCCTCCCGTAACTCCAAGTTCAATTTCTAATGTCATTTCTAGATCAGTTAATTTTTTTAGATATTCTTTACAAATAGAAATATTTTCTTCAATAGGTTCTTCTGAAAGATCAATCATATGTGATGAAAACAATGGATAATTATTTTTCTTGTAAAAATCTTTTCCATAATCTATAAGACCGTCTATCCATGGAAGCAGTTTTTTTGAACAATGATCTGTGTGAATTATTACTTTAGCATCATACTCATCAATAGTCTTATGAATATGGTATGCTCCTGCTATTGACCCTGAAATTGATGAATTAAAGCCTTTGTTAGGCATTCCTTTACCTGCAATAAATTGTGATCCACCATTAGAAAACTGAATTATAACAGGGCTATTGACTTCTGATGCAGTTTCTAATACTGAGTTTATAGTATTAGTACCTGAAACATTAACTGCAGGAAGTGCAAATTTTTTCTCTTTTGCTAGGTTGAATAATTCTTGATTATTTTTTCCAAAGATGAAGTTGTTTTTCAAAATAAATAATTGTTAATCTTTGTCAAAAATATTAAACTTATTTCTAAAAAGGGTAATTAATACCAATATTAAATACAGCTTTATTTAAGCTGAAATCACTAAACCATCTTTGATTTTTTACTCTAGCTGGATTATATGTTTTAAAAGCAGTATCTAATCTTAATACAAAAAAGTTAAAATCATATCTTAATCCAAATCCTGATCCTACGGCTAGCTCATTCAAATCTGAAAAATTATCAAAAGTCATTGAGTCATCCTCAATATTGTCATTAACATTCCATATATTTCCAATGTCAACAAAAAATGCTCCATTAAGTTTTCCAGAAATTTTATTTCTATATTCAAAATTTAGAGAAATTTTAAAATTAGCTTCATTAAACTCATTAATATTGTTACTGCTTCCTGGACCAAGCTTATAAGCTTTCCATGCTCTATTATCATTTGAACCACCTGCATAGTATGATCTGGTAAAAGGAATATAATTTGAATTACCATATGGTATAGCTATTCCTGTAAATGCTCTAAAAGCAAAAACATTACCATTATTCAATAAGATATGTTTAATGTAGTTTATTTCAGCTTTTGTGTATTGCGATGGCAATATGTTAGATATTTCAACTTTATTATTTGAATTAAGATTCCCAGGCCTTAGTAATTCATTGAATAAATTCCCAACCATTTCAAATTTTAGTCTCAATATTGAAAAGTTTTCATCCAAGAAGTTATCTTGAGTGTTTCTATTAATTGAAATAGAAGATCCAACTATTAAATTATTTTCTGTTAATCTATCTTTTCTCTCTAAAATTGAATTAACATTCTTATAAAAATCTGTATCTGAACTCAATGTTGTCTCGTTATTAAGTACTTGTGAAATAAATTTATCTGAGCCCTCTGGAATAGTAAGGTCTCCATTCTGATCAAGAGTCGTTTGATCTAAATTATATAGTGATGAAATGTAATTGAGCTTATCATATGAATTTTTATATACGTTGAAATAATTAGATATATTTTGATTGTTAACATATTCAAAATCAAGGAGTTTAAAATTAATTTTTGAATATTTTGTTGGATTCCAATTAACCTCATATATACCAGAATAATATTGTTTGTCTAAACCAATATTCTTCTGAAAAGTTGATCCTACAATAAAATTTGTAACAGGATTCATCTCTTTTTTTATCAATCCATAAGTTCTAAATGGAAGCACTGCCCTTGGAATTCTTAGATTAAGATTACCACCTAATTCAAAAAGATTAAAAAAAGAGTCATTAGGGTCACCAATATCTTTAGACGCACCAATTCTATTATTTAGATTAACTGACAGATTTTCGGTACCCCTAAATATATTTCTTATGTTAAAATTTGTTCCAAAAGATATTCCGAAATCTTCAATATTTGAATGAGTAAAGTCCAAATCAAATCCTAAACTAAATCTATCCCTTGGTAATAAGTATATTGAAGTATTTAGAGAGTCATTTTTCTCTTCAATTAATATTCTTGGATATTTAAATGCACCTATATTAGAAAAGTATCTAGAGGTTAAGAGTTTATCACTATCAGTATATATTGTATTTTTTTCAAAAAATATTGGTTCAATTAAAGATCTTAAAGAGTAATTTAAATTCCCTTTTGAGAATATCTTGATTCCCCTATAATTAATAGAATCAGTATATGAACTAATATTTGATAGTTCATCCAAAGATTCAACATAAATACTTATATCATTAATTTTCTTAATACTATATTCATCTTCTTCACTTTTATTATTAATCGATAATATCAGTGGAATTTTCTTTTTTGAGCCAGTGCTATCAATTAAAACATTAAAGTTTATGTTTCTTTGCTGGAAATCATGTATTCCATTATTTTTAAATAATGATATTAACCTTTCTCTCTCTAGTATCAATTTATTAATAGAGAAGTATTCATCTTTTTTTACAAAACTTTCATTTCTTGTAATTTTGTATAAAGAATCTATATCACTAGACTTAAATTTTAGGGAGATTGAATCAATTAAATATCTTTTGTTAGTTCTTACCTTATATTGAAGGTTGGCCTTATTACCCTTTATAATTGTATCTACATTTACCTCAGAATCAAAATAACCTTCATTATTATAAAATTGTTTCAACCTATACAAATTACCACTGACATCACTATCAATAAGTTTGAAGGGCTTCTGACCTAGATTTTTAATAAATTCATTAAATGAGTTATTGTATTTTTTTAGTTGAATGATCTGTTTTTCTGATAATATTTTTGAAAGCCTAGCATACCTTTTAGGTTTTTTATTAATCCATGAATCAAATCTTTCATCTGCGTTTTCACTAGATAAATTATAAATGTATAATCCAAGTGGATAACCGAGAAATTTATTGGTTGGAGTAGAGGGCTGAATTAGTAATTTTACAGGATTTTTTTTAACTATTGTATCGTTGACAATAAATGTATTTTCTGTTAGAATCGGACTCTCAAATCTATCATAAAGCCCTGAGCTACAACTGCTTATAAACAAAAAAATTATAAGTAAGTAAAGATTTATTTTTAAAGGCAACTTAAGTTTTTTACTAAATTACAGTTTTTAGCTTAAAAATTTCTTTGTCTAATAATTTCAAATGCTACAGCTGAAAATGCAGATGAGACATTAAGTGAATCAATCTTTGAGTCTATGGGTATTTTTAAAATCTCATTTGAAAGTGATAATACACCTTTAGATATGCCTCTTTCTTCAGATCCCATAATAATTGCAGTAGACTCTTTAAAATTATAATCATATATTGTTTTATTCGCCTTTTCTGATAAACTAATAATACTCATCTCTATTGAATTTAGGTGTAAAATAGCATCTTTGATATTGTTAACTCTTGCTATTGGTATTTTAAATACTCCTCCTGAAGATGTTTTAATAACATCAGAGTTTACAGGTGCTGAGTTATTCTGAGGGATAATTATTCCGTCAACATTTGATGCCACAGCTGTTCTAATAATAGCTCCAAAATTTCTAGCATCAGTTATTCCATCAAGTAATACATATGTTTTAGAAGATATTTTATTGAATGTTACAGAAATTAGCTCCTCAATTGACAATAATTTAATTGGAGATAATATCGCAACTGCCCCTTGATGGTTTTTATTTTCAAACTTCTTAAATTTCTCCTTAGGAACAAATGAGTATTTAATATTATTATTTTCCAATAAACTAACTAAGGACCTAAATAAACTGCTTTTATGCGAATTTGATTTAAGTAGATATACTCTAGATATATCCTTTGATGATTCAATTGCCTCTATGATTGATCTAATACCATAGATCTCTATTTTTTTATCCATATGTATAAAAAAAAAGGAGGTTAAAAAACCTCCTTTTTAAATATTAATTTATCAAATTATTGACAAATGTTCATAGATTTGAATCCAACTGCAGGACTTGCACCGTCCGATAAAGCAGTTTGAGATCCAGAACCATCTAAACCTACCCAATTAACTTGATAAGTAATCTCACTATCCCAGTCTCCTGACGTAAACTCGAATCCGAAAGTTGAAGTGCCCGCTGGAACTGTAAACGAAGTTGTTCCGTCTGTTCCTGATACAGACCATGATGTAGATACACCATCGATTGTCCATTTAAGCGTTGCACCATTCCATCCGTCTCCCCAACTGTCCTGACCTGTAATAGTATATACACCAGCTACAGCACCAGTATTGTTAGCGTCAAATCTACATCCAATTACTATTGGATATAAAAAAGGAGATTTGAAATATGAACCGGTCATAGATCCAGTAACAGCAGATCTTGAAATAGTTCTTCCGTCTGTAAGATTCAATGCAAATCTTACAGTTACAACATCATTACCTTTAAAGCTACCAACACCAAGTGCACCAAGTGCTTGAGTTAATGATAGTGAAAAGTCAAATCTTGGAAGTCCTACTGGACCGTCATACATATCAGACCTGTTAACAGTTTGATATAAAATTTCAGCACCTGAGTTGAATTGTAGATAAATTTCTACATTTTGAGTTAATCCACCCATTTCAGCATCGTGCGGCTCAAGCACCCAGTTTACAACTGATGTACCTGGAGTAGCAGCTTGATACTCACCAGTCTTTGAAATTTGTCTAAGAGCAGCACCTTGTGTATACTCTTTAAGCATGTAGTCTGTCATCATCTCATACCCTCCGTATTCATCAGAAGAAAATTCTTTTGAACAAGAGACTACTAGAGTAATTAAACTAAGATATATAAATAATTTTTTCATGTTTTCTTGATTTAATCGACCGCTGGTCCGTTAGTGTTCCAAAATACTCTTGCTGTTAAATCAGATTTCTGAGTAACATTAGAGTTGTTAGCTGCATAGTTTTGTGGATACCACATTGATACAGGGAATGGCCCTGGATCTGGCTCAACCATAGGTTGAAGATTTTTTGGATAACCATTTCTTCTATACGAGTTATATGCGTCAATTCCGTTACCTCTTTGAGTAATCCAGAATTCTTCAGCCCAAAGCTCAAGCTTAGCATCTAATGTAGATGCAGCAGTCCACTCAGCAGTAAATCCTGCTATGTAAGCATCAACTGCGTCTTGGCTAATTGCTGGAGCACCTGTTATATCATCCACTTTATTCATGTGGGATCTAATACCTGCTAGAGTTTCAGTAGTAGGATCTCCTCCTGTCATAACTGCAACTTCTGCATTCATAAAATGCATCCATGAGTTAGCAACAATTGGAGTAATACCTGCACCACCTTGACCATCTCCGGCACCAAGACCACCAAAACTTAGGTCATCATAAGCACCACCAGCTGGGAATATACCTGCTAGAGTTCTCTCGAAACCATCAGGTGGAATACCTTCATCGTTTCCGTGATCTCTACCCCAGTATCCTTCAGGAAGTACACAGTACAATCCGTAAGCAACCCTGTGAGGTTCGATATAATATCCAGGTGTAGAACATTCTATCTGGACTTCATTTGGAGGTCCATCTGCTCCTGGTGTTTCAGAAACGTTTCTATAGTATAAATATAGAATTCTTGGGTCTCTGTAACCATTTCTACCTTTCATTAAACGATCCATCATCCAGTTAGATTGATAATCACCGGCTCCAGTATTAGAGTAGTTATATCTGTAAATTGGGTGTCTAGTATCTGGGTTAATAGCATTAGTACCCCATTTGAATTCAAAGTCATCAGCACTATCAGTAATATAATTAGTAATAGCATTGTAGTTTGAATATTCACCTAGGTTTAGGTACGCTCTTTTCTTGATACTATTTGCAGCTTTGATCCAACCGTCAGCGTTACCACCATAATACATATCGTATGTAGGAGGAACACCACCTTGGCCAAAGTTATTAATTGCAGAATCAAGCAATCCTAGTGCTGCATTATATACTGACTGACCAGAGTCAGCAGCAGGATTAAGGTTCTCAGAACCTAATAATGCTTCAGAATAAGGAACATCACCAAACATGTCTACTAAAGTTAACATAATGTATGCTTGGAAAACCTGACCCATACCAATATGATATGTAAGACCGTTTTCACTCGCTAGGGCATTCATTAATCTAATATCCTCCATCATACCTTGGTAAGCACTTGACCAAGTACCAGAGAATGAACCTGGAGAATAAGCATCTCTATACATTCTGTCACCACCTAAGTAGGCAATTCTTGTAAGTCTTGCACCTACATCACCTACATCATCAACCCATGAAGCAAAGTCTTCCTGAATATTATTAATAAATAAGTCAGTACTTGCCTGAGCAGGGTTTAACGCATTAGGGTTAACAGTTAGATCTAACTCAGTAGTTTCACATGAGCTTAATACTAGTAAACTAGAAAAAGCTAAAATCGAAAGTTTGTTTAAATTTTTCATAATTTATTATATTTTGAATTAGAATGTTAATTTTAAACTTACACCGTATCTTCTAGCACTAACACCGTTGAAGTATTCAAAACCAGAACCGTTACCAACACCAAGACCGGCGATGTTTGGATCATAGTTAATACCTTCAGGAGTATTATAAGCATCATACCAAAGGTTGAAACCTTGTGCAGCAACAGAAGCCGCTCCAAATGGAGTTTTATCTAACCATTTTTTAGGTACATCAAAAGTAAGTGAAACTTCACTTAATCTTATCACACTAGCATCCCAAGTTCTTAACTCGTCAGCTCCTAAAATCAAGTTACCGAAGTAAGTTGTAGCGTTATCAATTTGTTTATTGTTTGGAGATCCATCAGCAAGAACACCAGGTAAAATATATGGTAATTCTCTATCAATAGTATCTACTGTTTGACCTCTTCCAAGTAATGTCATGATAAAACTTGAATACATATCACCACCAATTGTAGCGTTAAGTAGGAAATTTAAAGAGAAATTTCCATAAGTAATAGTGTTTCCTAAGTTTGCAACAAAGTCAGGCTGACTATCACCAATTAACGAGTACTTATTGGTTTTGTAGTTTGTATCGTTGTTTGTACCATAACTACCAGCAGCATCAATTAATGGTCTACCAGAACTATCTCTTGAAACAGATGTTCCAATCATAGATGTTAATGGTAATCCAGGAATTGCAGCGTTACCTCTTGTAGAGAAACCAGCATAAACAATTTGATCCGTGTTTTGTCCTAGATCTTCAACAATCGATTGGTTAGTTGTATAGTTTACACTAGTGTTCCAGTTAAACTTATCACCTCTAATCCAATCAGCGTTTAGATCAATCTCCCAACCTGATGAACCAATCTGACCAATGTTAGTACTTGTAGAAGTATAACCTGTTGATGGGTCAAGTGGTTGAGTTATAATAAGATCGGTAGTTTCTCTGTCGAAGTAAGAAATCTCAGCAGATAATCTATTATCAAATAAATTAGCTTCAAGACCAAACTCAAGTTCAGCAAGTAACTCAGGCTTTAAACCTAGGTTACCAAGAGATGAACCAGATGTGTTTGTAATTACATCAACACCATCAATCTTAAAATCTTTTGTATTTAAGTTAAGTACAGATGAAATCGGATATCCCGTTGGGAACGTTGCAGATGTACCATAACTAGCTCTAACTTTAAGGAAATCGACTGGTAAGTTACCAAAGTCTAAAACTGAAGTTGGAACGAAAGATATACTTGCAGAAGGGTAAGTAATAGATCTATTTTCTTCTGCTAGGTTAGATACCCAGTCAGTTCTAGATGCTAATGTTAAATACAAGTAATTTTGATAATCTAGAGAAGCTTGACCAAATACACCAAGTATGTTTCTTCTAGAATAAAATTCAATTTCTTCCTGTGAGTTAAAGTTATAATGTCTTAATACGTTAAATACATTCTGACCAGTACTTCTTACACCATTTCTATCATATTCTCTTGCATTTGATGTAGCACCAGCGTTAAAAGTCATAGACCAATCACTGTCAAGTTCGTAATCTCCGTTAACAGTTATTTGGTGGTTAAATATAGTAGCAGTGTTATTCCACTTTTCGTAGAATCCAGATTGTGTCTCAAGACTTCCGTCAACACCACCTTTGTTTTGATAACTTGTGTTATCCTCACTATATACATCATAACCATATCTATATTGAATGTTTAAATTATCAGAGATGTCATATTGTACTGAAGTACCACCATAAACCCTGTGAGTTGCTTGCGCATCCTGAGTATTTGCAACAGTCCAAAGTGGGTGTTGTATACCATTTGAAGATCTATAGTAGATAGATGCTCCAGTAATAGGGTGTGCATACGGTAGCTGACCTATACCAACAGATCTTGGAGTATAGAATACGTTACCATATAATGATGAATCAGAACTACCACTACTATATGCCGCAGCAATTGGTGGTGTTTTAAAATCAGTGAATGAATAGTTAAGTGTTCCGTTAACAGTAATTTTATTTGATAAAACAGCTCTACCACCGAAACTAATATTGTTTCTTCTTAGAGTGTTTCCAGGAGTAAATCCTTCATCATCTAAATTACCATAGTTAACATTATAAGAAACTTTTCCGTCATCACTTTGACCTCTGAAGTTAATGTTAGTATTGATAATGCTTCCTGGCTGGAATAAGTCTCCAACACTGTCATAAGGCTTCCATTCCCACATAGAGTCCATAGATAAGCCTAATAAAGGCAGTAGATCTCTTGCAAGGAATCTAGCATTAAGGTTACTCACATATGGGTGTTTTAAGAACCCTGCTTGAGTAGTACCGTGAGGTGAAGCACCTGAACCATTAATTTGAGACTGTCTACCCCATCCTGCTGGACCTGCCTCGTCGAAACTAGGACCCCAGTTAGAGAAGAACCATCCAAAGTTTTGGTTAAAACCATTACCATACTGATTCTGATATTCTGGCTTCATGGCAAGCTCATTCGTGAAGTAAGACGTGTTAACAGTCACTTCATTTTTTTGAGCTTTCATACCTGAAGCTGTAGTACCGGATTTAGTAGTTATTAAAACTACACCGTTTCTACCTTCCGATCCATAAAGTGTAGCAGCAGCTAAACCTTTAAGAACGTTAACAGATTCAATATTATTTGGATCTAGATCTAGGAATCTTGATGAACCATTGTTACCTGAGGTAAAACTACCCATTGAGTTAGTGTCACTTGCGAAAGGGACACCATCAACAACGAATAACGGTTGGTTACTTGAACTAAAGGTACTTAAACCTCTAATTATAACACTTGTTCCTGATCCAGAAATACCACCTTGATTTGTTACTTGTACACCAGAGGCTTTACCGGAAAGAACACGCGCAACATCACCAGAAGCTCTATTTTCGATTTGACTATTGTCAACCTCCGATACAGCATATCCTAGTGCACGTTTTTCTCTTGTAATACCTAAACTGGTTACGATAACTTCTTCAAGTTGATTACCTAGGGAAAGCGATACATTAATGACGTTGCCTGCACCAACAGCTACTGCTGATGATTCATAACCAACAAAACTGAATTCCAGAGTCTGACCTTCAGATACATTAATAGAAAAGTTCCCATCGAAATCAGTGGTTACACCAGTAGTTGTACCCTGAACTATGACGGTTGCTCCCGGTAAAGGAAGGCCATCAGGATCAGAAACAACACCAGTTACTGTCTTCTGTGCAAACGAAAGTTGTGCCGTCAGCAAGAAAACCACTAGTAATCTGAATAAGCTTTTCATACTTAGTTATTTAGTTATTAATAAATTTTTGTTAAAATTTTCTTAAATTTTTCGTAAATGCTAAGATACATCAATAATTCAAAAAAAAAAGAAACATGTAAAGTTTATTGAAAAAAAAATAAAAAAAACGAGATTTTAATATAAAAAAGTATAAAATTATAGATATATGATAATAATTATGTTAAATAATTATCATATTACTAATAAAACTAGATATTTTCTACGAATTCAAAAATCCTTATAATGGAGCTCAAATCACTCACTTTTAACTTTTCAGATTTAATAAATTTCTTGACTTTATCAGAGTTTTCTCCAAAGTAGTTAATTATTGATTTTTTTGATTGTTTAAGTTTCACGGGTGTCCCACCATTTGAGCTTATGTAAAGCTCTATACTCTCTACATATCTTGGAGGGAATGAGTTTTCAAGTGATGTTCGTGCAATCTTTGCCTCCATAAATGTCTTCTTTTTCCTTAAAAACAATTTATCTTTCTGACCATCAAAAATATTTATTAAATAACCCATGTAGGCGTTTCCACTTTCAAGTCTATAAGGTAGATACTCATATCTCTCACCACTTATTAGAGGAATTACATCTGCACTTTTGATTAAAATCACATCAGACTCAGATTGTGATGGTGTGTCAGCCATTTCAATTTCATCTCTGAAAGCGTTATACCTCATGTATCCAGTATCATTTAACTCTTTACCAAAATATTCAAGCTTTGCAATACTAAAATTTTCATCAAAGTAATGACTTCCTTGAACATTTAATGGTTGTGGAGCTCTAGACGACCTATTTCCAAAATCAATAAGTGCCTGTTGAGAGGCTCCAGTAATATTTCCATTAATATTTCCTTGTGAATGAAGATTAACAGTAAAAAGACAAGCAAAAAAAAGTGTGTAGATATTTTTCATTGTAATATTTTTCACCTCAAACTTAATTATAATATTATTAAATCATGCTAAACATTATAGGTATTTAACAATAAATTAATCCATTTGTGAATTAAAAAATGTTAATCTTTAAATATATCAATCTGTTTGTTAAGAAGATCATCAAACTCTTCTCTTTTTCTTATTTCTAATATTTTGTTTTCATAAATACATACTTCAGAAGGTTTTAGTCTACTATTGTAATTACTAGTCATCGTAAAGCCGTAAGCTCCTGAATTCTTAAAACATAATATATCACCTGATGATATTTTTGATATTCTTCTTTTTTCTGCAAAAGTGTCTTTTTCGCAAATATAGCCGACAACAGAGTACTCGAATTTTTCATCATTGGGATTAGATAAATTAATTATATCATGAAAAGATTTGTAGAGTGTAGGCCTAACAAAGTGGTTAAAACCAGAGTCAACTTGTATAAAAGTATTTCTGCTTGATTTTTTGATATAATTAACTTTGGTAATGAAATACCCTGAGTCGCTAACTAAAAATTTTCCTGGCTCAAAAATAAGTTTCAAGTCTTTCCCTTTCTTTGATTTGAATTTTTTAAGTTCATCTTTAATAATTTTCGCGTAATTATCAAGATCAGTCTCGGTATCTCCCTTAAAATAGGGTATTTTGATTCCACCCCCAAGATCAATTGTTTCTATATTATTAAATTTATGTGCAATTGAAAATATCTTTTCTATTCCTAGTTGAAAATCATTATCCTTTATAATGTCACTCCCAGTATGAATATGAAGAGTTGTTACTTTGATTTTTTTATCTAATTCCATTTCTAAAATTTCATCTAATCTTTCTTCAGGAATTCCAAATTTTGAATTCAAATGTCCAACACTAATATTTTCGTTTCCTCCAGCATATACTCCTGGATTAATTCTGATTGATACGGGTTGATTGGGATAGCTGTTAGAGAAATCTTTTAGTGATTCAATACTATCTAGGTTAATTTTAACTCCCAAGGATACAGCCTCTTTAATTTCAGAAAAATTTACTCCATTTGGAGTAAATAAAATTTCTTCTTTTTTAAAGCCACATTTAATTCCAATTTTAACTTCTTCAATTGAAACTGCGTCAAGCCCTAGACCAAGACTATTAATATACTTTAATATTGATATATTGGATAGAGCTTTAGCTGCAAAGTGGATTTGATAATTATTTATTTTATTAAATGCTACTTTAAGCTTTTCTAATTGCCTGTCTATTACTGACAAATCATATACATACAAAGGTGTGCCATAACTTTGGGCAGCTTTTTTGAGTTTCTTAATATTCATATAAATGAATTAATCTTTAAATATAAATCTGATTTTAAATAATTCAAATTTCTTAAGTTTTGTAACTATATTTGTCCGCATGAATTTACATGAATATCAAGGAAAAGAACTACTCAAAAACTTTAATGTTGAGATCCAAAAAGGTTATGTTGCAAGTACTGTAGATGAAGCTGTAAAATATGCAAAAAAGCTATCTGAAGAGACGGGTACTAAAATATTTGTAGTAAAGGCGCAAATACATGCAGGCGGTAGAGGAAAAGGAGGAGGTGTTAAAATTGCAAAGAGTATTGATGAAGTAAAGAAAATTTCATCTGAAATAATTGGGATGCAGCTTATTACCCCACAAACATCAAAAGATGGAAAGCTTGTAAGAAAGGTGCTTATTGCTGAAGACGTATATTATGATGGAGAGTTTGAGAGAAAGGAATTCTATGTATCTGTTTTGCTTAACAGATCATCATCTAAAAATATGATTGTCTACTCAACTGAAGGGGGGGTTGATATCGAGGCAGTTGCTGAAAATACTCCAGAGCTAATTTTTAATGAAGAGGTTGACCCTGGAACTGGAATCCTTCCATTCCAATCAAGAAAAATTGCCTTCAATTTAGGTTTAAAGGGTCAAGCTTTTAAAAATATGTCAAAATTTATTACAAATCTTTACAACGCATACGTAAAATCTGATGCATCATTATTTGAGATAAATCCTGTATTAAAAGCTTCAGATGATAAAATAATTGCTGTGGATTCAAAAGTTACTATTGATGAAAATGCTCTCTGGAGGCACAAAGATTATGAGTCCTTAAGAGATTTAAATGAAGAAAATCCAGTTGAAGTTGAGGCAAGAGAGAATGGTTTAAATTATGTTGACTTAGATGGGAATGTAGGATGTATGGTAAATGGTGCTGGGCTAGCAATGGCAACTATGGATCTAATTAAGCTCGCCGGTGGTGAACCTGCAAACTTTCTTGACGTAGGTGGGACTGCAGATTCTAGTAGGGTTGAAAAGGCATTTAGGCTAATACTTCAAGACTCAAATGTAAAGGCTATTTTGGTAAATATATTTGGTGGAATAGTCAGGTGTGATAGAGTAGCGGAGGGTATTGTTTCTGCTTGCCAGAATTTAGATAATATTAATATACCGATTATTGTTAGACTTCAGGGTACCAACTCTGCAAAGGCCAAGGAAATCATTGATAGTTCTGGTTTAAATGTTCAATCAGCTACTGCTTTTGATGAGGCGGCAACAAAGGTTCAAGCTGCCATAAACTGACATATAGTCATATTTTTTTATTTTTTTGCGTCATTTTGACATATTTTATTATTTGGTATTCTATTTGAACATTATCTACTGAATTTATGATTCAATGTTTAATTAAAAAAATAAATTATGAGAATAGTAAAATATAATAACAACAACGTTTTTCCATCATTAATGAATGAATTCTTTAATGATGACTTTGGAATGAACTTATTTAATAGAAGACATTCTGTACCATCAGTTAATTCTGTTGAGAATAATGATTCTTTTGAAATCGATCTTGCAGTGCCAGGAATGAAGAAAGATGACTTTACCATAGAATTAAATGATAAAATTTTAGTGATTTCATCAAACAATTCTGACTATGATCAAAATGAAAATATCAGATTATATGAATTTAATTATTCATCTTTTCAAAGGTCTTTCAGAGTTCCGGAATCAGTAGAACTTGATAAAATCAAAGCAAACTATAAAAATGGAATTTTAAAAATTAAATTACCAAAGAGAAAGGATAGTATCACAAAACCTAACAGGGTAATTGATATAAGCTAATAGAGTTAATAATCCAAAATTAAGGTGTACAATTTGTACACCTTTTTTTTATTTAATTTTTTTCTTTAGATATTCAATCTTATCTCTAAGATCAGCAGCCTTAAGAAAATCAAGTTTTTTAGCTACTGTTTCCATTTCTTTTCTTAACTCTCTAATTTTGACCTGTATTTGGTTTTCTGTATGATACTTTTTTATCTCTTCTTCAAAGTCATCATAATTAGTACTAACAGACTCTCCAATTTGTTCAAATGAATTTGTAAATGATCTTTCCATCTGTCTTGGAACTAAATCATTTACATTGTTAAATTCCTGTTGTTTCTTTCTCCTATATTTAGTTTCATCAATTGTCTTTTTCATACTGTCAGTTATTATATCTGCATACATTATAGATTTTCCATTTATGTTTCTTGCAGCTCTACCTACTGTCTGAATCAAAGATCTATGGCTTCTTAGGAATCCTTCTTTATCTGCATCTAAAATTGCTACAAGTGATACTTCAGGCAGATCAAGACCTTCTCTCAATAAATTAACACCAACTAAAACATCAAATATTCCTTTCCTTAAATTTTGCATTATTTCTACTCTTTCAAGTGTATCAATATCACTGTGAATATAATTAGCCCTAATTTTTGACTTATGAAGATATTTTGTTAATTCTTCTGCCATTCTTTTAGTTAATGTAGTTACAAGAACTCTCTCGTCTTTTTCAACTCTTTTAAGAATCTCTTCAATTAAATCATCAATTTGATTTTCAGATTTTCTAACCTCAATTATTGGATCTAGAACACCAGTTGGTCTAATTATTTGTTCAACATAAAGACCTTCAGATTTTCTAAGTTCATAATCTGCGGGTGTTGCGCTAACATACAACACATTATTTTGAAGATCTTCAAATTCCTCAAATTTTAATGGTCTATTGTCAAGTGCTGCAGGAAGTCGGAAACCATATTCAACTAAATTTTCTTTTCTACTTCTGTCTCCGCCATACATCGCATGAACCTGAGGAATCGTAACATGACTTTCATCAATTACCATTAAATAATCATCTGGAAAATAATCTAATAAACAAAAGGGGCGAGTCCCTGGACTCCTTCCATCTAGGTATCTCGAATAATTCTCAATACCGGAGCAATATCCAAGTTCTTTTATCATTTCTAGATCAAAATCTGTTCTTTCTTTTATTCTCTTTGCTTCAAGACCTCTTTCGATCTCTTCAAAATATTTCACTTGTTCTTCTAAATCAAATTCAATATTATTAATTGCAGATTTAATACTTGATTCTGAAGTGACAAAAATCATAGCAGGGAAGATCCTCAAATTATTATAGTCTTCAATTTTGTTCCCTGATAAAGGGTCAATTGATTCAATACTTTCAATATTATCTCCAAAAAAATTAATTCTGTAAAATATATCCGAATAACTTGGAAATATATCCACTACATCACCTTTAACAGAGAAACTTCCTCTATTTAGGTCATTTATTGATCTAGAATATTGACTTTTTACAAATAATGATAATAGTTTTGAAATTTGAATTTCTTGATTCACTTCAATTCTAATAACATGTTTTTTGAATTCAGATGGGTTTCCTATACCATATATACAGGATACTGAAGCAACTACAATTATATCGTCTCTTCCTGAGAGTAAAGAGGAAGTTGCGCTTAATCTGAATTTTTCAATTTGCTCATTAATTGATAAGTCTTTTTCAATATATAGACCTGAAGAAGGAATGTATGCTTCTGGTTGATAATAGTCATAATATGAAACAAAATATTCTACAGCATTATTCGGAAAAAAATTTTGAAATTCCGAATATAATTGAGCTGCTAGAGTTTTATTATGAGCTAAAACAAGTGTTGGTTTTTTTAATTCTTGAATAACATTAGCTACAGTAAAAGTTTTTCCTGATCCAGTAACTCCCTGTAGAGTTACATGATTTTGATTATTAGTGAATGAGTCAGTTATACTTTTAATTGCATTAGGTTGATCTCCAGTTGGTTTAAAGTCTGATGTTAGTGAAAAGCTCATTAATCTATCTGATTATCATCAAAATCTGTTTCACTCATTTTATCACTAACATTGAATATATTGGTGGGCGCCTCTTTGGGAACTTCTCCGACTGAATTAATAACAATATAATTACTATCATCATTAATAAACTCTCCAACCTCATGAAGTTCAATAAAAAATGTCCAATAGTTTAAAAAGTCATAAATAAAAATAAGTTTATCATTTTTTAAAATAAAAAAATTTGAAATAGGAATGTTATCCATTATTTCGTCTTTATCATCTATTTTAAAAATTTTAATTTCTTCAAGTTGTTCCCAGTTATCATCTGTTTTATGAAATGTAGATATTTCAGATGAATCAAATCCAAATTCAGATGAAATTATATTACTGAATTCCAAAAGTGAGGTAGCAGAGTCTGTTACTATATCTCTCAACACATCCTCTTTAACGTTTAATATTATTCTAAATTTTAATTGCATTATTTGAAATGTTGTACAATAGTAAAAAATAAAATTGAATGCCAATAATTAATGCTGAAATTAATAAATGTATTGGTTGTGATGTAAATGGAAAATGAAAATAGTACATAATTATGCCAGAAATAATTTGTAAAAAAATTAAAAAGTTTACTATGTATATCAATCTTGATTTTAACCCACTTTTTATTGCTTTGAAATATATTACACTATTTACAATAATAATTGACCAAGAAAAACTCCTGTGAAAGCTAAATGTACTTGGAATATTTTCTATCCATTTCTCTTTTTCTATATAATTGAAAAATTCCATTTTGATGTCAATGAATTTTCTAACTTCTGTTCCAGTGATTATTTGAATAAGCAGAAGTCCTAATGATAATAATACTAATAATGAGATATTTTTTGATATTTTAAATCTAAGTTTTTTAGTATTTGAAAATGCTAGAATAGAGAATAGTATGAACAAGAGGACTATAGCCATTACCATATGAACAGTTATTGTGTTTGCGGTAAGGTTACTATCAACTACAGTTTTACCTAACCAAGCTTGAAAGAGAATTGCAATTAAAGCTAAAAATGATAATGCTGAAATTAATTTTTTTGTTTTAATAAATCTTAAGGAAATAAAAAATAATATTAATACGGATAACCCTGCAATAGCACCAATAAGTCTGTTTATATATTCAATCCAGGTATGATATACATTAAATTTTGAATAATCGTGTTTTGTATACTTACTCCAATTAAATGAATCAAATTTATCTTTTGATTTAAAGCTATTGTTAGCATAAAATAATTTTTCATCAATAATTATTATTTGGTTTTTATTATAATCAAAATTTGATTTCCAATCTAATTGGGATCTCTCTGTGGGCGGAATTAAAAATCCAAAACATTTTGGCCAATCTGGGCAACCCATTCCACTACCAGTCATCCTAACTATTCCTCCAGCTAAAATAACTAGATAGACAATAATTATTGATATAGTTGTGGTCTTGTGTAGACTATTCATTTTTCTAATCCCATTGATTTTCCGATTTCCAGCATTAAATTAAATGCTTCATCGAAATCATTTTTTATATCACCATCTAAAATTGCATTCTTGATTTTTTCCTTAATAATTCCAATCTCTTTACATGGCTCAATTTTATAATGATTCATTATGATTTCACCTGTCACTGGAGGCTGAAAGTTTCTTATACTGTCTCTTTCCTCTACATCCTTAATTTTTTTTCTAACAACTTTAAAATTATTTTGGTATTTAATAGACTTTTTGAGATTCTTTGTAGTAATGTCTGCTTCGCAAAGGGTTAGTAAATCTTCAATTGAGTCCTCTGCATCATAAATTAGTCTCCTCACTGCAGAGTCAGTGACTATATCTTCTGAAATTATTATTGGTCTAGAACTCATCATTACTATTTTTTGAACATACTTAAGAGTCTCATTTAATGGCAACTTAAGCCTTTTAAATATTTTCTTGACCATTTTAGATCCTACATATTCATGACCATGAAACGTCCATCCAATTTTTTTGTCAAATTTTTTGGTTGGAGCCTTTCCAATATCATGAAGAAGTGCTGCCCACCTTAACCAGAGATTATCTGTATTTTTAGATATATTATCTAATACTTCAAGGGTATGATAAAAATTATCTTTATGTGTTTGACCTTCAACTTCCTCAATTCCTTTTAGATCAATTAATTCTGGTATTATAAATTTTAGCAGATTTAAGCTTTCTAAATTTTTAAATCCGATTGAAGGACTTTCTGTCAATAATATCTTATTAATTTCGTCAGATACCCTTTCAGGAGACAGAATTTTTAGTCTTTGTGAGTTTTTTTCAATTGAATTTTTAGTCTTTTCATCAATATTAAATTTTAATTGAGAAGCAAACCTAACAGCCCTTAACATTCTTAGTGGATCATCTGAAAAGGTTTTATTTGGTTCATTGGGTGTCACAATATTTTTTTTTGATATGTCCTGGACACCTCCAAAAGTATCAACTAATTCTCCGAAATTTTCTTTATTGAGTCTTATTGCAAGTGTATTAATTGTAAAGTCTCTTCTTAACATGTCATCCATAAAGTTTCCTGGTTTAGTACTTGGATTCCTACTGTCTTTCGAGTAAGATTCCTTTCTAGCACCAACAAATTCAATCTTAAAATTATTATGACTAATCATTGCTGTTCCATACCTTTTATAGATATTAATTTTAGAAGGTGTAATATTTGGTTTAAGTTTTTTATGGAATGCTTTAGCCAAATCAATTCCTGAACCAACACACATTATATCAACATCTTTATTTAGATCTCTTTTAAGTATTATATCTCTTACATACCCTCCAACAATGTATGTCTCTAGTGATAATTCATCGGCTGCTTCAGAAATAATCTCAAAGATATTGTCTGCCTTCAAATAATTTAATATGTCATTATTTAAAGAATTCATCTCAGTCTGTCAAAACAATTATTATTATAGTTATACTTTAAGATTTTTGAGGATACATTGCAATCTCTAAATTGATCAAGCTGGACTACATATCCAACATTTTCTTTTATCTCAGATTTAATATCATTGAAATTTAAAGGTACCTTAAATCCAGAAAGAT
Source organism: uncultured Bacteroidota bacterium (assembly GCA_902620455.1). Taxonomy (GTDB): domain Bacteria; phylum Bacteroidota; class Bacteroidia; order Flavobacteriales; family Flavobacteriaceae; genus Marisimplicoccus. The sequence goes on from CACNIG010000009.1 coordinate 22,139, forward strand.
TAGCAGATGTAGATACAATAGGTTTTCCAAAAGCTTTAATTAGTCTAATACAAAAATCATTTTTGGGTACTCTAAATGCAATAGAACTATTATTTCCAAGTACAAAATTGGAAATGTTTTTCGGATTATCAAATATAAATGTGGTAGGGGAGTCATCTGAAATCTTATTAAGCTTTTCAATTTGATTTATCTCAGCATATTTACTTATCATTTCAAAACTTGAGGCTAAACAGATTAATCCATTAGAGTAATCTCTTTTTTTTAATTTAAATATTTTTTTTGCTGCATTATCTGATAGTGCATTACATCCAATACCCCAAACAGTATCAGTTGGGTATAAAATAGTTTCATCTGATTCTAGTGCAATTACAGCGTTTTTTATTTCCTTATCCAATTTTTGATAATTTTACCAGTAAAAGTATTGAAATTAATTCTAAAGATCTTTAATTAAAATTTTCAAAAAGTTAGAAACTTGTTAAATAATCAACATACAAAATATATAGGTATTGATTTTGGAAAAAAGAGAACAGGAATATCAATTTCTGATTATGATAAAGTAGTTTCTTTTCCATTAGAGACTATTGAGACTAATAATCTTATAGATTTTTTAAAAGATTTGTCAAGAAAAGAAAATATTGAAAAAATTATTATTGGTAAACCTCTAAAACTCAATAATACGGTCCATGATTTAGAAAAAGATATTATTGATTTAATTAAATCTTTAAATAAATATTTACCAGATATCACTATTGAAAGAATTGATGAAAGATATACATCAAAGATCTCAAAGAAAATTATAGATCAATTATATTCAAAGAAAAAAATTAGAATGGATAAATCAATAATAGATAAAATTAGTGCATCTTTGATCCTTGAATCTTATTTAATTAAAATGCACAAATGATAAGACCTATACTTGCATATGGTGATCCAATTTTAAAGAAGAAAGCTTTAGAAATCAATATAGATGAACCTGGCGAATTGAAGTCTCTAATAAAAGACTTGTGGGATACTATGTATAACGCAAAAGGAGTTGGAATAGCAGCTCCACAAATTGGTATTTCTAAATCAATTTTTGTTGCTGATTTTTCATTTTTTAAAGATGAAGACAATTTTTTTGAAAATGAATTAATAAATATGAAACAAGTTTTTATTAATCCAAAAATTACAAAAGAAAAAGGAAATAATTTTTCATATCCTGAAGGCTGTTTGAGCATACCAAACATTTCAGAAAATGTAAAAAGAAAGAGTAGGTTAAAAATCAAATTTTTTGATGAAAATTTATTATCACAAGAAATGGAGTGCTCGGGTATAATAGCAAGAGTAATTCAGCACGAGTATGACCACTTACAAGGAATTTTATTCACTGATAAACTTTCATACAAAGAAAGAAAAAAGCTTAAGGAAGAATTAAACTTAATATCAATTGGAGATATCGAAGTAAAATATAAAATGAGTTTTTTCAAAAAAGAAGATTAGACTTTTTCAATCTTTTTTAATTTTGCTCTCCAAAATTCAATCTTTTTTTCTATTGATTCAATTTTAGTTGAAACGTTTTTAAATAATTGATTTTCACTACTTGAGCTTGAGAAAAATTCTAAGTTATTCTGAAATTGATTAGACTCAACTTCAAGATCTGAAATCTTCCTCTTGATAGTTTGAATTTTCTTGTTAATTTCCTTAGAATCAGTTTTAGATAATTCAAGTTCAAAATCAAAAATTAAATTATCTTTTTCAACATTATCAATATCTAAAGATTTAACAATTGATGAAATTTTTCGCATTAAATTTAAATTGAGGATAGTTGATGAATTCAAATTTAGTTCACCAATTTCATTAAAACTTTGAATAGATGAAATAAAATTTTCTCTTAAGTCATCTATTGAATATTTCTTTTTTGAAAATTTTAGTTTATCAATGAATTTAGATTTCCTATCATAAACTTCTTGTTCAGCTTCATCAAGATTGACAACCCCTGATTTAAGAATGTCATAGAACTTATTTAACAATGGCTTAAAATCATTCCAAAGTGAGTTGGATATTTTTCTTGGTAGATATCCAATTTTTTTCCATTCTTCTTGTATTAATTTTACTCTATTTGAGTTTTCAGATATTTTATTACTTTCAATAATAGCTTTTACTTCATTAATTAGAGATTTTTTTTGATCAATACTTTTTTTAAGTTCTTTTTTCTGATTTTTATAAAAATTATTTTTCTCAGTATTAAATTCTTTAGTAGCTAATCTAAAATCATTCCAAGATTTTTTGTTTTTATTCCTTTGCAGATTTTTAATACTTTGAAATTCACTCTTTAATTTCTCAAATTCTTTTATTTTGTTTTGCCACTCTGAGTGAGTTTTTGGCAATTTAGAAGTTAATTCTTTCATCTTGACAATTACATTCTGCTTTTTTTGGTAGTTATCTTGCTGAATAGTTGAAATATCTTTTTGAAACTTTTGTCTTTTTGAATGAATTTTTTGAGATGCAGCCTGAAATCTTGCCCATAAATCATCACTATGTTCTCTGGACACAGGGCCTAACTCATTTTTCCATAGCCTATGTAAATCATTAAGATCCCTAGAAGCCTTAATTATATCACTAACTTTGTCTAATTGTTCTGCCCTTTCAATTATTTTCAATTTTTCTTCATAATTATGCTTAAAGTCTAGTTCTCTTAGATCTCTATTTAGATGAAGAAAGTCATAAAACTTACCTACATGATGTCTATAAGTTTCCCATATATTATTCCTATCTGTTATTGGAACTTGACCAGTGTTATGCCACTCTTCTTTAAGTAACTTAAACTTAGAGTATAATTTATTTGGACTTTCATCAACAACTATTAAATCCTTAATTCTTTCTATTAAAGCTTGTCTCTTGATCAGATTTTCTTTTTGATTTGAATTTAAATCATTAAAATATTTTCTTTTTTTACTAGAATATATCTTTAGTGTCTTTAAAAAATCAGACTTAATAGTTCCTATTTTATCAGAATCATTCTTTTTTAAAATAGTATTTATAACTGACCTTAATTCTTCAATTTCCTTCCTTTTGGTGAACCACTCTTTAGAATTAATTAATTCTTCAAATTGGTTTACATTATCAGATAATGTAACTTTTTTAGAACCAATTTTTTTTGTAACCTTTTTTTCTGATTTAGACGAAGTTTTTTTATTTTTTGAGGGTAACTTTTGATCACCATACTGCTTCACCCATTCCTTATATGCCTTCGTTCTTTTATCTTTAGGCATTTCAGGAATATCATTAGATTCTAAAATCTGATCACCATATTTTTTTACCCATTCCTTGTATGCCTTGGTTCTTTTATCTTTAGGCATTTCAGGAATTGTGTTTTTTACTGGATCTACAGAATCCGATGAAGACTTTTTCGATTTTTTATTCGAGTCTTTCATTAAGTTTATTTGCTGTTATTTATAATCTAAAATTAACAAAAAAAAATTGCAATCCTATTCAGTAGATTTTGTCCAAAGATTCCAGGACATTTCAGCTTGAAATTTTAACATTTCATATCCATTTAAAGTCTTGCAGCCTATTTCTTTTCCTTTTTTAATAAAAAGTGTTTCAGATGGATTATAAACCAAATCATAAAGAATATTTTCTTTTTCTACTAAATTGTAAGGTAGATCAGGACATTTATTGATGTTAGGATATGTACCAACAGGTGTACAATTTACAATTAAAACATTTCCTCTAAAAAAACTATGATCAATGTCTCTATATGATAAATAATCTTTTGAATTTTTTCTAGATACTATATTAAAAGGAATTTTATTTTTCTTACAGAAAAAAATTATGGTTTTAGCTGCTCCTCCTGTGCCCATAATGATCATGTTGTCAATATTATTTATTGAATTAACTCTTAGTGATTCAGTAAAGCCAAATATATCAGTATTATAACCTATTCTTTTATTATTCTCAAAACATATTGTATTTACAGCCCCAATTTCTTTAGCCTCATCTGATAATTCATCTAAATAAGGTATAATCTTTTCTTTATATGGGATAGTTACATTTAGACCACCTAATTTTTTATCAGAAATAAAACTATTTATAAGATTAATAGATTCTATATCAAAATTTTCATAACTATATCCAGTTAAGCTTGTATCAGAATTGAACTTTTCTAAAAAGTATTTTCTTGAGAATGAATATTCAATGTTTTTTCCTATTAAACCAAATTTTCTTCTATCTTTCAATGTCTATTAGCTAGTCTTTCCAATAAAACTACAAACAAAATACCAATTAGAATATTAAAAATTGTTATCCAAGTTTGAGAAATTGAAAAATCTGGAATAAATAATGATAAACTACCAGTCATATCTTCATTTTTCCAAGGCCATACTCCAATTAAAGAGCCAGCAATGAATCCAACTATGATTGAAATCGTAATTGTTTTATAGTTTTTTAGTAATGAGCTTAAAACATTTGAAAGAAAAACCAAACCAAAAATAGATCCTAACGTAAATAATATTAAAACTTTTAATAAATATAATCTTTCAGGATCATTAACAAATGTAAAATCAAATGATAATGACTCAATAAGAGTAAAGTATAGTGCATTGACTGAATCAACCATGATTAGTGTATAGTTACCCATTAATAACAGCAAAAATGAGCCAGACAATCCAGGTAATATCATTCCAGAGATTGCGATTACACCAGAGAAAAATATAATCAGGTCTGAAGTCCCAACATTATAATTCTCAGCAAAACTAATTAACAAACCAGAAATTATACCAATACTAATTCCAATCAAAGTCTTTACATTAATTTTCTCTAATTGATAATATATTACATAAAATGATCCTACAATCATTCCAAAAAATAATCCAAAAACATATAATTCATATTTTTCAATAAGACTATCTAGTATAAGTGATACACTGAAGAAACTGGCTATCACACCAGAGAAAACAATAGTTAGAAATCTACCATTTATTTCTTTATAAAATGCTTGAAATCCTTGATTAAATAATATTTTAAATGAAGTAAAATTTATTCTTTTAATTGAGTCAAGAAGGTCTTCATATATACCAGTCACAAATGCTACTGTTCCTCCTGAGACACCGGGTATTTTATTTACAGCACCCATGGCAAGGCCTTTTAAAAAAAGAAATATGTTATTTTTTAGCATTTTTTAATATAAAAAAAATTAGACAAGTAAAGTCTTATTTTTAGTAAATTCTGGAAATGATTCAATAAGCTTATTTGGAACTCTACAGACTTTATTCCCACTTTGGAAAAAGTAAATAGCTTCATTGAGTTTACCATGTTTTAGTAAACAACCACTGATTGTAAAATCAATAAACGGTTTATTTGGATAGTGCTTTTTTGCTTTTAGGGATACTTTAAGTAGATCTGACCATCTCTTTGCATCAATTAAACATTTAATATAACCTTTCCAAATTCTCCATGATATATTTTCTTTAAAATCTAATATTTGGTTATAAAATTTAATAGAATTCTCATAGCATTGAGTTTCGTAGTATATAATGGAAATTAATTCAAGGATCTTTATGCTATTATGATTATTATTAAGTGCTTTATAGGATAAGTATTTTGATTGTCTATAGTTCTTCTTATTTATATAATATTTAATCAAATATATCCATGCTTTTTCATTACCAGGTTCTTCTCTTACAGACTTTTTAATATAATCAAGGAATAATTTTATATTATTTAATTTTTTATAACACTTGGCAATTCTAAAATATATATGTGAATTAGGTTCACTAAGTTCAATTGACAATCTAAAATTATCTATAGCTTCATTTAATCTTCCAACTTTTTCTAAAACCTTTGCTTTTTCAATATATGCAGAAACAAATTGATCATCAGATATAATAGCAAAATCAAAAGCTGATATACTCTCTTTAAATTTATGTTGTTTTTTATAAATTTTACCAAGTTGATGCCAAGCAATCTTTGAATAGGGTCTTTTCTCAAGAACTGAACTTAATTCACATATAGATTCTTCAATCATTCCTAGATTCTCAAAACAAAAAATTAAGTTGTATAAAGATTGATAGTCTTCTTGGTCATATTCAAGACATTTTTTAAAAAATGGTATTGCAGACTTAAAGTCTTCAATTAAAAGAAATTCCATAGCAATCATATTCCATATATCTAACTTATCATCAATAAACTGAAGTGCTTTCTTTAAAATTTCAATAGCTTCTTCACTGTTGTTATTTTTAGAATATATAGTAGCTTTTTGGAGATATACTTCTCGATTCTCAGGATCAATGTCTTCAAGATAATTTAATATCTCGTATGCATCCTCATAGTTTGAATTAAAAATGAGTAGTTCAGATTTTAAAAGCATTAAATCTGTATTATTTGGATGCTGATTAAGACCCATTTTAATTGACTTTTGTGCAAGGGAATAATTAGCTTGGTCGATATAATGATGGGAGATTAAAATAAATTCAGATGAGTCAAAATAAAAGACAGCATTTGTCTTAAGCATATTCTCAAATCTTAATATTGAATCATTTAAACTACTCAAGAAATATTTTTTCTCTAAGTTAACTATCCCAGAGACCTTAATTATTTTATAAAAAAATTATTTTCAACAAAATAATTAACATATTAATTTAATCTATTTCAACAATATTAATTTCTTTATCAGCTTCACTAAAGAGGTCATCAATGGTTTCTGGCTTTTCACTTTCTCTCCAAATAAATCCTGGAAGTTTCATTTCATTCATAATAATTTTATTTTCAGAAATAACATTACCATCTGGATTTCTGTAAAAAGAAACTTCTGATATTTCATTTTCAGTAAACCTAATTAAAATTGAACTTGCTAGTGTATTATTCAAACCTATAAATTCTCCCTCATCTGAATACATGAAATATAATAGAGTGGAATTTTTTACTATAAATACATTATCTAGCTTTCCGTCATTAAAGAATCCATCAAGATTTTCCCCTTTTATTTGATTAAATCTGTCATCAACTATTGAATCTCTTTGACTCATAAATACATTACCACGAATAATAAGAGAGTCAAGCTCTTCTGTTTGTATATTGGACTTTAAAAATATTTTGTCCCCAGTGATTTGATTTTTTCCAAACCAAATTATAGGGTTTATCTCATTTTTCTCTTCATCAGTTAAGCTTTTTAAATACTTAGAGCTTCTAGGTTTTTTTAATAATTTAATAAGTCCCGTTTCTTGGTTAAAATGAATTGAGTCGGATAGACCTCTCACATCTGATTTCAAAATTCTAACATCATAGTATCCTTTCAATATTTTCTTTTCATTAGGACCTGTAATTGTAATTGTATCTGAGTGTATATAAAGAGAATCATTTTTAATTATGTTTACAGCCAGTGCATTTTTTGTAATTACTGCAGAATCTTTTTCTTTGAAAATCTCACCATAATGACCGGTAATTATTGAATTATTTACAGTATCATTAATCTTTATATTATATGTAGCTGAAGCATATGATTTTTCGTTTTCAAAATAAATACTGTCACCATTTATTATTTTTCCATCATAATTTATTACTGCATTTTCTCTAAAGAACCCTTTCTGACTATATGTATCATAGAAACCATTTGTACATAATATAGAATAATCAATTCCAGTAATTAAAGTTTTATCATTAAAATATGTGTAATTGGACTCTGTATAATATTCTAACTCTTCTGAATCTACATTATACTCTGGATTATCAATAGTCACATTTGACTTAAATATATATTTTTTGGGACCCATATAATATGTTCCAGAATTACTTCTAAGAGTATTCTCATTATCAATTATTTTTCCTTTTGAGTTGTAATAAGCAATATTTTCAATACGGTCTAAATAAAGCGTATCCGTTTCAAGCCTCATATCAGGTCTTGTTAATATAACATTTCCATAAGCAAAAGCTTTTTTTGATTTGCCATCATACTCAAGAAAATCAGAAGTCAGTGATAAAGAGTCTCCTTGATTAAAATTAACCTTTCCGTTTGCTGTAAAAGAATTTTCATTAAAGTAGTAGTACGAAAGGTCTGACTCTATTCTGGCTCCATCATGAAAAAGAATTACTCTTAAGTTATCATCTCTCTGGAGTATGTTTGCACCAGGGAATTCTTTAGAATTTCTTACAGATTTTCCAGCTTGGATTATCTCAATAGTTCTTTGTTCTTGACTGTTAACCAGATTAGTGGCTAATAGAAAGATTAAAAAACTGTTTAAGAACTTCATCTATTTCGTATTATTGTTTGATTTCTATCAGGGCCAACAGAAATTAATTTAATTGGTACATTAACAAAATTCTCAATATAATTGATGTAGGTTATAAGTTCGTCAGGAAGGTCGTTTTCAGTTTTTACTTGAGTAATATCATCGTCCCATCCATTAAATTCTTTATAATTAGGAGTTATTTTATTTGAAGTAATATCATAAGGAAAAAAATTAATTTCTTCTCCATTTAAGTTATAAGAGGTACAGATATAAATTTTGTCAATTGAACTTAGTACATCCGATTTCATAATATTCAATTCAGTTACACCGTTAATTTCTATTGAATATTTTAAAGCAACTAAGTCTAACCATCCACATCTTCTGTTCCTACCAGTAGTCGCACCATACTCGTGACCTATTTCTCTGATTTTTTCTCCAGTTGAATCAAATAATTCAGTGGGGAAGGGCCCAGATCCTACCCTGGTGGTGTAAGCCTTAAAAATACCTCTAATATTCTTAATTTTATTTGGAGGAACACCTAATCCAGAACATGCACCTGATGAAGTTGTATTAGAAGATGTAACAAATGGGTATGTCCCAAAATCAATATCTAATAAAGATCCCTGGGCCCCTTCTGCTAAAATTTTTTTACCATTATTTATTGACTCGTTCAAATAGTTTTCACTTTCAATTATATTAAATGATTTAATACACTCAATTCCTTCAAAAAATTCATTTTCAAGTAAATCAAGGCTTAAATCAACATCTTGGTTAAAACTTGATATAAGATCAAGATGTTTTTCCTTTAAAATTTGATATTTATTCTTCCAGTTTGAATTAACTATATCACCAACTCTAATTCCATTTCTACCGGTCTTATCCATGTAGGTTGGGCCTATTCCTTTAAGTGTTGAGCCAATCTTTTTTTTTCCTTTTGAAGCCTCAGATGAGGCATCTATAATTTTATGAGTTGGAAGTATAATATGAGCTCTTTTTGAAATTAGTAATTTACTCTGTAAATCAATATTAAACTTTTTTAAACCATTGATTTCTTTTAAAAAAATTGCAGGATCAATTACAACTCCATTACCTATTACATTTACTGAATCTTTATTAAAAATTCCCGATGGAATAGTATGTAAAACATGTTTATATCCATCAAATTCAATTGTGTGTCCAGCATTTGGCCCTCCCTGAAATCTAGCTATTATGTCGTACTGGGGTGTTATTGCGTCAACAATTTTTCCTTTCCCTTCATCACCCCATTGAAGGCCTAACAAAAGATCTAACGACATAAAATATTTATTTTTTTTTCTTGGTTGTAGCGTATAAATATAAAGAATGATCCTGAATATCTAAATTAAAAATTTCCTCAATATCTTTTTTAATTGATTGAATTCTTGGATCGCAAAACTCCTTTACTTCACCAGTATCAGTGATTATAATATGGTCGTGTTGATTATTAAAGTAGCATCTTTCATATTGAGAAAAAGAATCTCCAAATTGGTGCTTTCGAACAAGCCCTGATTCTAATAAAAGTTCAATTGTATTATAAAGAGTTGCTCTACTAACTCGATAATTCTTTTTATTCATCTTCTCATATAGTGAATCTATGTCAAAATGTCCATCTATCGAATAGATTTCATTAAGAATACTAAATCTCTCCGGAGTTTTTCTATGATTATGATGACTTAAAAATTTTGTAAAAACATTCACAACTTCATCATTAGCTTCTTTCTTTTTTAATTTCATGGTAAATTTATTTTCTTGAAACTTTTTCAATACCCTCTATTGATTTGAGTTTCTTTAATAGTTTATTCAAAATTACTTTATTTTTTACTTCTACACTTACAAATCCTGAGAATGTTCCATCATTAGTTTCAAAAGATATTTTATTCATATTAACACTCATTGAATTAGATATTAAAGAAGTAATATTATTTATCAGCCCAATATCATCAATTCCACTTAATTCTATTTGAGCATTGAATTCGTGATTCTCAGAGTCTATCCAGTTAGCTGAAATGATTCTATAAGCATAATTAGATCTTAGTGAAATCGAATTAGGACAATCCTGTTTATGAACTTTTATTCCATCTCTAACTGATATAAATCCGAAAACTTTATCACCTGGAATAGGATTGCAGCAATTAGATATTGAATACTTTAGCATTTCCTTTTCCTTCCCAAATACTAATTTATCAAATTTGATAAAATTATCTGATTCAGAAATTTTGTCAATTTTTTTTCTACCAGACGCAATTCTTCTTTTAATATATCCAATGTAGCTATTATAGTCATTTGCAAAGTTTTTAATCTGTTTATTATCAATTGATCCATTCCCAATTCTATAGAAGAGATCATTACTTGCATTAATTTTAAAAAATTTCATCATCTGTCCAGAGACCTTGTCATCAAGTTTTATTTTTAGTTGCTTTAACTTCCTTTCAAGAATTTCCTTACCATCTAATGATATCCTTTTCTTCTCTTCATTTAAAGAGGATTTTATTTTAGACTTAGCTTTAGAAGTTTCAACAAAGCTTAACCAGCTTACATTTGGTTTAACACTCTCAGATGTAATAATTTCGACTTGATCACCACTTTTCAAAGTATGACTAAGTGGGACAAGTTTCCCATTAACTCTAGCCCCTCTTGTTTTAATTCCTATATCGGTGTGCACATGAAATGCAAAATCTAGTGCACTTGATCCACTTTTAAGTGATTTTAAATCACCATTGGGAGTAAAGACATAAATTTCTTTTGAATAAAAATTTAATTTAAAATCTTCAACAAAATCTATAGCATGTTCATTATCATGAGTTAAAACCTCCTGTAACTTATTCAACCAAAGATCAACTTCATTTTTCTTAGATTCCTTATGTTTATAGCTATAATGAGCAGCATAACCCTTCTCTGCAATTTCATTCATTCTTTCTGACCTTATTTGAATTTCTACCCATTTATTTTTAGGACCAACAACTGTAAGATGAAGTGCTTCATAGCCATTTGTTTTAGGAAGTGTGATCCAATCTCTAAGCCTTATTGGATTTGAAGTAAAATGATCAGTAATTATTGAATATATTTTCCAGGCTATAAATTTTTCATTTTTTGGTTTTGACTTGTATATTATTCTTATAGCAAATCGATCATAGACTTCATCGAAAGAGATATTCTTCTTTTGAATCTTATTATGAATGGAATAGATTGACTTATTTCTTCCAATGATAGAGTATTTAATTTTTTGATCATCAAGACTATTATTAATAAGATTTTTAAAAGACTCAACATATTTTTCTTGATTTACAAATTCTTTATCAATTTTATTTTTTATTAGATTATATTTTCTTGTTTCTAGTATTCTAAGGCTCAGGTCTTCAAGTTCATTCTTAATATTATATAAACCAACCCTATGAGCCAATGGGGCATATATATACAATGACTCTGATGCCATTTGATCTTGTTTAACCTTTGAAAGGAAGTCAATTGTTCTCATATTGTGTAACCTGTCAGCTATTTTTATTAAAATGACTCTAATATCCTTATGAAGGGTAAGGAGCATTCTTCTGTAATTTTCAGCTTGAATTGAGTAATCTTCATTCTTTTTTAAGGTTGAAATTTTTGTTAAACCATTAACAATTCTTGAAATTTCATACCCAACACTTCCATTAAGATCTTTAAAAGTAACATCTGTATCTTCAACTACATCATGAAGAAGAGAAGAAGCAATTGATATGTAATCAAGCCCAATATCTTTTGCAACTATTTTTGCAACTTCAATAGGATGATGAATATACGGTTCACCTGATTTCCTGATTTGTCCATCATGACCATTATAGGCAATAACAAGTGATTGATAAATTACCTTTTTTTCTTTTGAAGAGATTTTTTGATAGCTACAATCAATTAAATCTTCATAAAGATTAGAGATACTTTTTGGTAATATTTTATTTTCAACTAACACCTGTAAATTTTGCTTACTTAAATTTACAAATAATAATTATGGATTGAAAGTGATTATAATTATTGGGAATCTGAATATTTATTCGAATATCTTCTCCATAATCTAGTTTGATGTGTCTCGAGGCTGATCTTTCTTCCATCTATAAAAGCATGGATGATATTATTTGAAATTATGTCTAATGCATCCCCTTCAGATACAAATAGTGTAGCACTTTTCCCAACCTCTAATGTTCCATAATTCTCATCAATTCCAAGTATTTCAGAAGGATTTTTAGTAATCATCGATAGTGCAATCTCTTTATCAATTCCATAACTTGAAAAACTACCGGCATAGAAAGGTAAATTACGAATTGAAACTCTAGCTGAGGCTGTTCCAGTAGGATCAATACTAACTAATATGCCTTGGTCCAACATTTTTTTTGCAATTTCAAAAGTTTCCATTGGATCTGAATCAGTTGACTGGGGAAATCTATAAGGTTGTTTTACAACTACTGCAATGTTATTTTCCTTAATAAAATTAAGTTGACTTTCAGATTCTGTAGCACCAACAATAACAATTTTATCTATTCCATAGCCTTTCAAAAATGTTATACCGTCAACAATTTCCTTTTCATCGTCAGCATAAAGGTATACTGTTGTTTGACCCTCAAATACTGGCTTCATAGCAACACTTTTGAGATTCATTGAATTTTCATTAAACATATTTGCTTTTGATATCTCAAAAAAATCTTTTAATTCTTTAACCTGCTTACTATAATTATTGTTTGCTTTTAATCCTCTATCTTCTCCGAGCCACCATCTTCCATATGTATATGGACTTGGCCAATTTATATGAATTCCTTGATCATATTCTATTACTGCATCTTCCCAGTTCCATGCATCAAATTGAACTACTGATGATTTACCAGAAATAATACCCCCATTAGGAGCAATTTGAGCAATAAGAACTCCATTAGGTCTCATACTCTCAACTGCTTTCGATTCTGCATTATAAGCTATAATGGATCGAATTTCAGGAAGATATGCTCCAGTTTCATCGTCATCTACGGATGCTCTAACTGCATCAATTTCTACGAGTCCCAGATTAGTATTTAGGGCAATAATTCCTGGATATACGTGAGAACTTGTTGCATCTATTATTGTATCATATTTTTTAATGTTAGAATCTGTAAGAATACTACCAACTGATTGAGCGACTAAATCAATAGTCCCATTATCAAAACCAATAACACTATTTTCAATAGTTTGACCATTTCCAATATGAGCAACTGCACCAAAAATTAATACTGATTTATTCTGAATTGGAGCAGGTGTCTGTTGTGAATAAATTATTAGATTAAAAAATAAAATATTAAATAGTATAATTTTTTTCATAATTTAAAATTCAATGTAGTCACAATCAACTTCTATTTGGGGTAATGGATTTGGAAATTTAAGATCTGCTCCTGGGGTATTTTCTGCAAACATTTGCTTTATAAGATCAGATTTTTCGTCTTTGATTTTGACTAGTTTTTTCTTATGTTCATTTTTATCAAAGTATAATGCTCCTTCAATATATGTTTGCTCTGCCTTGGTATAAAGTGACATAGGATGACCATCCCAAATTACAATGTCGGCATCTTTTCCAACTTTAAGACTTCCAACCTTGTCATCTAAATTGAGAAGTTTAGCTGGGTTAAGCGTCACAAACTTCCAAGCTTCCTCTTGAGAGATATTACCATATTTAAATGCTTTGGCTGCTTCCAAGTTTAACCTTCTAGAAAGTTCAGAGTTATCTGAATTAAGTGCAACAGTTACACCTGCGTTATGCATTATTGAAGCATTAAAAGGTATTGCATCATTTACTTCAAACTTGTAGCCCCACCAATCAGAGAAACTTGATCCTCCTACACCATGTTTAGCCATTTTATCAGCGACTTTGTATCCTTCCAAAATATGAGTGAAAATTTTGATTCTAAAATCAAACTTCTCAGCAACTTTCATTAGCATATTTATTTCACTTTGAACATATGAGTGACTAGAAATAAACCTTTTACCTTCTATTACTTCTAAGAGTGTTTCGAGTTCCTCATCATATCGAGGTTTATTTTCAAATCTTTTTTGTCTATTGTTGAGAGAATTGTATTGAGCCCATTTTTCTCCATAATGCTTTGCTCTGTCTAAATGATCAACAAATACTTGTTCAACTCCCATTCTTGTCTGTGGAAATCTAGAACCGTTCCAATTTGATTGTTTAACATTTTCACCTAAAGCAAATTTTATAAAGGGGGCAGCTCCTTTGAAAAACATTTCATCGATTTCAGAGCCCCATTTTAATTTTATTATAGCAGATTGTCCGCCTATTGGATTAGCAGATCCATGGAGAATTTGAACAGTAGTTACTCCACCAGCTAAATTTCTATAGATGCTTATATCATCTGGATTAATTACGTCCATAATTGATACTTCTGCTGAAGAATTATGACCACCTTCATTTATACTTGTTGCAGCCATATGTGAATGCTCATCAATTATACCTGATGTAATATGTTTATTGGATGCGTCAATAACTGAAAAGTTAGGGGGTGTTTTAAGATTCTTACCAATTTTAATAATCTTCCCGTTATCAATTATAATATCTGAATTTTCAATTATTCCCTGGTCTTCGTTAGTCCAAAGGGTAGCGTTTTTAAAATGGATTGATTTGCTTTTAGGAATTGAACTAATTCCAAACCCAACGTTAGGGAAGGTAACTTCAGACACAAAAGGGACATCTGAATTATCCTTATTTATTCTTTTAGATTGAATCTTCTTTTCAGTTTCATTTTTTGAAATATTAAATAAAAAAGGTTCGTTGTTAAAGTTTATTCCTCTTCCGCTCAAATTATCTGTTGATGTAATTTTTGAGGAAATTTGGGCAAAAGATAATTTTCCGTCAATACTATCAAATAAAGTAACACTAAGCCAATCATCGACTAATGAAGTTTTTGACTTGATATCAATTGAGTCTCTTTCCACAGTAGCTTTAGGTCTTAATAAGCTGTTTGAAATTTTGACCTCATATGATCTATTATTTATGTTAAAGACATAATTACCATCAACATTTATATTATCGTTACTTTTAACAATATGTCTCTGCCCTTTAATCCAATTTTCATTTATAACAGTTTTATCATCAAAAATTGGACCTGAAGTAATTAAAAAATTTGCTAAGAATCCTTTATCTAATTTGCCAATTTTGTTGTTTAAGTTTAAAGACTTTGCTGGAATTATTGTTAATGCATCAAGAGCAGTTTTTTGTGATAGTCCATTCTTGATAGCTTTTCTTATATTTTTTAGAAATTCTTTTTTGTTCTTTAGGTCAGATGAGGTTATAGAAAAATTAATTCCATTTTTTTCTAATACACTTAAGTTTGTTGGAGCCTGATTCCAATATCTAAGTTGATTAATTGTTAGTTTTTCATTAAGGTTTGTATTTGATACATCAAATGCTTTAGGGAAATTTACTGGAATGATTAAAACATTATTGAATTTTTTTAATTCTCTTACATTTTCGTATTCCTTGCCAGATCCTTTAATTACAAAGTTGAGATCAAATTCTTTTGATAGTTTAGCAGCTCTGTAAACATTTAATTTATCATTTGCATCAAAAAACTTTGGTAATTTTTTATTTTCAATTAATGCTTCAAGAGATAAATCTTTTGTTTTTGATGAACCTTGAGAATACCAATCTGCATCATAATGTAGTTGTCTAATTAAAGCAATTGCACCCATAGTGGATGAGGGATAGGATTGATTTGATGTTAAACTTTTAGAAAAGGAGTAATGTTCAGCAGTTTTTTTTGAAATTATTCTATAGGATTCATTTTGATTGTCAATCAAACCAATAGTAAAACTTGTTCCTCTATGAACTCCATCGTTTCTGTGAGTATTTACAACTCCAAATCCAATATCTCTTAATTCCTTTGCATCTTTTTGGCTGTAATTGTAATCCTTAATACTGTTGTAATCACTAATAATATGATCGTTCCAATAATAACCACTTCTTGATGGTTCATACTGGGAGCTTCTTCCTGAACTTCTTCTTTGGGGTTTCTTTACTCCAAATGCTGAATGAGTCTCAATAAAAGAAGGGTATATATACTTTCCATCTAAATCAAAAACTATACTATTTTTTGGGATAGGTATATTAGAGCCTAAATCTATTATACTTCCATCCTTTTCAATTAAAATTCCATTATTAATAACACCATTCTCAGTATAAATATTAGCATTTTTGAAAACATTATACTGGTAATCTTTTGTTTTAATACCATCGTTTACAATAAAATAATCTTGACTGTGTAAGTTTAGAGTTAAAAAAATTAATAAAAAATATATTTTTTTCATTTTGGTTTTTCAATTTCAAAAGTATCTTTTACTAATATAGTAAATCAATCAACAAAACTTGACAATTTACCTTCTTGATAATAATGAATAATATATAGAGAAACTTCTCCATATGTCATAATTCCCGTTTCTTGATTATTTGATTTTAGGAATATGTCATAAATGTAATTCTGAGCTTTATCTAAAAAACTATCAGAATATTTTGACCAAAAATTCTGAGCTTTGTTTATATCAGATATTACTTTTTCATCTAGTTTTGTTATATAATCATCAAGTTTATCTGAGTTTTTGTTTGAAATCTCACTAAGTAAATTAATTAGTGCATAAAAATAGCCCGAATACCTAATGTATGGTTCCTTGTTATTTATTGCTCTTCTAAATGCTACAAAGCTTGCTTCTCCTTCATCTGCATATCCGCTCTGATGTGCCTGCTCATGAAGAATTACAACAGGTATGTCAACTAGCGGGATCTTATCAACAAAAATTGCCTCTGATGTAAAAGGAACATAATGACCTGAAACTCCTTGATACAAAAATATGTCCGGAATAATAGATTTCTTGATATTCGAATCAGTAGGATTTATTATTTTAAGAATATCTGATTTATTAAAATCCTTGTCTAAAAAAGAGGATTCTTCATTAATCTCAAATATTACTTTATTAATTGTTTCATCTAAAACATGAAATTCATATTCGGACTTTATGTCAAGTTTATCGATTATAGATGGTTTGAAATAATTTAAGCCCCAGAGAAAGTAGAATAGAAAATACAATATAGATGTAGATGCTAAAAGATTTAAAAAATCAGAAAGTTTAAAAGAAATAACTTTTACAAATAAATAGATATATAATACTATAATTATTATATACAATATCTCTCCAATTGGAATTTCAACTTTTGAAAATAAAAACGAATTTATTTTTGTTAGATTATTATAAATGAATCTTAAATAATAATCATCAATTAAAGAGGGATTATTTTTTAAAAAATTAATAATTAAAATTTGAGGTATTAATGCAATGGCAAGAAATGACCTAATTTTCAATTAATTAAATTATTTAATATCAACTAACTCTACATCAAAGATAAGTGTTGCATTAGGTGGTATAACTCCATTCCCAGCACCAACTGAACCATATCCAAGTTCACTAGGTATTACTAGTCTTGCTTTAGAACCTTTATTTAAAAGCTGCATAGCCTCATCCCATCCCTTAATAACTTGTCCAACACCACATGTAAATTCAATTGGAGCACCACGTGTAAATGATGAATCTATTTCTGATCCATCAACTAATTGTAGTGAATAATGAACAGACAATAAATCATCTTTTTTTGCATTTGGTCCGGATCCTTTTTTTGAAATTATATATTTTAAACCACTTTCAGTCTCTTTCATACCTTCTGTTAACTTTTCTAGAGTTTCCTTTTCAGCTTCAGCTCTTAATATATCAGCCTCACTTTTCTTTGAAATGTAATTTTCAAAATTCTCAGGAGCATTAAAACTATTAGCTGCTTCTCCAATTCTAATTATTTTTACTTTTTTAATAATGTCATTTTGCTCAACTTTATCAACTACATCTTGGCCAGAATTTACTTTGCCAAAAATAGAATGTTTACCATCTAACCATGGTGTTTCAACATGTGTAATAAAAAATTGACTACCATTAGTTCCAGGACCTGCATTAGCCATGGATAATATGCCAGGACCATTATGTTTTAGTTCTTCATTAAATTCATCATCAAATTGGTATCCGGGTCCACCTGATCCTGTTCCTGTTGGATCTCCACCTTGAATCATAAAATTTTCAATAACTCTATGGAACTTTAATCCATCGTAATAACGTTTTCCTTCATGTTGATCATCCACGACAGGATGATTTCCTTCAGCCAATGCAACAAAATTTGATACTGTAGTTGGTGCTTGTTCATAATATAGTTCAAGAATTATATTGCCCTTTGAAGTTTCAAGGTCTGCATATAGTCCGTCCGATAAATCAGAATAATTATTCATGTTACATGAGTTTAAAGTTAGTATTGAGATTAAGAGTATAAAATTCTTATTCATAGTTTTCTTTTATATATTTTTTAATATCCTTAATAAATTTTTTTTCAGTTTCTTTTAGACTTAATCTAGAAATTCCCCCTGATGCATGTTCGTGTCCACCACCATTAAAGTATTTAGAAGCAAATATATTAACTTTAAAATCACCTTTAGATCTAAATGATATTTTTATCAATCCTTCATCCTTTTTTTCGATAAAAAGAACTGAACATAAAATATCGGCTACACTTAGTCCAAAGTTAACAAAGCCTTCACTATCTCCTTTTTTAAAATTATTTACTTTTTGGTCATTATCTGTTATTGAAGTATAGACAACAGGCAGTCCACTAATTCTCTTGAAATTATTTATAGTAGATCCTAAAAGCTTTAACCTATTAAACTGAAAATTATTATGAAGTTTTTCAAAAATTTCAGTAACATTGACTCCATGATTAATCAACTCAGAACCTACCTTTAAAGTTTTAGAGGTCGTAGATGGAAATCGAAAAGACCCAGTATCTGCGACAATTCCAGTGTAAATACATGTTGCAATTTTATTATCAATTATACTTTTGTCAATTGAACAAATAAAATCATAAACCATTTCACAAGTTGAACTCATTTTTGAATTTGAAATGGTTATATCTGCATAATTATCTGGATTTTCGTGATGGTCAATCATGATAGTTGTAGCTGATGATTTTGATATCAAACTTGATAAATTTCTTGCTCTGCCAAGGCTATTGAAATCTAGAGTAAAAATAACATCCCCTTTATCTATCATATTTTCACATTTTTCTTTATCTCTTTCATAGTTTAAAACATTTTCTGATCCAGGTAAAAAATTAAGTATTTCAGAATACTCATTAGGTGATATTATGTTTACTTCATTCTTTGATTTAAAAAAATGATATAGCGCCAAACAACTCCCCAGTGCATCAGCATCTGGACTACTGTGAGGTATTAATATAATATTTCTTTTTTTAGAAAATAATTTAGTAACACTTTTAAGTATATTGTCATTCATAAGTTGGCTAAGATAATATTATATTAAAAATAAAATAAAGTAATTTCTAAAACTTTGAATAACCATAGATATTGTTAAATTTGCCGCATGAATTCAAATAGAACATTTACAATGTTAAAGCCTGACTCAATTGAGCAAGGTAACATGCTACCAATACTAAATATGATTGAATCTTCTGGATTCAAAATTATTGCTCTTAAATTTAAAAGGATGTCAAGAGATGAAGCTGAAAAATTTTATTCAATCCACTTTGGTAAGCCTTTTTTTAATGACTTGGTAAGCTTCATGACTCGTGGTCCAATAGTAGCTGCTGTTCTTGAGAAAGATAATGCAGTAGAAGCTTTTAGAATGCTTATTGGATCTACTGACCCTAATGAGGCTGAAGAAGGTACAATTAGAAAAAAATATGCAAAATCCAAAGGAGAGAATGCTGTTCATGGTTCAGACAGTGATGAAAATGCAGATATCGAAATTAGTTTTCACTTTGACACTAATGAAATTTTTAGCTAATTACTAGATCTTTTATATACTCTTTTCCAAGTTCTGTATTAATAAGCTTAATTATTTTGAGCTTTTCATATGTTAATTCTTCTCTTAGAACTGAAGACTTGAGTTTAACATGAAGTATTCCTTTCTTATAAATAACTTTGAAAGTATACTTTTGAATATTTTTACCCATTGTTTTTTTCCAAGCATCTTGAACTTTTATGTTATCGATACCAATTCTAATTTGTTTTTGAGAAAACACCTCTTCAATAACTTTTGAAATATTTTTTAATTCACCTCTTTTAGTCATCACATTTTAATTTTTCAAGATCAAATATTTCTTCTTTATTCTTTGACTCGGATAACGCATCTTTTACTCTATCAATATGCGTATCAGTTATAAATATTTGACTAAAATCTTTTTTTTCAAGAATTTGAACAATCTGCCTTACTCTTTCTTGATCTAATTTATCAAAGATATCATCAAGAAGTACTATAGGTGAATTACCAAATTTTGTTCTGTAATAATCAAATTGTGCAAGTTTTAAAGCAATTAGAAAAGATTTCTGTTGTCCTTGACTCCCAAAATTTTTAATCTTATTACCATCTAAAGTAAAAATTAAGTCATCTTTATGAACTCCCTTTGAAGTATATTGTAAAAATCTATCCTTGGATAGACTCTCACTAAGAACTTCAAAGAAACTTCCAGAGTTTAAGTCACTCTTAAAATTTATATCAACTAATTCATTTCCAGAACTTATTTCAGAATAATACTTTTTAAAAATTGAAATGAAAGAAGTCATAAACTTAGATCTTTCTTTATAAATAGGAGTTCCTAGAGATATTAATTGCTGATCGTATGATTCAATGGTATCCTTATCAAACTTCCTATTAATAAAAAAATATTTTAAAAGAGAATTTCTTTGAGTTATAACCTTATTATAATCAATAACTCTCTGCAGATAGACCTTATCAACCTGACCAATAACAGAATCAATAAATTTTCTTCTCATTTCACTACCCTCAGTGATTAAGTTTCTATCATGAGGAGAGATTATAATTAAATTTATCAATCCAATATGATCTGAAATCCTTTTGTATAATTTGCTATTTCTTTTTAATACTTTTTTCTCTCCAATTTTATAGTAACAATGAATGCTTTCACTTCTATTATCAATATCAAATTCTCCAATTATAGAAAAATAATCAGATCCAGACATAACGTTTTGAGAAGTTGATGGATTAAAATAACTTTTAGTAAAAGCTAAATGATATATTGAATCGACAATATTTGTCTTGCCAATTCCGTTTTTTCCAATAAAACAATTAATTTTTTTATTAAAAGTTAACTTGAATTTTTCAAGATTTTTATAGTTATCAATTTTTAGAGAGTTTAAAAACATAATAAGTATTCAAAATAAAACATTAATTTTGGGATTCAAAAAATTATTATGGCAACATTTAATAGGAGAGGATACAAAAAAAGCAGATCAAACAATGCTAATAAATCAGATAAAAGCCAAACAGCTGAAGTATTTGATACACTAGACTCAACTGCAAATAAATCAGAACAGTGGATATTAAAAAACCAAAATAAAATTTTTATAGTTATTGCTGCAATATCTATCTCTGTCTTATCATATCTAGGATATGAGAGATTAATTGCTGAGCCCAAAGAAAGAGAGGCTGTAAGTGAACTAAATAAGGCTCAATACTTTTTTGAGATGGCTCTTGTCTCTAATGAATCAGATTCACTTTTTAGACTTGCACTAAATGGTGGAGAAGGTAAGTACGGTTTCTTGGATATTGTTGATGAATATTCTGGAACAAAGGCTGCGAATCTTGCTAATTACTCCATTGGCATGTCTTATTTAAACCTTAAAGAGTATGACAATGCCATAATTTATTTAGAAAAGTTTAAATCAAATGATATTCTTCTTCAATCAATCTCTCTTGGAACTATTGGTGACTGTTTTTCGGAACTTAATCAACCAGATGAAGCTTTTGAATATTATCAAAAAGCATTTAAACATAACGAGAATATATATACAACTCCAAAATATTTATTTAAAGCTGCACTTATTGGGTCAGAAATTGGAAAATATAAATCTTCAATTAATTTTTTAAATAGAATAAAGGAAGATTATCCAGATTCATATGAATCAAGTTTAGTTGATGTTCAATTAGGGAGAATAGAAAATTTAAATAACTAAAATGTCTACTAAGAAAGCTGGTAAAAATTTAACTAGATCTTTTAAAATTAGTAATCCTGAGAAAATCAAAATCGCATGTGTTATATCAGAATGGCACAGTGAAATCACTGAAAATCTTTTTATTGGTGTTAAGAATAAATTAATGATGCATGGTTTAATTGAGAAAAATATACATGAAATTCATGTTCCTGGTAGTTTTGAACTAATTTTTGGAACTAAAACCTTAATCAATAAAAACTATGATGCAATAATATCAATAGGTTGTATAATAAAGGGTGAGACAAAACATTTTGATTTTATTTCTGATGCTGTAATCAAAGGAATCAAAGATTTAAATGTTTTATCTGATACTCCAATAATTCTTTGCGTAACAACTGACAATAATATTCAACAATCTATAGATAGGAGTGGAGGTAAGTATGGAAATAAAGGTGAAGATTCAGCAGAAGCTGCTTTAAAAATGATTTTAATTAACTCTAAATAAATAATTACTTGTTTAAATTAAATAAACATAGAAGATTCAATTATACACCTAGATATTTTAAAGGCAAGGAAGGTATTCCAACAAGCTTTGAATCAAAATTTTCTAAATATAGAGATACATATAATTCAATTGACATTGGGCAAAAGTGGAAAGATGAAAGACATAAAATGCGAAATAGGAAAAATAGAGGAGTTAATATGACGTTAATCCTAGTTATTGTTTTTTTAATTTTGGTATTTTTATATATCATTGATTTTGATCTAACAATTTTCCAAGTTGATTAATGCCTGATATAATTAAAATTTTAACACCTGAAGTTTCTAATAAAATAGCTGCTGGTGAAGTAGTTCAAAGACCATCATCCGTTCTTAAAGAACTTTTGGAGAATTCAATTGATGCAAACTCATCAAAGATTAAAATTATCATAAAAAATGCTGGTAAAAACTTAATTCAAGTTATTGATGACGGTATAGGTATGTCAAGAAATGACATGTATAAATCTTTTATAAAGCATGCCACCTCAAAAATCAACAAAATCGATGATGTTTTTTCAATTAATTCAATGGGATTCAGAGGCGAAGCCTTAGCTGCAATATCATCCGTCTCAATGATTGAGATGTCTTCTGCAAAATTAAATGAAAATGATGGCTATTTTATTGAAATTAATGGTGGTAAAGTTATTACTGAAAAAGAACTAATTGGAAATAAAGGTACTTCTATAAAAGTGCAAAATCTTTTTTATAACGTTCCAGCACGAAGAAATTTTTTAAAGTCAGACTTTGTTGAATTAAGGCACATAATTAATGTATTTAATAGCATTGCTCTATCAAATAATGAAATAGAATTCTCATTTATTAATAATGATGAAGAAATATTTTACTTAAAAAAAGAGTCACTGAAGAAAAGAATTATATCAATCTTTGGAGAAAAAATTCGTGAAAATCTTATACCAATATCTGAAGATACTCAGATAGCTAATCTTAAAGGGTTTATTCTTAAACCTGATTTTGCGAAAAAATCTAGAATAAATCAATATATTTTTGTAAACAATAGGTCAATTAAAAGTCAGTTTATTAATCATTCTATTTCTTCATCATTTGATGGCCTTTTAAGAGATGGATATTACCCCGGTTATTTTTTATTTATAGATATAGACCCAACTAAAATCGATGTAAATGTCCATCCAAATAAAACTGAGATAAAATTTGATGATGATCAAAATCTTTATTCAATAATCAATTCAGCAGTAAAACATTGTCTTGGTATCTATCAAGTTAGTCCAGTATTAGACTTTGATAAAGACCCTTCAATGGATGTATCTTATTCACAAATAAAAACTAATCCTAAAATACCAAGCATTGAAATAGACTCAGATTTTAACCCCTTTCAAATTTTTAATGATGATAAAGTTGAAAATCTTTTTTCTGAAAAATCTCAAAAAAAAATTGAATCTGATATTGAACTTGAAGACAAAAAATTTGTTAAAATTTTTCAAATTTTTAATAAGTATATAGTTAGTGCTAGCACTTCCTCATTAATTATTATTAATCAAAAACTGGCACATCAAAGAATATTATACGAAAGCTTTTTAAAATCTATGTTTGATAGTACTGAAGATATACAAAAGCTTGCATTTCCGTATGAATATAGTTTATCCAAGGAACAAGCTGTTCTATTTAAAAAAATCGACTCTGAATTTAAATCTCTGGGATTTGAATATGAGTTATACGATACCCAATTAAAGATTTTATCAATACCTAACCAGCTAAAAATGAATTCCATTGAGGACATTATTGATAATATTTTAAATGATGAATATGATCTTGATGAATCAAATAGCTTGAGTTATTCAGATTTTTTTGCAAGAAAACTTTCAAAGAGCTCATCAATTAAATCAGGAAAAAAATTAAATTTAAATGAGCAGGAGTTTATTGTTAATCAACTTTTTTCATGCAAGGAACCAAATCTATCTCCTGATAATAAACAAATATTTGTTACTTTGAGTAAAAACGATATTGAAAATATTTTTTAATGGGTAGAATCAGTGAAATAGTAAAACATTTAATTATAATCAATGTCATATTTTATATTGCTTCACAAGTTTTGGGTGACTTTATGTATGACTTATTTGCTATGCACTACCCAAAAAATCCAGACTTTATTTTGTGGCAACCATTAACTCACATGTTTATGCATGGAGATACCACTCATATTCTCTTCAATATGTTTGGACTCTGGATGTTTGGTACTCCTTTAGAGCAGATGTGGGGTAAACAGAAATTTATATTTTATTATTTGTCTGCTGGATTAGGAGCTGTTTTAATCCAAACATTAGTATATCACTATGATGTTATAGCAGTTAGTCAAATTTTGTTAGAAAATGGCCTTACTAAACTAGATGTAAACTCTTTTTATGAAACTGGTAGACTTAATAATTCAATAATTCAATCTGTTGGAGAGGAAAGATTATATTCTAGTATTCAATCTTTTAGAGCCGTAATGGTTGGTGCATCTGGTGCTTTATATGGAATCTTAGTTGGCTTTGCCATGCTTTTTCCTAATGTGCAATTAATGCTATTGTTTCCCCCGATTCCAATAAAAGCAAAATTTCTAGTGCCTCTTTTAATTTTATTTGACCTATTTTTTGGTTTTACATCATATTCTGTTGGGCCTATAGCTCATTTTGCCCATATTGGCGGAGCAATTACTGGATTTGTTATGATGTGGTATTGGAAAAAAAATCAGTTCAATAATAAAAGATGGAACTAGGATATAAGCATTTCATAAATCAGCCAGTTTTTAAAAAAATTATAATTATCAATATTGTAATTTTTTTACTACCATTAGTTTATAATACATTTCTGTTTCTCTTTAATCTTGAACAAATTAATATTATTCAATTTTTTGATCTTCATCCAAATTTTGATCAAATTATTAGTAGTCCATGGACTATAGTAACTTATTCCTTTTTCCACATTGATTTTATTCACATTTTTTGGAATATGTTGATTCTTTATTTAGTATCAGATTATTTTCTTTCATTTTTAAATAATAAAAAATTTCTTGAAATTTATTTTTACGGGGCTATTTCAGGTGGGTTGTTATTTATATTTTCATATAATATTTTTCCAGCTTTTGAAAATTCTTTTTCACCTTTAATTGGATCATCTGCGGCTGTATACTCTCTTCTTATATTTGTCTGTGCATATTTTCCTAATACAATTATTAATCTAATTTTTTTTAATGTAAAGCTTAAAAATTTAGGCTTATTCTATGTCATTTTGAGCTTAATTCAAATACCATTTAGTAATGCTGGTGGAAATATAGCACATCTTGGGGGTGCTATTTACGGATTTTATTATGCAAAAAATTACGATACTTATAAATCTACCCTTGATATTTTTTTTAAAGGTTTTAAAAAAATTAATGTGAAGCCTAAAAATAAAATTGATAATCAGGTTGAAATTGACAAAATACTAGACA
This sequence comes from uncultured Bacteroidota bacterium, assembly GCA_902620455.1. Lineage (GTDB taxonomy): Bacteria > Bacteroidota > Bacteroidia > Flavobacteriales > Flavobacteriaceae > Marisimplicoccus. The sequence goes on from CACNIG010000009.1 coordinate 48,406, forward strand.
AGATTAGTAAATCCGGATATGAAAGTTTATCAGAAAAGGAAAAGGAATTTCTTTTTAAAAACTCAGATAAAAACTAAACATTAGTTATCCTTTTCTTAATAAAAATGAAAACTTGCCAACCTAACAATAAAAATAAGAAATGAGGTAAATATGACCTAGGTTTACCTTCAAAACCAATAGTAGTAAAAACTCTATCCCATCTAAACTTCCAATTACTGATACCTTGAAATAGACCATCAATACTCATCCAAATAAAAACTGGTTTACCTAAAACATGGTCAAATGGAACATAGCCCCAAACTCTTGAGTCTTCTGAGTTGTATCTATTATCTCCCATCATCCAGTAGTAGTCTTGTTTAAAAGTATATTCATTGGATATTTCATTGTTTATATAAATATTATTATCTATAACTTCAATATTATTATTCTCGTAATCTCTAATTATCTTTTTATATATAGGTAATTCATCTACTGACAAATTAATTTTATCACCAGCTTTAGGAATATATATTGGTCCTAGTTGATCATTATTCCAGTTGTATCTATTATTACCTGGGAAGAAGATTGAATTTGATAAATTTGTTTTTTCAACCATTCTATATATTGTGTCAAACTCATTAGAAATTTTAATTTTATTTGCATCGTTAAAAGTAAGACTGATCTCTTTTTCATTATCAATTATCTCTCTAATATCAAGGTTTAACTCTCTTACCTTGTTGATTGGAATACCCTGATCAGCTGTGTATATAAGATATTCATTTTCATTAGTATTTGAAATACTCAAAATATATTCTTTTAACCTTGCATATGATTCTTGAGATAAATTTCTTATAACAAATCTCCTGATAAAACCTTCTATATCAAGTTCTTTGAGTTTACTTGATGAAACTCCATCTTTAGAGTAGATTTTATAAGTATATAAAGGCTTTGCTCTGTCAGGTAGCTTATTTTCCTGACCATTTAAATAAACTATGCCATCTCTAATCTCTAATGAGTCTCCTGGGACTCCAATTGCTCGTTTGACATAGTTAGATTTCTTGTCTCTTGGTTTAATAACACCTTTTTCCTTTACAAAAAACTGTCTAACAGTATCAGCAGGCCAATTAAAAACCACAATATCATTATTCTTAATTTCCTGAAAACCTGGAATGCGAATATATGGAAGCTGAGGCTTTTTTAAGTATGATCTTGTTTTAATTATTGGTATAGTGTCGTGAACCATTGGAAAAGAAATAACTGTTGATGGTATTCTTGCACCGTAATGAAATTTACTTACTAATAAGAAGTCACCTACTCTTAATGTCTTCTCTAGTGAGCCTGTAGGTATAACGAAAGGTTGAAGAAAATAGTTGTGAACTATAGTAGCTATGACAACAGCAAAAACAAGAGATCCAACAGATTTCTCAAAATTTGAGAAAGAAATATCATTAATATATTTTGTTCTTTTACTTATATAGCTAATGTAATACAAATATAAGCCAAGGGTTATTATAACTAATACTCTATCTAATTTTGAATTATGGTTAAACCGTTTAGTTAGTTCAACCCAAATAACAGATATCATTATAAGATTAATAACTGGGATAAATACCAAAATTATCCACCATCTCGGTCTTTTTATTATCACTAATAGACTAATGATATTATAAAAAGGAACAATAGATTTCCAAGATGAAATACCCGATAGCTTAAAAAGCTTCTGAGTACCACCGAATATTATTAAGTTATAACATAGAAAGAAAATTAACCACTCAATTAGGCTCATATTAGTCTAAATTAATTTTAAATTTGATTCCAGCACTTTGAGAAAAATCAAAATAATGATTTTCTATATATGGTTCAAATGATAAATCCTCGCTGACATTAAATTGTAGTAAATGAGCACCAACATTTGCGTCAATAATATTCAATACGTATGTTCCGATAAGAAACATGAAAGAAAAATCTTTATATCTTCTATGAAATTTCATTCCCTCAAGTAATTTTTCATTTTCGGGAATTATTTCAATATATTCATCATCAAAATATCCAGCAAGCCTTCTCTTATAGGCTGTTCGATATTTTTTCATTTCCTTGTTATTGTAGTTATAATAATACGCAGATGCACCTAATCCACCATAAATTATAGGAATCATCCAATACCTTCTTGTGTAGATTTGACCTAATCCAGGTATTACAGAGGAGTAAAATGCAGCTTTAGAGGGAGTCAGAGGGTCGTTAATCAATTTTAATTTTCTCGGACTAATGTAAGTTGAATCTGTAATAGATTGACTACATAAATTTGTAGTATAACATAGAATCATTAACAAGATTAGTTTTCTCAATTTGATATTTTTTTAAGAATTGAGTAGAGTTCATTTATGCTCTTAAAACTAGTCGAAAGTGTGACTTTACCTTTATTATTTTCTTTCAAGGTTACTTTAGAATCAAAAAGTCTTTCAAATTTATTTGTTGCGTCTATATAAATTTTTGATACATCTGAGTTGGAGTAATTAGAAGTTAAATTTTTATTTCCTTTGACAATTTTCTCAGTTTGCCTAACTGATAATTTAGATGATATGATTTGCTCATAAATCTTTATCTGTAATTTTTTATCATCAATATTAATTAAGGCTCTTCCATGGCCCATAGTTAAAAATCCATCCCTGATGCCTGATTGAATAATTGGATCTAGTTTTAAAAGTCTTACATAATTGGATATAGTTGATCTATCTTTACCTACAAGTTTAGATATAATATCAATATTTAAGTTATATTCATTAATTAATCTTTCGTATGTAAGTGCAATTTCAATAGGGTCAAGATCAACTCTTTGAACATTTTCAACTAGTGACATTTTTAATAAGTCGGAATCATTTTCAACAGCCTTTACATAGCAAGGTATTGTGTCTAAATTAGCTATTTTTGAAGCACGATATCTTCTTTCACCAGATACAATTTCGTACTTATCATCATTAATTTTTCTAACTGTAATTGGCTGAATAATCCCCAATTCTTTTATTGAGACAACAAGATTATCAATCTCTTTAGTATCAAAATTAGTTCTTGGTTGATTTGGATTAACATGAATCTTGTTTAAAGATAATTGAGAGCTATTAATCTTATTAGTCTTTTTAAAAGATAAATCTGAATTATCAGTATCACCTAATAGTGCATTAAGGCCTCTTCCTAGTACTTTTTTTTGTTTTTTTTCAGACATTTAATTTCTATTTACAATTTCATCTGCTAAAGAGAGATAATTTTTTGTTCCTTTTGATGACACATCGTAAGTAATAATATCTTTCCCAAAACCTGGAGCTTCCCCTAATTTAATATTTCTCTGAATAATAGTATCAAACACAATATCTCCAAAGTGTTTTCTTACTTCTTCAACAACCTGATTTGATAATCTTAATCTAGAATCAAACATTGTAAGCAATATACCCTCAATATCTAAGTTTTTATTGTGAATTTTCTGAACACTTTTAATTGTATTTAATAATTTTCCGAGACCTTCTAATGCAAAATATTCACATTGAATTGGTATTAAAACTGAATTTGAACTTGTAAGAGCATTTAGAGTTATTAGACCAAGAGATGGAGCACAATCAATTAATATAAAGTCATAAAGGCTTTTAATATCATTAATTTTTTCCCTTAATTTATACTCTCTTTCTTCTTCATCCACAAGTTCAATCTCAATACCAACAAGATCGATACTAGACTGGATAAGATCAAGATTGGGAGATTCACTTTTTTTTATTACTTCAGATATTTTTTTTGTTCCTGATATAACTTGATAAAGTGATAAATCTTTATCATTTGGATCAAAACCTAATCCAGAAGATGCATTTGCTTGTGGGTCAGCGTCTATTAACAAAACTTTTTTTTCCAAAACACCAAGTGAGGCTGCCAGATTAACAGATGTTGTCGTTTTACCAACACCTCCTTTTTGATTTGCTATTGAAATTATTTTTCCCATTAATTACTCATCTTTAGATTGAAATTCAATAATAAAAATATCTTCATTATCTTTTTTTAGGTTATACTCCTCTCTAGCATAATGTTCAAGACTATCTATATTATTAAGCTTTTTGATAAGTGATCTATCTTTAAGTATCTCTTCATTGAGAGCATTTCTTTTATTTTTTAGCTTTTTAATTTCCCTATTTAACTCTGCGTGTATCAACAATGAGTTAGTGTCTAAAAAAGTCATCCAAATTAAAAATGCTACAGAAATGATTAAATATTTGAAAAAAGATTTTTTAATTAAAACTTTAAGTTTTAAAAAAATTTTGTTCATTACTCTGTAATATCGTTTTTTATATAAACTTTTGAGGGGATAATTTTAAAAATACCTTTTTTCTCAACCCCTACATAAAGGTAACCATCAGGGCCTTGTACAACTTCTCTTACCCTTCCAACCCTGTCTAAAAGCTTTTCTCTTTTATAAACATAGTTTCCTATCAACTCTATTCTCTCTAAGTACCTAAATCTAAGAGATCCAACAAATAGATTTCCTTTCCATTCATCATATACATCTGAGGTCAGCATAACCATTCCGGAGGGAGCAATTGATGGAGTCCAAAAATATGTTGGGGATTC
>CACNIG010000010.1 GCA_902620455.1 uncultured Bacteroidota bacterium
AGGAAGTAGTACTATGTATACTTCAGGGTGACCTAAAAACCAAAACAGATGCTCAAAAAGTACTGGTGACCCTCCTTGATAGTGAAGAACCTCACCTTGAATAAAAATATCTGAGAGGAAAAAGGATGTTCCAAAACTCCTGTCCATTATTAAAAGAAGTGCCGCAGATAATAAAACTGGGAATGATACAACTCCGATTATTGCGGTCACTAAAAAAGCCCAGACTGTTAAAGGTAACCTAGTCATTGTCATTCCTTCTGTTCTTAAATTAAGAACTGTAACTATATAATTCAATGCTGCTAAAAGTGAGGATGCAATGAAAAATGCCATTGACACTAACCATAGAGTCATTCCAGCTGCAGATCCAGGTTGAGCTTGAGGTAGTGCACTTAAGGGGGGATATATTGTCCAACCAGCTGCAGCAGGTCCAGCCTCAACAAAAAGTGAAGCAATCATTAATGCAGATGATATAAAAAATAACCAATAAGAAATCATATTAAGGAAACCTGAAGCCATATCTCTTGCTCCAATTTGCAATGGTATTAATAGGTTACTAAATGTCCCACTTAATCCTGCAGTTAAAACAAAGAAAACCATAATTGTACCATGAATGGTAACTAAAGCTAAATAAACATTTGGGTCCATAACTCCATCTGTAGCCCACTTTCCAAGAAGGACATCAAAAATGCCAAAAGACTCTTCTGGCCAAGCCAATTGAAGTCTAAATAATAGAGACATAGCTATACCTACTATACCCATAATTAAACCTGTTATTAGGTATTGTTTCGAAATCATTTTATGATCTATACTAAAGATGTATTTAGTTATAAAAGTTTCTTTATGGTGATGATCATGATCGTGGTCATCATCATGAGATTCTACGATAACTTCTTCCTTTTCAGTTATGTCCAGTTCGATATCCGTTCCGACTATTTTTGCTCTTCTATTTTGTTTTTGTGCCATAGATAAGTTTAATTTATTGAACAAATTCTTTAAATGTTAATTGATTATCGAGCCATTCATTAAAATCTTCTTCTGACTCAACTATTATTTTCATCTGCATGTTATAATGAGAAGCACCACAAATTTTATTACATAAAAGTAAGAAATCAAATTCATATGGATCAAGAGGAAATTCACCTTCAGCAACTAATTTTTCACTTTTATCAAATCTAATTTTATTAATTTTTCTAACCTTTTCTACAATTTCAGGTCTCATCCTCATTTCTTCAGTTGTAACATTTGGAATAAAAGCAAATTGATTAATCATACCAGGTACTGCATTCATTTGAGCTCTAAAATGAGGCATGTAAGCAGAGTGAAGAACATCCTGAGATCTAATCCTAAATACTACCTCACGATTAACAGGTAAGTGTAATTCTTGAACTACAATATCATCATCACCGTTTCTATCAGTTGGATCAATACCAACTAAATTTTTTCCATCAAAATCTTGAAGGAACCTAACATTTGCATCACCTAGAACACCATCCTCTCCAGCATATCTAGCTTTCCAGTTAAATTGTTGAGCATATAATTCAACAACAAGTGCTTCATCATTCTCCTCAATTGTCATAATATCAACCCATGTGAACAAGCCATAAAGAATTAATCCTGCCAATGCAATTGTAGGGATTATTGTCCATACACCCTCAAGAAAATTACTGTCAGCAAAAAATAAGGCTTTTCTTTTTTTGTTACCTCTATATTTAAATGCAAAGTAATGTAACAATGCCTGAGTTATAGTTTGGACAAAGAATATTACAGCAAATGAAAACCATAAGAGACTATCATAATTTTCTCCGTGAACAGATGCAGACTCTGGAAGAATAACATCACCATATTGAAAAAAGGAAAATATTGTTAATGCATAAATAAAAATTAAGAAAAAGAACATTAGCTTTCCTTGAAAATCATTGTCTTTGTCACTAGCTATTTCATCATTATTATAATCAACTGGCTTCGAAAGCTCAAGAATTTTAGTTAATTGCCATACTGCAATTGAAATTAAAATTAATGATGTTAAAACAAGTAATAATGTCATTTTAGTCTAGATTATAATATTGAAACGTTTTACTTTCCTCTATAAATGGATCTCCTTTAGCAAGAATTGGTGCTTTTGAAATTTCCTTAAATACAACATAGGTAAATATCCCCAAGAAGAATAAAAACCCTCCAATCTCAGCAGGTCCAAAGGACCACATATCTCCTACAGCAGATGGCATTATCATATTGTATACATCAAGGTAATGACCAATTATAATCACAATTCCTGTTAAAATTACAATAAAGTTAGTCTTCTTAAAATCACTATTCATAAGAACAATTAATGGGAATATAAGATTTAATACTACCATACCAAAAAATAAAAAATTATAGTCTTCAATTCTAGTAATGAAGTAAGTTACTTCCTCTGGTATATTTGAATACCAAATAAGCATAAACTGAGAAAACCATAAATAAGCCCAGAAAACACTTACACCAAACATGAACTTAGCCAAGTCATGAATGTGACTATCGTTAACAAAACTTAGATAATTTTGAGATTTAAGATATATTGTAATTATGGCTAAAGTTGTTATACCTGATACAAACATACCTGCAAAAACATACCACCCAAATAAAGTACTAAACCAATGAGGATCTATTGACATTATCCAATCCCATGACATCATAGATTCTGAAATTAAAAAGAATACTAAAAAACCAGCAGAAAATTTAAATAATTTTTTATGAATGCTCATATCATTATTAGTATCCTGCTCAAGAGATAGTTTTCGAGTAATATTTCTATACAGAACCCAACCGGATATATATATTATTGCCCTTGCAAAAAAGAAAGGTATGTTTAAATATCCAACTTTATTTCTAATTATTTCATCATGTGCAACCACATCAGGATCCATCCATAAGAAAAGATGATTGAACTTTAATGCAGAAAATACAAGTATAATGATTACAAATATTGAACCTGGAAGAAGATATCCTGTAACCCCTTCCATTAATCTATATAATACTATTGACCAGCCTGCTTGAGAAGCTCTTTGAATTGCATAAAATGCTAGGACACCAAGAGAAATCATCATGAAAAATAAAGCTGGCACATAGATTGCGGCCCATGGCTTATTTTGTAATTGATGAAAAACATGCTTATCATGATCGTACTCATGACCCGAAGCTCCATGACTATCCTCCCCATATCCATCTGCATGACTATCACTATGATCCCCGTATCCATCATGGCTCATTTTAGCAACAATTTCCTTTGATTCTTCTACATTAGAAGGTGCATTATAGAATCCAAACGCAATACCAATAGCTCCAATAATTGTCAAAATTATGGAGAATCTTTTGATTTGTTTTGAAAACTTATAATCTGTCATTTATTATTTTTTTGATTCTTCTCTTAATTTCATTACATATTGTGCAATTTGCCATCTTTCCTCCTCATTAACCTGTCCAGAATGAGAACCCATTGCATTTATTCCATACATTAAAACATGATAAATACTTCCTGGTGTAATTTCTCTATCTATATATGCAGGTATACCAAGAAATTTTTCTCTTTGTGCTAAAATTCCCATACCATCTCCTTTGTCTCCATGACATACTGAACAATATATCTCATATAGTTCTTTACCCTGACTTATATTAAAATCAGTTATCTCGATTGGTGACAAAAGATTTGCCTTAGCCATTTCATATCCTTCATTTGAATCAGGATAGTCATAGGGTTCCCATCCTCTTGGTATTGTTCCTTCAACTGGTATTTGAGCTTCAATTCCATTCGAGAATCCATCAGACTCAGCATAAGTTTCGTAAGCCAAAGATTCATACATATCTGGAAAATACTGAAAGTTTGGTTTTGATGGGTCAAAACATGAAGTAAGCATAAGGCTTGTTAATAATATTAAAATTAGATTATTTCTCACTTTCTTCTTTTACTTCTTTAATTGATACTGCACCCATTTTTTTTAGCATGGTTTTCGTTTTTGATAAATTTGAGCCTGACTCCATATCAACTAAAAATTTGTCATCTGTTGTTGCTGGTTCTGGATTTTCTGCTTTTTTAAATGGCCATAATTTACTTTTCATGTAAAAAGTAATCACCATTAAATGTGCTGCAAAAAAAACTGTCATCTCAAAAATTATAGGCACAAAGGAAGGTATATTCTCGATTAAAGTAAAACTAGGTTTACCTCCAATGTCTTGTGGCCAATCAACAATCATTATATAATACATCATTAAAACAGCCACAGTGAATCCTATACATCCATAAATAAATGTTGCAATAGATATGTTTGTTGGCTTGAGTTTCATGGCTTTGTCTAATCCATGAACAGGAAAAGGTGTATAAACTTCATATATATAAATCTTATTTTTTACAATTTCTTTAATTGCATCTAATAAGATGTCGTCATCATCAAACATTACATGTAGTCTCTTAGCACTCATTACTTATCTCTATTTTTTTTATAAATTTCACCTGATGATTTTAATATAGTCTTGATTTCTGCTTGAGCAACCACAGGAAAACTTCTTGCATATAATAAAAATAATACAAAGAAGAAGCCAATTGTCCCAAGGAATATTCCAATATCTACAAAAGTTGGAGAGAACATTGTCCATGAAGATGGAAGATAGTCTCTATGTAAAGATGTGACAATTATTACAAATCTTTCAAACCACATCCCAATATTTACAACAATTGATATTATGAATGACCAAATAATATTTGTTCTAATCTTTTTAATCCACATAACCTGAGGGGATACAACATTACATGACATCATTAAAAAGTATGCCCACCAATATGGTCCAGTTGCCCTATTTAAAAATGCATATTGCTCATACTCAACCCCCGAATACCAAGCTATAAATAGCTCTGTAATATACGCGCATCCTACAATTGAACCAGTAATCATAATTACAATATTCATCATCTCAATATGTTGAAGTGTAATATAACTTTCAAGTCTTGAAACCTTTCTCATTATAATAAGTAATGTTTGAACCATTGCAAATCCAGAGAAAATTGCACCTGCAACAAAGTAAGGTGGAAATATTGTTGTATGCCATCCAGGAATTACTGAAGTGGCAAAATCAAAGGAGACTATTGTGTGAACCGATAATACAAGAGGAGTTGCTAGTCCTGCAAGTACTAATGAAACCTCTTCAAACCTTTGCCAGTCTTTTGCTCTTCCAGACCAACCGAAACTTAATAAGCTATATATTTTCTTTCTAAAAGGTTTGACAGCTCTATCTCTAATCATGGCAAAATCTGGGAGTAATCCAGTCCACCAAAATACAAGAGAAACAGTTAAATATGTAGAGATAGCAAATACATCCCAAAGAAGAGGGGAGTTAAAATTAACCCACAAAGACCCAAACTGATTAGGTATAGGGAAAAACCAATAAATTAGCCACGGTCTACCCATGTGAATAACTGGAAATAAACCTGCTTGAATAACAGAAAAAATTGTCATAGCCTCGGCAGATCTATTAATTCCCATTCTCCATTTTTGTCTAAAAAGTAGTAATACAGCAGAAATTAATGTCCCAGCATGACCAATACCTACCCACCAAACAAAATTTGTAATATCCCAAGCCCAACCTACAGTTTTATTCAAGCCCCATGTTCCAATACCTGTTCCTATAGTGTATGCTATACACCCAAGTCCCCATAAAAATATTATCATCGAAATTGAGAAGGCAATCCACCAATCACGGTCTGGAGGTGTTTCAACAGGTCTTGCAATATCATTTGAAATATCAGCATAAGATTTATCACCAAGTACAAGAGGTTTTCTAATAGGAGCTTCGTAGTGGGACGACATATCTATATTTTTTTAGTATTTCTAATCTTAACTTGATAAATAACATTTGGTTTCGTACCAATACTTTCCAAGACTCTATAAGTTCTATCACCATCTTTTACCTTAAGAATTTCACTTTCTTTATCATTAATATCTCCAAATACCATTGCATTATCATCACAAGATTCAGAACAAGCAGTTTTAAATTCTCCATCTTTTACTCTACGACCTTCTTTTTTTGCATCAAGGATAGTTTTTTGTGTCATTTGAATGCATAACGAGCATTTTTCCATCACACCTCTTGATCTGACATTAACATCTGGGTTAATTACCATTCGCCCTAGATCATTATTCATATTATAATCGAATTCATCATTCTGTGAGTATTGGAACCAATTAAATCGTCTAACCTTATATGGACAGTTGTTAGCACAGTATCTGGTACCTACACACCTATTATAAGCCATCTGATTTTGACCCTGCCTTCCATGAGATGTAGCAGCGACAGGACAAACTGTTTCACATGGCGCATGATTACAATGCATACATGACACAGGTTGGAATACAACTTGAGGGTTTGCAGATGCTTTTTCTAAATTTGATGAAGTTGATTTATACTCAGAAAAACCTTTAGTAGAATCTTTAGCCTCAACATCTCCTTGAATTGTATCTTGAGATGAATAGTATCTATCGATCCTGATCCAGTGCATATCTCTTGACTTTCTAACTTCTTCCTTTCCTACAACAGGAACATTATTCTCAGCATGACAAGCAATTACACAAGCACCACATCCATTACATTTATTTAAATCAATAGATAAATTAAAGTGATGACCAGTAGACCTGTCAAATTCTCTCCATATATCAACTTCTTTTGATGTAACCTTAGTCTCAATGTGATTTTTTGATACCATCACTGTAGGGTTCCATATGGACTTATCTTTTTCAATGAATTCCTCCAGTGTGGTTTCTTTGATAATTTCATCTCTACCCATCATTGTGTTGTGAAGTTGGATACATGCAAATTCATGATCACCTTTAATTTTGGATATATTTACTTTCTGGGTCTTTTTAAAATCATTATAAAATTTATAGGCATTAACTCCAATATTCATATGCTCGCTCATTGCTTGAGTTTTTCCATAACCAAGAGCTAATCCAACAGTTCCAGGTGTTTGACCTGGTTGAATAATTACAGGAACTTTTATGCTATTTTTTTCATTACTAACATTAACATAACTACCATTTAGTGCACCATTAGAAACATTATAATTTTTGAGACCAAGTCTTTCAGCATCCTTGTATGATACAGTTAGATAATTATCCCATGTTACTCTAGTAATTGGATCTGGAAACTCTTGCAACCAAGGGTTTGAAGATTGTTGACCATCTCCTAGTCCAACTTTTGTGTATAGAATAAGATCTAGCTCATCAGTGTTTTGAATAGGAAGATTAACAAGATTTGCAGATGTTTTGATTCTCCTTGGAATATTATTTTCATAGGAATAATAAAAACCATCTTGAAGAGATTTCCCCCAAGTCTTTCCTTTTAAAATGTTAGATCTCCAGTTGTTTTTAATTTCATCATAAAAATTATTGTTTGACCCTGAAAGTGTAAGTATTACATCTTGGAACTGGTTAGTATCAAAAAGAGGTTTTATAGTCGGTTGACTTAAATAATAATGTCCAGTTTTAAACTCATAGTCTCCCCAAGATTCAAGATAATGAGGTGTTGCTGCAACATACTTACAACTATTAGCTGTCTCATCTTCTTTCATACTAAAGCATAATGAAAACTCTAATTTATTAACGAGATTTAAAAACTCCTCAGCATTTGGAAGTGTATATCCAGGATTTACTCCTGCCGTTATAATTCCACTAATATTTCCTGATTTTAGTTCAGAAATTGTATTTAAAAGTTCGGAATCACTACCCTGATATATTAATCTTGGGGAAGATATATCAAAAGCATCACTATTAATAAATTCGTTGATCATTAAAACAATCTCCTGAGAGTCAACATCATCAAGACCAGATATAACAACTGCTTTTTTTCCAGATTTTTTTATTGATTCAACAGCTAGTTTTACATATCTATCAAGATAGGGGCCAAGCGCTGGACCTGAATATTTCTGGTTTGTTAAATTAAGATAGATACTTTGAAGAACATATCTAAGCTCACTTGGATTTGCCATAACCCTATTATCAGCATTTGCTCCAGTCAAGGTCATATTTGATTCAAATTGAAGATGGTATGACATAGAATATTCATTCTCTTTATTTGGAACACGATTTTTAGACCATCCAGATGAATAATTTCCACCCTGCCAATCAGACATAAAATCAGCATCAATTGAGATTATTGTATTGGATAATGAAAAGTCATAGTCAGCTAAAGCTCTCTGACCGTATGAATTCTCAAATGCGTCTAAAGCTGAACTATTAGATATAGAATCATATATAACATGTTGAACGTTTGGATACTTCTGAATAAATTCAGAAATTATTTTTTCTGTAGTTGGACTTGCAAAGGACTGGGTGAGCAAAACCACTTTTTTGTTTTGACTTGAAAGCCTTTCTAACTCAGATATCACAGATAAGTTGAAATCATTCCAGCTAATGTTTTGACCCTCAACTTTAGGCCCCTGAAGCCTATATATATCATACATTGAAAGAACAGATGCATTAATTCTTGCATTTGTGCAATTCATTGAATTAGCATCTTTATTCCCTTTAATAAAAATTGGGCGACCTTCCCTTGTTTTAACTAAAATACTGCTAAAGTCAAATCCATCTGCAATGGTTGTGGCATAGTAGTTTGCAATACCAGGAATAATTCTATCAGGCTGAACCACATATGGAACAGATTTAATTACGGGTCCTTCACAACCAACAATAGCTGCAGCAGCCGTGCTAAAGCCAGCATATTTTAAAAAGTCTCTTCTGTTAGGGTTATTATCTTTGTCTCCCTCACCAACAGGAATCTTTTCAACAAATTCATTTTGTTCTAGCTTTTCAACAATCTCACTATTCTTGTTTAGCTCCTCAAAACCTTTCCAATAAATATTCTTCTTTCCCATTTTAAACTAGTAATGACATTTAGCACATTCAATACCACCAAGCTGAGCAACAGTAAGTTGCTCAACTCCATATTTTTTTGATAGTTCCTCATGAACTTTTTGATAATACTCATTATCCTTGTCAACATTGCTCTCTCTGTGACAATCTATACACCAGCCCATAGTTAATGGAGAATACTGGTACATTATTTCCATTTCCTCAACAGGACCATGACATGTTTGACATTCAATTTGTGCAACTTGAGCATGTTGAGCGTGATTAAAATATACAAAGTCAGGAAGGTTATGAATTCTTATCCATTTTACTGGCTGAGTATTTCCAGTGTAAACTTGATTTTCTTCATCCCATCCAACAGCGTTATATAATTTTTTAATCTCATTTGTATAAAAGTCTTTTGTGTAACCATTTTCTAAATCTTCTTCACCATTATATTCACCAATATACTCGTGACAATTCATACAAACATTAAGTGATGGAATTCCAGAGTGTTTAGAAACTCTTGCAGAAGAATGACAATATTTGCATTCAATTTGATTTGCCCCAGCATGAATTTTATGAGAATAATGAATTGGCTGTATAGGGGCGTAACCCTGGTCAATTCCAATCTGCATTAAATAACCATATGTGAAGTAAGCGCTTGATAATAAAAACCCAATTACCAAAACAAACATTATAAATTGATTTTCTACGACAGCTTTCCACAGAGGCCTTATATTTCTTTTTGGTTCTGGTTCAATTTTTACTCCACTAGCATTAGCAATTTTAATAAGTGTTCTTTGAACTAGAAACAACATTACTATCAAGATTGTAAAAATCACAATACTAACTGCTAAGATTATATTAACTGATATGTCAGAGCCTTGACTAACAGTCTCAGCAGTAGCTACAGCGGGTGCAGGTGCTGGTGGTGTGTAATTGGTATATGCTAATATATTGTCGATCTGCTCATTTGAAAATTGAGGATAATTTGTCATAACCGCACGATTGTATTCCTCCCAGATTGCAACGGCTTGTGGATCACCATCTTTAATCATCTGGGTCCCATTCTTAATCCAGCTGTATAACCACTCTTTATCATACTTTTCAGTTACACCTCTTAATGCAGGGCCAACTGCTTTTCTGTTTAACTGATGACAAGCAGCACAGTTTGAATTAAATAAAGCTTTACCCGCCTGAATATCTGCCTCTTGAGAAAGCCCCAAAGAAGGGAAAAGAAGTGTTACTAAAAGAATCCTTTTTAAGTGTAACATTAGTTGGGGGCTATAAAGATTTTCTCCATGATAACAAAAGTGAATTTAGACACTTTTTCAACGTAGCAAATTTAAGCCATAAACGTCATTTTAAAAACTCTAAAATCAACAAATATTTAATTTATATTTAATTTATAATCATTCTAAATAACAAGTTAAATCATTTTGTTAAATTTGAGAAATATATTTATGTTAAAAATTCGATTTCTCCCTTTATTTATTGGTGTTTGCCTTTGTAGTTTTTCAGTTAATGGTCAAGAAAATTCTATAAGATATAATGATACCCTCACTAAGAAATTTTATAACTTAAAAAAAGAATATAGTAAGAGAGTTTTTGAGTCTACTTTTTACACTATCCAGATCTATTATGGGGGTCTAGAGGAGGCAGATTCTATACTTGAAGATTTTAAAGAAAATTATCAAGAAATTAAATCAAATTTAATTTTCGAAACTCCGAATTATAAAGTTAGAATTGGAGAGTACAAAGACATAAATATTGCATCTCAAAAATTAGAGGAAATACGGAGAATTTATCCAAGCTCTTTTATAATAAAGCTTTCTAATTTATAGTTTTCTTTTAATTGCAACTTCTTGGTAGCATTGAATAATATCACCCTCAACTAAATCATTATACTCATCAATTTGAATTCCACAATCATAGCCTTTTGCCACTTCTTTAACATCATCTTTGAATCTTTTCAGTGATAGTAATTTACCCTCAAAAATAATTTCATCTGATCTCACAACTCTTACATTTGAATTTCGGAATATTTTTCCCGAGGTAACCATACATCCTGCTATAGTTCCAATTCTTGAAATTTTAAATGTCTCCCTAACTTCAGCTTCCCCTGTACTTTCTTCTTTCATTTCAAGAGAAAGCATTCCCTCCATTGCATCTTTCAAATCGTTAATAGCATCATATATAATTGAATAAAACCTTATGTCAATTTGTTCTTTTTCTGAAAGCTTTCTTGCACTATCAGTTGGCTTAACATTAAATCCTACAATTATAGCTTCAGATGCAGAAGCAAGTAAAACATCAGACTCTGTAATTGCTCCAACACCTTTAAATATTATATTAACTTGAATTTCCTCAGTTGATAAATTTTCAAACGAATCTGTAAGCGCCTCAACAGATCCGTCAACATCTCCTTTAATTATTACATTTAATTCCTTGAAGTCACCAATTGCAATTCTTCTACCAATTTCGTCAAGGGTTAATTGTTTTTGAGTCCTGACATTTTGCTCTCTAACTAATTGTGTTCTTTTTGAGGCAATTAATTTAGCTTCTTTCTCATCTTCAAGAACCTTAAATGGATCACCAGCTTGAGGAGCTCCATCAAGTCCGAGAACAGACACAGGAGTTGATGGTGTGGCAATTTTTATTGTTTTTCCTGATTCATCAAACATTGCCTTTACCTTTCCACTTGTTTTTCCAGCTAATAAGTAATCACCTATTTTAAGTGAACCATTCTGAACAAGCATTGTTGATACATAACCTCTCCCCTTGTCTAAATATGCCTCCAATACTGAACCTGATGAATTCTTATCTGGATTAGCCTTTAAATCCATAATCTCTGCCTCAAGTAAAACTTTTTCAAGAAGTGAGTCAACACCTTTACCATTGATAGCTGAAATATCTTGCGATTGAATCTTTCCTCCCCAGTCCTCAACAACAAGATTCATTGATGCTAAAGATTCCTTAACCTTATCTGGGTTAGCTCCTTCCTTATCAATTTTATTAATCGCAAATATAATAGGGACACCACCTGCCTGAGCATGACTAATAGCCTCTTTTGTCTGAGGCATTATACTATCATCTGCAGCAATAACAATAATAACTATATCTGTTATTTGAGCTCCTCTTGCTCTCATAGCAGTGAATGCCTCATGACCTGGTGTATCAAGAAAAGTTATTTTTTTTGAATTATTAACTAAGACAGAATAAGCACCAATGTGTTGGGTAATTCCACCTGATTCACCTTCAGTTACTGATGAGTTTCTTATATAGTCTAAAAGAGATGTTTTTCCATGATCAACATGACCCATGACAGTAACAATTGGTGGTCTTTCTTGTAATGATTTTGGATCATCTTCTTCTTCAACTTCATCCTTATCTTCCTCTATATCAGTTTTAATAAATTCTAATTGATAACCAAACTCATCTGCAACTACAGAAAGAGTTTCAGCGTCTAGTCTTTGATTCATGGTAACCATTATACCCAATGTCATACAAGCAGAAATGATATCGTTTGTTGTTACATCCATTAAAGTGGCAATTTCACCAACTGTTATGAACTCAGTTATTTTTATAATCTTGCTTTCTTTCTCAAGTAAAGCTTCTTCCTCCTCAGATTGAATTTTTCTTTGATCTCTTTTGTCTTTTCTATATTTTGCCCCTTTAGATTTTGATGATTTTCCTTGAAGTTTTTCTAAAGTCTCTCTAATCTGTTTTTGAATTTCATCATCTGTAGGTTCAACTTTTTGGTTAACAGCTTGTTTTTTATTTTTGATAAACTTGTTTGAGGAGTCTTTTGGCTGAGAAACATCTTTACTGATTCTTTTCCTTCTTCTCTTTTTTGATTCCTCTACTTTTTCTTCTTTTTTGTTTATTGACTCAAGATCAATCACCTCACCAGTCTTTTTTAAACCTGAAAGTTTTTTAAAATTAGTTTGAATTTTAGATGAGTCAACATCTTCTTTAGGATTCTCAATATTTAAGTCTTTAGTTTTTTTTGTATCAGCAGAGACTTTATCTGAAATTAATTCAGTAGCATCAGATCTTATGCCTTCACTCTCCACTGCCTGCTTCTCCTCTGCCTGCTTCTCCTCTGCCTGCTTCTCCTCTAATTCTCTTCTCTTTTTGGTATTTATTTCTTCTAATTTGTCTTTATCAGATTTATCTGTTTGAAACTCATCAAGCAATAGGTCATATACATCCTGATCAATTTTTGATGTTGGTCTTGCTTCAATATCAATTTTTTTTGAACTCAAAAACTCAACAGCTCTATCAAGAGATATATTTAACTCTTTAAGTACTTTATTTAACCTAATTGGTGATGGCATATTTTAAATTTAATCTTCAAATTCCTCTTTTAAAATTTTTAAAACATCTGAAACTGTTTCTTCTTCAAGATCAGTTCTTTTTACAAGATCCTCTTCACTTAATTCTAAAACACTCTTTGCAGTATCAAGTCCAACTTTTCTGAATTCTTCAATAACCCATGCATCAATTTCATCTTTGAATTCTGTAAGTTCAACATCTTCTTCAGCACCTTCTCTGTATACATCTATTTCATATCCAGTAAGTCTTCCAGCAAGTCGAATGTTGTGACCTCCTTTTCCTATAGCCCTTGAAACCTCATCTGGATTGAGATAAACCTGAACTGTTTTTTTCTCTTCATCAATGTTTAAAGAGTTTACTTTTGCTGGACTTAATGCTCTTGTAATGTATAACTGAGTATTATTTGTATAGTTGATTACATCAATATTTTCATTTCCTAATTCCCTTACTATACCATGAATTCTAGATCCTTTCATTCCCACACATGCACCTACAGGATCAATTCTATCATCATATGAATCAACTGCCACTTTTGCTTTTTCACCTGGAATTCTTACTGCTTTTTTGATTGTAATTAGTCCATCAAAAACTTCTGGAATTTCTTGTTCAAATAGTTTTTCTAAGAAAAGAGGTGAGGTTCTTGAGAATATTATCCTTGGTTTATTTCCCCTTAACTCAACATTTTCAATTACACCTCTTACGTTATCTCCCTTTCTAAAAAAATCTTTGGGGATTTGCCTATCTTTCGGCATTATTAATTCATTCCCATCGTCATCTAATAGAATTACTTCTCTTGCTCTTACATGATGAACTTCAGCAGTAAAGATTTCTCCAACCCTATCCTTGAACTGATTGAATATATTATTACTGTCGTGCTCAAAAACTTTAGCAACAAGGTTTTGTCTTAGAGATTGAATTGATCTCCGTCCAAGGTCTATTAACTTAAACTCCTCGGAAACTTCTTCTCCAACTTCAAAGTCTGGTTCAATTTTAACTGCTTCCTTTAGCTCAATCTCTGCATTAGGATCTTCAACCTCACCATCTTTGACAACTATTCTATTTCTCCATATTTCAAGGTCTCCTTTGTCTGGATTAATAATAATATCGAAATTCTCATCAGTTCCAAATTTTCTAGTAAGAGTATTTCTAAATACTTCTTCTAGTATAACCATCAAGGTTACTCTATCAATTAACTTTTCATCTTTGAATTCAGAAAAGGACTCTAGTAATGATATATTTTCCATTTACTTAACTTTAT
The DNA here is from genome assembly GCA_902620455.1 of uncultured Bacteroidota bacterium. GTDB lineage: Bacteria > Bacteroidota > Bacteroidia > Flavobacteriales > Flavobacteriaceae > Marisimplicoccus. The sequence continues at coordinate 14,470 of CACNIG010000010.1, forward strand.
TTAAAAAAAAAGAGGGACATAATGTCGCCTCTGAATTATCAAAATGCTTGGCAAATTTATTATAAATTATTGATATAATAAAATTGTTGGCCTACTAGGGATCGAACCTAGACTCTTCTGGACCAAAACCAGACGTGTTGCCAGTTACACCATAGGCCAATTAGCTGCAAATTTAAATTTTTTTTTCTTAAAAAAATATATTTGTGAATTTTATTAATTATTACGATCAGGAATTGATCTTAGTATCAATAAATTCAATACTGCTGAGACTATTAAATAGCATGATAAGAACATAGTCATTGATGAGTTATTTGTAAGAAATAGCTCTGATTGAAAATATAGAACAAGCATTCCTAAAAATATCCTTAAGAACTCAAAATTTATTGACCATTTATATCCATCCATTACTGATGAAAAGCTAAATATTGTTGAGAATATCAATAAGAAATAACCTGTTTTATCTGAAAATGATAAATCAGTAAATGAGCTTAAAAATATAAACAGCACTATATTTAAGGTCAGGAAATGGAATCCAACAAAAACTTTGTGTATGAAAGTATATTCAAACTTATATTTTTCTTGATCAAATACATTTTTAATTTTACTTCGAGGGATTTTTTTTACGACATCTTTTGGTCTCCAACCAGTCGGCATAAACCATATTTTTAGCTTATCTTTAATACTGCTTGTATACCATGCATCCTGAGTCAAGAACCATAAATGTTGGAAGTTAATTAAAATAGGGTTCCAAGTTCTTACAGGTTTTAATGTTCCATACACGCATGGCACATCATCTAGCTCTTCTTGAAATGTGCCAAATGCTCTGTCCCAAATACAGAAAATTGCGGCTAAATTCTTGTCGATATATTCTTTATTAATTGCATGATGAACTCTATGCTGAGATGGAGTAACTAAAATATATTCCAGCCATCCAAGCTTACCTATGTGTCTAGTGTGATACCAAAACTGACCAAAAAGGTGGAGTGGTCCAAGAACACTAATCATTTTTGGCGGTACTCCTAAAAGAGCTGCTGGAACCAAAAATAGAATACCAATACCAAGGTTATTTGTTATGCTTTGTCTGAGTGCACAAGCAAGATTAAATTCTTCACTACTGTGATGAATTACATGCATATTCCAAAAAATATTAATTGAATGCTTCAGTCTATGATGACAATAACTTGCAAAATCTACACAAACAAAAGCAATAAAATAGAGAAGGATACTCTCTTCAAGCTCTATAACTTTTAATCTTTCATAAAAGAAAGGATAAGAGAATATTATTATACCAAGACCTAATATGTCAACCATTAAATTTGTGAATCCTGAACTTAGACTTGAGATAGTATCCATATATGAATGTTTCAGATCATTTTTCCAGATACCATAGGATATTTCAATAAAAATCAAAACAAGAAAAATTGGTATTGTAATTAATAAGATGTTTGCGTAGGTATCCATAAATATTAATTAAAGTATAATCGTATTATATATATATGATATTCAAATATTTTATTTTATTTTGGATCTGTAAATATATCAATTATGAAAATAAAAAAAATATTTAATCTAATAATGATTGTTGGACTTGCTGTTTTATTTTCAAACACAAATGTCTACTCTCAAAAAAAATCAAAAAAAAATTCAGTAACATTTGAAAAAGTTCTTCATGAATCAGTTGAGTACAGGGAGATAGGTCCTTTTAGAGGGGGACGTTCTGCAGCAGTAGTTGGAGTTCCAGGTAATCCAAAACTATTTTATTTTGGTGCAACAGGTGGAGGTGTTTGGAAAACTGAAGATGGTGGTGAAACCTACGAGAATATTTCTGATGGATACTTTGGAGGAAGCATTGGTTCAATTGCAATTGCTAAAAATGATCCAAATGTAATTTATGTTGGAGGTGGGGAAGTAACAATTAGAGGGAATGTTTCATCAGGGTATGGAGTTTTTAAAAGTGTAGATGCTGGAAAGACATGGACCTTCTCAGGTCTTCCGAATTCAAGACATATTCCAAGAATAGTTATTGACCCTAACAATAATGATATAGTTTATGCAGCTGTACTTGGAAACTTATATAAGCCTACTCAGGATAGAGGTGTTTACAAATCTATTGATGGAGGAACCACTTGGAAAAAAGTACTTTATGCTAATGATTTATCAGGTGCATTTGAAATCGTTCTTGACCCAAATAACTCAAGAGTGCTTTATGCATCAACTTGGAGAGTACAGAGAACACCTTCGAGTTTAAGCAGTGGAGGAGATGGATCAGATCTTTGGAAAAGTATAGACAGTGGTGAGAGCTGGACAAAGATTACTGGTAACTCAGGTTTCCCTACAGGCATAATTGGTGTAATCGGAGTCACTGTGTCACCTGTTAACTCAGAAAGAGTCTGGGCTATAGTTGAAAATCAAGACAAGGGTGGAGTATACAGATCTGATGATGGTGGTAAAAGTTGGACATACACAAATAGTAGCAGGTCTCTTAGACAAAGAGCTTGGTATTATTCAAAGATATATGCTGATACTCAAGATATAGATGGTGTTTATGTTATGAATGTATCTTATCATTTCTCAGATGATGGTGGTAAAACTTTTGAGTCTCGTCGCGCCCCTCATGGAGATCATCATGATCTTTGGATAGCTCCTGAGGATAATAACAGACTAATTATTGCTGATGATGGAGGTGCTCAAGTTTCATATGATAAAGGAAAAACTTGGAGTACCTATTATAATCAGCCAACTGCACAGTATTATAGAGTAACAACAGATAACTCTTTTCCTTACAGAATTTATGTTGCACAACAAGATAATTCAACTCAGAGAGTAATGCACAGAAGCCTCGGATATAGTATAGGTGAGAACGACTGGGAAAGTACTGCAGGTGGAGAATCTGGACACATAGCTATTGATCCAAATAATAATGATATTGTTTATGGTGGAAGTTATTTAGGTTTTCTAGAAAGAAAAAATCATGAAAAACAGACATCAAGAATAATTAATGTATGGCCAATTACTACTCTTGGAGAAGGAGCTGAAGCTATGAAGTATAGATTTAATTGGAATTTTCCAATAGCTTTTAGTAAGCACGATTCATCAAAGCTTTATACATATTCGAATCATGTACACCTATCAACTGACGAGGGACATAGCTGGGAAACAATTAGTCCGGATTTAACTCGAAATGATAAATCTAAACTTGTCTCTTCTGGTGGACCTATAACTCAAGATAATACTGGTGTCGAATACTATGCAACAATTTTTGCGGTTGATGAATCTCCACTTCAAGAAGGACTTATTTGGGTAGGAAGCGATGACGGATTAATTCATTTAACAAAAGATGGAGGGGCTACTTGGGAAAATGTAACTCCAAAGAAAATGCCCGATTGGATGATGATAAATAGTATTGACGCTTCATCTTTTGACTCAGGAACAGCATACATAGCTGGGACTAGATATAAACTTGGTGACTTTACACCATATCTATATGTAACTGATGATTATGGAAAAAATTGGAAACTCATAACTGATGGAATTAAAGATGAACATTTTACTAGAGTTTTAAGATCAGATAAAGTGAATAAAAACATATTATATGCTGGAACCGAAACAGGAATGTATATTTCTTATGACAGAGGAAACAGTTGGAATGAATTTCAAAAAAATCTTCCAATTGTTCCAATTACAGATCTTACAATTAAAGATAACTCTTTAATTGTAGCAACCCAGGGAAGAAGTATATGGATGATTGATGACTTGACTGTATTTCATCAGCTAACTCCATCTACAGATCAGATAAAATTATACAAACCAAAGGACTCCTACAGAATGGGGGGTGCTGGAGGTAGAAAGTCTTTGAAAGCTGGAACAAATCTTCCAAATGGAGCAATTATTCATTATTTCATTCCAAATTATGATAAAGAAAACGATCAAGTGAGTCTTTCAATTCATTCATCAGATGGGACCCTTATAAAGGAATTTTCAAACAAGACTAAAGAGAATTTATTAAAAGTTAAAAATGGTGGTAATTCGTTCGTATGGAATATGAAATATCCTGGAGCAAAACGACTAGACAATATGGTTCTATGGGGAGCAGATTTTACAGGAGCTAAAGCAGTACCTGGAAATTACATCGTAAAATTAAAAGTCAATGACACTGAAATGACTCAAGAATTTACAATCCATAAAGACCCAACATCTGAGGGTTCTATTGATGACATTAAAGCGCAATTTGAATTTGTTAATGAAATAAACGGAGTGGTTGATAAAGCTCACAAAGCTATTGAGAACATCAGAAGTATGAAGACAAATCTAAAAAAGTTTCAATCAAATTATGCTGATAATGAATTTGCAAAAGACTTGATTGAAGAATCAAAGTCTATCGTAGAGTCAATAGATAAAATTGAAAATGAACTTTATCAAACAAAGAATCAAAGTAATCAAGATCCTCTTAATTATGGAGTTAAGTTAACTAATAATTTAGGGAACTTAAACTCTGCTTTTAGAGGTAGTGATTTTGGACCAACAGTTCAAGATGTTCAAGTTAAAAATGAGTTAATTGAGAAAGTGAATGCTCAATTAACAAAGTATGACAAAATTATTACAGAGGATATTCCTAATTTTAACTCAAGCTTCAAAAAACTTGAATTAGATTATTTAAATGTTTTATAGTCATTAAATAATTTTTAATAATTGACTGATATGCCCGAAACGAAGTTTCGAAAAATCAATAATTTAATTGGATGGCTCCTTTTTTCAGTAGCCCTGATTACTTACGGGCTAACCGTTGAGCCAACTGCAAGTTATTGGGACGCTGGAGAGTATATTTCTACATCAGCAAAGCTACAAGTGGGTCATCCACCTGGTGCACCATTCTTTCAGATGATGGGAGCAGTTTTCTCTATGTTTGCCGCAAATAATGAGTCTATTGCAATTGCTGTAAACTTTTTGTCAGTTGTATCTAGTGCGTTTGTAATCCTTTTTCTTTTTTGGTCGACCACATTATTTCTAAAAAAAATATCTAAGAAAAATAATTTTAAAAATGACACAAATATTTTACTTAGTTCATCAATTGGTGCTTTAGCATTTACATTCTCTGACAGCTTCTGGTTCAATGCTGTTGAGACTGAAGTATATGCACTAGCCATGCTTTTTTTATCTGCTACATTTTGGTGTGGTCTTAGATGGGAAAAAGATTTTGATAATAAAAGAGGTGATAAGTGGTTATTACTTATCTGTTTTTTGATTGGGCTCTCATTTGGAGTTCATTTCATGGCAATACTTACTATTCCTGCAATAGGGATGATTTATTTCTTTAAAAAGTATGAAAAAATAACTATTAAAAATTTTGTTTTAGCTAACATAATATCAGTTTCAATACTACTCTTTATTTTCAAACTTTTACTTCCCTCTACCCTATCTCTATTTGGCCAACTAGAAGTATTCTTTGTAAACTCAATTGGTCTGCCGTTTAATTCTGGGACAATTATTGCGGCTTTTTTAATAGTCTTCTTTTTCTACAAATCTCTAAGTTACACTAGGTTAAAGGGGATGGTTCAGGCTAATACACTAATATTATGTGTCCTGTTTATTTTTATTGGATTCTCATCTTGGCTGATGCTTCCGATTAGATCAAATGCTAATACTGTAATTAATGAAAATTCTCCTTCTGATGCTAGAACTCTTTTAGCATATTATAGACTTGAGCAATATCCAAAAACATATCTGTTTTATGGACCAATGTTCTCAGACATATATGCTCCACAGGATGAAAAGGAACCATATGTAGATGGAAAACCAAAATATGAAAGAGACTATAAAACAAATAAATATAAAATTGTTAATTACTGGAAAGATTCTGAGATAAATTCAAACTCTAATCACAGAGGACTTATACCTAGACTTTGGAGTTCAAGTCATGCAGGAAATTATATGAATTTTACAAATCCCTTAAAATTTGAAATACTGGATAGATATAAATCTGAAGAGGTTATTGTAGAGAGTGTCAATGAATTTAAAAGTAGAGAACTTTCTGGAGAACTTTCTGGAGATGATTATAATGAGTTCTTCAGATCTCTTGGTCCATACCTTAATATTAGCAAGCCTTCACTTTTTGATAATCTTAATTTTCTATTCTCATATCAAATTAATTACATGTACTGGCGATATTTTTTATGGAATTTTGCAGGTAGACAAAATGATGTTCAGGGAGAATACAATATCCTTAACGGAAACTGGATAAGTGGAATAAATTTTATAGATCAGCTAAGACTGGGTAATCAATCAGAACTTAGTGAAGACCAGAAAAATAACAAGGCCAGAAATACATATTTTTTCCTCCCTCTAATACTGGGAATAATTGGTTTGTTGTATTGCTACAAGTATGACATCAAGTCTTTTTGGACATTACTTTTACTGTTTCTTTTTACAGGACTTGCATTAAAATTTTATTTAAACGAAAGGCCCTTTGAACCAAGAGAAAGAGATTATGCATTAGTTGGATCCTTTTATATTTTTTCTATTTGGATAGGTATGGGATTCACTGCAATCATGAACTATATCAAAAAATATGAAAACAAAGTATCAAGATCCATTATATATGTATTATGTATTGCTGCTGTTCCTTTTCTTATGGGATATAATAACTGGGACGATCATGATAGGTCAGACAGGTATACAGCTCAATCAATTTCGAAAGCATATCTACAATCTATAGATGAAGATAAAGATGCAATGATTTTTACTATCGGTGACAATGATACTTTTGCGCTATGGTATGCTCAAGAAATTGAGGAGTTTAGAACAGATGTTAGAACTATAAATACTAGCCTTTTAGCAACAGACTGGTATATTGATCAAATGAAAAGAAGAGCATATGAGAGCAGTCCGATTCCATCACAAATGGAACATGCACAATATGCTTTTGGAGTAAGAGATTATATAAGATATGAGAACTTATTAGATTCTATTAGGTGGGATATAAATGATTTTGTTGATTGGGTAGCAAGTGATAATCCAAGAACAAAATATAGAAATTTAATTACTCAATCAGGAGGAGATACAAGCGATTATCCAGAAAATGCACTTGAGACAGTATTCTATCCAACTAATAAGATCAGACTCCCCGTAAATAAGGAAAACGTAATTAAAAGTGGGCTAGTTAAAGAAAAAGATAGTGATCTAATCCTAGATTACATTGACATAGATTTACCTGAGACTATTATTACAAAAAATCAAATAATGATGTTAGACATCCTCGCTAACAACAATTGGGAAAGACCAATTTATTTTACCGGAGGTAGCTATGAGGAGTCTGAATATATTTGGATGAAAGATTATCTTCAACTCGATGGACTTGTCTATAAATTGGTTCCTATAAAAACTTCAATTGAAAATAACCCATATGAAATGGGGAGGATTGACTCAGATTTAATGTATAATATTGTGAAAAAATGGTCTTGGGGTAATTCTGAAAGTGATGAGATATATCACGATCCTGAAACAAGAAAAAATAGTATTTCTTTTAGAGGTAATCTATCTAGATTGTCTGAAAAGTTAATTTCAGAGGGAGAATACGAAAAAGCTGAAGAGATATTAGATTTGGCTTTTTCTAAAATGCCAATTGATTATTATGGATATTACAGTCTTTGGACACCACTAGTCAAATCCTATTATGATATAGGAAAGAGTGAGAAAGTAAAAGAAATAGTTCAAAAATTATCTTTTAAATATTCCGATAGATTAAGTTATTTTTCTTCGCTTGAGATATTTAATCAGTATGATGTAGGTGAGGAAATTATTTCAGATATCGAGAGGTTTAGAAACTTAATTGAAACAATTCAAGAATCTGGTGAGAGAGAGATTCTAGCTGATCAAATAAAAAGTTTTATATCAAGCTCTGAGCAGTTTAACTATATATATGGTGAATATGATTATTATATTTCTCTATCAAACTTTTTAGTTTCACTTCTAGAATTAAATGAATTTGAATACTCAATGAGTGTGATAGATAAGATTGAAGAGCAATTGATTAGAAGAGTCTCTGTTTTCTCAAATATTGATGAGGATGAACAGGTCTATTACTTGGAGGGCATAACATCTGATATCAACCAGTACAGTAGGCTAATAAATCAAATAGAAGTATATGATATTGATGCATACAATAAATATGATAAGAATCTAAAAGATATGTTAGCTAGGATGATTGAATAAAAAAAGCTTAACTAACTCATAAACATAAATTCAACAAAATATTTACAATCTAGTTAAGCTGGTCTTTCATTAAACTTATTAGTGTGTTAGCATCTTGATCACCGCTTTGTCTCCATACCATTTCTCCAAATTTATAGATCATTAAAGTCGGGATGACTTTCACTCTTAATGCTTCCGAAAGTTTAATATTCTTTTCAGTATTTATTTTAATTACTTTTCCCTTATCCCCAAGCGCAGCAGCAACATCCTTTAAAATAGGGTGTAGATTATTAGATAACTCATCAAACTCACTAAAAAAAACGAGTAGTAATGGCTTTTTCTCATCTAATAACTCTCCAAACTTGGACATATTAACTGTAATTTATGGCGAAAGTATAAATTTTTTCTATTTAAATCCAAATATTCTTATCTCTATTATATTGGTTACTAAGAAGTTCAGTTAATATTAATTTAACATTAAGCACTTAACTGATAACATATTATTAATAATTATTTCATTATAAGTTAAGTTAATTAGATGATTAAGAGGATATATTTGGTCAACATAAATTCAACAAAATATATATAATGAAAAATAAAATTTACTCTTTAATACTTACTTCAGGAATCTTATTTCTTTCTTGTGAAAAGGATCCTGAAACTGTATATGAAACAATTACAGTTACTGAAACTGTAGTTGTTACTGAAACTGAAACTGTAACTGTAGAGGTTCCAGCAACAGTTACTATTCCTGAAACTCAAACTGTTGGTTCAGATAGTGGTATCTACTACATAAACGAGGATACAACTTGGACAAATGACAGGATTTGGATTATGGATGGAAAAATAGTAGTTCAAGATCAAGTAACTCTAACCATTCAACCAGGTACTATTATTAAATCTACTAGTTTGACAGGTGTAGATTCTACAGCTTTAATCGTTGCAAAAGGTGGAAAGATTCAAGCAGCTGGTACTGCTGATGCTCCAATTGTCTTTACTGACATTGGAGATCAACTTGATTATACTCATACTAATCGTGTTAGTCCAAATAGGGTTGCTACTGACACAGGTAAGTGGGGTGGAATTATAATATTAGGAAATGCAGTTGTAGGAGAAGATGGTGGTGAAGATGACATTGAAGGTATTGCATCAGGATACCCATGGACGAAGTATGGAGGTACAAACAATACCGAAAACTCTGGAGTCATGAACTACGTTTCAATCAGACATAATGGTATAGCAATTAGTGAGGGTAACGAGATTCAGGGTCTTACCATGGGAGGTGTTGGTTCTGGAACTACAATCTCTAACATTGAAGTTGTAGGAAGTGACGATGATGGTATCGAAATTTTTGGAGGTACTGTTAATGTAACTAATCTAGTTATTTATGCAAACACAGATGATGCAGTTGATTTAGATGAAGGTTATGCTGGAACTATAACAAATGTTGTAGTTCAAACAAAAGCTGCTACAGATAATATTTTTGAAATTGATGGTACTGAAGATTCAACAGATGCAAACGATGGACAATTTACTATTAAAGATGTTACATATATTGGAGTTGAAGGCAACACAACCAAGACAGATCAATTAGGTCACTGGAAGTCAGATGCAACTGGAACAACTGAAAATGTCCTCTACACAGTAATGGATGGTCAAGTAATTGAGGGGATTGACGCTGACACATATAGTGCAACAGCAACAACAAATGCAGTCAATACTTTAATTTTCAAAAATTTTCAGTTTCAAACAACAACAACATTAGCTGCTATTCTTGCTAATACAGCAGATACAACAACTGCAACTCCAGCATGGGCGTCTGTTGTCTCTAGTGGTAGTGTAGGAGCTGATACATCGGTATTTGGCTGGACAATGTGGTACCAAACAACACAACAATAATATTAATATAGAGTAAATTCTTATTTCATATTATTGTTTAGTTTATAACCTAAACCAAAAAAAGTTTCGCTAGATAAACTCTAGCGAAACTTTTAGTTAAATTATATAATATGAAAAAGACTTTAATCGCTTCATTTCTTTTATTTACAAATTTTATTTTATCTCAATCCATAATTTCCGGTCAGGTAATTGATGGAGAGTTTAATGATCCTCTTCCATTTGCAAACGTACTTATAACTCTTTCAGATGGTTCCAATATTGGCGGAACATCAACTGATTTTGACGGCTCATATATTTTTGAAGTTCAACCTGGAATCTATTTTCTTGAATTTTCATTTGTTGGATATGATACTAAAAAAATCACTGAAATTAATGTAGGTGAGAATGAAGAAGTAACTGTTAATTCAATATTGCTTCCTGCATCGAACGCTCTAGAAGAAGTAATTGTTACGACAACTGCAAGACAAAATACTGAAGCGGCAGTATTATCTATCCAGAAAAGGGCAATAAACCTAATCGATGGATTATCTGCACAAGCAATAAAGAAAACTGGTGATAGTGATCTTGCATCTGCAATCAAGAGGGTCCCAGGTGTTTCTATTCAAGATGGAAAATTTGTCTACGTAAGAGGACTAGGTGATAGATACTCAAAGACATTACTTGGCGGACTAGAGGTCCCTGGTCTTGATCCAGATAAAAATACTCTTCAACTAGATATTTTTCCAACTAATCTTCTAGATAATATTTTGATTAGTAAGTCTGCAAGTGCTGAGTTAAATGCAGACTTTACTGGAGGTATTGTCGATATACTTTTAAAAGACTTTTCTGCATTACCAGAGTACAGTTTCTCTGTAAGCGGTTCATTTAATCCAGAGATGAACTTTAATAGTAATTTTATAGGAAACGAAAAAAGTGCTTTTAACTCTTTAGGATTTGATAATGGATATTTTGATCGCCCCTTGGCATCAAGTCAACCAATTCCAGATGTTGAAACATTTAATTTAAGTCAAACTACTCTAACCATGTTTCTTACAAATATGTTTCAAAAAACTATGTCAGTTTCTAGATTTGATAGCTTTTTAGACTTTAGTATTGGCGCTACTGCAAGTAATCAATACAATATCTCCAATGAAAAAACTATCGGATTTATAGCAGCTTTAGGTTATAAAAGGGATTACGAATATTATGAAGATTTTTTTAATGGAACAGTTGAAAAAGAGAACATAAACAGACCATTAGAGCCATATGGTGAACAAAGAGGAGAACTCGGGACAGTTCAAAATTTAGCTAGTAGTTTACTTGGGGTTTCATACAAAACCAAAAATTCAAAATATAAATTAAACTTACTTGCATTAAATTCAGGGGAGTCAACTGCAATAAAGGGTATTTATAAAGAGTTTATTGAAAACCCTTATGTTGGTCAAGCTGATATTTTAACCTATACAGAAAGAAATATTTTATCAATTCCTTTTTCATCTCTTCATACATTCAACAATGGGAATACTAATCTAGAGATAAAAATTTCGCCATCAATTGCTAGAGTTTATGATAAAGACTTTAAAAAAACAATCTTTGAGGAAAATCCAACTGGTCTGCAAATTGCTCCCAATACTACTCAAAACCCTAGCAGATTGTGGAGAGATTTGGAAGAGGATGCATTGTCATCAAACATTATGTTAAGTTTTGATTTGAATAGCAAAAAAATTGATGGTAAAATAAAGATTGGAGGGGCTTACACAATAAAAGAAAGAATCTACAGAACAAATAACTATGAAATAAATTATCGTGTAAACCCGTTCAGCACTGTTGGAACACTCCCACTGGGAGGTAATGCAAATAATCTTCTTAATTCAACTTTTTTGTATGATATCAATACGAATGAAGGATCATATATAAAAGGATCATATCAGAGAACCAATCAATTTGATTCAGAAGGAAAAACAATGGCAGGATTCCTTTCTGCTGAACTTATATTTTCTGAAAAATGGAAATCTACTTTTGGTTTAAGATTTGAAGAATATACAATTAGATATACCGGTGAAGATATTGAAGGAATAAAATTTAATAATCAACTTCTTGTTGATTCCAGTGATTTTTACCCATCCATTAACTTAATTAGAACAATAAATGAGGATATAAACCTAAGACTTTCTTACTCTAAATCAACTGCTAGGCCTAGTTTTAAAGAAGCTTCTGCAGCACAAATTTTTGATCCAATAACTGAAAGATATTTTCTAGGTAATCCAAATTTAAAACCAGCAATTATCAATAATTTTGATTTAAGATATGAGTCGTATGGAGACGGAAATCAAATATTTGCCATTAGTGGTTTTTACAAGATATTTAATGACCCCATTGAAATCGGTGCAAATGATGCTAATCAACCTAAAATTTTTATTGCAAGAAATAACAAAGAAGCGTCTGTTATTGGAGCTGAAATTGAACTGAGAAAAGACATAATAGACACTACAAAAAATAAGTTTTCAATAAATCTTAACGCATCAGTAATTAGCTCTGATTTAACAATGAGTGAAGCTGAATTTACTGGAAGAGTTATAAGTAATCCTGATAAAGAAATTGTAAGTTCAAGAGAATTACAAGGACAATCTCCATACCTTATTAATTCTGGTATAATATACAATTCATTTGAAAATAATGTTGAAATCGGAGCATATTATAATGTTCAAGGAAAGACTTTAGAGGTAGTTGGGATTGGTAACCTACCGGATGTATACACTCTTCCTTTCCATAATTTAAATTTAAATATTTCAAAAAGTTTTGGGAAAAACTTGGATCAAAGTTTAACATTTAAGGCTGAAAACTTGTTGAATTCGAAAAGAGAGAGTGAATATGACTACTACAATATTGAGACAAGTCCTTTTTCAATATATAATCCAGGACAAAGTTTTTCTCTAGGTTATAGTATAAAGTTCTAAATTTGAATAAATAATTCAATTGGAAAGCGCTTATATATTTATAATTGGAATAATAATCTTTTTAGCAATTAGTGATTTAATTGTAGGTGTAAGCAATGATGCTGTTAATTTTTTAAACTCTGCGATTGGGTCTAAAGTAATTTCTTTTAAAAACATAATGATTCTTGCAAGCGTAGGAGTTGCAATCGGTGCAATCTCATCGAGTGGGATGATGGAAATTGCAAGGAAAGGAATCTTTAACCCTGAAGCTTTTTTCTTTAGTGATATCATAATCATTTTCCTTTCGGTAATGATTACAGATATATTAATTCTGGATTTATTTAATTCATGGGGTCTGCCTACCTCTACAACTGTATCAATTGTTTTTGAGTTACTTGGAGCTGCAGTAATTATGTCTATTATAAAAATTATGGGTTCAGATGGAAATATGGCAGAAATTGAAAATTATATTAACGTTCAAAAAGCCACAGAAATTGTAATAGGAATTCTCCTATCTGTTTTGGTTGCCTTTTCTATTGGTGCAATTATTCAATGGTTATCAAGATTAGTCTTAACGTTTGATTTTGAGTCAAAAAGCATCCTGCTGAATTCAATATTCGGTTCACTCTCTTTTACATCTATTATAAATTTTATTTTAATTAAAGGAATTAAGGGGACACCTTATTCCTCAGAGAGTTACTCCGCTTTAAATAATATGACGATAAATGAATTTATTGACTCAAATATTATTTTGTTTTGGATTATAAGTTTAATCTTTTGGTTTCTTATATCTTTTTTAATCTGTAAACTGTTTAAGCTTGATATTTATAAAATTATAATTGCAATTGGCACCTTTTCATTAGCACTAGCATTTGCAGGAAATGATCTAGTAAATTTTATAGGAGTTCCAATTGCTGCAATAGAATCTTTTCAATCTTGGTCATCTTCATCTATAAGTGCTGCTGAGTTTTCTATGATATCATTATCAGAGAAAGTTAATACACCACCTATCTATCTTGTTATCTCTGGTTTAATTATGGTAGTTACTTTATGGTTTTCATCTAAAGCAAAGAATGTTGTTAAGACAAGCTTGGACTTATCAAATCAGAATGAAATAGATGAGAAATTTCAATCTAATTTTATTGGAAGACTACTTGTAAATTTTGGATTGAGTTTAAATAAAGTATTCATTAAAATTATCCCAGATAATATTTTACATAAGATTAATCAATCTTTTAAATTTAATTCAAATCTAAATATTGAAAAATCTATTGATGGAACTAGGCCATCATTTGATAAATTAAGAGCAAGCTTAAACCTTGTAATTGCAGCAATTTTAATATCAGTTGCAACATCATATAAATTACCCCTTTCTACAACATATGTTACTTTTATGGTAGCAATGGGGACATCTTTATCTGACAGAGCTTGGACTAATAATAGTGCAGTTTACAGAGTATCAGGAGTAGTGAGTGTTATTGGTGGTTGGTTTTTTACAGCCTTTTCTGCTTTTTCAATTTGTGGATTAATTGTTTTCATTATCCACTCAACTGGATTAATTGGTATTATAATTACCCTAGCCATTGTAGCTTTAATGATAGTAAGAAATCATATTAATTTTAAGAAAAAGGGTGAGATAAAAATCTAATCATTCACTGTACCAAGAGTTACTGGTGTATCCCAGTTAACTACATCAACAATTGTATTGTCAGAGTACTCTACTTCTTTAATTTTTCCATTATTTCTGAAAATCCATCTTCCTACTTTTTTTCCTTTTTCATATTGACCAGAAATAATTTTAATTCCAGTTTTATTAAAACTAGACCATTTACCGTGAAGTTTATTATTCTTTATAAAACCTTCTTGCATAATATTACCATCCTCATTTAAATAAACTACTTTAAAAGTATTGTTGCCTTCTTTAGTAATTATCTTTTGCTCTTGCGCACAGAGGGATCCTGTAGTAAGTACAAGGGTAAGAATAAGCAATAAATGTCTCATAATTGTCAGTTCTATAACATAAAGTTAACTATAAATTAACAATTATCAAACTTTTACATAACATTAAATTAACATTGGAATGTAAAGTACTGATTTAAAATGAATTAAGAACCACACATAAGGCAGTCATCATCCTCATTTTCTTTTGATTGCGACAGGATTTGCTTTAGTTCCTCCGGTGATAATGGCTCAACCGCAACAGGTTTTTCTTTAGATTTTGATGCTGCTGCTTTTTCTGTTCTTGTAATTTCAACCTCTCCTACTTCTTCTGCCTCAACTTCAACTTTTGGCTCTACAGGTTTTGCTTCTTTTTTCTTCAAAGTAAATTTGATAGCATCGACAGCAGACTTAGTCCTCAGATAATACATTCCAGTTTTTAAACCTGATTTCCATGCATAAAAATGCATTGATGTAAGTTTAGACATTGTAGCACCTTCCATAAATAAATTAAGTGATTGAGACTGATCAATAAAGAACCCTCTGTGTCTAGCCATATCAATTATATCCTTCATACTCATTTCCCAAACTGTTTTATATAATTCTTTAAGATCATCTGGTATACCTTCAATATCTTGAATTGATCCGTTTGCTGCCATAAGATCTTGTTTCATATCCTCATTCCATAGATTAAGCTCAACCAAGTCATTTAAAAGATGCTTGTTCACTATAATAAACTCTCCAGAAAGAACTCTTCTAGTATATATATTTGATGTATAAGGCTCAAAACACTCATTGTTACCTAGAATTTGAGAAGTACTCGCAGTTGGCATTGGAGCTACCAGCAGAGAGTTTCTTACTCCATGTTTTAATACATCTTTTCTTAATTTTTTCCAATCCCATCTTCCACTAAGGTCTTCATCTTCAACGCCCCACATGTTATGCTGAAATTCTCCTTTTGAAATAGGTGAACCTTTGTAAGACTCATACACGCCATCTTTCTTTGCTTCTTCAACTGAAGCATTTAAGGCTGCATAATATATTGTTTCAAAAATTTCTTGATTCAGCTCTTTTGCTTTATCAGAAGTAAAAGGAAGTCTTAGAAGAATAAACGCATCAGCTAATCCCTGAACTCCAAGACCAACAGGTCTGTGTCTAAAGTTTGAATTTTCTGCCTCTTTTACCGGGTAGTAATTCATATCAATAACCTTATTCAAATTCTTAGTTACTCTAACAGTAACATCATAAAGTTTTTGATGATTAAATTCCCCATCTTCTACAAACATAGGTAGAGCAATAGATGCAAGATTACAAACAGCTATTTCATCTTTTGATGTGTACTCCAATATCTCTGTACATAAATTTGAAGATCTGATTGTACCAAGATTTTTTTGATTAGATTTTCTGTTTGCAGAATCTTTATATAGCATGTAAGGTGTACCAGTCTCAATTTGAGATTCTAGAATCTTTTCCCAAAGCTCTCTTGCTTTAATTGATTTTCTACCCTTAGATTTCTTTTCATATTTAACATATAGTTTATCAAACTCATCACCATGACAATCATATAAACCTGGACATTCATTCGGACACATTAAAGTCCACTCTTCATTATTCTCTACTCTTTTCATAAATAGATCTGGGATCCACATTGCATAGAATAAGTCTCTGGCTCTCATTTCCTCTTTCCCATGGTTTTTCTTTAAGTCGAGGAAATCATAAATATCAGCATGCCATGGCTCAATGTAGATTGCGAATGAACCTTTTCTTTTTCCACCACCCTGATCAACATATCTTGCTGTGTCATTAAAAACTCTCAGCATAGGGACAATCCCATTAGAAGTTCCGTTAGTTCCTGATATGTATGAACCAGTAGATCTAATATTATGAATTGAAAGACCTATACCTCCTGCTGACTGAGATATTTTAGCAGTTTGTTTTAGTGTATCATATATTCCGTCAATACTATCATCTTGCATAGTCAAGAGGAAACATGAAGACATTTGAGGTTTTGGTGTACCTGCGTTAAAAAGAGTTGGTGTAGCATGAGTAAAATATTTTTTAGACATCAACTCATAAGTATCGATAACTGCATCAATGTCATTTAAGTGAATTCCAACTGAGACCCTCATCAACATATGTTGTGGTCTCTCAACTATTTTTCCGTTAATTTTAAGTAAATAAGATCTTTCAAGAGTTTTAAATCCAAAGTAGTCATATCCAAAATCCCTATTGTAAATAATTTTTGAATCTAAAAGCTCTGCGTTTTTCTTAATTACTTTATAAACTTCATCTGAAAGTAGAGGAGCTTTTTTTCCTGTGATTGGATTCACATATTCATGTAGATCCTTCATAGTGGATGAAAAAGACTTATTGGTATTTTTATGTAAGTTAGAGACAGAAATTCTAGCTGCAAGTGAAGCATAATCTGGATGAGTAGTTGTCATTGTTGCAGCAATTTCTGCAGCAAGATTATCTAACTCAGATGTAGTAACTCCATCATAAAGACCTTCAATAACCCTCATGGCTACTCTGACAGGGTCGACTAGCTCATTGAAACCATAGCAAAGCTTTTTAATCCTTGCGGTTATTTTATCAAACATTATGGGTTCCTTCTTCCCATCTCTTTTAATTACATACATACTCATTCCATTAGCATATTATATTATTTAAAAAATTTAAATGATTATTTTAAAAATCGTCGTCAAGACCAAAGTTTGACTCGTCTTTTTTATCATTATTTAAAACACCTGCTTTCTGATACTCTGAAACTCTTTTTTCAAAGAAGTTAGTCTTACCCTGAAGGTTGATCATATCCATAAAATCAAATGGATTTGAAACATTAAATTCTTTCTCACAACCAAATTGATCTAAGAGTCTGTCTGTAACAAACTCTAGATATTGAGTCATTAATTTAGCATTCATACCTATTAAACTAACAGGCAATGATTCTGTAATAAATTCTCTTTCAATATTAAGTGCATCAACTAATATTTCCTTAATTCTTTCCTTTGGAACTTTATTGATCATATGATTATTATGCAAGTGAACCGCAAAATCACAATGAACTCCTTCATCACGAGAGATTAACTCATTGGAAAAAGTTAGACCTGGCATTAGACCTCTTTTCTTTAGCCAGAAAATTGAACAGAATGAGCCTGAAAAGAAAACTCCTTCAACACCTGCAAAAGCAATAAGTCTTTCAGCAAAAGAATCTGACTCAATCCATTTTAAAGCCCAGTCAGCTTTCTTTTTAATTGCAGGGAAATTTTCAATTGCCTTAAATAATGTGTCTTTCTCCTTATCATCTTTAACATAAGTATCAATCAAAAGTGAGTATGTTTCTGAATGAATGTTCTCCATCATAATTTGAAAACCATAGAAAAATTTTGCCTCAGAATATTGAACTTCGTTTACGA
This sequence comes from uncultured Bacteroidota bacterium, assembly GCA_902620455.1. Taxonomy (GTDB): domain Bacteria; phylum Bacteroidota; class Bacteroidia; order Flavobacteriales; family Flavobacteriaceae; genus Marisimplicoccus. Next base: position 32,825 of record CACNIG010000010.1, read on the forward strand.
AATTTTCTGCTAAGTTTTCATTTACAATACCGTCAGATGCAGCAAAAAAAGCAAGAATATGTTTTATAAAGTATCTCTCGTCATCATTTAATTTTGTATTCCAATCATTTAAATCTTGGTGTAAATCAATTTCTTCAGCTGTCCAAAAGCTTGCTTCACATTTTTTATACCATTCCCAAATGTCATGATGCTTAATTGGAAAAATTACAAATCTGTCTTTGTTTTCTTGTAAAAGGGGTTCTTGCTGCATAATAAATAATTTTTGATTTACGATTTTTTTATTTCTTCAAATATTTAAAATTCTATTGAAAATTGAAAGAGGATTTTTCAAAGATTAACATAAAGTTTTTAACATTAAAAAATAATAACTTTTTTAGATGAAATTTTATGAATTTTTAAGAATACATTGAGCAAAAAAAAAAAATAAATTTTCTAAATTTCTTCAATATCTTTGGGCATTAAAATGAATTAAAAAAATATTAATGATAGCTTTTTTTAGCTTATGTTTGCATAACAAAAAATGAAATATTTAGATAAAATTTTATTGTTTTTAACAATTTTGATTGTAGTATTTAATTTAACTCAAATAAATATTTATAATTTTTTGGATGATGAAAACAGAATCGCACTAATATGTTTCATTCTTTCACTATGTGCTCTTATCCTTATCTTAATTTTAATGATTTCAAAAAAAATTAGGGATAAATACAAAAGTTAAATCTCAATAAAATCTACCTCTACACCTGACTTCAATAAAAATTCAATTCCTGATTGATCTTTATATTTTTTTGAGTAAACAATCCTTTTTATACCAGATTGAAAAATAAGTTTACTGCATTCCCTACATGGAGATAATGTGATGTATAGTGTGGCTCCATTTGTAGACTGTGTTGAGCCAGAGACTTTTGCTATTGCATTAGCCTCTGCATGCAGAACATACCATTTAGTATAACCTTCATCGTCTTCACAAGGATTTTCAAATCCAGTTGGGGTTCCATTGTATCCATCTGATATAATCATCTTATCTTTTACAATCAATGCGCCAACTTGTCTTCTTTTACAATGAGATAGTTTAGCCCATTCTTCAGCCATTTTAAGATAAGCAATATCATATTTTAACTGTTTGTTTTTCAAATCTGATTATTCATTAATGATTGCTAAATATAAGTTAATCTGAATTTATTTTTTTACTTTCTTTATATATTTGTAAAAAAATAAAAATGTATCCAGAAGAAATTGTAAAACCAATGAAACTTGAATTAACTAATTCAGGTTTTTCAGAACTAACTTCATCAGAAGATGTTAAATCAGCCTTGGAGAAAGAAGGAACAACACTTATAGTTGTAAATTCTGTATGTGGATGTGCAGCTAGAAATGCTAGGCCTGGAGTAATTATGTCTTTATCAAACGAGTCTAAACCTGATAACCTTTGTACTGTATTTGCTGGATTTGATATTGAAGCAACCAATACGGCAAGAGAAGAAATGCTTCCATTTCCTCCTTCGTCTCCATCTATTGCTCTATTCAAAGATGGTGAGCTTGTTCATATGGTTGAAAGACATCACATCGAAGGAAGAGAAGCTGACTTAATTGCTGACAACCTTATTCAAGCCTACAACGAGTTTTGTTAATTACTTAGGTAGTGAAATTTTAAAGTCTGTACCTTTTTTACTTTTTGATTTGTAAGAAATTTTACCTCTGTGAGAATTAATAATACTTCTTACAATACCTAACCCAAGACCCATTCCATCAGATTTGGTGGTGAACTTCGGCTCAAATATTTTGTCTCTATTAATTTTTGAAACTCCAAGTCCATTGTCTGATACCATAACTTTTACTGTCTTTGAGTTCTCAGTAATTTTAACATTAATTAATGGTTCTCTGTCGTGAGGTATTGCCTGAATACTATTTTTTATCAAATTTGTCATTACTCTAATCCACTGCTCTTTATCTAGTTTGACGAATATATTTTCACTTGAAGTCTCAAGAGTGATATTATTTTGTTCAAAAATTTCAACAACCTTTTTTGTTGCGTCAACAATGTCTGTTTTTTCTAGCTGAGTCTTCGGAAGTGTTGCAAAATCAGAAAAAGATGTGGCAACATTACTCATTGTATCAATTTGTTCAATTAAAGTATCACAAAAATCATTCAATTTCCCATTCTGATCTGAACCTTTTAAACCGCTGTTTTTTTGAAAGCTTTGAACAGTTAACCTCATAGGTGTTAAAGGATTTTTTATTTCATGTGCAACTTGTTTAGCCATTTCCTGCCAAGCTTGTTCCCTCTCTGTTTTTGCCAATCTTTCTGCACTATCTTCAAGATCATCGATCATTTTATTATATGAGTTTACTAGACTATCTATTTCCTTTGTTGCATTACTCAAATAAATCTTTTCATTTTTCTTAAGCAATCCTGCTTGTCCAATTTTTAGACGTATAGTCTCAATTGATCTAGTAACATATCTTGATATAAAATATGCAAGAACAATAGCAACTACTAGCATAATGAAATATATCTGGTAGAGAGTAGATAAGAAAACATTCAATTCACTCTCAGCAAAGGAAACATCTTGAAAATATGGGAAGAAAAGAATTGCATATTTTTCACCAACATCATTTTTAAGAACACTATAAGAGGCTTGAAATTTTCCAACATCTGTAAAATTCTCCGATGTGAATTTTCCTTCATCAGTTGAAACTAACATATCTGCAAATTCCTCCTCTAAAGAATAATTATTAGATATAACGTCAAGAGGTAAATATGAATAAAAAAGTGGGCTGCCCCCTGTTGTAAAGATTGAGTACTCAACACTATGTATTTTAGTTATCTCCTCAAAATCTTTTTCGTACTCATCCCACAATTCGTACCTGTCTGAAATATCATATTTATTTACTATATAATTTATTTGTCTTTTTAATTGGTTTTCCTTTCTCTCTTGCCTGTATGAATTATATTGATCGGATTCTGTTCTATACTGATAATAAGTTGAACCTAAAACCAAAAGTGTAGCTGTAAAAACTAATAATATCATTGAGATGAAGATTCTTAATCTCAAAGACATTTTATTTTTAAACATAACTACTCAATTATTAAGTAAATATATTAAAGTTTTGGCCAAATGATTTAAGCCTTTGGTTTAAATGAATAGAAATAGTATGATGAATACCATTTTCAGGTAAATATAAAATTATAGAAGTATATAAATTGTGAAGAGTACTTATACTATCCCTTTACTTGGTGGTCTCCACAAACGTTATTAGCCTCAACTTCAACATTGTGTTTTGCACAAAGCAATGACTCTGTCATATTTGTACAATTTATACATGTATTAACTGTCTGAATCATTTTAAATAATTTTTGATAAAATTAAATCAAAAAACGTTTAGAATGATTTTAAATTACTCATTTACAGTAATTTATAATGATTATAAATAAAGATATTATTTGGTTTATGTAAAGAAGTTGCTACACCTTCTATCGAATTCCAAGAGATCACTTTTATTGAAATCAATAAACAAATTATTCGTATCCTTAATTGGTGCTGAATTATAAAAGTATATTTCATCTTTATTTAAGGTTCCTTTTATTTTGTATTCTTTTCCAATAAATGAGGTCTTTTCAACTTTTATTTTGTGCTTTGATTTATCTACAATCTTAATTTTCTCAGGCCTAATGTACAGTTCTTTTCCATCTATGTGGATTCTATTTAAATCTCCTAAAATTTTAGCACAATAGCAATTTACTGGATTACAATACATCTCCTCAGGCTTATCATATTGTTGGACTATTCCTGCTTTGAATACAAGTATTCTGTCAGAAATATCAAAGGTGTCTTTTATGTCATGAGTTACTAAAATTGTGGTAGTATCTGTACTTTTTAATATCTTATAAACTTCACTTTGAATTTTTGATTTAATACTAACATCCAGGTTGCTAAATGGTTCATCCATAAGAAGAAGATCTGGTTCTCTAATTAAAGCCCTTGTTATACAAACTCTTTGTTGTTCACCACCAGATAGCTCATGAGGGTATCGATTTAATAAGTTATCTAAGCCTGTCAGTTCAACATAATACTTGATATTTTTCTCATACTGTTCATCAAGATTTATTTTTAAATTTTCTAAAACACTTAAATGAGGGAAGAGAGGATAGTCCTGAAAAATAAAACCAATTTTTCTATGATTTGGCTTGACAAATGTTGTCTTATCATCTAATACTCGATTGTTTAAAGTAATTTTTCCAGAATTTATTTTTTCAAGACCTGCTAAACATTTCAAAAAAGTTGTTTTTCCAGATCCACTTTCCCCAATAAAGGAGACAAATTCACCTTTATTAACAGAAAAGTTTAAATCCTTAATCAATGGATCATCTTTACTGTAAAACTTAATTAAATTTTCAATGCTAAGAAACATTTACACCTTTGTTTATAATTTTTCTTAAAAATATCAATAATACTGCACCTAATAAAATAATAATTAAAGAGTATATAGAAGATTTTGCAATCATTTCTTCTATTGCATATTCATATGTCCTTACAGCTAGGGTGTCAAAATTAAATGGTCTTAAAATTAATGTAATTGGCAACTCCTTGATTATATCAACAAAGCACAAAATAAATGCAATGTATATTGCACTAATGTTTATTGGCAGATGAATTTTCCTAAACAATTTAAAATTTGTCATCCCCAAATTCTTTCCTGTATCATCAAATGTTTCTGGATGTTTATCAAAGCTTGATCGCAATGGAGAAATTCCAACTGCCATATATCTCATAACGTAAGCATACACCAAAATTACCACTGATCCAAAGGCTATTGAAACTCCTATTAATTTTGTTAAAAATGCTAAAAAAATTATAAGTGACAGAGCAATTACTGCGCCTGGCAAGGCATATGTAAGTGAGACTATCTCACTTAAGTAAAAAACAGTTTTACTTTTAGAAATCTTTTTTATATACTGAAACAAAATTGCTATAGCAACAATTATTAGAGATGAAACTGAAGCTAAAAAGAATGAGTTTAAAGAAAGATTTAATAGCTCACTAAAGTCTATAACATTTATAGTCTTAAAAACATTATTTATTATGTAAATAACAGGAATAAAAAAGCCCAAGATAAATGGGAATAAACAGATCAAATAGATAACTATTCTTGAAAATTTATTCGTTGAATAGTTGCCAGATACTTTATCATTTGGTTTGTAGTTATATCTATATTTTGAAGTTGAATATCTCTCAAGTAAAAAGAAAATCGAAACAATAATAAGAAGGCAAACAGCCAAAATAGATGCCGTATTAATGTCTTCCATTGAATACCAAGATCTAAATATTCCACTTGTAAAAGTATTTACCCCGAAATACTTTACAGCACCATATTCATTTAACACCTCCATTATAATTAAGAACAAGCCTGAGAAAATCGATACTCTAGATATTGGTAGTATAATCTTAAAAAAAGTTTGAAACTGTGACATTCCAAGGTTCTTGGAAATATTAATATAATTTGAACCCAGCAGTGAAAAAGAAATTCTACATGCAGTATATAAATAAGGATATAAAACAAGCGCCATTAAAAATGCCAGAATTTCAATTTGCAAATAATCATGATTTACATACTTGTATAAATCAGGGTAATTATTCCTTACTATACTTTGAATTGGACCAGTATAACTTAAAAGGTCACTGTATGTGAAAGCAATTATATAAGAAGGGATAGCCAAAGGCAAGAATAGTATAATATCAAAAAAGCTTTTCCCTTTAAAATTTGTTGTAGAAACAAACCATGCAGGTATAATTCCTAGTATTAAAGAAAAAAAAACTGTAAGTAATAAAAGGTAAAGTGTGTTTAATGAATAACCCAATAAAAGATTATTCCATAGATAAACAAACGTATCAAGACTAAGTCCAATTACACTATATAAAAGATAAATTAGTGGACATAATAAAAAGACAGAAATAAGTGATGTTAATAATTTAACATTCATCTTTTGATACTTTTAGGTTCTACTTCCAACCCCCGGCATCAAATATACGAATTGCATCATTTCTTTTAGAGCCTAACATATTCAAATCAAGAGGGTCCTTTTTAAAAGTACCCCACTCTTTTACTATATCATTTGGCTCTATATTTGGTTTCACTGAATATTCATATGTATTATTTACATATATCTCTTGAGCCTCATCACTAGTTAAATATTCAATAAGCTTTAAAGCATTTGATTTGTTGGGAGCATTTTTTGCAAGAGCAACTCCAGAAACATTAATATGAGAACCTCTCTGTCCATCACCTTGATTTGGAAAAAAAACTGATATTGATTTACCAGCATTTACTTCCTCTTCATTTTCTGATGAAAGTAGAAGCCCAATATAATATGAGTTAACGATAGCAACATCTCCTTGACCAGCAGCAATTGCTTTTACTTGATCTCTATCATTTCCTTTTGGGTCTCTTGCAAAGTTTGAGACTACTGCTTCGGTCCAATTTTGAGTGGCCTCCTCTCCTAAGTTAGCAACAAGTGAAGATAGGAGCGCTTGATTATATGAGTTAGATGATGACCTGACTAAAAGTCTTCCTTTCCATTTTTCATTTGCTAGATCTTCATATGTAGATAGATCACTTTCTTCAACCCTCTCGTTACTGTAAACAAGAATTCTTGATCTATAAGTTACTGGAACCCAAAACCCATTTGGGTCTGTTAAGCTTTCTGTAATTCCATCAGTTAAACTTTCATCATTATACTTTTGAAGTAGATCCATATCAGATGCTTGCCATAATTTACCAACATCAACTGTTATGAATAAATCTGCAGGACTGTTTTCTCCTTCATTTTTCATTCTTTGAATTAATTCATCAGCATTAGCCTTGATTACATTTACTTTAATTCCTGTAATTTTTTCAAAATTATCATATTGAAGCTGGTCAACATCATAATGTCTTTGACT
>CACNIG010000011.1 GCA_902620455.1 uncultured Bacteroidota bacterium
TATTCTGTTTTACATAATATTAATTATAGGACATTTATTTAATATACTCCAAATTGATTAAGGTGAAATGCTGTATGTCCCCTTACCACTTCTTTTAATGTCCAATTATCAACCTTACCATGAAATGTATTAATTAAATATTTTTCTTTATAATTATTAACCTTTTTTAAGCTTTCAATAAGTTTTTTCTGTTCTTCTTCAAAAATTAAATCACCTGATCGATCTGCATCAAAAAACTTAAATGTTGCTGTATTTTTCGGATATTTCTCATAATTCCACCTTAATATATATCTCAGAAAAAATAAATGTAGAGAACCAAAAATATATGTCAAGTAGTTTGGAGAGTATTTTTTTTCATTAAGATAGAATATCACAAATTTATTGCAATGCCACAACATTTGTGAAGAATTCATCCTTCCCCATTTAGGTTTAGAGTCTTTTTTTAGGTTATTTATTGCGTTAATTAATTTATCTATTTGCATTTAAATTAAACGATTTTTTAAATTAGTCTTTGGATAATACAGAATAAAGAAGAATTTCATTTGACCCATCTTCATTTCCAAATCCAATCATACTAATATAATCTATCCAACCAGAATCATCAAGATTAATTGGTATTGCTCTTCTAAGTGTATTGTTATTCGGCCAATTCTCTTTTCCAATTAATTGATTTACTGTTGCATATGCAAATTGATTCATGTCGAATAATTCCAGATTACCGCCATTATTTATATAGAAAGAAAGACCCCTTTCATTTCCATAAGCGCCTGAGGTATGAGCTACATCAAGAACACCATCATTATTCACATCAATTACTGATAATTGTCCTTCTCCATGAAAAGAGTCTAAAGAACCTTCATTTGGAAGAAGGTTATCACTAGGAATAAACTTTCTGTTTCCAGTTTCAGAATCATAGACGTTTAAAAATACCTGAAGACCTTTACCCACATAATAAGGATCAACCCTAGTCACTGCTATAACTATATCTTTATATCCATCTAAATTGATATCATAATCTACAGCATAATTAAATTTTGTGTTACCAATGCCATATTTTGCCTCAGTAACAAAACCTATATCACTATTCTCATATGATGGTTTACCATCTTTACTTAGAGAATATGCTCCAGAAAAATTTGTATACTGTTCCCAAGATGCCCCTGTAGTTTCTGCATATGGAACAAAAAAATCGTCGATCCCATCATTATTAAAGTCAGCTATAACTGATGACCACAAATTCCTTCCCGAAGGCTTTATCTCTCCAGGTAGTAGATCAGTATTATTTGTAAAACTTCCAGAGCCATTATTTAAAAGTAAAATTTTACCTGTATATATATCTATATCCCCATCACCATCTACATCACCAATTGATAATTCATGGCCAAAAGAATGCCCTTCTGGAGGAGATATATTATCTTCTTGACCTTCAATATTTGAGCTGGCATCATAAAATCTACCATCTCCAAGACTAAGCAATAAGGGTATTCTTTCCCATCTAGTGTAAGGATCTTGACCCGGTAATCTTTGGATAACACCCATTGAAGATGAGATTATGTCATCTAGTCCATCACCATTAAAATCAGCTATTTTAGTTCTGTAAGCCATATGGTTATTATGAGCTGTTGGACTAGTAATCGCTTCATGATCATATGTCATTGAACCGTCACCATTATTTATGAATATACTGTAGTTATATCTACTTGCTCTTTCTAATGTATGAGGAAAAGTTGCCCAAGTAATAACAAGATCTTGTAATCCATCGTTATTGAAATCTCCATGAGCGAAATTATGTGGATCCATACTAAAGGCTCCAGGAGGATTATAGTCAGTGTTTGATGGATAGTACCATTCAGGATGAGTCTCTTGCATTTTTACACTAAACCAACCAAATGACCCTAATTCATATGAATTTGTATCATTATATGATCTTTCAGTTGAAATAGTTCCAGCACATGGGAATGTCAAATTAACTAATGAATATTGAATGTTATTTACTAAACTCTCAAAATTAGCAGTGATATTTTGGTCAGCATTTATGTTTAGAGTTCTGATTGGATTAATATTACCATCTGACCAACTAGTAAAAATATAGCATCCATTTGGAATAGCTGTAATTGTTGCTTCTGATCCTTCTTCATACTCTCCTCCTCCACTTACTGTTCCTCCCTCTCCTGCATTAACTGTCAATGTATACTGAGTAACTGTAGTTGAAGATGATCCTGTATTTATAGTGTTTGAGGGTGGTGAGACATATACTGAAGAGTCACCTGTAGAGGTATCCTTAGCACAACTAAAAATAATAAATAAGATTATGTATACATGGAGTTTTTTAATCATCTCTAGTAACAAATGTTGCAGTAATGTCTGTATTTGAACTTAGATTAAAAGTTATTGGGTTCACTGTTTGACCATTCGACCACTCAGAAAATTTATATCCTTCGCCTGGTATTGCAGTAATAGTTACATCAATTCCCGAGGGTAATGGTTGATCAAAACTTACCCACCCATTATTATAAATACCATTGTATTCAATATTTACCCATCCAAAAAGACCAAAAGAATATCCGTTGTGGTGACCGGCAGGTGGAGGAGAATAATTTACTGGTAGAGGTAATCCAACTGAATTAACTGATAAATTATATGTTACCTGAAGGTTCGAAACTTTTGGTGTATTGTAACCAATTATTGGCTCCCATGTATCAAGATTTTTTGGTTCAGGTAATTCACCCTTAGTACAAGCAAAAATAAATAGTAACGATATATATATAAGTCTTTTAATCATCTGTGGTTCTAAATTCTGCTGAAAAGCCAATATCATAGTTTAACTTAAAAGTTAATGGGTTTCCTCTAAAGCCATTTGACCATCCAGAGAATTCATATCCCTCATTCGGCTCTGCAATTACAGTTACTGCGGTTCCAGCTGGACGATAAATATAAAAAATTGACCTACGTGTTAGAGATGTATTTGCAAAACTCACCCATCCACCTTGGTTTGCATCAACTATTAACTTATATTGTGTTACTGGTGAAGTAGATGTGATTGGTGATGTTACAAGTTTACCTATTGCTTTCTTCCCTGCATCCATATTTTGAGAAACAAATGTGTTTGAGTCTAGAGAATCTTCCTTAGCACAACTAATTATAAATAGCAACGATATAAATAAAAAAATTCTTTTGATTGTTAAATTTATTAAATTAACAAGAAAAAAATATGAAATTACTTAATGAATTTAAGGAGTTTGCCGTTAAAGGGAACATGATGGAAATGGCAATCGGTATTATTATCGGAGCTTCATTTAACTCAGTTATAGATGTTCTGGTTAAACAAATACTTCTCCCACCCCTCTCTTTGCTTTCTAATGGGTTAAATATAGATTCAAAAAAAATTATTTTAAGGCAAGCGGAGATAAGCTCTTCTGGTAATATAATTAATGAAGAAGTAGCTATTAATTATGGTTTTTTTATTGAAACTTTTATAGACTTTATGATAGTAGCATTTACAATTTTTATTGTAATAAAGTTTTTAAATAAATTAAAGATACAAGCTGAAGATCCTAGTAATAATAAGGTTTCAACACCAAGAAACATAAAGCTTCTAACAGAGATTAATGATTCACTGAAAGATCTAAACAAAAATCTAACAAAGAAAAATTAGGTTTTATATACATCAAATTGATATAAATGATATGATGTGTGAAAGTATACAACCTTTTTAAATGCTTCGTTAGGAACTATTCCATGAAAATTATTAAGTAAGTATTTATTATTAATAGACTCTACTTCTTTTAAGTCATTGATCAGCTTATTTTTTTCAAATTCAAAATCAAGATTTTCGCATCGATAAGTATTAAAAACCTTTAGTGTAGGAAGGTTTTTAATATAATTTTTAACATTATATCTAACTATATATTTAAGATATAGCCTGTGGAATATTCCAAATACAAAGCCTACTAAAAAGATTAAAGGGTTAAGCTTTGTTTTATTTAGATATACGTCAACAAATGCAGAACAATGTTTAAGCATCATTGATGAGTTCATCCTGCCCCATTTAGGAGTAGTTTCTTCCTTTAATTTTTCGATTGAAGAGTATAATTTTGGGTATTCCATTAATATTTGAGGAGTTTTTCTAATTTTTCTTTTAATCTACTGTTTGACAAAAAACTTTTCTCAAGATTATTTGAAAAAGGAACAGGTGTATCTAAAGATCCTACTCTAATAATTGGAGCATCCAAATATTCAAAAATCTCTTCTGAAATACTAGCTGAAATTTCTCCTATAAAGCCATTAATTAGAGTATCTTCGCTTAAAAGTAATACTTTACCTGTTTTCTTTATTGAATTGAAAATCAATTCTTTATCCCAAGGTATAAGGGTGTTTAAATCTATGATTTCAATTGAATGATTTTTAAAAGATTTCATTACATCTAAAGCCCAATGAACACCTAATCCGTATGTAATTATTGTTGCATCAGTACCAATTGATCTAATCTTTGCTTTTCCTAGTTCAAGAGTATAATAATTCTCAGGAATCTCTTCAGAAACAGTTCTGTATATATATTTATGCTCAAAATACATTACTGGGTTAGGATCTTCAATTGAAGCATTTAACAGACCTTTAGCTTCATATGAATGGGATGGATATACGACCTTTAAGCCAGGTACTTTGGTAAACCATACTTCATTTGACTGAGAATGAAAAGGACCAGCCCCTACTCCACCACCACATGGCATTCTTACAACTATATCTGAGTTTTGAGACCATCTATAATTTGATTTGGCTATCAAGTTAACAATAGCTGTAAACCCAGAGCTTATAAAGTCTGCAAACTGCATTTCAACAATCGATTTATAGCCTCCTACGGATAGGCCATATGCTGTAGATAGAATAGCTGACTCGCAAAGGGGTGTATTTAAAACTCTCTCTTTACCATATTTCTCAATTAAACCCTCAGTAACCTTGAATACGCCCCCATATTCCGCTATATCTTGTCCCATAATCACTAGGTTATCATATTTTGACATAGATTCATCAATCCCCTTCTTAACTGCATCTACGAACCTAACTTCTTCATTAATTGACTTATCAGATTGATTATTAGCATGGGTAAAACCCTTATATACATCATTAAGTTCTAGATTCTCATCAAACTGAGTTTCATTATAAGACTTAGCCTTATCCCAGTTTGAATCAATTTCTTTCTCAAGGTCATTTTTAATCACTTTAAGAGCCTTACTATTTAGATGCTTGGATTTTATCAAGAATTCCTCAAAATGCTTAATAGGGTCCTTTTTAGCCCACTCTTCTATTATCTCAGGATCTATATATGCTTGACCACTAGCTTCTTCATGACCTTTCATTCTAAATGTTTTAAACTCAATGAGAACTGGTTTATTGTCAGATCTCATTTTTTCTGTTACTTCCATCAAACAATTATAAACATCAACTATATTGTTTCCATCAATTACATATGAATCCATATTGTATCCAGCTGCTCTATCAGCGAGATTTTCAATAGCATATTGCTCATTTACAGGAGTAGATAGTCCGTATCCATTGTTTTCAATACAAAATATTACAGGAAGATTCCAAGTTGATGCTAGATTTAATGATTCATGAAAATCTCCTTGGCTTGTTCCTCCATCCCCAGTAAATACAGCACATAATTTATTATTACCCTTAAGTTTATTTGAAAGAGCAATACCACAGGCAACTCCCATTTGAGGCCCTAAATGTGATATCATTCCAACTATGTGATGTTCATTAGATCCAAAGTGAAAACTCCTATCTCTTCCTTTTGTAAAACCCTCTTGTTTACCTTGCCATTGAGCAAATAATCTATCTAAAGGAATTTCTCTAGATGTGAAAACAGATAAATTCCTATGCATAGGAAGTATGTATTCATCACTATCTAAAGCAAGAGTAACACCAGTTGAAATTGCTTCTTGACCAATTCCACTAAACCATTTTGATACCTTTCCTTGTCTGAGAAGAATAATCATTTTCTCTTCAATCATTCTTGATTTGAGCATATTTTTGAAAAGACTCAGTAGAACTTTTTTATCAATATTTTTTACATCAAATTTCATAAAGACCAATCAATCTCTTTTTTTCCAATTTTTTTTAGATGTTCATTGCACAGACTAAAATGCTTGTTACCAAACCACAGCCCCCTATTTGCACTAAGAGGAGAAGGGTGGCCTGATTCTAGGATTTTATGCTTTTTATCATCAATTAGTTTCTTTTTTTGCCTTGCAAAAGAACCCCATAATAAAAATACAGTATTATTTGTTTCCTCAGATATTATTTCAATGACTCTATCTGTGAATGACTCCCATCCTTTGTTTTGGTGACTTCCTGCTAGTCCTTGTTTTACTGTTAATGTAGCATTTAAAAGCATTACACCTTGTTTTGACCACATGCTTAGATCTCCATTTCTATCATTAAACTTAATACCTAAATCAGACTCTATCTCTTTAAAAATATTAATCAAAGATGGAGGATGAACAATTCCTTTGTTAACAGAGAAACATAATCCATTTGCTTGATTTGGTCCATGATAAGGATCTTGACCAATTATTACAACTTTCAAATCATTTATTGGACAATTATCAAAAGCTGAAAATATTTTAGATCCCTTAGGATAACAAATGGAGCATGAATACTCACTTTTTACGAATGAAATAAGTTCTTTGAAATAATTTTTGTCGAATTCTGAATTTAGGAGCTGCTTCCAAGAATCTTCAATTTTTATTGACATCTTTTGGATCCTTTAATTTTCCGACAGATTTTGCAACAATCATTGAAACAGCAGCATCTCCTGTAACATTAACTATAGTTCTACACATATCTAATGGCCTATCTACTGCAATTATTAAAGCTAGCCCTGCTTCTGGTATACCTGCTTGACCAAGGACAATTACAAGCATTACAATTCCTGCACTAGGAACAGCAGCAGCTCCGATTGAAGCAAGAGTAGCAGTTACTATGATTCCTAATTGCGCACCAAGACTAAGATCTAAACCAAATGCTTGAGCTATAAACACAGCAGCAACTGCCTGGTAAACACTGGTTCCATCCATATTAACTGTTGCTCCTATCGGGAGAACAAAACTTGATATTTCTTTATCTACTCCTAAGTTCTTTTCAGCACAGTCCATTGTGACTGGAAGTGTAGCAGCACTAGAACTTGTTGAGAAACCTAGTAATTGTGCAGCAGAAATACCCTTCATAAATGTAGAAGGATTAGTGTTAGTTATTAGTTTAACAATAATATTATAGACTACAATCATTAGAATTAAACCAATTATAAGAGTCACAGAATACATCCCTAGAGCAATAAATAAGTCCAAGCTAGGAGATTCAACAACTAGTGTAGCAAGAAGAGCAAAAACTCCATATGGAGCAGATTCCATTATTAAGTCAATCAGCTTAAGTATTATAGAATTTAAACCATCAAAAAAATCTTTTACAGGTTTAGCAAGTTTTGGATCAACCAATATTATTCCAATACCAAAAAATATTGCAAAGAAAATAACCTGTAGCATATTTCTATTATTTGTTGCAGCATCAAAGATATTAGGTGGAACAATGTCAACTAATGGTTGCAGAGGGCCACTTTCTGCTTGCTGCTGGGCTTGTTGTTGCTTTTCAATTACACCTTGTTCATACTCTTGAACAAGATCTATCCTTGTTTCTTCTGTTATTGTACTTCCGGGCTCAACAATATTTACAAGTATTAATCCTATAATGACAGCTGTTACTGTTGTGCATATATAAATTCCAAGTGTTCTAGTTCCAATAGTTGATAATTTAGAGATGTCTTTAAGATCAGAAATACCCTTAACTAAAGAAGCTAAAATTAATGGCATAGCTATTAGTTTAAGTAAATTGATAAATATTGTACCAAATGGTTTTATCCAATCTTTTATAAGATCAGATCCAAATGATGTTTGAGACATTATAAGTCCAAAAACAACACCCAAAGCCATTCCAATAATGATTTTCCAATGTAGCTTCATAATTATACCTTGGAGAGTTTATTTAACAATAAATAGTCAGCCAGAACTAATGCAGCCATTGCCTCAACAATTGGCACTGCTCTTGGCACAACACATGGGTCATGCCTACCTTTACCTTGAACTTTTACTTTGTTTCCCTTAATATCAATAGAGTCCTGATCTCTCATTATTGTAGAAACAGGCTTAAATGCAATATTAAAATATATATCCATACCATTTGATATTCCACCTTGAACTCCTCCTGAATAGTTAGTTTTTGTAGATCCATCCTCATTAAAAGAATCATTATGTTCAGATCCATTCATTTGAGATCCTTTAAAACCACTTCCAAACTCAAACCCTTTAACAGCGTTGATAGATAGCATTGCCTTTCCTAGTTCAGCATGAAGCTTATTGAAAACTGGCTCCCCAAGACCAACTGGAGCTCCACTTACAATACAGGAAATAACCCCACCAACTGTGTCCCCATTTTTTCTTGTTTGTTTAATTAAATCTTCCATCTCTTTAGACTTTTTTAAATCAGGACATCTAACAATTGATTTTTCAATATTCTCAAAGTCAACATTTGAATTTTCATATTCATATTTGATTTTTCCAACTGATGAAACAAATGCATTTATCTTGACCTCTTTTAAAAGAAGTTTAGCAATAGCTCCAGCAACAACCCTAACTACAGTTTCCCTGGCAGAACTTCTTCCGCCTCCCCTGTAGTCCCTAAAACCATATTTCTTATCATAAACAAAGTCTGCATGGGATGGTCTATAACTGTCTTTTATATGAGAGTAATCCTTAGATTTTTGATCCTGATTTGCGATAATAAAACCTATAGGAGTACCAGTTGATTTACCCTCAAATATTCCAGATAAGAATTCAACAGAGTCATCTTCTTTTCTTTGAGTAACAATTTCAGACTGCCCAGGCCTTCTTCTTTTCAGCTCTGAATTAATAAAGTCTAAATCTATATTTACACCTGCAGGACAGCCATCAATAACACCTCCTAAAGCCTTTCCATGCGACTCACCAAATGTTGAAAGTTTAAATATGTTTCCGAATGAATTTCCTGCCATAACCTTGGAATATAAAGATAATACCTTATATCAAATTACTCTACCAGGATTTAATATATTTTTTGGATCAATTGATTTTTTGATTAATCTCATTAAATTTATCTCATCCTCACTCCTACTTTTTATTAAATACTTTTTTTTATCTAAACCTATCCCATGTTCAGCTGAAATTGACCCTTCAACTAGTTCTGTATTATTATAAATTATATCGTTAATTTTTGATTTCAGTTCTTCACTAGCTGAATCTTTTCCAATAATAAAGTGAATGTTACCATCTGCAACATGACCAAACGGGAAAATAGTTTTTACTCCGTCACACTCATTTAGTTCATTGGAAATCTTATCTATAACTTCACCTATTAATGGTACAGGTATACTTATATCAAATTGCTGATCAAACTCTCTCTCATCAGCTAAAACTGCTACATCCTCTCTTATTCCCCATATGTTAACTTGTTCTTTCTCGTCTTTCCCAATAACAGCATCATCGAGTATCTTATTTTCAATACACTCAAGTATGACCTCCTCAAATTTCTGATAATCATTTTCAAAGTCAGTTCCCATATATTCAACAAACAAATAATAATTGAAATCATCAGGTAGGTATTTATTATAAATTGTTTTTTCACTTACCATCTGTTTGTATGTATTGTTCCATAAAAGCTCGTAACCAGTTAAATTATTTGAAATTTTATCTTCCAGAATTTTTAAAAAATCTAAAACTTTTTGATAATCATTTGTGACAGCAAGAGAGGTGTATCTTGTCTTTGGTAAAGGATATAATCTTAGTACAACTTTTGTAACAACACCTAGGGTTCCTTCAGAACCAATAAAAAATTGCTTTAAATCATATCCAGAGTTGTCTTTCATTAGTTTCTTCAAGGAAGAAATAATTGTTCCATCTGGAAGGACTGCTTCAATACCCATTACTAAATTTCGAGTCATACCATATTTAAATACTCTTAGACCGCCTGCATTAGTTGAAATTGCACCTCCAATTTGAGCGGAGCCTCTGGCTCCAAAATTTAATGGTAAAAGCAGTTCTTTATCTTTTGATGCGTTAATTAAGTCTTCTAATATAACTCCTGACTCACATGTAATTGTTTTAGCAATTTCGTCTACCTCAATTATATTATTCATTTTTTCTAAAGATAGCACTACTTGAGTACTATTAGATTTTGTAGATCCAACAAGATTAGTTAACCCCCCATGGATAATAACCTCTTGATTATTTTCATTACAAATTTTTATAATTTCAGATACTTGTTTAGTGGTTTTTGGTGTAAGTAAACAAACAGATTCTAAAGAGATATCAGTTTTCCAAATATGGTAAAATCTTGATTTAAGATCATCTCCACTTAAAACCAAGCTATTATCTAATATACTCTTAAATTTTTCAGTAATAGAATTTGTTGTCATTTAGCCTTAACAAAAAGTTAACTAAAGATATTAAATATAAAAAACTAAATTTGCAGTGTGAAAAAATTATTATTTAGGCTTTTTAGTTTATCATACTTACTTTTCTTAAGTTCATGTGGCAGTTCAGATAATCAGTTTGAGCTTATCGGTAAGGCTGATGTAAGTGATGGTACCATGATATATGTTTTACAAGCTGATCAAAATAATCAGCCATACATTAAAGATTCGACATCTGTTCAATCTAACAGCTTTAAGTTTAAAGGAATTTCATCTACTCCTCAGATTAGTTATATTCAAGTTCAGGGTGTGAATGGTTATGTTTTAGCTATTCTTGAAAATGGAGATATTAAAGCAGATATCTACAAGGACAGCATTTCTAAGTCTAAAGTATACGGAACTAAATCTAATGATGATTTTATTAAATATAAATCTGAGACAAAATCTCTAGTTGATGTAATGAACAACATCTCCTCTGATGCTCAAAATGCAATTATGAGTGGTGATGTGGTCACTGCAATGGAACTAGAAAAAGAATACAATTCAAAGGAAAGAGAAGTAATGCTTTATGAGTGGGACTTTATAGTAGACAACTTAGACTCATATATGTCAGCCCTACTGCTTGAAGTTTTTATGATTGAAAATAAGGTGAATAAGGATAGTATAATTGATGTCTATGAAAGTTTTTCAAACAGAATTAAAGTTAGTGATGTAGGTAAAAATATAGCTGACTTATTAAGTCAATTTGAAGATCCAATTGAGGTTGGTGAAATTGCGCCTGACTTTACAGCACCTAGCATTGACGGTCCCGATATAACACTTAGTAATGTATTACTGGATAATAAAGTAACACTTTTAGACTTTTGGGCAGCATGGTGTAGACCTTGTAGAATTGAAAATCCAAATCTTGTTAGGTTGCATAAAAAATACAAAGATGCTGGTTTTGATATAATCGGTGTCTCACTTGATAGAACAAGAGAACAATGGGAGCAAGCAGTTATTGATGATAACTTGCCATGGACTCAAGTTTCAAACCTTAATTTTTGGAATGACCCAGTTGCTAGAAGATATAGCATAAGAGCAATACCACAATCATACCTTCTAAATAAAGACGGTCTTGTTATGGGAAAAAATCTTAGAGGCCAAGAATTAGAGGATAGAATTCTGTCTTTGCTTAATGCTGAATAAAATAAACTCAAATTGATTAATTTTATATTATCAAAAACTATTGATAATTGCATTTAATCACATTTTTAATTTCATACCCCATAATAAGATTCATCTCTTTTCTTCCCTTTAGATTGGTATATGTTGCTTCTGATTTTCTAGGATTCCTGCTTTATAGAGTATTTAAGTATAGGTTTAAAATGGTAAGGAAGAATCTTAGACTTGTATTTCCTGATAAAACAATTAAGGAAATTAAAAAAATTGAAAAAGATTTTTACAAGCATTTTGCAGATATTACTATAGAGAGCATAAAGGCCTTTGGGATGAATGAAAATCAGATGAGAAATCGTTATAAGTATGAAAATATTGAATTAATAAAAGATATTCAGAAAAAGAAGAAAAATATTATTTTAATATGTGGACATTATTCAAACTTTGAATGGCTATTATCAATTGGATATAATGTTAAAGGTAATGGCTATGGTATTTTTACTCCAATGACGAATAAATATTTTAATCGTTTATTTGAGAAAATTAGGAAGAAACATAAAGCCTATCTAATATCAAGATACAAAGTCAAAGATTTCATGTCTAACCTTGATACTAATAAATATCATTTATTTGGATTCGCAGCAGATCAGTCTCCAAGAAAAGTAGGTAAATCATATATTAACAATTTCCTTGGCCATAAAGTTCCTATTTTTACTGGTGCTGAAAGATTTTCAAAAGACCATGACTTATCAGTTGTTTTTGCGGATATAACAAGGACCAAAAGAGGATACTATAAGACTAAGTTTATAGAGATTATCGATCAAAATGACTCTAATTACAGTATTACAGATCAATTCCTAAAATTATTAGAAAATCAAATATTTAGAGATCCATCACAATATTTTTGGACTCATAATAGATTTAAGCACTTAAGCACTAATTGATTTTATTTCTTTTTCAATTTTTAAGGCATAACTATCAGCAATATCTTGTGAATTTGCCTCTGCAAAGATTCTTATAATTGGTTCTGTATTAGATTTACGCATATGTACCCAAGCATCTTCAAAATCAATTCTAACTCCATCCTCAGTATTAGGAGATAATTCAGAGTAATTTTCAGCAATTACTTTAAAGGATCTATCAATCAAGTTTGAATCTTCTAAAGTAATTTTTATTTTCTTCATAAAATATTCAGAATATTGACCCTTTAACTTTGATACTTTACATTTCTTATCAACTAACAGAGCAAGAAAAAGAGCAATACCAACTAAAGCATCTCTACCATAATGTAATTCGGGGTATATTATACCTCCTCCGCCTTCACCTCCTACAATAGAACTAACCTCTTTCATCTTTTTAACAACATTCATTTCTCCAACAGGAGTTGAATAATACTTTTGACCATATGAAATAGTTAAATCTTTAAGTGCATTTGAAGAGGATAAGGTTGACACTGTATCACCTTTATTTTTCGACAGAACAAAGTCTGAGCAGAATACTTGAGTGTATTCTTCTCCCAATATTATCCCGTTTTCATCAAAAAAAACAAGCCTATCAACGTCTGGATCAACTGCAATACCAAAGTCAGATTTATTTACTTTAATTGATTCTGATAAATCAGTTAAATTCTCAGCTAAAGGCTCAGGCATATGGTTAAATACACCTTTTATTTCTGAGTTTATAATATTGTATTTTATATTTAGCCTATCTAATAATTTAGGGATTGCTATCGAACCTCCAGAATTAATTGCATCAGCACTTACAGATAGATTTAGGTCTTTTATTTCTTTGACAGGTAAAATTTTTAGATTTAAAATTGCATCTACATGATCATCTATCAGTCTTTCATATTCCATTATAGAACCAAGAGATTCATTAGATGAGAAAATATGATCTTTTGATTCAGAGTATTCGATTAATTTAGATACGTGCTCTCTTGATAAAAATTCACCTTCAGAATTAAAAAATTTTAAACCATTGTATTCTTCAGGATTATGACTAGCTGTTATCATTAGTCCACCTACAGAATCATTATTTAACACTCCCCAACAAATAGTAGGAGTCGTTGATAAACCAGCATCTATAACGTTGATTCCCATAGAGTTAAATGTAGAATTAACTATCGACTGAATCATTTTTCCAGATTTTCTTCCATCTCTTCCTGTCATTACTGTCAAATTAGATGAATTAGGATTGTTTTCCTTGATTAATCTAGAAAATGCAGAGATAGATGTTACTATATCAGCAGGTGTTAAATTCTCAAGATTGTTTCCCCCTATTGTTCCCCTAAATCCTGATATATTTTTTATTAAAGTCATACGAAATGTAAATATATAAATTGTAAATTACACGAAATTTTATTATGAAAAATAATATTCTAATTCTCTCGTCTTTTTTACTATTTAGCTGCAGCGATTTTTATCAACCAGCAGTTGTATCTGCAAGAAAGGAAGCTACTCAAATAGGACTTGAAATTATGAAAAATGGAGGCAATGCATATGATGCAATGATTGCAACTCACCTTGCATTAGCGGTTGTTCATCCTACAGCAGGAAATATTGGTGGAGGTGGTTTCTTTGTTTATCATCATAAAGATGGATCTAGTGGTTCTCTTGACTTTAGAGAGATGGCTCCTGAAAAAGCTTTTAAAGATATGTATCTTGATGAAAATGGAGATGTTATACCTGATATGAGTACACTTGGTGGAGCAGCTGTTGGAGTACCAGGGTCGATTTCAGCAATCTATAAAATTCATTCTAAGTTTGGATCACTTCCAATTGAAGATCTGTTTGAACCTGCAATTAATTTAGCTAAAAATGGTTTTGTAGTTACTCAAAAACAATCAAATTCATTAACTGGAAAACTAGAAGATTTCATCAAAGTTAACGGAGAAGAATCTCTCTATTCAAAAAGGTATTATGAAGGTGACACAATCAAGAATATAAAGTTTGCCGAGACACTGTCTAAGATTTCAAAATTTGGACCAGAAATTTTTTATGGTGGTGAGATCGGTGAAATGATTATTAATTCAGTTAATAAAGCTGGAGGAATAATGACTTTAAAGGATTTAGAAAACTATAAATCTATTTGGCGTGATCCAGTAAAATTTAAATATAAAAATTTAGATATTATATCAATGTCTCTTCCATCAAGTGGTGGAATTTTAATCGGACAAATGCTTAAAGTAATAGAAGATTATGATATTAAAAGTTTTGGACACAATTCAGTAAAAGCAATTCAACTTCTTGTTGAGGCTGAAAGAAGAGCATACGCTGATAGAAGTCATTTCATGGGTGATCCTGATTATATGAACCTTCCAGTTTATGAATTAATGGATAAAGAATATGTTGTAGGTAGAATGAAAAATTTTTCATGGGATGAAGCAACATCCTCCTCAGATGTTAAACATGGTAATATTATACTAGATGAAAGTGATGAAACAACTCATTATTCGATTATAGATAAACATGGAAATTCTGTCTCTGTAACTACTACTTTGAACAATAGTTATGGTTCTAAAGTTTTTGTTGAGGAAGGTGGTTTTTTCTTAAATAATGAAATGGATGATTTTAGCTCCAAACCTGGACATCCAAATTTTTATGGATTGATTGGAAGTGAGGCGAACTCAATTCAGCCAGGTAAAAGAATGCTAAGCTCTATGACTCCATCTATTATTTTAAAAAACAATAAACCATCTCTAATTGTGGGGACACCAGGTGGATCAACAATTATAACTTCTGTCCTACAAACTATACTAAATGTTTACGAATTTGATATGAATGTTCAAGATGCTGTGAATGCACCAAGATTTCACCATCAATGGCTACCTGATGTAGTAATTTTTGAAGAAGGTTTACTAAACGATGAAAAAGACTCTATTCTTAGTTCCAAAAATTATTTTACTATACGATTACCAATTGAAGTAGATACTGGTGGAATGTCTGCAAGATCCTCTATTGGAGCAGTGGATGCAATATTTATTGATGACAATGGTAAGGTCTCTACAGGAGCAGATTACAGAGGAGATGATTATGGTGAAATTTTAAAATAGATCATTTAGTTGAATAATACGATTCAAATTGAAGGTGCTAAAGTTCATAATCTTAGGAATCTAGATATTAAAATTCCTAGAGAAAAACTTGTTGTTATAACTGGTTTATCAGGAAGTGGAAAATCGTCCTTAGCATTCGATACTATTCATGCTGAAGGTCAAAGAAGATATATGGAAACATTTTCTGCATATATCAGACAATTTGTTGGAAATTATGAAAGACCAGATGTAGAAAAGATTGAAGGCCTCTCACCTGTAATTGCAATAGAACAAAAAACTACAAGCAAAAACCCGAGATCTACAGTAGGAACTGTAACTGACATTTATGATTTTATCAGACTACTGTATGCAAGAATTGGAGTTGCATATAGTCATAAGTCTAATTTAAAAATGGTGAAAAATACTGATGAGGAAATCATCAAGTTAATCTGTGAAAAATTTGTAAATCAAAGAATTATAATTCTTGCTCCCATAATAAGATCAAGAAAAGGTCATTATAGAGACTTATTTGAAAATTTCATAAAACAAGGATTTTCCAAGGTTATCGTGGATGAAGAAATACTGGATATAAAAAGAGGGATGAAATTAGATAGATACAAGACTCATGATATAAGTCTAGTAGTAGATAATATATCAGTAAAAGATGATTTTGAGTCAAAGAGGACACTGTCTGAATCTATAAAGATTGCAATGAAATACGGAAATAATACAATCTTTATTTTAGACTCAGAATCTGGAAAACCAGAATATTTCAGTAGAAACTTAATGTGTCCCAAAACAGGTATATCATATCCCAAGCCAGAGCCAAACACATTTTCTTTTAATTCTCCTAAAGGTATGTGCGAGTCATGTAATGGTCTTGGTTCGGAATATGAAATTAATATTAAAAAGCTAATCCCAGATGATTCATTATCAATAAATAATGGAGGTATAGTTCCAATTGGAAAAAAAGACAACTCATGGATTCACAGACAAGTTGAATTAATTTCAAAATATTATAATTTTTCATTAAGTGATCCAATTAAAAAAATCCCAGAGGAAGGTCTAGAATTTATTTTAAGAGGAGGTAAGAAAAGTTTTACAATAAATTCTAAAGATCTTGGAGTTAAAAGAAATTATGAGATTGACTACATGGGTATAGAGTCATTTATTAAAGATCAATTAAACAATAATGAGTCTAAAAACTTAAGACGTTGGGCACTTCAATTCGTAGACATAAAAAAATGTAAATCTTGTGATGGGAGCAGATTAAAAATTGAATCCAGATCATTTAAAATTAATAATAAAGATATTTTTCAGCTGAGTGAAATGGATCTTTCAGATCTTAAAAGTTGGTTTGAGAATTTAAAAAGTAAACTATCAGATAAAGAAATTAGAATTTCTGACGAAATAATTAAAGAAATTTTAATAAGAATACAATTTTTAATTGATGTTGGACTTGAATATTTAACTCTCTCAAGATCATCAAGATCTTTATCAGGAGGTGAAGCACAAAGGGTTAGGCTTGCCACTCAAGTTGGATCTCAACTTGTTGGTGTATTATACATATTGGATGAACCAAGTATTGGCTTGCATCAAAAGGATAATTTAAAATTAATTGATTCTTTAAAAAAGTTAAGGGACTCTGGAAACTCAGTTATCGTGGTAGAACATGATAAGGAAATGATTATGAGTTCAGATCATATAATTGATTTAGGACCATTTGCAGGAGTAAATGGTGGGGACTTAATATATCAAGGAACACCCATTAATATTAAAAAAGCAAAGACAATAACAGCAGATTATTTAAACGAAAGTAAACAGATTAAAATTCCAAAAAAAATAAGGATAGGAAATGGTGACTCTCTTAAATTATATGGATGCAGAGGGAACAATTTAAAAAATATAGATGTTGAATTTCCACTTGGTAAAATGATTGCTGTTACGGGTGTCTCAGGAAGTGGAAAGTCATCTCTAATAAATGAGACTTTATATCCTATCTTAAATTCTAAGATATATAATTCAGTTAAATCACCCTTAGAATTTACAAAAATTGAAGGTATTGAAAAAATTGATAAGGTAGTTGAAGTTAATCAACAACAGATTGGAAAAACTCCAAGAAGTAACCCAGCCACTTATACAGGTTTATATAGTGAAATAAGAAAACTTTTTTCAGATACTATGGAGTCTAAAATTAGGGGTTATAAGCCTGGTAGATTTAGCTTTAATGTGTCAGGCGGTAGATGTGAGAATTGTAAAGGAGGTGGAATGAAGCTAATAGAGATGAACTTCTTACCAGATGTTTTTGTAGAATGTGAAGAATGTAATGGTAAAAGGTTTAATAGAGAAACTCTTGAAGTCAGATATAAGGGTAAATCTATTTCAGATGTTTTAGATATGAGTGTTTCTAAATCTTTAGATTTTTTCTCATCAATTCCTAAAATATACAATAAACTTAAAGCTATCGAAAGTGTAGGACTGGGATATATTACTCTTGGTCAATCCTCTACAACACTTTCAGGTGGTGAATCTCAAAGAATTAAACTAGCAAGCGAACTTTCTAAGAAAGATACAGGTAAAACTGTTTATATACTTGATGAGCCTACTACTGGTTTACATTTTGAAGATATTAGAATTTTATTAAAAGTTTTAAATCAATTAGTAGATAGAGGGAATACAATAATTATAATTGAACATAACTTAGATGTAATAAAACAAGTTGACCATATTATTGATATAGGGCCAGAAGGAGGAAAACATGGCGGGAGACTGATTGATAGCGGAAGTCCTAAAGAAATAATTAAAAATAATAAAGGATATACTGCAACCTACCTTTCTAAAGAATATAATTAATGAGATTATTAGTTTATATTTTAACAACTGGAATATTATTATTTAACCTGCAACTTAGAGGTCAAGAAATAAACTCCTATAACGTTAATGCTATCTTAGATGTTGACAACAAATCAATAGAAGTTAAACAAATAATGAAATTTAGAAATACTTCTAATATTCAGTTAAATGAGATATTTCTAGAAGATTGGTCAAATTCATATATAAACAATGAAACAAAACTTGCAAAAAGAATTTCTGATGAATATTCTAGAAGCTTTTCATTTGCTCAAAAAAGACAAAGAGGTTTTACTACAATAAATGATCTAAAAGGTGAAAACATTAAATCTTGGTATAGATATAATACTCAATTAGATATTATAAAAGTTGAGTTAAATGAGTCAATTAAAAAAGATCAATATATAACTATAGAGTTAAACTATACAATTAAATTACCTGACTCCAAATTTACTGGTCATGGGTATGATGGTAAAAATTTTTATCTGAAAAACTGGTTAATTGTTTTCTCAAATTTATCTAAGGATAAATGGTTTAAACAAAGTAATTTAAATCTTGATGATCAAACATTAAGTGAATCCAGCTTTAATTTAAATTTTTCTTTTAAGGGTGATTACTATTTAACTTCGAATCTAAATAAGAGGAGTTCAAAGTCCGTAAATCAAATAAATTCTGCTGAATTATTTGGCTCCAGCATCAATAATATTAGATTAAATCTGATTGATGAAGACATATTTAAAAATATCCAAAATGAAAATATTAAAATAGAGACAGATATATTTAAAATTTCTGAAGCATTGGAGGCAGAAATAAAATTCAATAGAGTTAGTAACTTTGTTACGGATTATTTTGGCGATGTCGATAAGCATAAACTATTAATAACTAGAGCAGATTATGAGTCTAGCCCGTTTTATGGACTTAATCAACTGCCAAGCTTTATTAGTCCATTCTCAGATCAGTTTCTTGAAGAAATAATTTTTTTAAAATCATTTGTTAAAAACTATTTGAATCAAAAAATAAATCTAAATAAAAGGAATTCTCATTGGATATATAATGGTCTAGAAATATTTTTGATTAATAAGTACATTAGTCAGTATTACCCCAAAGTAAAGTTTTTAGGTAGATTATCTAGATTTGGATTAATAAAGAATTATGAGATTTCAAAGATTAATTTTAATGATTTGTTTATTAATTACTCTGAGTATGTGCAAAGGTTAAATCTTCATCAATTGGATGATCAATCGAGTGAATTTTTAACAAGGATAAATGAAGAAATTGCTTCACCATATCACTCTGGAGTTGGTTTGATATACATAGAAAGTTTAATTGGGGATATTGAATTTAATGAGTTAATTAAAAATGTTAGTAAGATTAATTCACGAGAAGAATTAAATAATCTTTTCATAAATTTTTCTAAAAATGATTTAAGTTGGTTCATTTATGACTATATAGGTAAGAGACAATCCATTGACTTAAAAATTAAAAAAACAGGTGAAAATAACTTTTTAGTTTCTGAAAAAAATAATATTGATCTACCCTACTCGGTTGGACTATTAAAAAATGATTCTATTGTATATTCAAAGATATACAGTAAGACTGGCAAAATTGAACTCCCTGAAGTTGATTTTGATTACATAGCAGTTAATCCTAGCATTAAATTACCTGAATTTAATAGAAATAATAACTGGATATATAACAAATCTAGGTCCAATTTAAAACCATTAAAATTTAAATTTATAGGAGACCTAGAAAACCCAAAGTATAGGAATATTTATTATAGACCTGAAGTTACTTATAATCTCTATGATGGTATTTCACCTGGTATAAACTTAATTAATAGGGGAATTAAAAATCGACCACTAAGTTTTGAAATTTTCACACAATACGCTTCTAAAGAAGAAGCTCTAGTTGGATCAATGAACTTTAGATATCAATTAAATAACGAAATTAAGGATAATTATTCTACACTTTTTAATCTGTTTTACACTACAAATCATTACAATGAAAATCTAAGATATCAAGTTTTTTCACCATCAATTCTAATAAACTTTAGAGATAACAAGAACCTAAGATCAAATGTAAAAAAGTCAATTTCTCTATCAATGTTTAATGTTGACAAGGAGAACAACCCTCTAGATAAGAATAGTCTAAATAAATATTCAATTTATAATCTAGGTTACTATTATTCTGATATTGGTATTATTAAATATCTTAATACATCAGTTAACACTGAATTCTCTAATAATTTTGGTAAAATTAACCTTGTATTTGATTATAGGAAGCTTTTTAATAGCAATAGACAATTTCAAGCTAGAGTATATCTTGGAAAATTCTTTTGGAACAATAACAAATTCGATAATTTCAAATATAATTTAGGAAGATCAGGTGGTTATCTATTTTTGGATAACTACTTGGGCAGATCTGAGAGAACCGGACTACTAAGTCAACAATTTATAATGGCTGGTGGAGGTTTTAAATCATTCTTTGAAGATCCTACTTCAAATAATTTTATGCTTACTTCTAATCTTAATATAGGGATCTGGAAATGGATTGAAGGATATCTTGATCTAGGGACATTAAAAAATAAAAATGAGGATCCAAGATATTTTTATGGTACAGGAATAAGGTTAAATTTGTTACCAGATTTTTTTGAATTATACTTCCCAATAAGTTCTTCAAATGGATTTGAACTTAATGAATACAGGTATTATAACAAAATCCGTTTTATAGTCTCCTATAATCTTGAATCACTTGGCAAGCTATTCTCCAGAAGATGGTTATAGTTAGGTTCATTTAATTATTTGTAGATTTGCAAACCTTATGAGTGTATCAAGTTCTACAAAAGAAGAGATTAGCTTAAAAAAATTTAAGGAAAAGGTTATTAATGATTTCAGAACTGTATCCTTAAGCCGAGAAGTAAGTGTTCAGGGTAGACGCGAAGTTCTTCTTGGTAAAGGTAAGTTTGGAATTTTTGGTGATGGAAAGGAGCTACCTCAAGTAGTAATGAGTCATTTCTTTAAAGATGGAGATTATAGATCAGGCTATTACAGGGATCAAACCTTGTTAATGTCTCAAAATTTACTTTCTGCAAGAGAAATTTTTGCTGCTGTATACGGACATCCTGATAAATTATATGAAAAAATGTCTGGAGGTCGTCAAATGGCAGGACATTTTTTAACTAATACAATTGATGAAAACAATAATTGGATAGATCAAACATCACAGAAAAATCACATTTCAGATATTTCTCCTACTGCAAGTCAAATGTCAAGACTTGTTGGCTTAGGTTTAGCATCAAAAATTTATAGAAATAATTCAATTAATGGATCTGAAAAATTTTCTAAAAATGGAAATGAAGTTGTTTGGGGAACAATTGGAAACGCTAGTACAAGTCAAGGAATATTTTTTGAAGCTGTGAATGCATGTGGAGTTCTGCAGGTTCCTACAATTATTAGTGTGTGGGATGATGAATATGGAATATCTGTTCACAATAAAGATCACACTACAAAAGAGAGTATATCGAAAGCTCTAGCAGGGTTTAAAATTTCCTCAGACTCACCTGGAATAGAGATTCTAGAAGTTAAAGGATGGGATTATCAGTCATTAATGAAGACTTATTCATATGCAGAAAAAATAGCAAGAGAACATCATATTCCTGTAATAATTCATGTAACAGAGCTGACTCAACCACTTGGTCATTCAACATCTGGTTCTCATGAAAGATATAAGAGTGAAGAAAGACTTAAGTGGGAAGATGATAATGATTGTAATAAAAAGTTTGAAGATTGGATATTAAAAAATAAAATATCTACAAAAAAAAAGATACAAAGTATTAAGGAGGAAATTTCATCTTATGTTAAAGATGAAAAAAAGTTAGCTTGGGATCATTATCAAAGACCAATTAAAGACTCAAAAAAAGATTTAATCCAAACTATTAACAAACTTGAGAGGCCAGTTAACTCAGATGAACTGAACGAAATGTTTTCTAGTTTTGACGATTCTAATTTTTCTGAATTAATAGAAATATGTAGAAGGCTAATATATAAATTAGATAGTAGTGATTTAAATGACAGAAATAGTTTAATTAATTGGAAAAATAAATACATGGATATTCTTACTAATAAATATTCCACTGATTTATATTCAATTAGCATAGACTCTCTATCAAGTATTCCAAAAGTCTTACCCGTGTATTCTGATGAAGAAAAGTTTGTTGATGGAAGAATAATTATAAGAGATAATTTTGACCAGCTCTTAGAAAATAATTCTAAAATTTTCATTTTTGGTGAGGATGTAGGTAAAATAGGTGATGTTAACCAAGGTTTGGAAGGACTTCAAAAAAAGCATGGTAAAAACAGAGTTTTTGACACAAGCATAAGAGAATCAACTATTGTAGGTCAAGGGATTGGAATGTCTATGAGAGGTTTAAGACCTATTGCTGAAATTCAATATTTAGATTATATATTGTATGCTCTTCAGATCCTTAGTGATGATCTAGGCACATTAACCTACAGAACTCATGGAGGTCAAAAAGCCCCACTTATTGTTAGAACAAGAGGGCATAGACTTGAAGGAATATGGCACTCAGGGTCCCCACTTGGTGGAATGATTTCCTTTTTAAGAGGTGTCTTTATTCTTACTCCTAGAAATATGACAAAAGCTGCAGGATTTTATAATTCACTTTTAGATATTGACCAACCAGCTGTAGTAATTGAGCCACTAAACGGTTACAGAACTAAAGAGCAGCTACCCAGCAATTATGGTCAGTTTAAAACTCCTATTGGTGAAATTGAAATTCTTAAAGAAGGTACAGACATTACTTTAGTATCTTACGGATCTACGTTTAATATTGTAATAAATGTTGCTGAAGAAATCGAGAAATATGGAATAAGCTGTGAGGTAGTAGATGTTCAAAGTTTAATTCCTTTTGATATTAAAAAGGAAATTTCGAAAAGTGTTATAAAAACAAACAGACTTCTAATTATTGACGAAGACCTGCCTGGTGGATGCTCAAGTTATATTCTTCAAGAATTGCTGGAGAAGCAAGATATCTATGAGCATTTAGATAGCAAGCCATCTCTTCTAACTGCAAAAGATCATAGACCTCCTTATGGATCCGATGGAGAT
Organism: uncultured Bacteroidota bacterium; assembly: GCA_902620455.1. Classification (GTDB taxonomy): domain Bacteria; phylum Bacteroidota; class Bacteroidia; order Flavobacteriales; family Flavobacteriaceae; genus Marisimplicoccus. Next base: position 23,667 of record CACNIG010000011.1, read on the forward strand.
TATGCGAGCAAACCTTCATTTGAAGATATTTTTGAAAGAATTTACTCAATAATGAGAGAGTCTGACCCAGAAAAATACAAAGAGTTATTCTAGGTTATAGTAAAAATCTTATAGACTAAATCATTCAAAATAGCTTCACTATTAGTTGCATCAAAATTAATTCCTTTTGATCTCTTATCTGCCTCTAATAGATAATCAAATATTTTAGATATTCTTTTCATTGGATAAAATGCTGAGGCTTGATGATATTCTTCAATAAAATAAGGATTAATTCCCAAGATTTTAGATGCCTCTTTTTTATTTTCAATTGAATGATAAACAAATAGCTTGTTAAAAAAAGAGTAAACAGTAGCAACTATTAATGGAACTGGATATTTTTTGCTGTTTTTACTCATGTATGACACAATTTCAAGTGTTTTGTTCAAATCATTTTTACCAATAACTTTGGTGAGTTCAAAAAAATTATATTCTTTACTGAAACCTATTATATTTTCAACTTCATCTGGGGTGATAATTTGTTCTTTTTTGGAGTTTAGTTTTAACTTTTCTAACTCATTGTCAATTTGCGATAAGTCGTTACCAGTAAAATCAGATATAATTTTAATTGAATTTGGATGGAGATTAAGTGAAATTAATGCACATTGGTCCTCAATCCACTTATATACTTGATTCTCGTAGATCTTTTTTGATTCAAAGACAACTCCATTTTTTTGTGATGATTTATAGATTTTTTTCCTTTTGTCAATATTTTCATCAAAAGCTAATACAAGGATTGATTTAGAATTGAAATTTTCTAAATATGAAATGATATTATTGTAATCATTTGAAAGGTTTTTTGAGTCTTTAACTACAACTAGATTATAGTCACCACTTAATGGGAATCTTTTTATGAAATCAATTACTTCACTTTCTTGATTTTCATCTGATTTTTTTCCATAAAATTTTTTAAAATCAAAGTCTACGGAATCCTCATTTATAACATTTGAGACCAAATGTTTAATAATTTTATCTGAAAAATAATTTTCTTGCCCATGAATTAAATATATAGGTGAAAATTTTCTATTATTTATATCATTAATTAATTTGTTATATTCTGACATTATTAAACTGTGAGAAAGCTAAATCTACCTTTATTTGAATTTAAAATTAAAAAAGAAAATAATAATACTATCATTTTTGATCAAATTAGAAAGAAGTGGATTATCTTAACACCAGAAGAATGGGTAAGACAAAACTTTATATCTTACATTTTAGAAAAAAACTATCCAAAATCTTTAATTAATTGTGAGAAAGTATTCTATATTAATAAGGTCTCAAAAAGATATGACATTGTTGTATATGATTCTTCAGGAGATGTCAAAATATTGGTTGAATGCAAATCCTATGATGTAAGTTTAACTAAAGAACATTTTGATCAAGTTATGAGATATAATTTGGAGTTAAAGAGTAAGTGTGTGATAGTTACCAACGGACTAAGACATTTTTATTTTGAATTTGATGAAGATGAAAAAATTTATAAGCAAAAAGAAGATTTAATTAGTTATAAAAAATGAGAATAGGAATCGTTGTAATAAACTGGAATGGTTTGGAGCTTTTAAAAAAATATTTAAAAGTTTTAATTCAAAATTCAGTTAATCATAATATTTATCTTATAGATAATAATTCTGAAGATGAATCTGTTTCCTACGTAAGGAGTAATCATAGTGAAGTAAATATTATTAAACTTGATAAAAATTATGGCTTTGCAGAAGGCTATAACCTTGGAATACAAAAAGTTAAAGAAGAAATCATTTGTATTATAAATAATGATGTAGAGGTTACCAAAGACTGGTTAAAACCTATAGTAAAAAAATTCAATAATTATCCAGATTTAATTATTCAGCCAAAAATATTAGACATTAATAAAAAAACATACTTCGAGTATGCTGGAGCGGCTGGTGGTTATATTGATAAATATGGATATCCTTATTGTAGAGGTAGAATATTTGAAACTATCGAAGAAGATAAAAATCAATATAAAGATGAAGAAATTTTTTGGTCATCAGGAGCGTGCATGTTTTTATCAAAAAAGATTTTTAATGAGTTAGGAGGATTTGATAAATCTTTTTTCGCACACATGGAAGAAATTGATTTTTGCTGGAGAGCATTTAATCATGGATATAAAACACATCTTGTTTCAACTTCAAAAATATATCACTTAGGTGCAGCGACTATTAAAAAGGATTCAAAAAAAACATTTCTAAACTATAGAAACTCATTATTAATGCTTACGAAAAACTTACCATTAAAAAGTCTTTTAAATACACTTTTAATAAGATTAATAATGGATATTCTTTCTTCATTAAGATTTATTCTTAGTGGAAAAATATACCATTTCATGTCAATCTACAAGGCTCATTTACATTATTATTTAATGCTTAGAGGCTTATTAAGTAAGAGAAATAATGGTAAAATTAGGTCTAATTATTTCAAAATCAATAGTATAGTATACAAATACTTTGTTCAAGGAAAGAAAAAATTCTTTCAATTGTAGTACAATATTTTAGTTAAAAATATTAAGTTTGTACCTGACTAATTAATAACCAATATTTTTGAAATGAAAAAGAATATAATAATCGTAGGTGTTGTAGGTTTACTTTTGTCTTCATGTGTTTCTCAAAAGAAGTACTCTGACTTAGAAAGTCTTCAACAAAATACAAAGGAATTATTAGATAGCGCAACTGCCAAACTTGGTGCTACAGAAACTCAACTTTCTGCAACATCAGAGCGATTAGCTGCATTATCTGAGCAAAACAAATTTTTAAGAGCTAACAATCAAGATTTAATTGACAACATTGGAAATTTAACAACCCTTACTCAAAAAGGTGCTGAAAATCTTGAAAGATCTCTTGAAAGTATTAAAGAAAAAGATCTAATCATTACTAGAATGCAGGATGCTGTTACTAAAAGAGATTCTGTTACATTAGCATTAGTTCAAAGCTTTAAGAGTTCATTAGGTACTCTCAGTGATGATGATATTGAAATTAACGTTGAAAAAGGTGTAGTATATGTATCTATATCAGATAAACTACTTTTCAATAGTGGAAGCTTCACTGTAACTACAAGAGCAAGAGCTGTTCTAGAAAAAATCGCAAAAGTGATAAGCGACAAGCCAGATCTTGAATTTATGGTTGAGGGTCACACAGACAATATGCCCATAGATCAAGAAAAAGCTGCTGAAACTATACCTGGTGTTGTTGACAACTGGGATTTATCCGTGAAAAGAGCAACTTCAGTCGTAAGAATTCTTCAAAATAGTTATGGTGTAGACCCTACTAAATTAGTAGCTGCTGGAAGAAGTTTCTACATGCCAATAGCTGATAATGATTCTTCAGTTACAAGAGCTGTTAATAGAAGAACTAGGATAGTTGTTCTTCCAAAGCTTGATCAATTTACTAAACTAATTGAGGAAGGCATGAGCATGAATGTTCCTGCTACTGGTCCGAGTGATACTATAAGCTCTGACAACAAGCCTGACTAAGTAAAATATTAATTAGTTAAAAAAAAGCATAACTAAGGTTATGCTTTTTTTTTATACTTTATTTAGCTTGGCAAATCTAAGAAGTAAATTTTTAAGTCCAAATTTTTTAAAATTAACTGTAGCCTTGGAATCATTGCCACTGCCCTCAATCTTAATAATTTCACCAATACCAAATTTTTCATGTGAAACATTATCTCCCTCAGATACATTTATCTTAATAGAAGATAAAGATTCTGAGGTCTTTGGTAGTCTTTTTAGTGAAGATTTTGAATTGTAGATTATCTTGTTTATTGACGAATCTTCAAAGGTTGTTTTAGAAGGTGTTGATTCAATAATTTTTAAATATTCTTTGTCTATCTCATTTAAAAATCTACTTTCTTCACAATAAATTAATTTTCCCCACCTATATCTTGAATTTGCATATGATAAATAAAGATTTTCTTTAGCTCTTGTTATTCCAACATAAAATAATCTTCTTTCCTCTTCTAATTCTGATCTAGTATTATAACTTAAAGCAGAGGGGAATAAGTCTTCCTCTAGTCCTACAATAAATACATGTTTAAATTCTAGACCTTTGGATAAATGTAAAGTCATTAAAGATACTTTATCTTGATCTTCATTTTCTATATCAAAATCGGTTGAAAGAGATACTGTAGATAGGAATTCAGATAATTTATCATTAGAATCAACAAGTTCCTTTTGATCTTCAATAAAATCTCTAATACCATTTAATAATTCCTGAACATTTTCTACTCTTGATATTCCTTCAGGAGAATCATCTTTTTTTAGTTCATCTATTATCTTTACTTTTTCGATAACTTCTTTAGTTAAATCAAATGCATTCAATTTTTGATTTTGAATCTTAAATACATCTATTAGATCTATAAAGTTTTGTAGTTTAATTAAAACCGAGTTAGAAAGACCAATTGAAAGCTCATTATTTTTTTGAATAGTATCATATAAAGTTAAATCATACTTTTTAGCTGCTAAAATGATTTTATTTATTGTGACCTGTCCAATTCCCCTTGCAGGGTAATTTATTATTCTTTTTAGGCTTTCTTCGTCACTACTATTAACAATTAGCCTTAAATATGCTAGAACGTCTTTAATTTCCTTCCTGTTGTAGAAAGAAACTCCACCAAAAATTTGATAAGGGATCTTATTTAATCTTAATGAGTCTTCAATTGGTCTAGATTGAGCATTTGTCCTGTAAAGAATTGCAATATTTGAGAAATTAGTATTATTTAGAGAAACTATCTTTTGACATAGGCTTCTAGCCTCTGCAATATCTGACTCGTTTGCTCTTACCTCTACCTTGTCTCCAAAATCATTATCAGTCCAAACTTCTTTTTCAATTTTATTTTTATTATGATCAATTACAGAATTCGCTGCATTAACAATATTTTTCGTAGATCTATAATTTTGCTCAAGTCTAAAAACTTCAACTTCATCATAATCATTTCTGAAATTTATTATGTTGTTAATATTTGCACCCCTAAATGAGTAAATACTTTGAGCATCATCTCCAACCACACATATGTTTTGATACTTATCAGATAGAGATTTTACTATTAAATATTGTGAGTTGTTAGTATCCTGATACTCATCTACTAAAATATATTTAAATTTCTCTTGGTATTTTGCTAATACTTCTGGGTAATTATTTAACAACTCATTTGTTTTCATTAGTAAATCATCAAAATCCATTGAGTTTGACTTAATTAACCTCTCGCTATACTCTTTGTATATATTTCCAGTCTCAGGTTTTCTCGATAAATTATCAGATTCAACTAGCTCATTATTTGCAAAGTATCCATTTACTGTTATAAAATTATTTTTCAATGAGGAAATTCTATTTCTAATTGATTTTGGCCTATATACGTCTTTATCTAAGGCTTTTTCTTTGATTATTGATGATATTAGTCTCTCAGAGTCCTGAGTATCATAAATCGTAAAATCAGAAGTAAAACCAATCTTATGGGCTTCAAATCTCAAAATTTTAGCAAAAACTGAATGGAATGTACCCATCCATATATTTTTAGATTCACTCTCCCCTATCATTGATGAAATTCTTAATTTCATTTCTCTTGCAGCTTTGTTAGTGAATGTGAGAGCTAAAATTTCAAAAGGATCAACCCCGTTTTCAACAAGGTGGACAATTTTATAGGTTAATACTCTAGTTTTTCCTGAGCCTGCTCCAGCAATAACCATTGAGGGGCCGTCTGTTTTAAGAACAGCATTTAATTGAGCTTCATTAAGATCTTTAAGGTAAGATTTGTTATCTTCTAACATTGTTATAAATTTAAGTAATTAATGAATTTTAATTACGGATAAATCACATATTAAAACATTACTTATGAAGAATTTATCATTAGTCCTTTTTTGCATTAGATTTTAAAGGTAGTGAATACTGATTTTCTAAATCAATCGATTGAATTTGTTAAAGGTGTAGGACCTGCAAGATCTAAATTACTTGGTGAAGAATTAAACCTGAAAACAATAAAAGATCTCATAGATTTCTATCCATTTAGGTATATAGATAGATCCAGATTCTATAAAATTGAGGAAATACCAAAGAACCAATCAGAGGTTCAAATAATTGGAAAGATTAAAAGTATTAAAAGAACAAAAGTCCGTTATCGAGATAGACTTAATTGTGAATTCTATGATAATTCAGGAAAAATTGATTTAATATGGTATAGAGGATTTAATTGGGTAGAGGAATCATTGAATATTAATGATGAATATGTAGTGTATGGAAAGGTTACATGGTTTGGAAGTAAGCCATCAATTGCTCACCCTGAAATAAAATCTAAATCTAATTTTGATAGAAATGTTCCTCGAAGATTACATGGTATCTACTCATCAACTGAAAGACTTGTAAATGAAGGAGTTACTCAAAAATATTTTATTAAAATAATCTATAATGTTTTAAACTCAATACAAAATCATATTAAAGAAAATCTTTCATCATCTATTTTAAAAGAGTTTAATCTTATTGATAGATATAAAGCAATTGTTAATATTCACCTTCCAGAATCACAAGAATTACTCACTGAATCTACAAAAAGATTAAAATTTGAAGAGTTATTTTTTAATCAATTA
>CACNIG010000012.1 GCA_902620455.1 uncultured Bacteroidota bacterium
GCCAAGCAAGTTCACTTACTTTATGATTCAAGCATAAATTCTTTTGGGAGTGGAGAAGAAAGTAGATTCATCAAGCAGATTAAAATTTTAAGTTCTGGAACGACATTCAATAATAGTAAAGTGATTCAAAAAAATATAATTATATCTGAAGATGAGGAAGTAAAAATTGTTAGGGATGATTTAATTTCCAAAAAAATTGAAAGCATATTGACAGAAGGAGTATCTGCATCTTCATTGTCACTTTTTATCAAGAATCCATATTTATTCTATGAGAAAAAAATCCTTGGAATAGATAACAAAGATGAATCAAAATATCTAAACTATATGGATCAGGGTACCCTTATACATAGAGTAATTGAAAAACTCTACAAACCTTTCATTGGTAAAAATCTTGATGTTAGTGATATCAATTTTATGAAAAATCAATTACTAAATGAATCACTCAACACATTTATTGAGCTCTATTCAAAGGAGCCTACAGGTAAAAATTTAATATTTATTGAGGTTGTAAAAGAGTATATTGAAAACATGCTTAATTTCGAGTTAGACCAAATAAAAAATCAAAATGCTAAGATCAAAATAATTTCTTTAGAAAAGAAATTGGAATTTAATCTGAAGATAAAAAATCAAAATGTAAAGCTTAAGGGTATAATTGACAGAATTGATAGGTTTAATGATGGATTCAGAATAATTGACTATAAATCTGGTAACGTTAATTTAGGAGTTCTTGATATTAAAAATATTGATAAAGTCAAGGTTGATCACAAATATTCATATCTACTACAGTTACTTTTTTATAAATATTTGTTTGGGATGAATGATAAAAACATTCAGATAAAAGAAATAGGAATATGTTCACTTAAGAAAAGAAACTTACCATTTCAATTTTTAAAAAATCAAGCTATTTTATCATTAGAAGAAATTCAAATGATTATTTCAGACATATTAATTGATATAATGCAGATAGATGAATTTATTGATTCGGGTAATCCTTTATAACTTCACTTGATACAATTTTTCCCGATATTAAAGATGGAGGCACTCCAGGACCTGGAACAGTTAGCTGTCCAGTAAAATATAGTCCCTTTATTTTCTTGCTTTTCATCTTTGGTTTAAAGATTGAGGTTTGAAATAATGTGTTTGCTAACCCATATGCGTTTCCCTTGTATGAGTTATAATCATCCATAAAGTCTTTAACACAAAATGATTTTTTAAACATTATATTATCACTTATTTTTTCACCTGAGATATCCTCTATCCTTTTTAGAACAATGTTTAAATATTTTTCTCTTATTTCTTTTTTATCTTCTAGATCTGGAGCAATTGGAATTAGTATAAAACAATTTTCACAGCCATCTGGTGCCATACTTTTGTCACTTAATGAAGGGAAATTCAAATAGAAAAGTGGAGATTCAGGCCATTTTGGATTATCATATATTTCAGAAGCATGTTTATTAAAGTCAACATCAAAGAACAAATTATGATGGGGTAATTTTTTTACTTTTTTATTTAAACCAATATAAAATAGAAGTGAAGAAGGTGCAAAAACTTTTTTATCCCAAAATGACTCATCATAATTTTTTAAATGATTAGGAATTAATTTCTCGGTGTGATTATAATCAGCTCCACTTATAACAATATCTGCAGGAAATTCTTTGCCATTTGAAATGACACCTTTAATTCTTTTGTTACTAACCATTATCTCATCTACATTTTGATCTGATTTAAAATTTACTCCTTTTTCTTTTGCAAGTTTAATCATTGACTCAACAACTTTATGCATACCTCCTTTTTCTGGGAACCAGGTACCCAGACCTAAATCGGCATGATTCATTATATTATAAAAAGCAGGAGTGTTTTCTGGTTTAGCACCTAGAAATAAAACAGGGAATTCCATTATTTGACGTAGCTTCTTATTTTTAAAATATCTACTAACTTCAGATTTTATATTAGTTGTAAAGTATCTTAACCTTCTGATAGTTCCAGGAGTAACTAATTCTAGAATTGATTTTCCAGGTTTATAAACTACCTTTTCCATAGCAACAGAGTAATTATTCTTAGCCTCAGCCATAAATTTTAATAGATTTTTTGAAGCGCCTTTTTCAATCTTTTCAAACGTTTCACTTATTTTTTCAAGGCTATCTTCAATCTCTATGTAATCATTTTTTCCAAAATAAACTCTGTAAGCTGGATCTAATTTTTTCAAATTATAAAAGTCACTAACAGACTTTTCAAAGTCATTAAAATATTTTTCAAAAACATCTGGCATCCAATACCATGATGGACCCATATCAAATGTAAATCCTTTAGCTTTAAAATTTCTAGCACGTCCGCCAAATGAACTATTTTTTTCAAGTATTGTCACATCATATCCCTTGTCAGCAAGATATGTTGCCGCTGAAATTGATGAAAACCCAGAACCAATAATTATAATTTTTTTAGTCATTTTTGGAAGTGATGTAGTCATAAAAAATAGAACCTAAAACTACGATCATAGAGAGAATAACTATAAATACAACAAACGATTTACTCATAATTAAAACATTGAATGATAAAAGTATAAAATATCGTAGATTTAGTTCAATTATGAGAGTTTTTTTAGATAAGAAATATTTATTTATAATAATATTATTTATATCATGTGATCAAGCACCTGAAAATAATACCCTAGAGTTAAAAGAAACAAATAAATTTATAGAAGCAGTATATGAGGTCCCAATTCAACTTAATGAAGATTTTATTTCTATTCATAATTTAGACGATTGGAATGAATTTAAACGTTTAGAGTATTATATCCTTGTTCTTGCTAATTCAATTACGGGATATCTCGAAAATGACCATACTTATTTGACAGAGACTTTAAATTCCTTAAGCAATTGGGCATCTGATATTTCGAAATCTGAGTACAAACTTTATAATGAAAGACCTGAAATAAAAGGAAGATTTAAGTTACTCAATATTCAAATTCAAAAAACAAAATTAAATATTGAAAATTGGACTAAAGAGAAAGGATTAGAAGAATTAAATAAAATATTTGTTTTCTATAATTATTCAATTAAGACTATTAAATCAATATTAGACGATATTGTAATTAATTGAATTATTTAAAGAGTTTATTTTTTTGAAATTCAATTTCAGTGTCTTCGATTCTCCTAAATAACATTTCTTTGTTTTTTATTTTAAAATTAAAATTTATCTCATTCTTAAGATTATCAAGATTATCCCAATCAAATTCTTTAATCCCAATCATATCCTTAAGTTTTCTGGAAGTAAATGGAATAAAGGGTTCGGATAAAATTGCTAAATACGAAACAATTACAAAAGACACATTAAGAATCTCGACTACTCTTTCGGGATTATCATTTTTAATTTTCCAAGGTTCACTATCTGCAAGATATTTATTACCAAGTCTGGCAATATTCATAAGATTCTTCAACGCTTCCCTAAATTTAAAATTATTTAAAGAAATCATTATTTGATTCTTTTGGACTTTAACCTCTTCCAAAACTTTGTCATCTATATTGTTAGTTGAGTCAGATCTTGGGATATTTCCATCATAATATTTATCTATTAATGACAGGACTCTATTAGTAAAGTTACCATACACAGCAACTAGTTCACTATTATTTCTTGTTTGAAATTCTTTCCATGTAAAGTCATTATCCTTAGTCTCAGGGCAAGTGGCAGTTAGAACATACCTTAATACATCTTGCATATTTGGAAACTCTAATAAATATTCATGTAACCAAACTGCCCAGTTTTTAGATGTGGATATCTTCTCCCCCTCAAGGTTAAGAAATTCATTTGCTGGAACATTTTTAGGAAGAATAAAATCTCCAAACATTTTTAACATAATTGGAAAAATAACACAGTGAAAAACTATATTATCCTTACCTATAAAATGAATTAAATTGGTGTTAGGACTTTTCCAGTAATGTTCCCAATCTTTATTATTTTTTGCTGCCCATTCTTTAGTGGAGGATATGTAACCAATAGGCGCTTCAAACCAAACATAGAGTACTTTTCCATCATCACCATCAACTTGAATTGGAATACCCCAGTCTAAATCTCTAGTAACAGCTCTTGGCTTTAGCCCGCTGTCTAACCAAGATTTTACTTGTCCTATTACATTAGCTTTCCAAATGTCTTTGTTCTCAACAGTTATCCAATCTCTTAGGAAATTTTCAAATTCATTAAGTTTTATATAATAGTGTTTTGTTTTTTTTAAAATAGGAGTAGAATCGGATATTGTAGATTTGGGATTCTTTAATTCTTCTGGACTTAATGCTGAGCCACATTTTTCACATTGGTCGCCATAAGCTCCCTCAGATTTACATACAGGACAATCACCTGTTATGTATCTGTCAGCTAAGAATTGATTTTCATTTATATCAAAAAATTGCTCAGATTCTATTAATGAAAATAGATCTTTTTCTTTTAATAAATTAAATAAATCTATTGATGTTTCATGATGAACTTTCTTTGAAGTTCTAGAATAATTATCAAATGAAATACCAAATTTTTGGAATGAAGATTTAATAATTTTATCATATTTATCAATTAACTCTTTAGGGCTTATTGAGGCCTTTTTTGAGGCTAAAGATATGGCAACTCCATGTTCATCACTTCCACATATAAATGCAACATCATTTTTAGTCAGTCTCTTATATCTTGCATAGATGTCGGCAGGTATATAAACACCTGCTAAATGCCCAATATGAATAGGTCCGTTTGCATATGGTAAGGCAGCTGTAATTGTAAAAGTTTCTTTACTTTTTTTCATTAAAAACTATTAATAACTATTCAAAACCAATCCAAGATAAAATATTAAATTAGTAATTGAAACTATTCCTAAATGTTTTTAATTTTTGATACTGAAACTACTGGTTTACCAAAAAAATGGAGTGCTCCATTAACTGATTTTGATAACTGGCCTAGAGCAATTCAAGTTGCATGGCAAGTTCATGACTTGTCCGGAAAATGTATTTCTAATCAAAGTTATATAGTTTATCCTGATGGTTTTTCAATTCCGTATGATTCTGAAAAAATTCACGGTATTTCCACAAAACTTGGAAAAAAGATTGGGGTTGAAATAAATTTTGTTCTAGATAAATTTCATGAAGACTTAAAAAATTCAAAATTTATATGTGGTCATAATTTAAACTTTGATGAAAAAATTCTAGGGTCTGAATATCTTAGATCAAGAGGAACTAATCCTCTTCAAGATTTTCCAAAAATTGATACATGTACTGAAGAAACAGCTGGAATTTGTATGTTAACTGGAGGAAGAGGTAGGAAGTTTAAGTTACCTACTCTAATGGAGTTATACAAACATCTTTTTAATCAAGAATTTGATTCTGCTCATAATGCATCTGCAGACGTTGAGGCAACTGCTTTATGTTTATTTAAACTATTAAAAGAAAAAAAAATTCATCCAAGTTCTCTTTCAGATAAAAATGAAATTTTGAACGAATTAATTAATCTTGACCTTTCTAAAGTAATTGTTGCAGATATAAATCATATTGATTTATTTGAAGAATCAAGAAAATTAAAAGAAAATAAAAATCTTGAAAAAAATCAAAAGCATTCTAAGCCTGATATCAAAAAGCAAGAATTTAAATTTGCACATCTCCACTCCTGTACACAATTTTCAATACTTCAATCAACATCAAAAATTTCAGATTTATTAAACTACTCAATTGAATTTTCACATGATGCAATTGCCATCACAGACAAATCAAATTTAATGGGTGCTTTTCATTTTATTAAAACTCTAAAGAACTATAATGAAAATTTAAAAGAAGGTCAAAAATATATAAAACCAATAATTGGTTGTGAATTAAATATATGTGAAAATCACTTGGATAAATCTAACAGAGATAATGGTTATCAAATGATATTTCTAGCAAAAAATAAGAATGGTTTTAGAAATTTGTCAAAACTAAGTTCAATTGCAAATATTGACGGATTTTATTATTTACCAAGAATTGATAAGAAAATACTAAAGAAATACTCAGAAGATATAATTGTGCTCTCAGGAGGACTAAGTGGTGAGATTTCATCAAAAATTTTAAATCAAGGTGAAGAAAAAGCAGAGGAGTCATTAGCCTGGTGGAAGGATACATTTGGATCAGACTTTTATCTCGAGATTCAAAGACATAATCAAGAAAATGAGGATTATATAATACCAATTATAAAAGAATTCAGTTCTAAACATGATATAAAGATCATCGCAACTAATAATACTTTCTATACCACAAAATCTGAGGCTAATGCTCATGATATATTGTTGTGTGTTAGAGAAGGCGAAAAGCAGTCGGTTCCTATTGGAAAAGGTAGAGGCTTTAGATATGGACTGCCAAATCAGGAGTATTGGTATAAATCTAAAGATGAAATGTTTGAATTATTTAAAGACATCCCTGAAAGCATGTATAACATATCAGAGATAATAGATAAAATTGAACCTTTTGAATTAGCAAGAGAGGTACTTTTACCAGACTTTAAAATTCCAAAAAAATTTATACAAAAAAATGATTTTGATAATCAAAAAGGCCAAAATCTTTACTTAAGACACCTTACTTTAGAAGGGGTAAAATCAAAATATAAAAAAATAGACAAAGATCTAAAAGAAAGAATAGATTTTGAGCTCGATGTAATTTCTAAGACAGGTTATCCAGGCTATTTTTTAATTGTTCAGGACTTTATTAGTGCTGCTAGAGATATGGGAGTATCTGTAGGTCCAGGACGAGGCTCAGCGGCTGGTTCAGTAGTAGCTTATGCTTTAGGTATAACAAGTATTGACCCAATAAAATATAATCTGCTTTTTGAGAGGTTTTTAAATCCAGATAGAGTTAGCTTGCCTGATATTGACATTGATTTTGACGATGAAGGAAGAAATAAAGTAATAGAATATGTAGTTAATAAATATGGTTCACAACAAGTTGCTCAAATTATTACTTACGGGAGAATGGCTGCCAAATCATCAATTAGAGATACTGGGAGAGTGCTTGATTTATCATTATCAGAGGTCGATAGAATTTCCAAGCTTGTTCCAAATATGAAGCTTGGTGATATTTTTTCAAAGAAAGAAATAGATCTAAAGTCACAATTAAGAACTGATGAGTTTAGTCGAGTTAATGAATTAAAAAAATTATATAATTCTAAAGATTTGTCAGCTCAAACTTTAAAACAAGCAAGCTTATTAGAGGGGTCTCTCAGAAATACAGGAATTCATGCATGTGGTGTTATTATTACACCAAGTGATATTTCGGAGTTTGTGCCTATTACTAAGGCTAAAGACTCAGACTTTTATGTTACACAATTTGATAATTCAGTTGTAGAAGATGCGGGTTTGCTTAAAATGGATTTTCTAGGTTTAAAAACACTAACAATCATTAAAGATACTGTAAAACTTATCAAATATAAGTATGATAAACAACTCTACCCTGAGGAATTTCCATTAAACGATAAAAAAACATATGAACTATTTCAAAGAGGTGAAACAGTTGGAATCTTTCAGTATGAATCACTTGGAATGCAGAAGTATTTAAAGGATTTAAAACCCTCTAATTTTAATGATTTAATTGCAATGAATGCCCTTTATAGACCTGGGCCACTAGAGTATATACCATCATTTATTTCAAGAAAAAATGGTACCGAGTCAATTACATATGATATACCTGAAATGGAAGAATTTTTAGATGAGACTTATGGTATTACTGTCTATCAAGAACAGGTTATGTCACTTTCTCAAAAGATATCAGGTTTCTCTAAAGGTGAAGCGGACTTATTAAGAAAAGCCATGGGAAAAAAAATATTTTCTTTAATTGAAAAGTTGAAACCTAAATTTATGAAAGGTGGGCAAGAGAATGGACATAGTATTGAAATACTTGAAAAAATATGGAAAGATTGGGAAGCATTTGCATCTTATGCATTTAACAAATCCCATTCTACTTGTTATGCATTAATTGGATATCAAACGGCTTATTTAAAAGCTAATTATCCTTCTGAATATATGGCTGCAGTTTTATCAAATAATATGAATGATATAAAACAAGTTACTTTTTTTATGGAAGAGTGTAAGAGAATGGGAGTAAGGGTTTTAGGTCCAGATATAAATGAGTCATTTTATAAATTTAATGTGAATGAAGATAAAGCTATAAGATTTGGTATGGGAGCTGTAAAAGGTGTAGGTAAGGGAGCAGTTGAAACCATTGTCAAAAATAGAAAAGATGGTTCATATAAAGATATTTATGATTTTGCAAAAAGAATTGATCTTAGATTAGCAAATAAAAAAACTTTTGAAAATCTTATACTTGCTGGCGGACTAGATTCATTCAATAATAAAAGAGCACAATATTTTCAAATGGATAATGATGGATTAACTTTTTTAGAAAAAGCTATTAGACATGGAGCTAAATATCAAGAATTAATTAATTCATCACAAATAAGTATGTTCGAAAATGAATCGATAGCTAATCAAACAGATTTAGTAATACCAGATTGTGAGGAATGGATTAACCTTGAAAGATTAAAAAAAGAAAGAGAAGTTGTAGGAATATACATATCTGCTCATCCACTTGATGATTATTTAAGAGAAATAAAAAACTTCACCTCAGCTGGTCTTTCATCTTTAAATGATTTAAACAGAATTATTAATAAAGATTTATATGTTGGGGGAATTATAAATGAAGTTGAGCATCTTCAAACAAAGACAGGTAATGGTTTTGCGGTTTTCTCATTTGAAGACTTTAATGATCAATATCAATTCAGAATTTTTGGGGAAGATTATCTAAAGTATAAGCATCTCCTAGAAGAGAATAAGATATTAAGACTCCGAATCTCAATAAGAGAGGGATGGGTTAATAGAGAGACTGGAAGAGTAGGTGATCCAAGGATTCAATTTTTAAATATGGAGTTATTGGATGGAATAATTGATTCTAGTTCAAAAAAAATTACACTTAAAATAGACTCTAGCACCCTAAATTTGGATGAGGTAAAAAAATTAAAAAAAATCTTTTCTAAACATAAAGGATCTAAACCAGTATACTTTGATATCCTAGACACAAATAATGAAATTAAGTTAAATATGATCTCTCAGCAAACAAAAGTCTCTATTACTAAGGATTTATTAAAATCTCTTGAGAAAGAGGAGTTTTCATATAAGCTTAATTAATATTTTTCGCATGGCTCATAGATTGAGTTTGAAGTAATATTTTTAGTTAAACTCTCTTCAGCTTCTTTTTTACCATCAAATTTTGTAATCAAAATTCTTAATGTACAGTTACAATATTCATTTGATTCATTTAGATTTAAACCCTTAATGTCTAGAGTATAATTTATACAATCTTTAAATATCAACTCTTTCTCTTCTTCTGTCCAATTTGATATTTTTCTCTGAGAGGAGTTACATGATACAAAAAAAATTATTGACAAAATTGGAAGTATAATTCTCATGTGCCTAAGTTAATTTAAATTTTTAAATTTTCTTTTTTAAAAAATGAGTGTTGAAAGAATTTATGTTAAATTTGAACTGCAAAAAAAAATTAATATGGCATTAGAATTAAATGACTCAATTTTTGAAGAAAAAGTATTAAAATCAGATAAGCCTGTTCTTGTTGATTTCTGGGCAGAATGGTGTGGTCCATGCAGAATGGTAGGCCCAATTATAGATGAACTTAGCAAAGACTACGAAGGCAAAGCAGTTATTGGTAAAATTGATGTAGATGCAAATCAAGAATTTGCTGCTAAATATGGAGTTAGAAATATACCTACAGTATTGTTATTTAAAGATGGAGAGCTAGTTTCAAGACAAGTTGGTGTAGCTCCAAAAAAAACTTATGAAGATGCAATTAATGCAGCTTTATAATTCAAAATAATTATATTTGCAACCGTTTTTGGTCTGGTAGTTCAGTTGGTTAGAATATCTGCCTGTCACGCAGGGGGTCGCGGGTTCGAGTCCCGTCCAGACCGCAACATATAAACCCTTGGTGTCAAGGGTTTATTTTTTTAGTATTAAAACTATTCCATGAAAAAATTAATACAATCAATAACTCCTTTTTTTGTAATCATTTTTGTAAATGCACAAGACAAGTCTGTTCCATTTTTTATAAATGGTGAAGCTCAAGTTGTGGAATCATTTAAAGATCAAAGTAAATGGATACGTCATGATCTTTGGGTTGAAACCTCTTTTGACTCTGACGATGATGGAAAAATGGACCGAATGCATGTTAGTGTAACGAGACCTTCGCAAACTAAAAATGGATTAAAACTTCCAGTGGTTTATGAAACAAGTCCTTATTATGCTGGGACTGCAGGAGACGCTGATGGATTATTTTGGGATGTAAGACATGAGTTAGGTGAAAAGCCCAAACCCAGAAAACATGTAGAGGTGATTAGAACAGGTAAGCGTCCAATAATATCAAATTCACAAATAAAAACATGGGTTCCAAGAGGATATATAGTTGTTCATTCATCATCCCCGGGTACAGGCTTATCAGATGGTGCACCCACTGTCGGAGGAAAAAATGAATCAATGGCTCCAAAGGCTGTAATAGATTGGTTGAATGGAAGAGCAAAGGGATACAGTTCAAGAGAAGGTAGTGAAGAAGAAATTGCATTCTGGTCTACTGGAAAAGTAGGAATGATTGGAACTTCTTATAATGGAACTCTACCATTAGCTGCAGCTACTACTGGAGTTGACGGATTGGAAGCAATTATTCCAATAGCACCAAATACATCATATTACCATTATTATAGATCCAATGGTTTGGTTCGATCACCAGGAGGTTATTTGGGTGAAGATATAGATGTTTTATACGATTATATTCATAGTGGAAAAGAGGAAAATAGAGCTCGAAATAACAGGGTAGTAAGAGATACCGAAATGATTAATGGAATGGATAGAATAAAAGGAGATTACAATGAATTTTGGGAGGGTAGAGATTACTTAAATCAAATGAAGCCCATGAAAGCAGCATTATTAATGGCTCATGGATTTAATGATTGGAACGTTATGCCAGAGCATAGTTATCGCATTTATAAAAAAGCAATGGAAATGGGAATCCCCACGCAAATATATTATCACCAAGACGGACATGGCGGCCCACCACCCTTAAAAATGATGAATAGATGGTTTACTCGTTACTTATTTGGTATAGAAAATAAAGTAGAAAAAGACCCTAACGCCTGGATAGTTAGAGAAAATGATACTCAACAAAATCCTACGCCTTACAAATCATATCCTAATCCAGATGCCTCTTTGGTTAGTTTATCGCTTCATGCTGGAGGTCAAGAAAAAGGAGGTTTGTCATTAAAGAAAAATAAAATAAAAATATTGGAAAAACTAACAGATGATTATTCTTATGACGGATCAACTTTAGCTAAGGCAAAAAATTCAAAACACAGACTCTTGTATTTAAGTCCTGTTCTTAAACAAGACATTCATCTATCCGGACTATCATCCCTAACAATCAGAGTAGCTAGCAGTAAAAAAGCTGCAAATTTATCTGTTTGGCTAGTTTCGCTTCCTTGGAATAACAATCCTAAGGCTAAAATCACAGAAAATATAATAACAAGAGGTTGGGCAGATATTCAAAATTATGAATCTTTGAATGAAAGTTCTGATTTAATTCCTGACAAATTTTATACAATGAGCTTCGATTTACAACCTGATGATCAAGTTATAAAAAAAGGTCAGCAAATAGGTTTAATGATTTTTTCTAGTGATCAGGAATTTACCTTACATCCTAAACCAGGTACAATTCTGACTGTAGATTTAAATTCCACTTCGTTAAAGCTTCCTGTTGTCGGGGGGCTTAGATCCTATATTAAGGCTACTAGATAATTTAATCTGATATTTAAATCCTCTTTACAGAGGGTTTTCTTTTTTATTATATTGTCAGAGTGAAAAAAGTTTTAATTCTAATATTAATTTGTACAAATGCTTACTCTCAAATTTCGAGTAAAAGAATTAACAGATGGGTTGCCAAAAATGAAATTTTAAAAAATTCAGTTGTTTCAATTGCTGTAAAAGAGTTAGATAAAAATAAAAAGATAAATGGGATAAACATAAATACATTTATGACTCCTGCATCTAATCTAAAAATATTAACTGTTCTGGGGTCAATTTATGTTGGGGACACTATACCAATTATTAAATATAATTTTTCTAATGACACTCTTAAGATATCACCAACAGGATTCCCATTATTAGCCCACCCAAAATATCAAAATAAAGAATTAGAAAAATTTGTTAATTCATTAAATCACATTGAGTATCATTTGTCAAATACTGATCTTATTAAATATGGTCCAGCATGGGCATGGGATGATCTAAGTTATTATTTCCAAGCTGAGAGATCACCTATGCCAATCTTTGGAAATGTAGTTAAAATTATTAAAAAAGAAAATGGAGATTTAATATCGACTCCTAACAACTTTAAAATTAATCTAGATTACAATCAAAAAGAGAAAATTAATAGAGCTATAGATGAAAATGTTTTTTCAGTAAATCCTTCGTTAATAAAATTAGAAGATACAATTTACCATCCTTTCATCTCATCAAATAAAGTCATAGTTGACTTACTTCATAATTCTTTAAAAACTTCTGTAAGCCTTTCAAATAATAAACTAGATATCTATCAAGTCTTAAATAGCGTTAATGTAGATGAAATTTATTCAATTATTTTAAAGAAGTCTGATAATCTAATCTCTGAAAGTTTAGCCGCAAATATTTCTTTTAGAGTAAATGACACAATTTCTGTTAAAAAGGGTATTGATATTATAAAGAATTCATTTAAAAATAATATTTCTAAACAAATGAATCTTTTTGATGGATCAGGATTGTCAAGATATAATTTAATAACAACAGAGGCATTAATTATTTCATTGGAAAAAATTTACCAGATGGTTGGCATAGAAAGAATTAAAAAAATATTTCCAAATAATTTTATAATTGATAATTATGAAGATTTTGTCTGGGGAAAAACGGGAACTTTAAAAAATAATTATAATTATTCAGGCTATATAGTTAATGACAAAGGAAGACAATATGTTTTTAGCATTATGATTAATCATTTTACAGAAGATTTAGACAATATCAAGAATGCTATTGCAGACTTTTTGATTTTCTTAAAATCAAGTTGATAAAAATTATTACATTTGCATGTTGTGTGTTGCTAAAGGCAACTAAATAAGCTTTCCTATAGGAGGGCTTTTTTTTAATCCTCAATTAAAGGTCTTTCAAGACTTTCAGTCTCTATCCCTATACTAGCCCTGTTTGAAGTTAACTTGGTTATGTCTTTGTCAATTTTTTTAAATTCTTTATTGCTTACATTGTAATGATTAACAACAGTACTTAGACTATTTCCTAATTTTTCATGATAAGTTAAATAGGCTTTTAAATGATTTCCTAATTTTTCAATGTTAATCTGAATTTCTTGAATAGACTCTTCAACCTTCATGTTATTTAATGCCTTACTTGTAACTTGAAGCATGGGGAATAAGCTCATAGGTGAAACAATCATTACTTTCTTTTGATATGCATATGAAACTAGATCTCTTTGATTAATTTTTAAAGATCCAACCTTATTGTTTAAAAGATCTTGGTATAATCCATCAGCAGGAATAAACATGTATGCATAATCAACAGTGCCCTCATTCGGTCTAATATATTTTGATGTTTCATCGATTCTATTTTTTATGTCATTTTTAAACTTTCTTTCTAAATCATTTAATCTCTCAGCATCTGTCTCATCACTTTCAATCATTTTGTTGTAATTATCTAAAGAGAATTTGGCATCAATAGGAATAACAAATTCTCCAACTTTTATAATAGCATCAACAGCCTCATTATTACTAAACGAGTATTGCATTTGGAATAACTCAGGAGGTAAAACGTTTGCAAGTAAATTCTCAAGTTGAATTTCTCCAAGAATACCTCTTTGTTTTTGATTTCCTAAAATCTTTTCAAGTGTTTTCATCTGATTTGCAAAAGTTAGAACCTGTTCATTAGTTCCTTTAATCTTTTCGAGTTCTTTTGTCACCTTTTCAAGAGTATCTGACATATTCTTTTGATCTTGTTTTGAATCTTTAATTTGATCTGCTAAATTTTTTGCTGACTCTAACTTAAATGCCTCAACAAAAGTGTCAAGTTTAGATTCAAACTCTTTTTTACTCTCTTTAGAGTTTATTTCAATTTGTTTTTTTATAAAAAAATAAAGTCCAATTACAGATCCTATAAGTACTATTATAACAAGTAAATATTCCATAATCTAAATTTAATCAAATCATGTGTATATATTTAAATTATTCCATAAAAAAACCCTCAATAAATGAGGGTTTTTTAATTATGTCAGTTATTCTTATTTTGGTGCAGATTCTGGTTGGTAATCATAATATCCTACCATAGGATACATTACATGTGCATAAACTGTTCCAGCAAACATTACATAAGGCGCACCTGAAGCAAAGTCAGTAGTCATCCCATCTAATGTAGAGGGATCAGCAGGCATTCTCATTAAGTGAGGACCAGACTCAATCCATTGTCCTGGAGCTGCATCTTCTTTCATTAAAACTCCAGCCATGGTATTGTCCTCTCCCATGTCTCCATGAAGCATCCAAGCATATCCATCTTTATCCATTACTGGGGTTTCTCCAGCAAAGTAAGCTCCAATCCATTTAAAGACTTCTGCATCACCACATAAAGGCATTGCCTCGTGTGCATCAACCCATCCGTTTTCAGGATCAGATTGACCTCTTGGGTTAGCAGGCAAGCATGTCCATCCATTGGTTCCCTCTCTAAGAAGATTACCGCCCATATCAGGTGGACCATCAAAAACTGTAGCATCAGCAGCTATGTAATCAGGAGCAGCTGTTGAGTATGCCCAGATTTGCCATTCTGAGGATGTATGTGGACCTTCTGGTTCACCAGTATCTGTTTTTGTTTCAGCTGGCATATTACAACTAGTAAATAAAGCCAGTGATAGAATTGTATATATATATTTCATTATCTTTTTATTTGATATAAATCTAAAGAAAAACCGCTAACATCCCAAAAAATAAAAAATGAACAACCAAAATATTTGTGGATACTATAAATTCTTTATTTGTGTTAGATTGGTATATCAAATGAAATAAGACCGAGAAAATGAACCACCATAAATAATTTGAAAATGGTACAGGGTGAATTGTAAATTCCCAATAATCAAGTTTAGGTGCACTGATTTCAATTAGTAGATCTAAAAAAATCATCATGGCTGATCCAATTAATACTTTTGGTATAATGGACTTAGGAAATATCTTATGAGCAAAGTTTCCTGTTAGAATTATTAATAGAACCCAATTAAAGCCAATTACTATCGGTACATCAAAAATCTTAATTCCAAGATTATCTCCATATTGATATTCACCAAAAAACAAAGAGTAATTTACTCCTAAGATTTCTACAATTAATCCTAATAAAAAAATAAAAAATAAACTTAATAGAAACCTTTTTTCAAAAGAGTTATTAATTACTAATAAAAATAGTGTTAGTGTCAGAACATAAGGAGTAGATGAAAGAAAAAAATCTTTTTGATCTGATAGTATTCCAAAAAATCCGCTAATGTTTATAAGCCAGACAATAAAAATTGAAAAATTTCTCAGTTCTTTTTCCTCAAGCAATTTCAACATATTATTTTATTAAATCTGAAACAATTTTTGCTGAATTCAAACATAGTGGAATTCCTCCACCAGGATGAACACTACCTCCACAAAAGTACAAGTTATTTATATTTCTTGAAAAATTTGGATGTCTGACAAAGGCAGATTTTAATGAATTACTGGAACTACCATATAATGACCCAAATTTGGAAAGTGTCTCAGATTCAATATCAACTGGAGTTAATATTTTTTCACCAACTATATTGTTCTCAATATCAACTTTTAAAGTTGAATTAATTTTTTTAATGATATTCTCCCTAAGATCTTTCTTAATTTTTTCCCAATCTTGTCCATTATCAAATGGAGAATTAATCAGTATGAACCAATTCTCACAACCAGCTGGAGCATCTTCTTTTACAATCTTTGATGTTGAACATATGTAAACAGTCGGATCATTATAAATTAATTTTTTATTGAATATATAATCAAACTCATCCTCTTGGCTTTTGCTAAATATTATATTGTGTACGTTTAGATTTGGAAAAGACTTATTCATATTCCAATAGAAAACTACTGCTGAACTTGATGGTTGGTAGTTTTGTATAAAAAAAGGCTTTTCATATCCAACTAAAAGCTTTTCATAAGTTAAGCTTACATCCATATTTGAGATAATAATATCTGCTTTGTGATTAATCTTATTTACAACTACTCCAACTGCAGATTTATCCTTAATTAATATTTTTTCAATTTCTGAATTTAAATAAAATTTAATACCCAGATCTATTGCAAGTCTATGTAAAGAGTAAGAAATATCAGATATACCTTTTTTTGGCATAAATACACCAAGATCATGCTCTAAGTGTTGAATAATTGACATTATTCCAGAAGTCATATACGGACTTGATCCATTGTAAGTTGCAAATCTATTAAAGAGTTGAATTAATTTTTTATCTCTAAAATAGATCTTGTTTAATGAGTTTAAGCTGATGAATATATTTAACTGAAAAAAATTAAAAATTGCTTTAAATGATTCAAATGAAAGATATGTTGATATTTTATGAAGTGATTTTTCTAAGAATATTTTTCTCACAAGATTAAATTTCCTCTTTGATCTAGAAATATAACTTTCAACTTTATTCTCTTCTTTGTTAAACTTTTTGTAGACCTCATTAATAAATTTTTGATTATTGGAATATGCATTAAAAGTATCTCCATCATCCCAAAAATACTTACAAGCTATTTCAAGTTTTTGATATTTAAAATAATCATTAATATCCACCCCTGCTACTTTATATAAATCCTCAATAAGATTAGGCATCGTAAATAACTTTGGTCCAAAATCATGCCTAAAATCATTAATATAAAAATCACTTAATTTCCCACCAACATTATCATTTTTTTCATAAACTTCAACATCATACCCTTTAGATTTTAGTCTTATAGATACAGCAAGACCTGCAATTCCTGATCCAATTATAATTGCTTTCCTTTTCATTTAAATTCTTTTAAGGATAAAATATTAGATCTTACAAATAGTTCTTCAGAGTACCAATTATTTTTTCTTGCTTTATAGATTATTTTTAAGTGGCTTTTATCTGAGTATGCATAATCCTTCATACTTTGCTCACTCTTCCAAATGCTAATAGTTGCTTGCTCTATTATTGGTAGCTCTCCTACACCTTTATAATACTCTGCGCCTTTTTTACTATTTATTGATTTAGCAGCAGACGAGGTACTAATAAAAAAGTTAATTAGTTTATTTAATCTTACTCTTGCTCTAGTTAAAACAATAATTTTTCCTTCTTTATATGAGCTTTTATTTATGAAAGGGTTTATACCATTCCATGATCCGACATAATTGTAAGGGTCAATTTTAATTTCAACTCGTTTTGAGGATTTATTAATTATTTCTTTAAATAATTTGTTCTTATTAGTAAATTTTTTTCTAAGCACATCACTTTCCCATACAGAAATCATTACATAAGATGTAAAATCAGGAATTATGCTAAAACCGTCTTTGGAACCTGTGCCAAGAAGTTTTATAAACTTAAGTCCATCATGATTGAAAAGTTTTTTATTAAATGTGTAAGCACCCATTAGCTTAAACATCCAAAACTTATGTTTTTTAAAATAAAATTGATCTATGTAATAGGTCAAGTGTAAAGATTTAGGATTTCTAATATACAAAAAAACCCTACGCAAGTAGGGTTTTTTGTGGTACCACCAGGAATCGAACCAGGGACACAAGGATTTTCAGTCCTTTGCTCTACCAACTGAGCTATGGTACCAAAAAGCAATGGCAAATATATTAATTTTAAACAAAGCTGTATTCAAATGTTTCTGTAATTTTATAAAAAAATGTAGCATGAACTTGGTGATTGATATAGGTAATACTTCAGTTAAAGTTTATTTATTTGAAAAAGATCAAATTGTTTCAAAAAAAATTTTAAATGAAGCAACTCTAATAAATCATGTTAAATCTCATTCAAAAGATTATAACATTAAAAATATTATTTGTTCAACTGTAACTAAGAGTTACAAGACTCAATTGGCTGAATTATTTGCAGATATAGAATACTATGAGTTATCAGATAAGAAACTAAATATCCCTTTTCATAATAATTATAAAACAATAAATTCCTTGGGTCAGGACAGAATTGGACTTGTTTCTGCTGCTTTTTTTAAATTTCCTAATGAAAATAGCTTGGTGGTTGATATTGGAACATGTATTACTTATGATTTTATTGACTCAAAAAATATATATCATGGAGGTGCTATTTCACCTGGAATTAATATGAGATACAACAGCCTAAATAAGTTTACATCTAATTTGCCTTTGCTTGAATTTAATAATGTAGAAAAAATGATAGGGTCTAGTACAGATGAGTCAATTCATATTGGAGTTTATAATGGAATTATCGGGGAAATTAATGAGTATATAAATCGTTTAGAAGAAAAATATTTAAAGCTAAATGTTATTATTACAGGAGGTGATTCAACCTTTTTGCTAAATAAGATAAAAAATGCAATCTTTGCGGACCAAGACTTTTTAGCAATTGGTCTAAACAATATTTTAAAATATAATGAAGGGCATTAAAAACTATTTTTTAGTAATATTAATATTCTCATATTTTTCTGTTATTTCACAGACAAACACTGGCTCACCTTATTCACTTAATGAATTAGGTGAAATAAATTTTACAGGCAATGTATCTTACCAATCTATGGGGGGAATTGATTCATCAATCGATTCAATTGAGTTTAATATTAATAATCCATCATCATTAGCCAAAATAAAGACCACCAATTATCTTGTAGGAACTTTTTATAAATATTCAAGTATTTCAAACAGCTCACTAAAAGAAAACATAAAAACATCCAACATAAATTACATAGCTATTGGGATTCCAGTAAAAAATTTTGGTTTTGGATTCGGAGTTCTTCCATATTCTTCAGTTGGATTTAATCTTCAAACTACACAAGATTATAATGATGCCAATTCTGTAAATACAAGGCTATTTGGTGCAGATGGAAATATCAACAAGGCATTTCTATCAGTTGGTATACCTTTTTTTAAATACTTTTCACTTGGAGCTAGTGCAAACTATAATTTTGGAAAATTTAATTATGAAAGGTTTAATTTGATGGACGGCATAAATTATGGGGTTTTCTCTAATAGTAGTTCGGAGATCACAGGATTTACTTATAATTTTTCATCAAATCTATTGATACCCATTAAAAATGATTTAACATTAAGTATACTTTATAGTCTTCACCCTGAAAGTGAGTTAGACTCTTTCAATATTGAGTCGTTATATACTTCAAGCGCTTCTTCAATTACACTTGAATCTCTAGGAGATTTTGTTGATATTGATCTTGACTCGAGAGGGCTAGAAGATACAAAGCTTTTAGTTCCTAAAAAGTCAATCTATTCAATCGGATTAGAGAAGAAAAACTCTTGGTTTTTTGGTGTGCAATATGAAAATAAATTATCCTCAGGATTTGAGAATATTTTCCTAAATATTAGAAATGTAACATATAGAGATGCAAATTCAATATCATTTGGTGGATATTTTATTCCAGACAGCTCATCTTTAGTTAGTTACTGGAAAAGAATAAAATATAGATTTGGAATTAAAAATGATAAAAAAAGTATTATTGTAAATAATTTGCCCATAAATCAATTTAGTTTAAATTTGGGACTTGGTTTACCTATAGCTGGGCTTTCTAAAGCTAATTTTGGTCTTGAAATAGGTAAAATTGGAGATGATGATCTAATAAAAGAAAACTATTTTTCACTAAAATTAGGTCTATCATTAAATGATGTCTGGTTTATAAAAAGAAGGTATAATTAGATTTAAAATTTATGAATAACATTCAGTTTTTTAGAAATTTATTTTTAATATTATTTACATCGCCTATATTCTCTCAACTCAGTTCAGATGAGTGTCTAGAGCAGCTATCTATTTTTGCAGAATCTGCAAAAATCAAAAATTATCAGGCTGCATATGAGCCATGGAAGACAGTATTAGATAATTGCCCGAAGTTAAGTCTTGCAACATATCAATATGGAGAGATAATACTTAAGGATTTTATTAAGAAATCTGAATCCGAAGAAAACAAGTCTAAATATTTAAATGACTTATTGTCTTTATATGATCTGTGGGCTGAAAACTTTCCTGAAAGAAAAGGTGTAAGACAAATAGGAAAAATATACAGTAGTAAAGGACAGGCAATGCTTGATAATGGCGTTGAAGATAAAGAGCTTATATATGATACTTTTGAATATGCCTTTCAAAATGATCCTACAAGTTTTACAAATCCAAAATCATTAGCATATTACTTTCAGACAGGATATGATCTGTATAAGGCTGGTTCAAAAATTAACTTAGAGACTTTGTTTGAAAAATATGAAGAATTAACTGAAAAATTTGAATTATTAAAGACAAATATTTCAAAAAACATTGACATAATTCTTAACAAGGAAGAGTCAGGTACACCGTTAACATCAAGAGAGGTTAGAAATAAAAAAATATACAATACAAATTCAAATGCAGTTAGTGCATACCTTCAATTAATTGATCAGCTAATTGCAAAAGAAGCCACTTGTGATATACTAATACCTTTATACTCAGAAAACTTTGAAGAAAATAAAAACAATCCATTATGGATCAGAAGAGCTGCGGGGAGACTGGATGGTAAAGATTGTTCTGATGACCCACTATTTGTTACCTTAGTTGAACAGCTTCATAGTCTTGAGCCATCAGCTGACTCAGCTTATTATTTAGGCATATTAAATGATAAGCAAGGTAATTCTGAAGGTGCATTAAAGTACTATCAAGAATCAGTTTCACTTCAAACTGATAATTACAAGAAAGCAAACATTTTGTATAAAATTGCTGTTAAATTTAAAAATGCTGGAAGAAGAGTTTCTGCTAGAAATTATGCTGAGCAAGCCTTATCATTCCAACCATCATTGGGAAGAGCATATCTTTTAATAGCAAACATGTATGCTGATAGCGCAAATGGATGTGGGGATACACAGTTTAATAAAAGGGCTGTTTTCTGGTTAGCTGCTCAAACTGCTGTAAAGGCTGGTAGAGTTGATGCATCTCTTAAAAAGATTTCTGACAGAACTGCTGCTGCATTTAACGGAAGAGCTCCTTCCAAGACAGATATTTTTACAGAGGGAAACCAAGGAACAAATATTACTTTCTCATGCTGGATTAAAAGAAGCGTTAAGGTTCCAAACCTGTAAAATGAGAGTCAGTTATCTTTTAGTTTTTTTCTTTACAGTTATATTTTCATGTACTACTGAACTAGCTGAGACAACTTATAGTAATAAAAAGATACCCGTAAGTATTGCCAAGAACTTTACAATGATATACACAGATTCAATGCTTACAAAATCATTTGTTTCAGGTAAAATCCACTATGATTTTACGAATGACTTATTAAATTACTCCGAATTTTATGAAGATGTAGAGCTTGTAATTTATGATGAAAATAAAACTTCGACAATTAGTTCACAATATGCAATTGTATATAATTCATTCAGATTCATGGAGTTTAACAATAATGTAAAAATAACAACATCTGATGGTGAAGTTTTAACAACTGACAAACTATACTACGATACCGAGAACGAATGGCTTTTCACTGAAAATAACTTCGAGTATATTGATAAAACAAATAAAATAATTGCAAATAGACTTGATTCAAATCGAGACTTTACAGACCTTGTAACAGGAAATCTTACTGGATCAATTAATATAACAGAAGAATGAAACACTATTTAATTTCAGAGATAATTTATTGGGTAATAGCTATTATTTCAATTTTTAGTTTTTTTGAAAATAGAGGAATAAATGATAATAGAGCATACATATTCTTAGGATTCTCTGTTCTTTCAATTTTTATGGCTCTATTTAGAAGACATTTTAGAAGAAAATATTCAAAGAAAAGTTAAATGATAATTTTACTTAGCCTTCTCTGCTCAGCATTTTTTTCAGGGATGGAAATAGCATTTGTTTCATCTAACAGACTAAATCTTGAAATTGAAAAAAAGCAAAAGGGAATAGTTCCAAAGCTCCTGTCAATAATAACTAAGGATCCATCAAGATTTATATCTACAATGCTAATTGGAAATAGTTTTGCTCTTGTTATTTATGGACTTTTTATGGGACAATTTATTGTTGATAATTTGTCATTTTTATTTTTACCATCAATGAATGAGCTAACTGTTCTCCTTCTTCAAACAATAATTTCAACACTTCTTATATTGATTGCTGCTGAATTTATTCCAAAAGTATTATTTCAAATTTACTCTAATTTTTCTATGAAAATATTTTCAATTCCTGCCTATATTTTCTACATAATTTTATATCCCTTAACTAGTTTGGTAACAATAATTTCAAATTTTATACTAAAAACTTTTTTTAAAGTGAGCCCAGAAGAATCAGAGTTTTCTTTTTCAAAGGTTGAATTAGAGAATTATATTGAGAATGAAATAGATAAATCAGATAATAATCTAGACTCAGAAATTGAAATTTTTCAAAATGCATTAGAACTTTCAGAAATTAAGGCAAGAGATGTTATGGTTCCTAGAGCTGAGATTATTGCATTAGAAAACTCTTCCAACATTCAAAATGCAAAAAAAATATTTATTGAAACGGGATTCTCGAAAATTCCTATTTATAAAAATTCAATAGATGATATAGTTGGTTATATCCACTCATTTGATTTTCTAAAAAAACCCCAAAACATTAATGATTATATCCTCCCGGTTGTATTTGTACCTGAGCCAATGCTAGTTAATGATGTTTTAGAAAAATTAACGAGACAAAGAAAAAGCATTGCTGTTGTAATTGATGAATACGGGGGGACATCAGGAATAATAACAGTTGAGGATATAGTTGAGGAGCTATTTGGAGAAATCGAGGATGAGCATGATAACTATGATCTTCATGAAAAAAAGATATCTGAAGGTGTCTACGAACTTTCCTCTCGACTTGAAATAGAATATTTAAATAAAGCTTATTGTCTAAATCTTCCTGAATCAGAATCTTATGATACACTCGGAGGTCTAATAGTTTTTAATAAAGAAGAGATTCCAAAGGTTGGTGAAGAAATTATTATAAGTGAATATTCAATTCAAATTCTTCATGCTTCATCATCAAAAATTGAAAAAGTGATTTTAAAAAAAATTAACCAAGAGTAGTATAAATTAATACTAAGTTGTAATTTCGAAAATTATTTAAAATATGGCGGTATTAGGACAAATTAGAAAAAGATCAATATTCTTGATAATAGTTATTGGAATGGCATTATTTGCGTTTGTCATATCTGGTGTTTTTACATCAAATGGTGGATTTGGATCAAATAAACCTATAGGTGAAATTAATGGAGAAGAAATCAATTATGAGACATTCAATATGATGGTAGAACAAGCTCAGAATGCTTATGGGCTCAACACTTTAAATGCTGTTAATCTTGCATGGGATCAGGGTATAAAAAATCAAGCTTTGCTCCAAGAACTGGATAAGCTTGGAATAGATGCTGGAAAAGATCAACTTGAACAGATAATTTCATCTGATCAGTCAATTGTATTAAATCCTCTATTTCAAAATGAGATTGGTCTTTTTGATTTTAACAAATTCTCTAGCTATATTTCACAGTTAAAGTCATCGAATCCAACACTATATGACCAATGGAGATTCCAAGAACTGAATATAATATCCCTAGCTAAACAAAAAATTTATTTTGATTTAATTAGGTCAAGTGTTATCTACACTGATGTAGAGTCAAACATTCAATATCACATAGAAAATGATAAAGTTAATATTGAATACTTAAGAATTCCTTATGATGAAATACCTGATTCAATTATTCAAATTAAAGATTCAGAAATTTTCTCATATTTAAAAAACAATAGAGATAGTTACGAAAAGGGTGAATTTAGAAAAGTTGATTATGTGTTTATACCAGATGCTGCATCATCAATTGATGAAAATAATTTAAGAACTGGTTTAGAACAACTTAGAGATGGCTTTTCTCAGTTAAATCCAGTATCAAATACTATTGAAGATATAATCGGGTTTAAAGATGTTAAAGATTATTCTGAATTTATAGAGATATATTCTGATGTGAGATGGGATTCTATCTTTAAAACGAAACAAGAGATTTCAGGAGATTTTTCTGATATTTTATTTGGCCTTAGAAAAGGTGAAGTGTTTGGGCCATATAGGGATGGTAATACATTCAAAATTTCAAGAATGATTGACAAGAAAAGAGACGGAAATCTCAATAAAGTTCTATTAGCTGATGTAGTAAAAGAGATTGTCCCGTCTAATGAATCCTCGAATAATAATTATAGAAAAGCTTCTCAAGCTGAATTTGATGCAAACAGCGACCTGCCCTTAAATAGTAGTGATCAATCATTATTTATCGACTCATTTAGTTCTTTTGAGGAATTTGATTCTGGTTTACCAGGAGTTGAAAATTCTAGACAAGTAATTAAGTGGTTATATGAAGATCAAACTAGAGTTGGAGATGTTAAAAGATTTACATTAAATGACGGGTATCTTGTAGCTAAAGCCATAAGTTTTAATAAAAAGTCACTGCCAAATGTTGATGATGTAAGAGATGAAGTTTCAGAAACTCTTTTGAAGGATAAAAAATTTGAATTTTTGCTAAAAAATTATAAAGGTTCAAATGACATTGACTTAATCTCACAAGACTATGATATTGAATTAGAGAGAGCCACCGCTGTAACTCAAAATGATCCTATTCTTGTTGGTGCTGGAAGTGAACCTTATATAATCGGTTCCGCATTTTCTTTAGACACTGATGAAACATCCAATCTTCTTAAAGGTAATAATGGTATATATATAGTAAGACTTCTTTCAAAAGAGACTGCTGAAGATATAAGTATAGGTGCAGCTATTTCTAATTCTTTGAGTGATCGTGAAGTTGAAAGAATCTCAACATTGATCCCACAAGTTCTTGAGTCAAAAGCAGAAATAGTTGACAACAGAAGTCTATATTATTAGACTAATAATTCTTTAAATTTGAAAATGGTTGAGTAACCTTTTTCGATAAAGTATTTACTTGGATCTACTTGGCTTGTTACCATAATCATATCGCCTCCCCATGCTCCAAGACTCTTAATATATCCATCAAAATCCTTAAAAAGAGCTTCTTTAATAGTTTTTTTTGATATCAACTTTGATATAATTAATTCATGAGCCTCTATC
>CACNIG010000013.1 GCA_902620455.1 uncultured Bacteroidota bacterium
ATTTGAATCATCTGAATTGTTATTGACCCGTATGCCGGTAGGTTAAGCGTATGGATGTTATATCCATTAAATTTACCAGTCAAAACTTCTGATTTTCTTACGGTATAGTTTTTCAGGTCATCCTCATTAACATATCCACCATTAGCTTGAATATCATTAGCTATTTTTTCTGCGATTTCTCCTTCATAAAATCCTTTTTTACCATTTTCAGAAATTATTTTTAAAGTATTTGCAAGATCTTTTTGAACCAATTTATCTCCAGGTCTAAATGATTCCCCTTCAGAATTAAGAAAGTATAGTTTAGTTCCCTCAAAAGATTCAATTTTTTCTTTATCACTTTGTTGTCTCTTAATTTCTCCTGGATATAAATAGAAACCATCTTCAGCAAGAGAAATGGATGGCTCCATAACAGTTTTTATATCAAGAACTCCATTCTCTTCATGAAGTTTAATCAATCCTGCAACAACTCCTGGGATCCCTATTGTACTATATCCATAACTTGGCAATTCTTCACCCTCAGTTTTAAAGCTCTCTGGTATTTGCGTAGTTGCATCTATTCCGAAAATATCACCACCTGCTTGTTTATATATTACTTGAAGTCTTCCTCCAATTCCACTCATGCTTGGTTCAACAACAGACAATGCGAATGCTGAGGCAACTGCTGCATCAAATGCATTTCCACCCTTTGAATAAATAATTTTTCCAGCTTGAGAAGCTAATGGGTGTGGTGATGAAATTAAACTATTTGAATATGGTGTTTCCTCAATATTACAACTAACATGTAACAGAGATAATATTATAAAAAGTGTCTTTTCAATTTTAACCATAATTAACCAAAAAAAAAGGTTTGTAAAATTTACAAACCTTTTTTGAAAGTATTACTTTTTTTAGAGCATTATTGATTTACTTCTGTTTTAGTAAATATACCTGGATCTTCTGCAGGTGCGTTAGAATTAGAGTTTAATTCTGTAGCAGCATATGGCATTCTTTCCGGGTACGGACCAGCTGGTCCATCAACAAGAACAAAAGGTACAGAGTATGCACTGTCAGATTTTCTTAATCTTCTAGCATCATTAAACGGCATATGCATACCGAATCCTGAAACATATCTTTCTTCAATTACTTCTCTTAAAAAAGCAGTTTTTGCATCTACTCCATCTGCATTTTCAATTCCACCTGAACTAAAGTCAGATGAATCAAACGCAGCGTAATTAAATGATCCTCCATTATGATTGTCATTTAATTGACCCCCCGAATTCAACCAAGCTCTAACGTTATTCAAATGTGGAAGACCATCAGCAATTCCACCCTGTCTTGCTTTTGCCTCAGCCAGAATCAATTCATTCTCAAAATAAGTAACCATATTCTGAGGTTCAGATGGAGCAATTATACCAGTATTTGCAGAACCACTAGAAGAATTAATTTTATAGTATCCATATCTAGCTGTCTCATCTGTTTTTGAGTGATTTCTATTTGATGCATAAGAATTACTCAATAACTGTAAGAGGTAACTTTCAGATCCCCCTGACGAATTTCCTAGATCACCTGCTCTGGATCCATTTAAAATAGTTGCAAATAAGTTAACATCTCCAGTATTTTGAGTAGCACGTGGTTTATATTGCATATCACCCGATGCAGAACTAATTCCGTTATTTGCAGCAGAAATTGCAGCGGCATAATCTTTTTTGTGGAGATTAAAACGAGCAATTAATGTATAAGCAGCTTCAATCCATTTATCCTTATTTCCACCAAATATGATGTCTTGAGATAAACTAGTTGATGATGCAGACTGAAGAGTAGATATTCCAGAATTTAACTTCTGTATTGCAGCATTATAAACAGATACTTGAGAATCAAAAACTGGGTCAGAAATCTCAGGGTTACCAGCTTCGCTATATGGGATTGCACCCCACAGAGAAGCAGCAGTTCCAAAAGCATGACCTTCCATAACTTCTGCAATTCCAACTAATAGTGTATTGTTAGAATTATTCTGCAATTGTCTCATGTTAGTTAAAACTCCAACATAAAGAGCATTCCACGAGCCATTTGACTCTACTGTTGATAAAGCCATTCCATAAATATTTGCATACAGTGAGGTAAATCCAATTAATTGTCCAGAGTACATTCCACTAATTCTATTTAAGTGTCCTAATTGTAACTGTATGTTTGCTAATTGGGCACCGGTTAAAAATAGTTTATCCTCAACATCCGTAATTAAAATATCATTTGGATTTGAATTTATATCCTCATTTATCTCACAAGAAAATGAGAAAATAATTAAAAGTGCTAATAATGATTTTGTATATAATTTTTTCATCTTATTAATAATTTATAGTTAAACTAACAAGGAAACCTTTTGTCTGAGGATTTGTAAAATACTCAACACCTTGAGCATTACTTACACCTTTTGTGTTTATCTCAGGATCAAGTCCTTCAACTTTATTGATATTAATTAAATCTCTACCAGTTAAAGAAACTATTACATCGCTTAGTCCGATATTCGTTACTAAAGGTGTATCAATTACATAACTTAACGATAGATCTCTTAATTTTGTGAAAGTAGCATCAGCTATTGAGAAGTTGTATGCTTGGTTATCACCAAAACCTCCTCCAATACCTGTTCTATACCAGTTTTCGTCTAGAAGAACTGGACCACCACCGAAGTCTTTAATATTACCTCTAACAGTTGTTCCAGCAGGAATTGTATTTCCTCTGTAGTTTACCAACGGCTGGTCTAAAGTGATCCTATTTGCAGTTTCTTGAGTTGTTCCGAATCTTCTAAGAACCCATAGAGTTCTTGGCGAGAAGTCTCCTCCTTCAGAGTGCTCAAGCACAGCGTTTAGCCTGAACTTTTTATATCTCATACTTAGAGAAATACCACCTCTCCAATCTGGGTTTGGATCTCCAAGAACGATTGGACTAGATGTAATTTGAGGGAACCCATTTGAGTTTAAAATAAAACTTCCGTCAGGATTAGTTTGAGAACCAGTACCATATAGTGAACCTAATGGATAACCAACAACTGCTCTAGAGCTTACAGAAGCACCAGGAGATAAGTTTATTGATTCTGTTCCAAATAGATCAGTAACCTCATTTTCATTTGTAGACCAATTGATTGCAGTTGACAGACCAAATTCAGAAGTGTCAATTAGATCAAGACCTAAATCAATCTCCATACCATTATTAGTCATTTCACCATAATTACCATATTGAGTTGAATATCCTGAAGATGGCGACAACGCAACATTTAGTAGAATTCCTTCAATAATGTTATCATAATATGTTAAGGAAAGAGATACCTTATCGTCAAAAAATCTAAAGTCACCTCCAATTTCCCACTCAGTTTTAATTTCAGGCTCTAAATTTGGATTACCTAAGTTGTTATCTAGCCTGAATCCTCCACCAAATAAACTACTGTCTAGTGGATCACTATATGTAGAATATCCGAATCCTCCTTCAGCAAGAGTCTCAAACTGGTGAGCAGATGGTTGAACACCAACCTGACCCCAGGAAGCCCTTAGTTTTGCAAATGACATTAAATCTGAATCCACAACGTTTTCAGTTAAAACCCAAGCTGCATCCGCTGCAGGGTAGAAAAATGTACCATTAATAGTTGATGATGCTTCTAAAGCACCTGAAGCAGTAATGAATAATTCATCGTTAATATCAAAGTTTAAAATACCATAACCTCTGTTAGATCTTCTATAAGTCTTGAAACCATCAAAAGTAGATGCTTCTGCAGAAGTATTAAGCGCAGTAGTTCTCTTCGAAGAATTTACAAGGAATCCAGTAATATTTCCAGAAAGTCTAGAGTATTTTCTATCATTATAGCTCCAACCTGCAGTAGCAGTCAAGTTTACCATGTCTGATAATTGGAAATTTGCTTTACCGATTATATCAAATGCAGTATTTCTTATGTCTAGAGCATCCTCTTGATACTGACCGTTAGCTCTTGAGCTTGCATCACCCAATGGGAAAAAGTATGTTCTTTTATCATCGGCTACATCTAAGTTTCCTCTTGTAATTATTGACAACCAATTTGTTGGCTTAATAGTTAATTGAGGAGTAACTGTTACTCTGTTAACCTTAGTACTTGACTCTTGTTCATTTACTGTCCACAACGGGTTGGTATATGATTGGTTAACACTCTGTCCAAGAGGTTTTCTATATGATCTTCCACGATTAATATACTCAACACCACTTGAACTGTAATATGTTCCTTTATAATCTCTTCCATCAAAGTCTGGGGGAGTTCTTGTTAATCCTAACATCAAACCTGAAACATTTGAACTTTGCTGAATTCTGTTAGAATCAGTATACGTATACGCCATTTTAGTACTGAGAGTAATTTTTTCATTAATCTTAGCTTCATAGTTTAATCTTGCATTAGTCCTCTCATAAGTAGCGTTTCTGATAACACCATCCTGTTCAAGATGACCTAAACTAAAGAAGTAGTTACTATTTTCGTTTCCACCACTAACAGTTAAATCATTTTGTAGAGCATTACCTGTTCCAAAAACAGAATTAAAGTTTTCCTCAACAAATGTTTGTGTTGAATTTTTATCATCAATAGCTTGGTATTTGACTCCACTATCAGAGACAAAATATGCTCCACTCTTATAAGTATCTTGACCACCTGATCTACCTGGGATATAGTCACCCCAAGATTCAATTCTGTTAGTTCCAAAGACCCCATTTCTACCTTGACCCCAAGTATCTTGCATTGGAATCCTTTCAGAAATTTCGTCAAATGAGTATGAGGACTTAAATGAAACCTTTGCAGCTCCTCTTTGTCCTTTTTTAGTTGTAATTACCACAACACCATTAGCGGCTCTACTACCATAAAGAGATGCAGCTGAAGCACCTTTTAAAACGTTAACAGACTCAATATCTGCTGGATTAATATCATTTAAACGTGATCCTTGAGTAACACCACCATTTCCTCCAGTTATAGTGTTACCACCACCATAATTTGTAGTATTGTCAAGAGGGACACCATCAACAATAATTAACGGTTGTATTGATCCTCCAATCGAGTTAGCACCACGAATCCTAATGGTACTACCAGCACCTGGATCACCATTTGATTTTGTTATTCTAACTCCTGATGCTTTACCACTTAATGCATTTACAACAGTTGGTTCAGCAGACCTAATTACATCATCTGCATTTATTACAGAGGAAGTTGATCCTTGTTGATCCCGAACAGCAGCAAATCCAAGGGCTGTAACAACTACCTCTTCTAGCTCATTATCAAGCTGTAAAGAAATATTTATTGCAGATTGACCAGCAACAGTAACATACTGGGTTGTATACCCAATATAGCTTATAGCAAGAACTTGTCCTTGACTAGCAGTAATTTCAAAATTTCCATCGAAATCAGTGGAAACACCTGTATTGGTGTTCTCAATAATAACATTTGCTCCTGGAAGGGGCACTCCGTTTTCATCTAAAACAACACCATTTATAGGGCTTTGACCGTAAGACAACAATGCAAATAATAAAAATACTGTGCTTAGTATTCTTTTCATAAAATTTGATTTTTTGTTATGTTTATGTGCTCAATTTATTAATTATATAACAAAAACCCCAATAATGACATGTTTTTTTAATATTGAAAAAAACAACAAAACAAATATTTTGCTTTAGGAATCGAAAAATATTTTAGAACATTAAATAAACTTTAATCCTCTTTTTTAATTTCAGGGTAATCAACCCCTAACTGTTCAAGATAAGTATCATACTTTGTTTCATCAAAATAAAATTTTTCCATTTGATCTCTGTATTTTTCCATCTTTTCAGTATTTAAATAAAAAGGAGGTGGGTCTGTCTCAGATATCATGGGCCTGTAAAAGTCTTCCTTACTTTGAACATTATCGAAGTAACTCTTAGCTTCAGCTAATTTTTCTGGTTTTGTTAAAAAATCTATCGCTGTCATTGCAACTACTTTCGCTCCAGCATTAGCCCCCTTGTGTGCAATAGGAGTTGCAGCTGCAATACTGGCTGACCAGTGGTGAAATGTAACATCAGGAATATTAGATGGGAACCTAAGCACTACTGTTGGGACTTTCCATGACACATCTCCAATATCGTCTGATCCACCACTTACATTGTAAGGTAGTGGTTTACGAAGAGGAGGCAATTTTGTAGGAAGGCCATTAATTGACTCAATGCCTATTTCCTTTTGAACAGCTCTAGCCAATCTTTGATCATCTTCAGACCATTTTGGTAATCCTACTTTTTTAATATTCTCATACATTTCTTCAGCAATAATTTTATTAAAATGTCTTGGCCAAGCAGCCCCAAGAACTTCTGATTCATATGTTGTATTTGTCATAAGAGCTGCTCCCTGAGCCATTTTATTGGCAGCATCGTACATTTCCATAATACCTTTGTATGTAATTTCTCTTAGAAAATACCATATAGAAGCTTTGGAAGGCACTACATTTGGTTGGTCTCCTGCATCTAGAAAAATTGAGTGTGACCTTTGATCTGGATGTAGATGTTCTCTTCTATAATTCCATCCCACATTCATTAATTCTGCTGCATCTAGCGCACTTCTTGCTCTCCATGGAGAACCAGCAGAATGTGCAGTCTCTCCACTAAAGGTATATTTTACAGAAATTAATCCAGTCCCAGATGGTCTTCCCCATGATGTTGACATGTTTGTACTAACATGTGTAAAAATACACATGTCAACATTGTCAAAATAACCATCTCTAACATACCAAGCTTTTGCACCCAGTATTTCCTCTGCAACACCTGGCCATAAGACAAGCTTTCCATTAATATTATTTTCAATCATTATTTTTTTGATTGCGATGGCAGATGTAATAACTATTGGAAGGCCAATATTATGTCCCTCACCATGACCTGGTGCACCCTCAACTACTGGTTTCTCATATGCAACACCTGGATATTGAGAAGTTGAAGGTACCCCGTCAAAATCGCTTCCTAAAGCAATTGTTGGACCTCCTTCTCCATTTGACCATTTAGCAAGCCATGAAGTAGGAATACCTGAAATCTGATACTCAACATCAAATCCATTTTCTTCAAGAATTTTACCTAAATACTTTGATGTTTCAAATTCTTGGAATCCAAGCTCTCCAAAACTAAAAACCTTATCAATCATTACTTGTGTCATTTTTTTATCGTCTTCGACTAATTGTGACACTTCTTCTTTGAGATTTTCAATTTTTCTTTTTGAAAATTTAGTCTGTGATTGAAGAGAAAATAATGAGCTAAATATTATAATTAATGTTAGTAGTTTGTTAGTTGTTTTCATAATGATTTAATTAAAAATAATGTCTTTTAAATGATTCAATAGCAGCATAATCTGCTAGCCCCATCTTTTTATATTTTTCTGCTGTTTCATGGTTCCTTTCCTCAGCTCTAACCCAAAATTCTCTCAAATCATGTCCCTGAAACATTACTCCATCCTTTTGAGTTTGATGGAAAAATATTGCTTTTCTTTTTCGAAGAACTTGAGCTGGACTCATAGGAACTGCCATATCAATTTCATGAATATCCCACTCTAACCATGCTCCTCTATAGAGCCATAACCAGCAATCTTTAATAAATTTTTCACCTTTGAGTGAATCTAATGCATCAAAAACAATATCAAGACATACTTTGTGAGTGCCATGAGGATCTTCAAGATCTCCTGCTGCATAAATTTGATGAGGTTTGATTTTTTTTATCAATGATGCTGTTATTAAAATATCTTTTTTTGATGCTGGATTCTTTTTAATTCTTCCTGTTTCATAGAAAGGTAAATTCATAAAATGTGTGTTGGAATCAGGTATTCCAATATATCTGGTAGCTGAAATTGCCTCTCTTTTTCTGATTAAACTCTTAATTTTTCTTACATCTATTGAATCAATTTTATCTGGTTTTTTATTTTTAAGTTCTTTGATTAATTGACTTACCTTTGGTTTGAGTTCAGCGGGAAACATATCATTGGACACCTCAATAAACTTTAGTGCATCATGATCAGAAACTGCAACATTACCAGATGCCTGATATGCAATATGAACATCATGGCCTTGAGAAACCAACCTATCAAAAGTACCTCCCATAGAAATGACATCATCATCTGGATGTGGACTAAATATAATAACCCTCTTTGAGTTGGGACTTTTTCTTTCAGGTCTAGTTGAATCATCAGCACCGGGCTTACCTCCTGGCCAACCAGTTATTGTATTTTGAAAATGATTAAACATCTTTATGTTTAATCCATAAGCAGAACCCTCAAGAGCTAATAAGTCTGACAATCCATTTTTATTATAATCTTCATCGGTTAATTTTAAAATAGATTTTTCAGTAACATCACACAACCATACAATTGCTTTCCTTTTCATAAGATCTGTCCAGTCACAGGGCCCAACTAGCCAAGGTGTTTTAACCCTAGTAAGTTCGTTTGAACATTCTTTATCAAGTACTAAAGTTGCGTTCTTATGCTTCTGTAAATATGTTGCAGGAATAAGAGATGAAACATCATTCTCAATTGACTTTTTCACTATAAGACTCTTCTGTATTCCCCATGCCATTATTATAACTCTCTTAGAATTAAAAATTGTTCTAACACCCATAGTAATTGCCTTTGAAGGGACATTTTCAATTCCATTAAAGCTTTTACTTGCATCAAATCTAGTTGTATGGTCAAGTGTAATTAATCGGGTTTTAGAATTAAAATGAGATCCTGGCTCATTAAAGCCAATATGTCCGGTTCTCCCAATTCCTAGAAGTTGAATATCAATACCTCCACTTTCCTGTATTTTTTTTTCGTATTGTATGCAGTATTTTTTAACCTGATTCTCTTTTATTTCACCTGAAGGAATATTTATATTCTCTGCAGGAATGTCTATATGATCGAATAGGTTTTCCTTCATAAAGTGATGATAACTATTTTTATCATCTTTATTAATTGGGAAATATTCATCCAGATTAAAAGCTATTACATTTTTAAAGCTTAATGATTCTTCTTTGTGAATTCTAATTATCTCTTGGTAAACTTTGGTTGGTGAAGAGCCAGTAGCAAATCCTATCACACAGTTTTTATTTTTCTCTTGTTTAGCTTTAACTAAATCGCAAATTTCTCTCGCAATTGAAACAGAACCCTCTTTAGAATTCTCAAAAGTAACAGTATGAAGTTTTTCGTATCTACTTACCTCATTGATTCCTGGGGATTGATACTTAAGATTTTTTTTGGTTGTCTTCATATTTGTGCTATGAAATTACAAAGTTAATAATGTTTTAGTCAATTTATAATTATGTTTTTTTAATTTTACATGATTGGAATAATTCGTCAAAAATCTTAGTATGGATACAATAATAATAGGTAGTGGACCGGCAGGTTATACAGCAGCTATATATGCAGCAAGAGCAGATCTTAATCCAGTCATATACACAGGTCTAGAACCTGGAGGACAATTAACAACTACAACTGAAGTTGATAATTTTCCTGGTTATCCAAAAGGTATAGACGGTCCTACAATGATGAATGAGCTTAAAGAACAAGCAGAAAGGTTTGGTACAAAAGTTGAGATTGATTTTATATCAAAAGTGGATTTTTCAAAGGATAAAGGTGGAATGCATAAGCTATACACTCAAAATGGTGACGAAATAAAATCTAAGACAGTCATAATCAGTACAGGTGCCTCAGCTAAATATCTGGGTTTACCTAGCGAACAAAGACTTATTGGAGGTGGAGTTTCAGCATGTGCAGTGTGTGATGGTTTTTTTTATAAAAATCAGGATGTCGCAATTGTTGGTGGAGGTGACACAGCAATAGAGGAGGCAACATATTTAGCAAAAATATGCAATAATGTAACCATGCTAGTGAGAAAAGATCATTTCAGAGCATCAAAAGCAATGCAAAATAGACTTTCCAATTATGACAATATAAAAGTGCTATTTAATCATGAAGTTATGGAGGTTATGGGTGAAAATGTTGTTGACGGTCTCAAAATTAAAAGCAATCTTACTAATGATGTTTCAGAATTAAAAATAACAGGTTTATTTTTAGCTATTGGCCACTCACCAAACACTGATATTTTTAAAGGCATAGTTGACATGGATGACAGTGGATATATACTTACAGACAAAACTTCCACTAAAACTAATATTCCAGGAGTATTTGCAGCAGGAGATGTCCAAGACAAAGACTATCGTCAAGCAGTTACAGCTGCAGGAACTGGATGTATGGCAGCGCTTGATGCTGAAAGGTATTTACAAGAAATTTAATTTCTTTTTGTTGCCTTGAGCCACCTTATTGGAATATTATCATTCAAAGCATCTTTATAGTCCTCTTCTAAACATGGTAAAAAATTAGTAGCATTATTTTTTGAGGAATCGATTAATACCCACCACTTTTCAGAAATTTTGCTTTTAAAAAAGGTGATATCTCTACCTGAGGTTTGAACAATATACTTGTTAAAAGTCTGTGAATCATAAAAATCCGTCTCTAAAACTCTTTTATCTATTCCATCTATAAAATACCAAATGATCTCTGAATATAATTTATTAGCTATTAAATTATTGTTCAACTCAAATAATCCGAGAAAATCAGCACTATTACTTTGACCAGCATATTTGGAGAGGATACATGATAACCTTGGATCAATTCCATTTGGATTTCCCTGATTACTTAAAGATTTCATGTCAAAACCTACAATGTTAGCATTTCTAATTACAGGCTCTGCTTTTAAATTATTTTCAGTTATTTCACCCAATGAAATATATTCAAAAAATAATTTCTCCATTAAGTTTATTTCATCAATAGAGCATAAATGTCTTTGAAATCCAATATTTGTAAAGTCATTCAATTTATTAGAATCGTCAAAAATTATTTTATTCATATAAGTTCTTCCAGATATTAAATCTGAGTCCTGATAGAGATCAAATTGATTATCTATTGATACAATATTGACTTTTTCATTATGTGTATCAAATGACTTAAAAATTGGATATAGCAAATCATTACTTCCACCCATAATCACTAGAATTGTTTTTTTTGAAAGTAATTCTTTGCAAATATCATAAAGCGCGTGATAGGAATCATCGACAGTCTCTCCATTGGGTAAATCACCAAGATCTGAAACTTCTATTTTCCAGTTTCCAAATTTTAATTTATATAACTCTTCTCGAATTGATTTTAAATTTTGCTTCTTAGATTCAAAAAAAGAATTTCTATTTTCCTCGACACCAACTAAACATACATCAAATAACTCATGATTAGGCAAACCATCAGACTCAGAATGAATCTTTATTTTATTGTAAAGGGAGCCTTGTAAATAGTTCTCATCTATTTCATTGAGAAAACTATTTTTAAGAGGTTTGAGTAATTCAAGACTCATTTTTTCTT
Source organism: uncultured Bacteroidota bacterium (assembly GCA_902620455.1). GTDB lineage: Bacteria > Bacteroidota > Bacteroidia > Flavobacteriales > Flavobacteriaceae > Marisimplicoccus. The sequence goes on from CACNIG010000013.1 coordinate 11,366, forward strand.
TTTAGGATTTAGATACTGTTTGGCTATATCTAATGTAATGGTTTTTGGATCTATTTCTTTTGGAATCTCAACTTTCTTTTTTCCTGATGAGATGATCGATCTTCCCCATCTACCTTTCTCAACTTTTATGCCCTCATCAATCCACTCTGAAACAAGCTTTTCTTTTTCTTTTTGAATTTTTAATTCAATAAGTTCTTCAATATCATTAATAGATAAATTATCAAAGTCATAGGTTTTATTCACATTGATAAACATGTCATTCCATTTGATAAAAGGACCAAATCTTCCCTTACCTTTTGTAACTGGTTTATCATTGTATGTGTGAATGGGTTCCTCAGATTTTAATTTTTCGTCAATTAATTCAATTGCTATGTTTAAATCTACGGCATGGGGGTCAATTCCATTTGAAATTGATATAGATTTAGTTGAAAATTTGATGTAAGGCCCATATCTTCCATTATTTACAGTCACAGTTTCACCTTTGTAATTTCCTATTTCTTTTGGAAATTTAAATAATTCAAGAGCTTCCTCAAGAGATATAGTATCCAATTGCTGGTCTTTTGTTAAACTTGCAAAAAGTGGCTTTTCTTCTTCATCAATAGTTCCAATTTGAGCAATTGGTCCAAACTTTCCAAGTCTGACTTTAACAACTCTTCCAGAATTTGGATCAGATCCTAAAATTTTTTCACCTGATTGTCTCTCAGCATTATCTTTGACCTCATTTACGTTTTCATGAAAATCGCTGTAAAATTGCTTTATTATATCAGTCCAATCCTGGTCTCCAGTTGCAATTTTATCAAAATTCTTTTCAACTTCTGCAGTAAACCCATAGTCTAAAATATTATTGAAATTATCAACTAAAAAATCATTAACTATCATACCTATATCAGTAGGGACAAGTTTTCCTTTATTTGAGCCAGTTTTTTCTTTTAATTGAGATTCTTTAATGCCATTTTTATTGAACTCTATTAAATTATAATTTCTATCTAATCCCTCATTGACTCCTTTAGCTATATAGCCTCTATTTTGAATAGTTGAGATGGTAGTGGCATATGTAGCAGGCCTTCCAATACCTAGTTCTTCCAATTTTTTCACCAAAGAAGCTTCAGTAAATCTTGACGGAGGTCTAGAAAAAGATTCCCTAGAGCTGATACTTAATAAGTTTAGATTTTCATTTATAGATAGTACTGGTAAAACACCTTTTTCTTCTTCTATTTCATCATCTGTTCCCTCGTTGTAAACTCTTAGAAAACCATCAAATTTTATGACTTCACCTCTTGCAACAAAAAATTCATTGTAGGAATCTGATTGTATATTAACTACAGTTCTTTCAATTTGAGCATCAGACATTTGAGAGGAGATCGTTCTTTTCCATATTAAGTGGTAAAGTCTTTGCTGATCATAATCAGATGTAATTTCCTCAATATTTATGTCGGTTGGCCTTACAGCTTCATGTGCTTCTTGAGCAGACTTATTCTTGTTTTTGTAATCTCTGATATTAACATACTCTTCACCATATTTACTTTCTATCTTTTGAACTATAGATGACTTTGCTTCATTTGATATAGTTACACTATCAGTTCTCATATACGTTATAAGCCCAGCTTCATATAGCTTTTGAGCAGTTGACATTGTTCTTGTAACTCCAAACCCTAATTTCCTTGAGGCCTCTTGTTGAAGCGTAGAAGTGGTAAAAGGTGGAGTTGGGGACTTTTTTGCAGGTTTCTTATCGATAGAAGAAATATTAAAAATAGAATTATAATTCTTTTCCAAGAAATTCTTTACTTCTTCAACTGAATAGTATTTTTCATTTAACTCAGCCTTAAGCTTAACACCCTGTTCATTTTGAAAAATTCCAATTAGTTTATATGAACTTTTTGATATAAAATTTTTAATTTCTCTTTCTTTTTCTACAATAAGTCTTACAGAAACAGATTGCACTCTTCCTGCTGACAATCCAGCCTTAACCTTTCTCCATAGGACAGGAGATAGTTCATAACCAACCAACCTATCAAGTACTCTTCTAGCTTGTTGAGCATTAACTAAATTAAAGTTTATGTCTCTTGGAGTTTCAAGAGCATTTAATATTGCATTCTTGGTTATTTCGTGAAAGACAATTCTTTCATAATCTTTATTGGCTAAATCAAGATTTTCGTATAGATGCCATGCAATAGCTTCACCCTCTCTATCTTCATCACTTGCTAACCAAACCTTGTCAGAGTCCTTTACATATTTTTTCAAATCTCGAATTATTGGCTTCTTTTCAGTTGGTATTACATATTTAGGTTTAAAATCATTATTAACATCAACTCCAAGCTCTTTAACTGGTAGATCAGAAATATGACCAACACAGGAAACAACCTTAAAATCTTGACCCAAAATTTTTTCAATTGTTTTAGCTTTTGTAGCAGATTCAACTATGACTAAATTTTTTGGCATATATAAAATTTGGCCCTAAATGTAAATAGATTTATTGTTATGATTGAAAAAAATATAAAAATTTTAAAATTTGTTTAACATAATTGCTATATAGTTTGAAAGAAACTAATTTTGTACAAATATGAAAGTTGAACAGATATATACTAAATGTTTATCTCAGGGCTCTTATTACATAGAGAGTAATAATGAAGTTGCTATTATTGACCCCATAAGAGAGATAGATTCCTACATAGAAAAGGCAAAATTTTCTGGTTCATCTATTAAATATATTTTTGAAACTCATATTCATGCAGATTTTATAAGTGGACATTTAAACTTAGCAAAGAAGACAGGGGCTAATATCATTTATGGTCCAAAAGCTAATACAAGTTTTAAAACCATAAATGCAAAAGACTATGAAGAGTTTAAACTAGGTGATGTGACTATTGTTGCTATTCATACTCCTGGTCACACAATTGAAAGCACAACATATTTATTGAGAGATTCTGATGATATAGATCATGCAATATTTACAGGTGATACCCTATTTCTTGGTGATGTAGGTAGACCTGATCTTTCTCAAAAATCAACTCTTAGTAATAGGGATCTTGCCTCAATGCTATATGATAGTCTTAGAAACAAAATAATGATACTTGATGATAATGTTATTGTATACCCTGGGCATGGTCAAGGAACTTCGTGTGGTAAAGACTTAAGTTCAGAAACTGTTGGAAAACTTGGGGATCAAAAATTAACAAATTATGCATTAAGAGAGAACATGACCAAAGATGAATTTGTGGATGAAGTTCTTGATGGGCTAGCTGAACCTCCAAAATACTTTCCCTCTAATGTTCATTTAAATAAAGAAGGGTATTTAGAGCCACATCTAATTTTAAATAATTCTCTCAAACCACTTGATTTTAGCTATGTTGAAGAAATGATGAATGATGTAACGCTCCTAGACGTAAGAAATGAAGATGATTTTGCAAAGTCACATATACCTGGATCAATTTTTATTGGTTTACAAGGCAGGTTTGCTCCATGGGCAGGTGAAATTCTAGAGGACATAAATCAGCCTATAATTTTAATAGCTCCTGATGGTAAAGAAGAAGAGGCTATATTAAGACTTTCTAGGGTTGGATTTGACAATATTAAAGGATACTTATCAGGTGGAATTAATTCTTGGACTAAAGCAAATAAAAATGTTGAATCAATAGAAAATATTGATCCTGAAGATTTTGTGTCTCTCAATTCCAAGAATGATTTAAATATTTTAGATGTCAGATCACAAAGCGAAAATAACTCAGGTTCCATTAAAGACTCATTAAACATCCCATTGATTGATTTAAAAGATAAGATTCAAAGTATTGATGATAATGACAAATTATATATTCATTGTAAAGGTGGATACAGGAGTATGATTGCCTCCTCAATTCTTAATTCAAGATCAATAAAAAACATTGTAAATATAAAAGGTGGATTCGATAAGATTTCAGCATTTATATAACATTTGAATATTATTCTACAACAAGATTTTATCTTTTTTTGTAATTTATAAATCAAAAAATTAAAATGAGGATAAAATATATACTAACCCTAACTGCTCTAATCTTTTCTATTAACACTTTTGGACAGTCAAAAAAATCCATAATAAATTATGATGAAAGTCTATATAATTCAATTGAATATAGGCTCATTGGTCCATTTAGAGGTGGGCGAGCAGGTACCGCTGTTGGTGTATTAAATAATCCTAACCTTTACTATATGGGTACTGCCGGTGGAGGGGTCTGGAAAACACAAGATGCTGGCTCTACTTGGGAACCTATTAGTGATGGTTATTTTGGTGGAAGTATTGGGGCAATTGCAGTAAGTGAATCTGATCCAAACATCATATATGTTGGTGAAGGTGAACAAACCCTAAGAGGGAATGTATCTTCTGGGCATGGAATGTGGAAGAGTACAGATGCAGGTGAAACATGGCAATACATAGGATTGCCAAAATCTGAGCATATCTCTAGAATAAGAATTCATCCTGAAAATCCTGAAATAGTTTATGTAGGAGTTATAGGAAATTTATGGAAGCCCAATTCTGAGAGGGGGCTATATAAAACAAATGACGGTGGAATGACATGGGAAAAAATCTTATACGTTTCTGATAAAGCTGGAATTGGAGACCTAATTCTCGATCCAAATAATTCTAGAATTATATATGCTACAACCTGGCAAATGAAAAGAAATGGATATAGAATGGATAGTGGAGGTCCTGATTCAAAAATTTTTAGAAGTTATGATAGTGGTAAAACATGGGAAGATATTTCAGAATTTACTGGATTACCATCATTTCCGTGGGGAATAGTTGGTGTAGCAATTTCTCCTGTAAATTCAAAAAGAATTTGGGTAATGGTTGAAGCAGATAATGGAGGTTTATTTAGATCAGATGATGGAGGTAACAACTGGAAAAAAGTAAATTCTAATAGAGCATTAAGACAGAGAGCTTGGTATTATACAAGAATTTATGCTGATACACAAAATGAAGATAAAGTATTTGTTCTTAATGTGAGTTATGGAGTATCAACTGACGGTGGAAAAACTTTTACATTAAAAAATGCTCCTCATGGAGATCATCATGATTTATGGATTGACCCAAATAATAATATGAGAATGGTAATTGCTGATGATGGAGGTGCACAAGTTTCAAATGATGGAGGAGAAAATTGGTCAACATACTTTAATCAACCTACAGCTCAATTCTACAGAGTCTCTACTGATAATTATTTTCCATATAGAATATATGGTGCTCAACAAGATAATAGTACAGTGAGAATAAAACATAGATCCTCAGGCTCTTCAATAACTGAAAGAGATTGGGAGCCAAGTGCTGGGGGAGAAAGTGCCCATTTAGCACCTGATCCAAAGAATAATGAAATAGTATTTGGAGGAACATATAAAGGCTACATGATGATGCAAGATCATTCAAATGGTCAAATTAGGTCAGTAAATATTTGGCCAGATAATCCAGCAGGATCAGGTGCTGAAGTGATGAAGTATAGATTCAATTGGAACTTTCCTATTATGTTTAGCCCAAACAATCCTAACAAGTTATACGCAGGCTCAAATTATTTACATCTTTCTGAGAATAGTGGACAGACATGGAAAACAATATCTCCCGATTTAACAAGAAATATTCCTGAGACAATTAAGTCGTCAGGAGGTCCTATTACTCAGGATAATACTGGCGCAGAGTATTATGCTAATATTTTTGCAATTGCTGAATCAGAACTAGAGGAAGGTGTAATCTGGGTTGGAAGCGATGACGGTTTAATTCATATTACAAAAGATGGAGGAAAAACATGGGAAAATATAACTCCACCAAAAAAATTATCACCTGAATTAAACATGATAAATAGTATAGATCCAAGTCCATTCAAGAAAGGGAAAGCATACGTAGCTGCAACGTCATATAAGTTTGGAGATTATACACCTTATCTATACAAAACTGAAGATTATGGGAAGAGTTGGAGCATTATAACCGATGGAATTAATTCAAATTATTATACAAGAGTTATAAGAAGTGATAAAAAAAGAGAAGGTCTTCTTTATGCAGGAACAGAGTGGGGAATGTACATTAGTTTTGATGATGGAAATTCATGGTCTGAATTTCAGTTAAATCTTCCTGTAACATCAATTAGAGACCTTGCTGTTAAGGATAACGACCTGGTTGTTGCCACTCATGGTAGAAGTTTCTGGATTATTGATGATTTAACTCCACTACACCAGTTAAATGATAATAATCACGATGATGATGTGATTCTTTTTAAACCTGATCTTTCATACAGAATGGCTCAATCGGGAGGACGAAATAGACCTAATAATCTTTTATCTGGTCAAAACCACCCAAATGGAGTAATTATAAATTACTATATTAAAAATCTTCAAGAAGGTGATTATATAAGAATTGATATTGAAAATAAGGATGGATCAGTTATTAGAACTTTTACAAATAATAAAGATAAATACTCCAATATTGAAAATAATGATGTTAATAAAATGGTTGGCAATCCTGTCTTGAGTAATCCTAATGATATTGATAATGCATTGAGTTCAGACAATCTTGGCTCATTATCTCCTAGGTCAGGTGGAAATAGGCTAATTTGGGATATGAGGTATCCAGGGTTTAAATCATTTGAGGGTATGGTTCTCTATTCTTCCCCAAATGTTGGTCCAAAAGTTGCACCAGGAAAGTATAATATTAAAATGACATACAATGATCAAATCCTGCTAAAAGAATTTGAGATAGTCAAAGATCCAAGAGTTAAGATTTCTCAAGCTGATTATGAAGATCAATTAGAATTTTTAATTAATGTCAGAGATGAAGTCAGTAGAGCTAACCAAAAAATAATTGATATTAGAAATATTAAAAATAATATGATATTCATTTTAGAGAAGACTAAAAATAATATTGAATTACAAGAAATGATAAATAAATATTTGACTGATATCTCTGAAATTGAAAATAATATTCATATGACAAAAAATCAAAGTAGACAGGATCCTCTTAATTATGGAATTCGAATAAATAACAGAATTGCATTTTTGTTAGCAGATTCTCAAAGAGGAGATTATCCTCCTACTGATCAATCAAAAGAATTCTTTATTCAAGTAAAAGGAGAATTAGATTCAGAAATAATGAAATTAGATGCTCTAATTGATATGCATTCGCAAAAGATTGAGAATTATTTAGAGAAAAATAAAATTGAATTAATTTCTTTAAATAACTGAAAATTACTGACAAATTGGCATATTTTCAATTAATTAATTAATTTTATAAGCTAAATTAAATTAATATTAAAAAGAAGACTTTATATATTGAAACATATGGGTGTCAAATGAATTTTGCTGATAGCGAAGTAGTTGCATCAATTCTAAAGAAAGATGGTTATAAACTTACTGATAAAGCAAAAGATGCTAATCTTGTGTTACTGAATACTTGTTCTATAAGAGACAAAGCTGAGCAAACTGTAAGAAATAAGCTAAAAAACTTTAATTCACAGAAAAAAGAAAATAAAGATCTTAAAATTGGCTTATTAGGGTGTATGGCGGAAAGACTTAAAGAAAAACTTCTTGATGAGGAAAAAATTGTTGATTTAGTTGTTGGACCTGACTCTTATAAAGATTTACCAAATCTATTAGATGAAGTAGAGCATAATCAAAGAGCAGTAAATGTGATTCTATCTAAATCTGAAACTTATGGTGATATCTCCCCTGTTAGAATTCATAATAATGGTATTAACGCATTTGTCTCTATTACAAGAGGTTGTGATAATATGTGTACTTTTTGTGTTGTACCTTTTACAAGAGGAAGAGAAAGAAGTAGAAACCCTGATAGCATTCTAAGAGAAATAAATGAATTAAATGAAAAAGGTTATAAGGAGATAACCCTATTAGGGCAAAACGTTGACAGCTACCTTTGGTATGGGGGAGGTCCAAAAAAAGATTTTAAAAAAGCTAGTGAATATCAGAAGCTAAATGCAAAGAGATTTTCTGATTTATTAGAACTAGTTGCTTTAGACTTCCCAGAAATCAGAATTAGATTCTCTACTTCTAATCCTCAGGATATGACTACTGATGTCATAGAAACCATGGCCAAATATGAAAACATTTGTAATTACATTCATCTACCAATCCAATCAGGAAGTGATAGAATTCTTAAAAAAATGAATAGATTACATACTAGAGAGGAATATCTTGAACTAATTAAAAAAATAAGACAGATTATTCCTAATTGTGGAATCTCTCATGATATGATAACTGGGTTTCCAACTGAGACAGAAAGAGATCATCAGGATACATTATCACTTATGGAAGAGGTAAAGTATGACTTTGGTTATATGTTTGCATATTCTGAAAGACCAGGAACTTATGCGGCAAGACACTTTAAAGATGATATTAGTCCAGAATTAAAACAAAGAAGACTTGAGGAAATTATTACTCTTCAACAAAAGCATAGCTTTGAGAGAAATAAAAGATTTATAAATAACAAGTGTTCTGTCTTAATTGACAAATCTTCAAAAAAATCAGATAATTATTGGAGTGGAAGAACTAGTGAGAATAATGTTGTTGTATTTCCAAAATATAATTTTTCACTAGGAGATATAGTAGATGTTAAAATTAATAAGTGTACAACAGCGACATTAATTGGAGATATTTATAAAGTTAAAGTTTAATGGAATCAATACTTGCAGTAAAACAGAGATTTGGAATTATTGGGGACAACCCCATGCTAAATAGAGCAATTGAAAAGTCAATTCAAGTTGCTAATTCAGATATATCAGTTTTAGTAACTGGTGAAAGTGGTGTTGGAAAAGAAAATATTCCAAAAATTATTCACCAATATTCCCACAGAAAACATTCAAAATACATAGCAGTTAACTGTGGAGCAATTCCAGATGGAACTATTGACTCGGAGCTATTTGGTCACGAAAAAGGTGCATTTACTGGTGCAACAGCAAATAGAAGTGGTTATTTTGAAGTAGCAGATGGTGGCACTATTTTTTTGGATGAAGTAGGAGAGCTCCCACTAGCTACGCAAGTTAGACTTTTAAGAGTTTTAGAAAGTGGTGAATTTATTAAAGTTGGGTCCTCAAAGGTTGAAAAAACAAATGTTAGAATAGTTGCAGCCACTAATGTCAACATGGAAGAAGCCATAAAAAAAGGTAAATTTAGAGAGGATCTATTTTACAGGTTAAGCACAATTATTATCAATATTCCTCCTCTTAGACAGAGAAAAGAAGACATTCCAATACTTTTTAGAAAGTTTGCATCCGATTTTGCCCAAAAATATAATATGCCTACTCTTAGGTTAGATGAATCTGCTCAACAAATTTTATGTCAGCAAGACTGGAAAGGTAACATTAGACAACTGAGGAATATTGCTGAACAAATGTCAATACTTGAAAAGGAGAGAAATTTAAATACCGAGACTCTAAACCATTATTTACCTAATAAAACTCCCAAACTACCTGCTAGATTAGATGATATTAAAGAAGATAACTCCTCTTTTTCATCCGAAAGAGAAATTCTTTATAAAGTTTTATTTGATATGAAAAATGATTTAAATGATTTAAAAAAGCTCACTTTAGAGCTCATGCAGGGGGATAGTTCAACTGAAGTTAAGGAGAAGAATCAAGGATTAATTGAAAAAATATATGGTCAGGATGAGTCTAAACATGATAGAAAAAATATAGATTTTGAACAAGATATAGACATTGAATTAAATTCTAAGATTGACAGTTCATTTGAGTATGCCGAGACAATTGAAGAAGAAGAGACACTATCTTTACATGATAAAGAAGTTGAAATGATCAAACAAGCTTTAATGAGAACAAATGGTAGAAGAAAAAATGCAGCCAAGGAGCTTGGTATTTCTGAAAGAACACTCTATAGAAAAATTAAACAACACAATTTAGGAGATGTATCAGACCTATAGACAAATTTTAATTATAGCTGTTAGCTCATCAATGGTTATTTCTTGTGGAATTTATAGTTTTACTGGATCCTCAATCCCAGTTGGAGTGGAAACATTTCAAGTTGATTATTTTGAAAATACTGCAGGTGGTAAACCTGGGTCTACAATCGAACCAGGTCT
>CACNIG010000014.1 GCA_902620455.1 uncultured Bacteroidota bacterium
GATGAGTCCAAATAAAAATTAAGTGTAATAATAATTAATAATTTAAAACTCTAATAATGGCAGATCTAAAAAAAGTCGCAGAACAGTTAGTTGGTTTAACGGTTAAGGAAGTTAACGAACTAGCTGATATTCTTAAAGATGAATATGGTATCGAACCTGCAGCAGCAGCAGCAGTGGCGGTAGCAGCAGGTCCTAGTGCAGGTGGAGGTGATGCAGCTGAAGCAAAATCAGAATTTGATGTTGTATTAAAATCAGCTGGGGGCTCAAAACTTGCAGTAGTTAAATTGGTCAAGGAGTTAACTGGATTGGGGCTTAAAGAAGCTAAAGATCTAGTTGATAACACTCCTAGTTCAATTAAAGAAGCAGTATCAAAAGACGATGCTGAGGGACTAAAGAAATCACTTGAAGAAGCTGGAGCTGAGGTTGAACTTAAGTAAGTTTAAATAACTTCATTTTTTAGGCTTTTAGAATTAATATCTAAAGGCCTATCCTTGTTTAAACAAAACTCTAAAATATGACTAACAATAAATTGAGAACAAATTTTTCTAATACAAAAACCGCTAACGTTGAAACTGATTTTTTAGATATTCAAATAAAGTCATTTCAAGATTTTTTCCAACTTGAGACAAAGTCTGATGAAAGAGTTGAAGAGGGCTTATTTAATACTTTTAAAGAAAACTTCCCTATCACTGATGCAAGAAATCAGTTTGTGTTAGAGTTCCTGGATTACTTTGTAGACCCACCAAGATATTCAATGCATGAGTGTATTCAAAGAGGTTTAAGTTATTCTGTTCCATTGAAAGCTAGACTTAAGCTTTATTGTACAGATGTTGAACATGAGGATTTTGAAACAATAGTACAAGATGTATTCCTAGGATCTATTCCTTATATGACTCCTAGTGGAACTTTTATCATTAATGGTGCTGAAAGAGTTGTAGTTTCTCAGCTTCATAGATCTCCAGGTGTATTTTTTGGACAATCTTTCCATGCTAATGGAACTAAGCTTTATTCTGCAAGGGTAATTCCTTTTAAAGGTTCATGGATTGAGTTTGCTACTGATATTAATAATGTAATGTATGCGTACATTGATAGAAAGAAAAAATTACCTGTTACTACTTTATTTAGAGCTATTGGATATCAAGGTGATAAGGAAATTCTTGAAATTTTTGATTTAGCTGAAGAAATAAAAGTTACAAAAGCAGGTCTTAAAAAAGCCTTAAATAGAAAATTAGCTGCTAGAGTTCTAAGAACATGGCACGAGGATTTTGTTGATGAGGATACGGGTGAAGTTATTTCAATTGAAAGAAATGAAATTATAATTGATAGAGATACTGTTATTGAAAAGGATCATATTGAACAGATACTTGATGCAGATGTCAAAACAATTTTGATTCACAAAGAAGATGCACAAAATTCTGATTATGCAATTATATACAATACTCTTCAAAAAGATCAGACTAACACTGAAAAAGAAGCAGTTGAATATATCTACAGGCAGTTAAGGAACGCTGAACCACCTGATGAAGAGACTGCAAGAGGCATTATAGATAAATTATTCTTTTCTGATCAGAGATACAATCTTGGAGAAGTAGGAAGATACAGAATGAATAAAAAGCTGAACCTCGATGTAGATATGGAAGAAAGGACTTTAACAAGACTTGATATAACAACTATTATAAAATATTTAATTGAGTTAATAAACTCTAAAGCTGAAATCGATGATATTGACCACCTTTCAAATAGAAGAGTAAGAACGGTAGGAGAACAACTTTCATCTCAATTTGGTGTTGGACTTGCCAGAATGGCAAGGACTATTAGAGAAAGAATGAATGTTAGAGATAACGAAGTTTTTACACCAATTGATTTAATTAATGCAAAAACATTATCTTCTGTTATTAATACTTTCTTTGGTACAAATCAACTTTCTCAATTTATGGATCAAACAAATCCACTTGCAGAAATTACACACAAAAGAAGACTATCTGCTCTAGGACCTGGAGGTTTATCTAGAGAAAGAGCAGGATTTGAGGTTAGAGATGTTCACTACACTCACTATGGAAGATTATGTCCAATTGAAACACCTGAGGGCCCTAATATTGGTCTTATTTCATCTTTGTCGGTATATGCGAGAGTTAATAACCTTGGATTTATTGAAACCCCTTACAGAGAGGTAAAAAATGGTAAGATTGATCTTAAGAATATAACTTATTTGTCTGCAGAAGAAGAAGAAAATAAGTTGATTGCGCAGGCTAACATAAACTACGATAGTTCTGGGAAAATTAAAGCTGAAAAAGTAATCGCAAGAGATCAAGCAGACTTTCCTGTTGTCACTCCAGATAATATAAATTATACAGATGTAGCTCCAAATCAGATTGCATCAATCTCAGCGTCATTAATTCCTTTCTTGGAACACGATGATGCTAACCGTGCACTTATGGGTTCAAATATGATGCGTCAGGCCGTGCCTCTTCTCAAACCAGAATCACCAATAGTAGGAACAGGATTAGAGAAGTCAGTTGCTACTGATTCGAGGGTTCTTATTAATGCTGAGCGAGATGGTGTTGTTGATTACGTTGATGCTAATAAAATCGTAATTAAATATAAGCTTTCCAGTGAGGAGAAATTATTAAGTTTTGATGATGATACAAAGGTTTATGACCTTATTAAATTTCAAAAAACAAATCAAGGCTCGTGTATTAATTTAAAACCAATTGTAAGTAAAGGTGACCAAGTAACTAAAGGGGAAATTCTTTGTGAGGGATATGCTACCCAGAGTGGAGAATTAGCACTTGGAAGAAACCTTAAAGTTGCATTTATGCCATGGAAAGGTTATAACTTTGAAGATGCAATTGTTATATCTGAGAAAGTTGTTAGAGAAGATATATTTACTTCAATACATATAGATGAATACTCATTAGATGTAAGAGATACAAAGTTAGGTACTGAGGAATTAACTGATGACATACCTAATGTTAGTGAGGAGGCAACAAAAGAGCTTGATGAAAATGGTATGATTAGAGTTGGAGCAGATGTAACCCCAGGTGATATTCTTATCGGTAAAATAACTCCAAAAGGTGAATCAGATCCTACTCCAGAAGAAAAATTACTAAGAGCAATATTTGGTGATAAAGCAGGTGATGTCAAAGATGCATCATTGAAAGCTCCGCCGTCACTTAATGGAATTGTTATTGACAAAAAATTATTTATTAGATCCTTTAAAGATAAGAGAAGGAGATCCCAAGATAAAGTTGATTTAGAGATATTAGAAACTAAGTATGATAAAATACTAGAAGATCTGAGGCTAAAGTTGGTTGATAAACTTTCATCAGTTTTAAACGGTAAGACTTGTCAAGGTGTATTTAATGACCTAGGTGAAGAAGTTCTTATAAAAGGAAAGAAATTTACTAATAAGATGTTAACTAACATCGAAGATTATACTCATCTAACAAAGGGTGTTTGGACTACATCAGATAATTTAAACGCAACAATATCAACAATTCTTCACAATTACAGAATACAAGAAAATGATATTCAAGGTTCCCTTAGAAGAGAAAAATTTACAATAAGTGTAGGGGATGAACTTCCACCTGGAATTAAAAAACTAGCCAAGGTTTACATTGCTAAGAAAAGAAAACTTAAAGTTGGAGATAAGATGGCTGGTAGGCATGGAAATAAAGGTATTGTTGCAAGGATTGTTAGACAAGAAGATATGCCTTTCTTAGAAGATGGTACACCAGTTGATATTGTTTTAAATCCTCTTGGTGTTCCCTCCAGGATGAATATTGGACAAATTTATGAAACTGTTCTTGGATGGGCAGGAAAGGAGCTTGGCAGAAAGTTTTCAACACCAATTTTTGATGGAGCTACACTTGATGAAATAAATCAGCTTACTGATGAAGCTGGTCTGCCTAGATTTGGACACACCTATTTATATGATGGTGGTACTGGTGAAAAATTTGATCAGGCTGCTACAGTTGGAGTCATATACATGTTGAAACTTGGGCATATGGTTGATGATAAGATGCATTCTAGATCTATTGGCCCATATAGTTTAATTACTCAGCAACCTCTTGGTGGAAAAGCCCAGTTTGGTGGTCAAAGGTTTGGTGAAATGGAGGTATGGGCCCTTGAAGCTTATGGAGCATCAAGTGCACTTCAAGAAATTTTAACAATAAAATCAGATGATGTCATTGGTAGGGCAAAAGCTTATGAATCAATTGTTAAAGGTGAAAATCTGCCTGAAGCTGGTCTACCTGAGTCATTCAATGTATTAATGCATGAACTAAAGGGTCTAGGATTAGATATTAGATTAGAAGAAAAATAAAATACAAAATAAAAATGGTAAAAAATAACGAATTATTGACACAAAAAAAGTTTAATACGATTTCAATCGGTTTATCTTCACCTGAGGTAATCCTTGGTAACTCCAGAGGAGAGGTTCTAAAGCCTGAGACTATTAATTATAGAACTCATAAACCTGAAAGAGATGGTTTATTTTGTGAGAGAATCTTTGGCCCTGTCAAAGACTATGAATGTGCATGTGGAAAATATAAGAGGATAAGATATAAAGGTATAGTTTGTGACAGATGTGGTGTTGAAGTAACAGAAAAGAAAGTAAGAAGAGACAGAGTAGGTCATATTAGTCTTGTTGTGCCTGTTGCGCACATCTGGTATTTTAAATCTTTGCCAAATAAAATAGGATATCTTCTAGGACTGCCTTCAAAGAAGCTAGATATGATTATTTATTATGAAAGGTATGTTGTCATCCAACCTGGAGAGGCTAAGAATGTAGATGGTGAAGCTGTCAACAAGATGGACTTTTTAACAGAAGAAGAATATATAGCAATAATGGAGTCTCTTCCGGCTGACAATCAGTTTTTAGATGATGCAGACGAGAGAAAATTTATAGCTAAAATGGGTGCAGAATGTTTGATTGAATTGCTATCAAGAATTGATTTGGAAGAACTTTCTTATGAACTAAGGCACAAAGCAAATAATGAGACTTCTAAACAAAGAAAAACAGAAGCATTAAAAAGATTACAGGTTGTCGAGTCATTCAGAGAGGGTAATGAGAGAAAAGAAAACCTTCCAGAGTGGATGGTTGTAAAAGTAATTCCTGTTATACCACCTGAATTAAGGCCACTTGTGCCTCTGGACGGAGGGAGATTTGCTACTTCAGACCTTAATGATCTATATAGAAGAGTAATTATTAGAAATAATAGGTTAAAAAGACTAGTTGAGATTAAGGCTCCTGAAGTAATCTTGAGGAATGAAAAAAGAATGCTCCAAGAGTCTGTAGATTCTTTATTTGATAATACTAGAAAATCTTCTGCAGTTAAAACAGAATCTAATAGACCATTAAAATCATTATCTGATTCTCTTAAAGGAAAGCAAGGACGTTTTAGACAAAATCTTTTAGGGAAAAGAGTTGATTACTCTGCCAGATCAGTTATTGTTGTAGGTCCTGAGCTGAAACTATATGAGTGTGGTTTACCAAAAGATATGGCAGCGGAATTATACAAGCCTTTTATTATTAGAAAGCTTATTGAAAGGGGAATAGTTAAAACAGTTAAGTCTGCAAAAAAAATAATTGACAGAAGAGAACCAGTTGTGTGGGATATATTAGAGAATGTTCTTAAGGGTCACCCGGTCTTACTTAATAGAGCTCCTACTTTGCATAGATTAGGAATTCAAGCATTCCAGCCAAAGCTTATAGAGGGAAAAGCTATCCAATTACACCCCTTAACATGTACAGCATTCAATGCTGATTTTGATGGTGATCAAATGGCCGTTCATCTCCCGTTGGGTCCAGAGGCTATTTTAGAAGCACAACTTTTAATGCTTGGCTCTCACAATATTCTTAACCCTG
This sequence comes from uncultured Bacteroidota bacterium, assembly GCA_902620455.1. GTDB lineage: Bacteria > Bacteroidota > Bacteroidia > Flavobacteriales > Flavobacteriaceae > Marisimplicoccus. The sequence continues at coordinate 5,870 of CACNIG010000014.1, forward strand.
CTAATGGCTCACCAATTACTGTTCCATCTCAAGATATGGTTTTAGGTCTTTATTATATGACAAAATCAAGAAAATCCTCTGAGTCTCATAAACTCAAAGGTGAAGGATTGACTTTCTACTCTTCGGAAGAGGTTAACATGGCTTACAATGAAAAAATAGTAGATTTAAATGCTTTAATTAAATGTAAGATAAAGACATCTGACTCTAATGATTCATACGAAATTGTAGAGACTACACCAGGAAGAATATTTTTTAATGAAGTAGTTCCAGAAAGAGCAGGATTCTTTAATGAAGTTCTTACAAAGAAAAATCTTAGGGAAATTATAGGTCAGATTCTACATGTTACATCAGTACCTGAGACTGCAGAATTCCTCGACAAAATAAAGGATCTTGGTTATTCATTTGCATTTAAAGGAGGATTATCTTTTAGTTTAGGTGATATTATTATACCTGAACAAAAACAAAATCTTATTGACGACGCAAATAATCAGGTTGATAATATTATAGGTAACTATAACATGGGTCTTATTACTAATAATGAAAGATACAACCAGGTTATTGATGTTTGGACATCTGCAAATGCTACATTAACAGAGCTTGCAATGAAGCAAATCAGCGAGGATCAGCAAGGGTTTAACTCAGTTTATATGATGCTTGACTCGGGGGCAAGAGGTTCTAAAGAACAAATTAGACAGCTTACAGGAATGAGAGGCCTAATGGCTAAGCCAAAAAAATCTAATGTTGGTGGTGGTGAAATTATTGAAAATCCAATACTATCTAATTTTAAAGAAGGTCTCTCTATTTTAGAATATTTCATCTCAACTCATGGTGCTAGGAAAGGTCTAGCAGATACTGCATTGAAGACTGCTGATGCAGGGTATTTGACTCGTAGACTACATGATGTTTCTCAAGATGTTGTTGTTAACGAGTTTGACTGTGGAACTTTGAGAGGAATTGAGGTGACTGCACTGAAAAAGAATGAGGAGATTGTTGAAACTTTAGGTGAAAGAATTTTAGGTAGAGTAGCACTCAATGATATAATTGATCCATCAACGAATGAGGTAATAATTGAAGGTGGTAATTTAATCGAGGAAGATACAGTTAGCAGAATTGAGGATACTCTTATTACCTCTGTTGAAGTTAGGTCTGCATTGACATGTGAGACTAAAAAGGGAATTTGTGCTAGTTGTTACGGAAGAAATCTTGCAACTGGTAAGTCTATTCAAATTGGAGAAGCTGTAGGTGTTGTTGCTGCACAGTCAATTGGTGAGCCAGGTACTCAATTAACACTTAGAACATTCCACGTTGGTGGTGTTGCTGGAAATATTTCTGAAGAGAATTCCTTAATTTCAAAGTTTGATGGAGTTGCGGAAATTGAAGATCTAAAAGTTGTTAAGACTAAAGACAGCGAAGGTAATTCTTCTAATATTGTAATATCTAGAACCTCAGAAATTAAAATCTTAGACTCAAAAACAAAAAATATTTTGAGTACTAACAACATACCTTATGGCTCATATCTAAATATTAAAAATGGACAAAAATTATCCAAAGGAGATATTGTATGTCAATGGGACCCATTCAATGGTGTAATTGTTTCCGAATTTTCTGGAAAAATTGTTTATGAAAACATCGAAGTTGGTAAAACTTATCAAGTTGAAATTGATGAACAAACTGGATTTAAAGAAAAAGTCATTACTGATTCAAGAGATAAAAAATTAATTCCAACACTTCTTATTCAAGATAAAAAAGGTGTAACCTTAAGGTCATATAACCTTCCTGTTGGTGCACATATTATGGTTGATGAGGATGAATCAATTGATAAGGGAAAAATTCTAGTTAAAATTCCAAGAAAATCAGCTAAATCAGGTGATATTACTGGTGGTTTACCAAGAGTAACTGAATTGTTTGAGGCAAGAAATCCATCTAATCCTGCTGTAGTATCTGAAATTGATGGAGTTGTGTCCTTTGGAAAAATTAAAAGAGGAAATAGAGAGATTATAGTTGAATCTAAGTTTGGTGACATAAAAAAATATTTAGTAAAACTATCTAATCAAATACTTGTTCAAGAAAATGACTTCATTAAGGCTGGAATGCCTCTATCTGATGGATCAATTACACCTAATGATATCCTTAATATTAAAGGTCCTTCCGCTGTTCAACAATATCTTGTAAATGAAGTCCAAGAGGTTTACAGGCTTCAGGGAGTTAAGATTAACGATAAGCATTTCGAGGTTGTTGTTAGGCAAATGATGAGAAAAGTAAAGATTATTGATACTGGAGACACTTTATTCCTTGAAGATCAAATCATATATAAAGATGAGTTTATTGCTCAAAATGATAAATTATATGGTATGAAAGTTGTTGAAGATGCTGGTGATAGTGAAAATCTTAAAGTTGGACAAATTGTTTCAGCCAGACATCTAAGAGATGAGAACTCAATTTTAAAAAGGGATGATAAAAAACTAGTTGATGCAAGGGATGCAAAACCTGCAACTGCCTCAACTCAACTTCAAGGTATTACCAGAGCTGCGCTTCAAACTAAATCGTTTATTTCAGCAGCATCTTTCCAAGAGACAACTAAAGTACTAAATGAGGCTGCAGTAAATGGGAAGAATGACACACTAGAAGGTTTAAAAGAGAATGTAATTGTCGGTCATAAAATTCCAGCTGGAACAGGGATGAGAAAATACGATGATATCATAGTTGGCCCTAAAGATGAGTATAATAGCTTATTAATTAATAAAGAAGAAGAAGAGCTAAATTATTAATTTAACTCAATGTCTATAGAAAAAGTAATTCTTGTTGATGAAAATGATAATCAGGTTGGAGTAATGCCTAAACTTGAAGCTCATCAGAAAGGTCTACTTCATAGGGCTTTTTCAGTTTTTATATTTAATAGTAAATATGAGCTTTTACTTCAAAAAAGAGCTTCTTCAAAATACCATTCCGGTGGGTTATGGACAAATACTTGTTGTAGCCATCCTCGTGAAGGTGAAGAAATACTGGATGCAGCAAAGAGAAGACTTATTGAAGAAATGGGTATAGATACAAGCCTTAGAAAAGTCCATGATTTTATTTACAAGGCAGAACTTGACAATGATTTAACTGAACATGAATTTGACCATGTCTTATATGGAATTTATAATGAAGACCCAATTATAAACAAGGATGAGGCTGATGATTTCAAATGGATAGATATGGATTCACTAAATGAAGACATTAAAACAAATGGAAATAATTATACTATTTGGTTTAAAATAGCTTTTGAGTATTTTTATAATTATTTAAAAAAATGAAAGTAACTGTTAGTAGAAAAGCGCATTTTAATGCTGCTCATAAATTATTCAGATCTGATTGGTCTGATGAAAAAAATAAAAAAGTTTTTGGAAAATGTGCTAATGAAAATTACCATGGTCATAATTATGAGCTAATTGTTAGCCTTACCGGAGAGATTAACAAAGAAACAGGATATGTTTATGATTTAGGTAAACTAAAAAACATAATTAAAGATGAAGTAGAGGAATATTTAGATCATAAAAATTTGAATCTAGATATTGAAGACTTTAAAACAATTAATCCATCTGCTGAAAATATTGCTATTCTAATTTACAATAAGCTAATTCCTCATTTTGATGAAAATTATGAACTTAAAATAACACTATACGAAACACCTAGAAATTTTGTTGAGTATAGTGGCTAATCAATTGTAATATTCCTTAAAATTTTTCCGTATTTAGATTCTTTTATTCTTACTGGAAGTGTATCATATAGCTTACGTAGTAATTCAATATTTGCGTCAGGTATTTGAGTTACTGCAATGTAGGGTGATATTTCATTTTCAGATTTAGTTATTGAAAAGTTTAATGTATATAAATATTTTTTTCTTATTAAGTTTTCCAATTCTAAGTTAACGGAGTCTATCCTTTTTTGATTATTTTCAATTTGTGCATTGTAAAATATCTCTAATAAATCTAGATTTTGCGAATTGTATTGTCGCATTATAGAATTGTATTCTTGCAGAAGATCATTATTTTTTGATCCTTTAATTTCATAGCTTGAGTCAAAAGTAGAAAGTCTAGTATTAATTTCTATTTCACCTTTATTTCCAAAAAAAGCAATAATATCATTTAATGAATCTCCGTCTTCTTTATCCAGGTATAAATAATAGATGTCAGGTTCCTTTATATTTGTACTTAATTTATAGTTACCACCTCCTCTTAAATAAACTGAATCTAAATTAACCACTAAAGAGTCTTTTTCTGCTTGAAGATATAAAGTCCCTTTTTTCAAACCATCTACATTACCCAAAACAATCATTTTATTTTCATTAAAACTGCATGAAATTATAAGTATTGCTATTATCAGAATTATTTTATTTTTCATATTAAATATTTATCCAGTATGTAAGTTTTAAATTTATTGATCTAAGCTGAGGAGTAATCTTATCATTTGTAAAATAATTATCATTATACACCAAATATAAGTCAGATAATGGAGCAAACCTCCATTGAAGTCTGGAATTAATGCCAAGGTTTTCTGATTGATTAGAATACTGCACATATGTAGTCCAATATATTTTTTTTGTAAATGTTAGTTCAAATTTTGGACTTATTAACCATATATTTCTTGTCGGGTATGGTTCAGGTAACTTGATATAATCATAATTTAGTCTTAGTGACATATTGAAAATTGGCTGTCTTCTATATGATAATTTACTCTGAATTGAAAATTTACTTCCATTATAAAATGATCCATATGAAATCTCTGAGTCTGAGGTAAATAAATTTCTACTTGGAGATTTATATGAGATTGAATAGTCTGTAAAATCATAATATCTATTTGCTGGAAGAGGAGTAGCTCCAGTTGTTCTTGTAGGATCAAATTCATAAAATAAATAATCTTTGCGTTGTCTTCTCTCAATATTTAGCTCTGCTTGATTCAAGTAACTTATGAATACTGATGTTTGATTATAAGTCAATTCCTGTTTGTTTTGAAATAGAGGTCTAAATACAAAAGAAGTAAAATGACCAATTTCAATATTCAAAATTTTTTCATTATTTGGATAAATTCTGTATTTGTATGTAGGCTCAAATTTATATACACCATATCTTCTAAAGTAACCAAGATCCGATCTATGATTATCACCAACATAAGCAGAGTAAAAATTAATAAAATGATTTCTTGAATTTCGAGTAATCCTAACCGAAGTATTCAAGCTTTTTTTGTTATTACTTTTATCTGGTAAAATAGATTTATGTATAAATGCCTTGCCACTCCAGCTTCCATCATTATTTGCTAGGTTATATTCTGCTCCAATAACTCGATTATACCTTTCAGATTCATTTACAAAATCATACTTTTTTGTATTCTCTCTGTTTAAAATAAAAAATGAAAAGTTAGATCTCGAAAAAACTTTTTTATTAAATGTTAGAAGTGTATTGTTATTTTGAGGTATTTCATTCTTAATATCTTCATTAGTCAGAACATTTAGTAAACCAATTCTTGTTGAATTATTTATCTTTCCACTTAATCTTACCCCAGCTATAATCTTATTTTCAACTATTTCACCATCTTTATTCTTTGCTACACCAATTCTTCTCGAAAAAAATGTTTGTGACTCTCTTGTCCCAAAATTTGAAAATAAATCTGAATTTTGAGTAAAAAATTGTCTTTTCTCTGGTAACCTTGTCTCCCACTTTGTTGTATTTACAATCTGATCATCGACTTCTACTTGTGAGAAATCTGGGTTTAATGTAGCATCTAGGTTAAGTGAGTTTCCAATCGGAATTTTAAGGTCAGCACCATAATCAAAATCTTTTAATTGATAGTTATTTTCAAAGTCTTTACCTTGAATAGCATTCATATATGGAATTAATTTCACTGGTTTTTTGGAGTTTCCAAGAGGTTTTTCAAAATTAAATTCTCCCATATACGCAAGGTTACCAATGCTTTGATTCTGTGGAATATTAACCCACGTTGAGTGTTCTAATGATTGAGTATCACTTCTGTACATGTTGAATCTCCATCTTTTAGCACCATTAATAAAATATAATTGATTAAATGGAATTTTAATTTCTGTTAAATAATAGTCGTCGTATAATTTTGATTCAACATACCAAATAGCATCCCACGAAGAATTTCTATCAGTCCTGTAATCTCTATTTCCTCCGGATACTAATACATCTCCCTTTAGACCTAGATGATTTGTTTGAAATTGAAATGCATTTGTGGCGTCACTAAAAGTGTCAAAAATTAACTGAACATAATCTGCACTGGCTGTGCTAAAATCTCTTTTTAGTGAATAAACAGTAAACCTTTTCTCCTCTGTATATGCCTTAACGAGAAAGTATAAATTTTCATCATCAAACACTGCTTTAAATTCTGTTTGTTTTATTGCTTTTACATCATCCTCAGGTCTCCATTGCCAAAAATCATTACCAACATTTGCCTCTTCCCAAATTTTTTCTGACTCAACTCCATCAATTGTTATATCATCACTAATATATTTTACAGTATAATCTTGTGCAGCAATAGTATTACATAAAACAAGAAAAAAAAGATTTAGGTAATTTTTCAATTAGTTTTTATAAAATTTAAAATTAATATTTTAGAGTTAAATAAGATAATACTTATTAGAGTATTATATTTGATTTATAATAAGCAAATAAAATTGAGATTTTTATTTTATATTTTTTTAAGTATTATTTCAACTTTAAACTGGGGATCCACTGCACACAGGGCAATGTCTGAAGTTGCGTCATTTTATCTAACTGAAAATGCAAATAATAAAATAAATGAGATCCTAGATGGTGAGACAATTGTTACTGTATCTACGTATGCAGATGATATAAAGTCTGATAGTAGATATGATAAGTATTACAATTGGCACTTTATCAATATGGAATTAGATGAAGATTATGAAGATACTGTCCCCTCAGAAAAAGGAGATCTTTTCATTGCAATAAATAGATGTCTTGATATCCTTGAGAGTGATTCAGCAACAGATTCAGAAAGATCATTTTACTTGAAACTACTTATCCATTTTATAGGTGATCTTCACCAACCAATGCATATTGGTAGATATGAGGATAGGGGTGGAAACAGAATTTATGTGAAATGGTTTGGAAGAAATTCAAATTTACATAGAGTCTGGGATTCGGATATGATTAATGGATATAATATGAGCTATACTGAACTAGCTAAAAACTTACCCACACCTGAAAAGCTTGAAATAGAATTTGAAAGAGATGATCTAATCGATTGGGTTAACGAGGTCCATTCATACACAAGAAAGATTTACAACGATGTTTCAGTTAACGACAACTTAGGATACGAATATCAGTATGAAAACTTTCAAACTGTTAGAGATTTACTCTTAATAGGAGGTTTGAGATTAGCTTCAGTTCTTAACTACCTATTTGATTAAATCTATGCTTCTATTAATAAATTCAGTTAGTTCCTTACCAGTTAGAGTATTTTGAGAAAGTTTTGCAAGATCTACAGACTGTTTAATTAGACTGTTTCTTTTTTTCTCTGTCCTAGTATTTAATATTTTACTCACCAACTCATGATTCGTGTTGACAATCAAAGAGTACATATCAGGCATACTTCCCATGCTTCCTCCTCCAGTTTGTTGCATCTCCTTCATTCTTCTCATAAACTCTGGCTGAGCTAACATAAATGGTAATGAACTACTATCTAAAGGCTCAAGTTGCACAGTATATTTATCATCGGAAACTGCACTTTCAATCATTGGTTTTAACTTTTCTTTCTCTTCGTCAGACAATTTAGAGATAACTTGATCATCTTTTTTAATCAAATTTTCTAAAGTGTCTGAATCGACTCTTGAGAACTTTAGCTTTTCTTTCTTAGACTCAAGTTTTTGAATTAAATGAGGTATTATAGGTGAATCTAACAATAAAACTTCATAACCTTTCTCTTTTGCTGACTCAATATAAGTATATTGCTCATCTTTATTTTGAGCATACAGAACAATTAAGTTTCCGTCTTTATCAGTTTGTAAATCCTTTATCTTATCCTCAAGTTCTTGATAAGTATAATACTTTTCATCTACAGAAGGATATAGATTAAATGATTCAGCTTTATCATAAAACTTATCTTCAGTAAGCATACCATATTCGATAACAACTTTAATATCATTCCACTTACTTTCAAGATTTTCTCTTTCATTTTTGAAGATTGAATTCAGTTTATCAGCAACTTTTCTAGTAATATAGTTGGTGATTTTTTTCACTGAAGCGTCAGATTGAAGATAACTTCTAGAGACATTTAATGGAATATCTGGAGAGTCAATAACTCCTTTTAATAACCCTAAAAATTCTGGAACAATACCTTCTACGTTGTCAGTTACAAATACTTGATTTTGGTAAAGTTGAATTCTATCTTTTTGAAGATTAAGATCATTTGATATTTTTGGGAAATATAAAATTCCTGTCAGATTGAATGGATAGTCAACATTAAGATGAATATGAAACAATGGTTCTTCGAATTGATATGGATATAATTCTCTATAAAATTGTTTGTAATCCTCATCTTTTAGTTCAGATGGGGGTCTAGTCCATGCTGGATTTGGATTATTTATAATATTATCAACCGTTACCTTTTCATCTTTGCCTTCTTCTTTTCCTGGAATAGTCTCTTCCTTTGTCCCAAATTTGATGGGATGGGGCATAAACTTATTGTATTTGTTTAGTAACTCCGTAATTTTAGACTCTTCAAGATAATCTTTAGAATCTTTTGAAATATGAAGAAGAATTTCAGTTCCTCTTTCTTTTTTATCACTCTTTTTTAAGCTGTACTCAGGTGAGCCATCACAAACCCAATGAGCAGCAGGCTCATCTTTGTATGATTTAGTAATGATTTCAACTTTATCAGCAACCATGAAAGAAGAGTAAAAACCAAGACCAAAGTGACCTATTATGCCAGTATCTTTTGAAGTTTCTTTGTACTTTTCAAGAAATTCCTCAGCTCCTGAAAAAGCAACATCATTGATATATTTTTTTACTTCCTCGGAAGTCATACCAACACCATTGTCAATAATTTGTAGTATTTTTTTCTTTTTGTCAATTTTAATTTCAACACCAAGATCTCCAATTTCCCCTTTAACTTCTCCTATACTAGAAAGGTGTTGAATTTTAGTTAAAGCGTCTGTAGCATTTGAAATAAGTTCTCTTAAAAAGATTTCTTGATCACTATATAAAAACTTCTTTATAAGTGGAAATATATTTTCAACTGAAACATTGATTTTTCCTTTAGGCATAATAATTTTTTAACATAAGAACTGCAAAAAAAATACCAATCAATAAGTATGACAAATTGACATTATTTTCTAATTAAATAAAGCCCTATAAAGTTTATTAAACCATTAAATGGCAGTAGTTCATACCCTATGGAGTATCCTCCAATTGCTTCTGGAGGAATATTTCCTATTAATATTATTAGGATTATGTTAATTATAACTACTAAAAAGACTTTATCATCATCAATCTTATAATCAGTAAATATCCCAAAGGCAAATAAACCTAAAAGTGGTCCATATGTATACTGCGCCACAGTTAAAAGGCTGTCTATAACATTCTTGTCCAAATAATACCTAAAGAAAATTACAACTATTACTAATAAAATACTCATTAAGACATGAATATATTTTCTGGTTCCTTTAGAATTAGGTCTATTGCTATCTATTTTCAATATATCAACACAAAATGAAGTAGTTAGAGACGTTAAAGCACTATCAGCACTACTATATGCAGCAGCTATTAAGCCTAATATAAAAGTTATACCTAAAAAACCACCGAGTCCGGAACTTAGTGCAATTTCAGGAAATAGAAGATCTGTTCTAGGGCTATTATCAACTAATGGTAAATTAATTCCATTTTTATTTGAATATATGTACAAAAGTGCACCTAAGACTATGAATAAAAATGTCACCGCAGTAAGAATAAAACTAAAAACAATCATATTCTTTTTGGCATCATTTAAATTTTTACAAGTGAGATTCTTTTGCATCATATCTTGATCCAGACCTGTCATACAAATTGTTATAAAAGCTCCACCAATAATAGATTTTAAAAAGTAATTTCTCTTTATTATGTCATCTGTTACAAATATTTGATTTAACTCTTTAAAATCTGTCGATCCAACAAATTCAACAAAAGTCCATCCAATATCTTTATTTATATAATGTATTGATAGCACAACCGCAAGAATCATTAAAGTTGTTTGTATAGTATCCGTCCAAACTATTGTTTTTATTCCTCCCCTTCTAGTGTATAACCATATTAAAGAGATTGAAATAATCACGGTTATTTCATAGGGTATTCCAAAATCATCTAGAACAAATTCTTGAAGAACAATTGCAACTAAATATAATCTAAAAGATGCACCTAAAATTCTTGAAATTAAAAATGAAATTGATCCAACCAAATGAGACTTTTTTCCAAAGCGCTCATTTAAGTACTCATATATTGATGTTAAACCGAAATTATAGTATACTGGTAATAATAAATTGGCAACTATTAAGTATCCGATTAAGTATCCAATTACAACTTGAAAATATGTAAATTGTGATTCTCCAACCCATCCTGGCACTGAAATAAAAGTAACCCCAGAAAGAGATGCTCCAACCATTCCAAAGGCAACAACTGCCCAATTGGAGCTCCTTTTTGCATTGAAAAAAGTTTCATTATTATCCTCTTTACCAGTAAAATATGAAATGGCAGTTAGTATCAAAAAATAAGATACTATTGCAAATAAAATAATTTGTGGAGATAACATTTTTATAAATATACAAAAGAACTTACAACGAATATTTCTAAATTAGCTTAATGGAATTTCCATCTAAACTTCTTGAAAATTTAGTATATAATATTTCACAATTATCTGGGATTGGAAAACGATCTGCATTAAGAATTGCATTAGAAATTCTGAGAAAACCAAAAGAATATTCAAGAGACTTATCTGAAAGTATTTTCGACTTTAAAACTCAGATTAAACATTGCTCTGAATGTCATAATATTTCTGATAAAGATATTTGTGATATATGTTCAAATTCATCAAGAGATCAATCAATAATTTGTATAGTTGAAGATATTAGAGATGTTATTGCAATAGAGAATACAAATCTTTACAATGGATTATATCATGTATTAGGTGGAGTCATTTCTCCAATTGAAGGAATAGGACCTGAAGACCTAAATATCAATAGTCTTGAAAAAAAGATAATTGATAAGAAAGTTAATGAAATAATTTTTGCTTTAAGTGCAACAATTGAGGCTGATACAACAAGTTTTTACTTATTTAAAATATTAAATAAACTTGATGTTAAAGTCTCTGTTTTAGCAAGAGGAATTCCTGTTGGTGATCAATTAGAATATACTGATGAAGTTACACTCGCAAGAAGCATTCAAAACAGACGCCCATATGAAAGCAATATTTCAAATCAGTAATAATTTAATATTGTAAATTTGCAAATACTATTCTAATGGGAAAATATCAATTAAAGCTTCCAAAGATGGGAGAAAGTATTGCCGAGGCAACTATAACCAAATGGTTAAAAGATGTTGGAGATAATGTTGAAATTGATGAATCATTGGTTGAGATTGCAACAGATAAAGTAGACTCAGATGTACCCTCTGAGTACAAAGGAAAACTTATTAAAAAGAATTTTGAAGTAAATGATGTAGTTAAAGTCGGAGAAGTTATAGCTGAAATTGAAACAGATATGATTGATAACGATAATACTATAATTAAATCAAAAGAAATTAAAGATGAAATAATGGTTGAAGATGCTAAAGATGAAATAATGGTTGAAGATGTTAAAGATGAAATTTCTAATGAGGATGTATTGCAAGATATACCATCAATTGAATTATTAGATAAAGATGATAAAGTTGATATTCAAAAGACTAAATCTAAAAGTGACAAATTCTATTCTCCTCTTGTTAAAAACATTGCAAAAAAAGAAAAAATTAGTGGTCATGAGCTTGATTCAATTATTGGTTCTGGAAAGGATGGAAGAGTTACCAAACAGGATATTCTTTCTTATGTAAAATCAAGATCCAACAATTTAAAAGATAATATTCAGGTTGAGACGAGTTCATCAAGAGAAGATCAAGTCTTAGAGCTTGATAGAATGGGTAAAATAATTTTTGACCATATGTCTAGTAGTAAAAAAATTTCTGCCCATGTTCAGTCGTTCGTAGAAGTTGATGTGTCTAATTTATGGGATTGGAGAGAAAAATATAAAAAATCATTTTTTGATAATGAGGGACAGAGACTCACATTTACTCCTCTTTTTATTGATGCTGTAGTTAAATCACTTAAAGATTATCCAATCATAAATAGTTCAGTTGTTGATGAGAAAGTCATAATTAAAAAATCAATAAATATAGGTATGGCAACAGCAGTTGAAAATGGTAATTTAATTGTTCCAGTAATAAGGAATGCTGACCACCTTAATCTTAAAGGTCTTACATTGGCTGTCAATGATTTATCAACTAGAGCTAGATCTAATTCACTAAAACCTGATGAAATAACTGATGGAACTTATACGGTAACAAATGTTGGAAACTTTGGTTCAATCATGGGCACACCAATTATTAATCAACCACAAGTTGGGATAATAGCTATAGGAGTTATAAGGAAACTACCATCTGTAATTGAAACAGATAAAGGAGATTTTGTTGGTATTAGAAAGAAACTTATTCTATCTCATACATATGATCATAGAATTATCAATGGTTCAGTGGGCGGTAGCTTTGTAAAAAGAGTTGCTGAATATCTAGAGGGATGGGATATGAACCAAACAATATAGTATGAGAGTCAAATTAGAAAGACCAATTTGCTTTTTTGATCTCGAAACTACTGGTGCAAAAGTTGGTAAAGATAGAATCGTAGAAATAGCTATTTTAAAGGTTAACACAGACAACCAAGAATCTCATAAGGTATGGAGAATAAATCCTGAAATGGATATATCTTTTCAGGCTATACAAGTTCATGGAATATCAAATGATATGGTTAAAAATGAACAAAATTTTAAATATTATTCAAATGAGATTTATGAATTTATAAAAGATTGCGATTTAGCTGGTTTTAATGCAATAAAGTTTGACATTCCAATTTTGGTTGAAGAATTAATTAGGGCTGATATTGATTTTGATTTTTCAAAAGTTAGAATGATAGATAGTCAAGTAATATTCCATAAAAAGGAACCCAGAAATCTTTCTGCAGCTTTAAAGTTCTACTGTGGCAAAAATTTAGAGAATGCTCATTCAGCTCTTGATGATACAATAGCAACATATGAAGTTTTCAAAGCTCAACTTGAAAAGTATGATGATTTAGAACCAAATATTGATTTTTTAAGTGATTACACAAAAAGAAGTAATAATCTTGATTTTGCAGGTAAAATAAGAATTGATGCAGATAATGATGCGATATTTGCATTTGGTAAATATACAGGTCAAAAGGTCATAGATGTATTTAAATCTGATAAAGGATATTATTCATGGATTATGAAAGGAGACTTTCCTGAATATACCAAGAAGATTTTTACAAAATTAAAATTAAGTCTAATTAACGATAAATAGTGTGAAAATTATTTGTATTGGAAGAAATTATATTGATCACATAAAGGAGCTATCTAATCAAAAGCCCATGAATCCTGTGGTTTTTTTAAAACCTGATTCTTCAGTAATTGCAAAAAATCAGAACTTTATAATACCCTCTTTTTCAAATGAAATTCAACATGAGGTGGAATTGGTTGTTAAAATTAATAAGGTTGGTAAACATATTGATAAGTCTTTCTCTCACAAGTATTATGATGAGATAGGATTAGGAATAGATTTTACTGCTAGAGATATTCAAAGTAATTTAAAAGAAAAAGGTCATCCTTGGGAAAAGTCCAAAGCTTTTGATAATTCTTGTATGGTTGGGAATTTTTTAAAAAAAGAAAAATTAGAGGATATTTCTAAAATAGAATTTAGTTTGAAAAAGAACAATGAAATAGTTCAATCAGGTTGTTCAAATGACATGTTGTGGAAAATAGATGAATTAATATCTTATGTTTCTCAATATTTTACATTGAAAATTGGAGATTTAATTTTTACAGGAACACCATCTGGAGTATCAAAAGTAGAGAGTGGAGATATATTGGAGGGCTATATATCAAGTATCAAGATGTTTACGTTAAAAGTAAAGTAAAATGGTTAAGAAAGTATTTGATTATTTATTATCTAATAATAAAACAATTTCTTTTGCTGAAAGTTGTACTGGAGGAAATCTGTCATCATCCATATCTAAAATTCCTGGTGCATCCAAAATTTTTATTGGCTCAATTGTTTCGTACTCTAAATTCTCCAAAAAAAATATTCTAAAAATTGATGAGAGTGAATTAGATAATTACTCTACTGTAAGTGAAGAAATTACAATTAAAATGGCTGAGAGCGTAAAACAAAAATTAAAAACTGATTATTCAATAGCAATAACAGGTAACGCTGGACCTAATGTTGACTCTCCAGAAACAAATCTTGGTGATTGTTTTGTTGCTATTATGTCTGATAATGAAATCTTTTGCCAAAAATTTCAATTTGATTGTAACAGAGAAGACTTCATTAATTTAGCTACAAATAGCTCTTTTCAACTTTTTTTTGATAAAATTATTAAGCAATAGATTTATTTTTTTATTAAACTTAAATACATTAGTTTTGCACGTTACAAAAATTTAGTACGTTATGTCTAAGACTTGTGAAATTACTGGAAAAAAAGTCATGTTTGGAAACAACGTTTCCAAGTCACTAAATAGGACAAAAAGGAGATTTGATGTAAACCTTATCAAGAAACGTTTCTTCATCCCTGAAGAAAATAAATGGATTACTTTAAAGGTTTCAGCATCTGCTTTAAAAACTATAAATAAAAAAGGTATATCTGAGGTCTTGAAAGAAGCTAGAAAACAGGGTTTAATTAAGTAATAATGGCAAAAAAGGGAAATAGAGTTCAAGTAATTTTAGAGTGTACAGAGCACAAAGACTCTGGTTTGCCTGGAACTTCTAGATACATAACAACGAAGAATAAAAAAAATTCTCCTGATAGACTTGAAATTAAGAAATTCAATCCTATCATGAAGAAAATGACTGTTCACAAAGAAATTAAATAAGATGGCAAAAAAAGCTGTTGCTAGTTTACAAACTGGCTCAAAAAAACTTGCAAAAGCAATAAGAATGATTAAAAAAGATGGTTCTGACAGCTACTCTTTTGAGGAGAGAATCCTACCTCAAGACTTAGTAAACGATTGGTTTGCT
>CACNIG010000015.1 GCA_902620455.1 uncultured Bacteroidota bacterium
CTCATTAAATTATGGAGATACTACATCTAATGGTTTAACATATTCTATTAATGCTAATCTAACAAAAGCTAAGAATGAAGTTACTGAGTTAATTAGTGATTTCTATTCTGGAAGTAGTCA
This sequence comes from uncultured Bacteroidota bacterium, assembly GCA_902620455.1. Lineage (GTDB taxonomy): Bacteria > Bacteroidota > Bacteroidia > Flavobacteriales > Flavobacteriaceae > Marisimplicoccus. The sequence continues at coordinate 121 of CACNIG010000015.1, forward strand.
AAGAATTGGATCTATGACAAGAACATCTGTCGGTGAGCCAATTTCTTATTTCTATGGTAGAAATGTTCTTGGTATTTTCCAAACTGAAGCTGAAGTTGCTGCTCATGCAACTCAAGATGGTGCTGGTGTTGGAAGATTCAAGTACGAGGATGTTAACAACGATGGTGTAATTAATGATAACGATAGAACTAAAATCGGTGATCCTCACCCAGACTTAATCTTTGGTTTTAATGTTAACTTAGCATGGAAAAACTGGGATATGAGTGCATTCTTTAATGGAACACTTGGTAATGATATTTTTGACTATACAGCTCTTTACTATGAGACTCCTTATTTCTTCAATGGAAATAGAAGTACTCGTGTGTTAGATGCTTGGTCTCCATCAAATACTGATGGTGCATTACCAGCGTTAAGTGAAACAATTCTTAACAACGAATTTACATCTGCTAACTCATTCTTTGTTAGAGATGGTTCTTATGTAAGACTTAGAACTCTTCAAGTAGGATATACTTTACCTGATTCTATTGCATCTAAGTTAGGTGCTAGTAGTGCTAGAGTATTCTATAATGGAACTAACTTACTTACTTTAACTGACTTTCCAGGTCTTGATCCGGAAGTACCAAGAGGTGGAGCTTTAGATATTGGTGTATATCAAAACCAATATCCATCTAATGCTCTTTCTCAGATAGGTATTAATATTAAATTTTAACCCCAATAATAATTAATTATGAAAAAAATTCTAACAATTTTATTATCTGCTTCAATCTTAGTCTCATGTTCTGATGACTTTACAGAGATTGATCCTGTTGGGTCGCTAAGTGATGCTGCCCTACAGAATGCAACTGGTGTTGACCTTCTATTAACAGGTGCTTATTCAGTACTTGATGGTATAAGAAACGGAGGCCCAGGTGCAGATTGGACAAAAAGTGGTGATAACTGGTGGCTTGACACTATCTCAGATGATGCTCATAAAGGATCAACTGACGGTGACCAGGCTGACTTACTTGCAATCGAACTTTTTACATGGGATACTACTAACCCATATTTTGAAGGAAGATGGCAAGCGCTTTTTGCTGGTGTTAACAGAGCTAATGCTGTAATTGACTTGATCAACAATTCTGAAGATCCAAGTTCATTTGCAGTTGAGCTTGCACAAGCAAGATTCTTAAGAGGTCACTACAATTTCGAACTTCAAAGAATGTGGGTAAACGTACCTTACATTTCTGATGAAAATTATGCTGCGAGTGAATTTAATCAGCCTAACAGTGGTCCAATATGGAACCAAATTGAAGCTGATTTCTCTGCTGCTGCAAATAACCTTCCAGCTTCTAGAGGTGGAGCATACAGTGAGCCAGGTAGGCCACTTGCATCTGCTGCTAGAGCATATTTAGGAAGAGCTCAATTATACCAAGGAAAATGGTCAGAAGCATTATCTTCTCTTGAATCTGTAATAAGTTCAGGTGATTATGCATTAAATCCTGACTACTCAGCAAACTTTAGATCTTCTGGAGAAAACAGTACTGAGGCAATTTTCTCTATTCAATTTGCTTCTGATGGAGGACAATCTCCACAGGGTAACAGAGGTGGGACATTAAATCACCCAATTGGTTCAATGACTGGTGGTATGTGTTGTGGTTTTTACCAACCAACTATCGATCTTGGAAACGCGTTCCAGACTGATGCTAATGGGCTTCCATTATCAAACTGGAAAACCTCTGATATAGCAAATGATTATGGTATATATGAAACAGAACCTTTTACTATGCACACTGGTCCACTAGACCCAAGAATTGATTACACTATCGGAAGACGTGGTATTGATTTAAATGGGTTTGGTCCTATGACTGGTAAGGATAACATTAGAGCATCATTTACAGATATCTCTGGTCCTTACGTGAACAAGAAAAACCTTTATACTGCTGGTGATGATGCCAACAGAGGTACAGGTGGTTGGGGTGAGCAAAGAACTGGTATCAACTACCATATTTTAAGATATGCTGATGTTTTATTAATGGCTGCTGAGGCTGCTGTTGAAACAGGTGCACTTGAAACAGGTAGAGGTTATGTTAACCAAGTTAGAGCAAGAGCTAAGAACGGTCCACGTGCTGACTCTCAGCCTAACTATGTTATAGATACTTACAACTCTGCTTGGACTGATCAAGGTGCTGCTAGAACTGCAGTTAGACATGAAAGAAGAGTTGAATTAGCTATGGAAGGTCACCGTCTTTTTGATTTAAGAAGATGGGGAACTATGGTTGATGACCTAAATGCTTACATTGCTAACGAGGGAAGAACTATTGCTAATTTTGCAGCAAAAGCTAACCCTGTGTCAGCTAAGCATATGGCATTACCAATTCCTTTAAATGCTATTGATTCGTCTCAAGGAGCTCTTACTCAGAATCCTGGTCACTAATCAAAAAAATTCTAGCTAAAAATAAAACAGGATGAATTAATTTTCATCCTGTTTTTTTTTAAATTTGCTTCATGAAAAAATTGAACCTACTTTTATTGACTATAAGTTTATTATGTGTCATAGTTTCATGTAATAATACTTCGGATAATAAACAATTTACTCTTCTATCCAGCACCCAAACTGGAGTTGACTTCATAAATGAATTAAAGGAGACTAACACAATGAATTACTTCACCTATCCCTATATATATATGGGTGGTGGGGTATCAGTTGGAGATATAAATAATGATAACCTTGATGATATTTTCTTCACAGGTAACATGGCCCAAAATAGACTTTATTTAAACAAAGGAAATCTTGTATTTGATGATATAACATTATCAGCGGGAGTTGGTGGTAATGATAAATGGTATACAGGCTCTACGATGGTAGACATCAACAATGATGGGTATTTAGATATATACGTTTCAGTTGCTGGTTTAGATGGAGTAAAAAACAATGAATTACTTATTAATAACGGTGATAATACTTTTACTGAAATGGCTAGTGAATATGGAATAGATGATATTGGTAATAGTGTTCAAGCAACATTTTTTGATTATGATAAAGATGGCGACCTAGATCTTTATGTAGCTAATTATCCGATGACACCTTTTGATGCTCCAAGTAGTTACTATTACTATAAAATGCAGAATTCAGAAGATTATGAGACGGATAATCTATATAGAAACGACGGCTCATCATTTAAGAGGGTAACTGAGGATGCAGGTTTAAGAACTTATGGGTTAACATTAAGTGCAACTGTTGGAGATTTAAATAATGATTCTTATCCAGATATATACATATCTAATGATTTTAGCTCACCAGACTTTATGTATATGAATAATGGTGATGGAACTTTTACTGACATCGTCAAGGAGTCTACAAATCAAACATCTTTTTATGGTATGGGTGTTGATATTGCAGATTTTAATAATGACAATTACCTTGACTATATTCAAGTCGACATGGATGCTAAAGATAACAGAAGATCAAAGGCAAATATGGCCAGTATGAATCCAGATTTATTTTGGAGTACAGTAAATTATGGATTCCACTATCAATACATGCATAATACACTTCAGCTAAATAGACGCATTGAGGGAGATAAGCCTTTTTTTAGTAATATTTCTAGATTATCTGGTATATCATCCACTGATTGGAGCTGGGGACCTCTCCTAGCGGATTTTGATAATGATGGTTGGAAAGATCTATTTATTTCTAATGGAACTAGAAGAGAGATAAATAATAAGGATTATTTTAATGAAATAAAGTTAAGACCAATGTCTAATGATAGTCTCTTATACTACACAAACCAAATTCCTTCAGAGGCTATTTCAAATTTTGCATTCAAAAATAACAAGGACCTAACTTTTTCTGATGTTTCAATTGATTGGGGATTAGATGACAAAAACTTTTCCAATGGTGCAACATATGCTGATCTAGATAATGATGGTGATTTAGAAATCATTGTAAATAATATAGATCAGGAAGCTCAGATTTATAAAAATAACTCAACAAATAATTATTTGAGGGTTAATTTAAAGGGGGATAAGGAAAATACATTTGGAATTGATAGTAGGGTTTATGTCGAGACTGAAAATACCTCTCAAATGCAGGAGCTAACCATGACTAGAGGCTTTCAGTCATCTGTTTCACCATATTTAAATTTTGGACTAGGTGATGACGAGATAATTAAATCTGTAAAAGTCGTTTGGTCAAATGGTGATTCTCAGGAGTTGAATAACATTAAAATAAATTCTACTGTAGAATTTGATATATCGAATTCAGAATCTAATGCTGAATTAGAATCTAATGAATCAAATCTTTATTTTGAAAATGTTGAGGTTGTTAAGCATAAGCATAATGAAAATGAGCATAATGATTACATAAAAGAAGTCCTTCTCCCTCATGAGAACTCTAGACTTGGACCAGGTATAGCGATTGGAGATATTAATGGAGATAAACTTGAAGATTTTATAGTAGGAGGTGCAAAAGATCAACCTACCGCGTTTTACATACAAAAATCAGATGGATCTTTTTATAATAAAAGCTTTTCTTTTTCAAAAGAACATGCTAAATACGAAGATATGGATATGATCCTTGAAGATTTTGACAACGATGGCGATAAAGACTTGTATATTGTTTCGGGTGGAAATGAATTTGAGCCAAATACTCCAATATTGAAGGATAGGTTATATACAAATGATGGTAAAGGTTCATTTAATTTTGATGATAGTTTATTACCAGATAATTTTTCTAGTGGAATGAGAGTATCAGCCGAAGATTATGACAAAGACGGTGATTTGGATTTATTTGTTGGAGGAAGAGTAGTGCCAGGAAGTTATCCTCTTCCTGCAGATAGTTTCTTACTTGAAAACATAACAAACGGTAATGGAATAAAATTTAAAAATGCAGATGAATCTATTTTTTCTTTCAAAGATATAGGGCTGGTTACATCATCAGTTTGGACTGACTATAATAATGACGGATGGACTGATTTAATTGTTGTAGGTGAATGGACACCAATTAAGTTCTACAAGAATATTGATGGAAAGTTTTCTGAAGATACATCATTAATTGATGTTGACTCTACCAGAGGGTGGTGGTACGACGTTGTTGCAGAAGATTTTGATAAAGATGGTGATATGGATTTAGTTATTGGAAATCTTGGTAACAATTATAAGTATCAGACATCAGGTGATGAAACATTTGACATTTTTTATAATGATTTTGATCAAAATAATACTGGAGATATTGTTCTTAGTTATTATAATGATGGAGAACAATACCCGCTTAGAGGTAGACAATGTTCTTCAGAACAAATCCCTGCAATTAAAATGAAATTTCAGGATTACGATGCATTCTCAATAGCAACCCTTGAGGATGTATATACTGAACCTGCGCTTGAGAATTCTCTTCACTATTTCTCAAAAACTTTTTCATCTGTTTATTTAGAAAATACAGGCAACTCATTTAATATGAGTAAGTTACCACCATTAACACAATTATCGTCAATTAATAAAATTTTAAAAAAGGATATTGATAAAGATGGATATATTGATATTGTTGTTTCAGGAAACATGTATAATTCTGAAGTTGAAACTCCTAGGAATGATGCAAGTGTTGGTGTTTACTTGAAATTCACTCCTGATTTTGGTTTTGAAGCAGTTCCTACTCAAAAAAGTGGGTTATTTATCAACGGTGATGTCAAGGATATGGAGTTTATATCATTTAATGAAAATGAATATATTATTTCGGCTAAGAATGATGATTTAATAGAATTTACTAAAATAAAGTAACTGAATGATTAACAGGTTCTTCTTTCTCTGTATAATCTCTTTTTTTGTGCTTTCGTGTAATACAAAATCAAATGAAATAGAGGTAATATACAAGATTAAGAAGATAAATGATTCTAATTTTGATGTCAGACTATCATTCTTAAATTCATCTAATGTTGATTTTGATTCTGTTTGGTCTTTTCATTGGAACCAACAGAGTTCAATTGTAAATAATGAATCTATTCCTGATAATATTAAATATGAATACGTTGCAGGTCAATCATATAATATATTATCATTTGGTAAAGATTATGATTTAAAATCAAATGAGTCGATTAATATAGATTTTAATCAGTTTGGAGGGGTAAAAAGAATATCGGACCTTCCAGTTGGAGGATTCGTAGTTTCTAATAATGAAATAATTGATGTAAAGTTTACTTATGATTGGAAATATGCAGATGGAATAGAAAAACTTGATGCACCATCCTCTATTGACCGCTATAACTTATATTCCCCAAGTAGTGTTCTTAGTAAATCTGAACTTGAAATAATTACTCCAACCCCAAGTGAGATCACAATTTTAGATGGAGAGTCTTCTCTTAAATCTATGTATGAAATCTTTATTGATGAAAATTTAGATCTGGATATTAATACAGTTAATTCTATTCTTAGTCAAAACTTTAATATAGAATTTAATAATTATTCAGATTCAGTAGATTCAGATATTATAGTTCAATTCTCAGAGAAATTTCTCAAAGAATCATATGAATTATCTATAAATGAAAATAAAATCCAAATAAAAGCATCTGATAAAGCTGGAGCTTTATACGGTATTCAATCCTTAAAACAACTTATGTTATCATCTAAACTGGATAACACAAAGCTAAAACATGTTTTTATTAATGATTCCCCTAGATTTTCATACAGGGGGATGCTATTAGATATTTCAAGAAATTTTTATGGTCCAGATAAGATTAAACAAATTTTAGACTATTTATCTTTTTTTAAGATAAATCACTTAGACTTTAGGTTAACTGACGATGAAGGATGGAGGCTGGAAATTCCAGGTCTAGAGGAGTTGACAGAGGTAGGTTCAAAAAGAGCTTACACAAAGGATGAATTTGAGAGTTTGATTCCAATGTATGGATCAGGTCCTGATACGAATTCAACTGGTTCTGGTTATCTCTCAAAAGGCGATTTTATAGATATCCTTCAATATGCTAATAATAGAAATATAAAAATAATTCCACAAATAAGTTTTCCATCACATATTAGATCTGCCATTATTTCAATGGACGTAAGGTATCAAAAGTACATGGAGTTAGGCAACAAAGATGAAGCCGAAAAATATTTATTATCTGATCCTGATGACAAGAGTGAGTATTATTCTGCTCAAGGGTTTGATGATAATATAGCTTGCATATGTAGGGAAAGTGCTTTTACTTTTTATGAAAAAGTAATTGATGAGATATACCTTATGTATCAAGAAGCTGAAGTCGAAATGGATAAGTTTGGTGTTGCAGCTGATGAACTTCCATACGGAGCATGGCAAAATTCGCCTATATGTAACAAGTTTATGGAAGATAATTCCATAGTAGGTGATTATAATGCTCTATATGAAATGATGCAAACAAGAGTTTATAATAAACTTTTATCATATAATGCAACAATGACTGGATGGGACGATATCCTGCTAAAGCTTACAGAGAAAAATCAGTCTGAAACCCAAATAAAAGATTTTTTCAAAGGTGATGATATCTTATTATTTGTATGGAAAAACGATTGGGGTGGGGGAAGACAGGATATGATTTATAAATATGCAAATCTCGGATATAAAACTGTAATGAGTAACTCAAGTGCCTTTTATTTTGATATGGTAGATGATAAGGATCTTGATAATGTTGGTCTTTCTTGGAGTGGATATGCAGATTATAAAGATATGTGGACAGTTGATGTTTTTGATATTTTTAATGACTCATATGGAGTTAAAAAAAATAATATTTCAAAAGAATATATCGAATCCTCAGAAAAATTAAAATCCACTAATAGAGATAATATTATTGGAATTCAGTCTCAAATTTGGAGCGAAACAATAAGGAATGAGGATATACTCGATTATATGTTCATGCCAAACATTATAGTTTTTTCTCAAAAAGCATGGTCAAAAGTTCCTAAATGGATAAGTGTTCAAGACAAAAATGAAAGAGAAATAACTTTAGATCATGAATGGAATAAATTAAGAAACACAATTGGTCAGAGAGTTCTTCCTATGATTGAAAATATATACGGTGGACTGAGTTATGATCTACCTAAACCCGGTGGAATCATAAAAAATGACTCTCTTTATGCCAATTCTGCATTTCCAGGATTAAGTATTAAGTATACACTAGATGGTTCTTTACCTAATTCCGAGAGCATGAATTATAAAAATCCAGTAAAATTAAATCAAGATGATATTGTAAATCTTAGATTATTTGATAACAAGGGTAGGGGTGGTTATACAATTCAAGTTGATAAGTAAATTTAGATTCACCAATTATTTTTTTTAACTTTTGTGCATGAAAGGTAGACTTCTATCAATAGACGTTTTAAGAGGTATGACTTTAATCTTCATGATAATTGTCAATCAACCTGGTTCATGGGATAATGTTTTTGCTCCATTACTCCATGCAGATTGGAATGGATTAACCCCTACTGACTACATATTTCCCAACTTTCTATTTATTGTCGGTGTTTCAATTGTTCTCTCATTAAACAATAAAAAAGGTTTGTTAGATAGAAACAAAACAATTAAGAAAATAATATGGAGAGCTTTTAAAATTTACTTAGTAGGTCTATTTTTGTGGATTTTTCCCTCCTTTGACTTTGACAATATTAGGTGGACTGGTGTTCTTCAAAGAATTTCATTTGTATTTCTTTTCTGTGGGATGATATATCTGTTTATTGAGAAGAGATATTTTATGTATTTGTCCGTTATAACATTAATCCTTTATTGGTTTATAATGTTATATATACCAATACCAGGAATTGGACAACCAGATTTAAGTCTACCTGAATTAAATATGGCACATTATATTGATAAAAATTATTTACCAGGTGTTATGTGGCAAGATACGTGGGATCCAGAGGGTATACTAACTACGATTCCGTCAATAATTACTGGTGTTTTTGGTCTAATCGCAGGTACAATACTAGTTAGTAGTAAAGATCTTAAAGACAAATTGCTTAAACTATTCTACATTGGTTTGATCCTAGTATTTGTTGGTGACTTTTTTAGCTGGTCTTTTCCAGTTAATAAAAATTTATGGAGTACATCATATACTTTTTTAATGGGCGGAATGTCTTTCATGTTAACAGCAGCATTTACATACCTGATTGACGTTAATGGATATAAAAAGTTCAAAATGTCTCAGGTTTTTGGAACAAATTCAATTTTTACTTACGTGTTGGCTGGTGTACTTGGATCTTTATTTTACAGTGATTATATAATTGGAATCCAGCTAAATTCAATTTTTGTTAATACACTTATAGATATTGGTGTATATCCAAAGATTGCCTCATTGCTTTATGCTATTTTGTATGTGTTTATAATTTACATACCAGCATACTATTTATTTAAGAAAAAGATTTTTATAAAGCTTTAGTAATTACATTCATCAAATTCTAATAGCTCATCAAGATAGGATTTATCTGTTTTATAAAAATAGGAAGTGTTACCACCGGTGGATTTTGACTTTTCTATTACACTATCGTTTACTATGCTGTAAATCCAGTTTGACCCACCAAAGTCTTCAGATAAATTTATTTTTGTTTGATATTTAAATTGGGCATTAACAATAAAATTATTTTCATAAGTATAACAGTTGTCCCCTGAAATATAAACTTCCAGATACTCTCCATTTTCTTTGTCATTGAATGTCCAAATTGATTGGTTATCATTAGTAGTCCAATAAGTTCCATCTAAGCACTCTAGAAAAGTTGAGCATTCACCAGACTTTTCTTTATTTGAACAACTAATTACCAAAAAAAATAGTAGTGTTAGTATAGAAAAATTAAAAAAGGATTTTTTCATATTACTTTATGTAAGGGACCTGTTCAAGAGCTAAATTTATATTAGTTTCTGGTCTTTGACAAGTTTTATTTTGACAAACATAAATATATGTTTCATCTTCAAAAAATCTGTCAATAAACAATGGTAAATCACTTTCAGCTTTAGATTGAACAACAATTGTATTTGGAGAGAAGTAATTAGTTATCTCATCGGTAATTAGTTTTGATTCAGAACCAATAACTGCAATTTCATAAAATGATTCTGCTCTATTTAGAATATTGTTAGCCCATACTGAATATGAGTTAATATTACTATCAATTACACTTTGGACGGAGCTGACCATATTATCAGACATATTAAGATATTCATCATCAAAAATTACATGTCCAATATTAAATAACTGTTCAGCAATTATTGAATTTGGAGATGGAATGACACCATCGTCAACAATTATAAGCTTCGTAAATAACTCTTTATTGTTACTATATCTTAGAAGATCAGTTTCATCATCTTTGAAGATATCGACTGCATCATCAGTAATTTCTTTTGAAAAATTAAAGTATGATTCATCACCTGTTGCTTGAAAAAGCCTCATTGATGCTTTAGCCAGGTAAGCATAATCTTCAAGGACTCCTTCCTGAAATTGATTCTCCTTGTATGTGTGAATTAGTTTATTCCTTCTGAAAGAGTTTTTCTTTAGTTCATCGTACATGGATTTTGCTTTGTTCAAATAATCTTCGTTATTAAATGCTTCATACGCGTCAATAAGCCCAGTAATTGCAAGGGAGTTCCATGAAACAATTATTTTATCATCAATTCTTGGTTTGGTTCTATTATCCTTTATTTCAATTATATTAGATTCCCATATTTTCTTTTGAGATAATAAAACAGATTTTGATAAATTATTTGATTTCAACCAATCAGCTTCAAAATTATTTTTGTTAGGTAGCAAAAGATATCTATCATCCTCCCATGGATTATTGATATCAATGTTATAATAACTTGTGAAAGTTTTAAAATCAGTATTTTTTGATATTAAATCTAACTCTTCTCTACTAAAAGAATAATATTTTCCTTCTTCACCATCAGTATCTGCATCCATTGCTGCATAATACAGCCCTTCTTTTGAGGACATTTTTGAATTAAGGAAATCTATTGTTTCAACAACAATATTTCTATAGTATTCATCATTATATAATTTGTAGGCCAAGGAATAAATACTAATCATTTGAGCTTGATCATATAACATTTTTTCAAAGTGAGGAATTTTCCACTCATTATCAACAGTATACCTGTAGAATCCTCCTTCAATGAAATCGATAAGACCACTAGTTGAAATAACATCTAAGGTATTTTTTACGTGATCAAATACTTCTTTGTCTTCATATATGCGTGCATAATTGAGTAAGAAAATGTATTTCGAGGGAGATACAAACTTTTGCTGAGCTAAATCTCCTCCAAAATTCCGATCCCATTTATCTTTCCAATTTTCAATATTGTTTTTAAGAAATTCTGAATTAAAGTCACTTTCTACCTCACGCTTGTATATAGTATTTACATCAGTTACACCATTTTTTACATTTTTAGCTATTTCTTTAAGACCATCATAATTATCCTTTTTTAGTCTAATAATTCTCTTTAAAATATCATCCCATTGCGATGTGGTATGATATGTTCCAGCATATATTGGACTACCATCTGGAAGAGTAATTACATTCAAAGGCCAACCTCCCATACCTGTCATTAATTGTGAGGCAGTCATATAGGCTTGATCAACATCAGGATTTTCCTCTCTATCTACCTTTATATTAATGAAGTTTTCATTCATAATACTAGCAATAGAATCGTTAGTGAAAGTTTCTTCTTCCATTACATGACACCAATGGCAACTAGAATAGCCAATACTTACTACTATAAGTTTATCAAGTTCCTCAGACACCTCAAAGATTGAGTTGCTCCATCTTTGCCAGTTAATCGGATTTTGAGCATGTTGTTTTAGATAAAGACTAGTTTCTTTATTCAACTGATTCTGATTTACACTATTAATATTCACCTCTGAGTTACATGAATAAATGATTGATAAAATTAGCATATAAAAACTAACCTTAGCTAAATGAAAAGTTTTTAAATCTGTATTTTTTTTAATCATAATTAGAGATTTCGTAAAAAAACTAAACTTTTTTTTATAATTCAGTAAAACTTTAAAAAAATTAATTAATGCAATGTCTTTAAAATTTTTCAAAACTTAATTTTATAGTAGTTCATGAAATTATCCTAGTTTATATTCGCTACTTGAAGTAGTATCTGATTTGCAAAACCTGCCTTTTTATGGTTTTTTAGGCAGGTTTTTTTATGGACAATATTTTTCACCCACAGTAATCGAGTCATATGTTTCCTTGTCAACCTTTCCTGTACCATATGGATCAGGTACACCTGTGTACAAACCATTATTACTAGAGTAATTACTTGACCTATCAAACTCTCTTGTGTTCTCTAAAAGCAAATAATATTCGCCGTTTATAATTTCTTTACCTTCAATTGTATAGCACTTTTCTTTTTCACAAGAAAGTATTAGAACAAATAAAAAAAAGTAAAAAAATTTCACTATTACTCGTACTGCTTCCAAACAAAAGTTGAACCATCATTGTTTACTGCTAGAACATCAAATTTTGCTCTCTCATTGATAGTCTCCATCCCTGGTACATTTATTCCTGCTGGCATTCCAGGAACAGTAATACCTTTGATATCAGGTCTTTCACTTAATAGTTTTGAAATGGCATCATAAGGCACATGACCTTCAATAAAATAGTCACCAATAAAACCTGTATGGCATGAAGAAAGACTCATATCAATTCCTGCATTGACCTTTGTAGTATACATGTCGTTTGTTTTAATAGCCTCAACATTCATTCCATTACTTTCCATGTTGGCTACCCATTCGGAGCAACAACCACATGTTGGAGATTGATAAACTACAAGTTTTTCTTTTGTATCTTCGGTGCATGAAAGCAGCAGAAGAGTTAAGCTTAAATAAATTATTTTTTTCATACTGCAAATATCGTTTTTTTTTATAAATGGAACTTAATCAAAAAACGTTAAAAAAAGCATATAATTATTTGTCAAAAGACCCTTGTCTTGATCATTTAATAAATAAATTTTCTAGTAGCATTGATATTTTTGAAAGATTTAATGAAAATTACCCTCTTGCACTAGCTTATTTAATAATTGAGCAACAAGTAAGTTTTAAAGCTGCTATCACTATTAAAAATAGGTTTATTGACAAAGTTAGAGATCTTACTAATGATGAGATAATTCAATTAAGTGACAAAGAACTTCAATCTGTAGGAATATCTTTCAGGAAGGCAACCTATATAAAAAACGTATTCAAGTATTTTAAAGAAAATAGTTATGACTTTTTAAGTGCATCTAATCAGGAAGTTATAGATGAATTAACCAAGATAAAAGGAATTGGAGTATGGTCATCTGAAATGTTTTTAATGTTTGTGCTAATGAGAATTGATATTTTTTCTAAAGGGGATTTAGCATTAATGAATAGTATAAAGATTAATTATAAAATTGATATTAAAGATGATAATAAACTAAATTCTATAACTGAATCTTGGTCTCCATATAAAAGTGTTGCATCACTACTGCTCTGGAAATCAATTGAAGAGAAATACTTCTTTACATAATTTGTAAATTTGCACATGGATAACTTTAAAAATAAAATTTTAAATTTTTATTACGACTTAATGTCTCATCCATTGATCTCTATAATCATTAGAGTTGCTTTTATTTGCTTAGCACTAATATTACTTGCCTATTTTCTATTTTATGCAATAATTTTTGCAGTAATTTTAATTCCCATATACTATATTTGGAAATATATAAATTCAAAATAATTGGAAAAACTTTCACCAAAAGAAATAGAATCACACTTATCACTTCTAAAAGGATGGAAGGGGGTTAACAATACTTTACTAATTAAATATAAATTATCATCCTTTATGGAAGTAATGAGTTTTGCAAATCTTGTCTCTGATAGATCAGAAAAGCTAGATCATCATCCTAAAATAATTATTGATTATGATACAATTGTTTTTGAGTTGACAACTCATAGTGAAGGAGGGATAACATCACTAGATATTCAGCTTGCAAATTTTATTCATGAAACCTATAATGAGTTATTTATCACTGAATTGTAAAAAATATTTTATAGTTGCCTCTTTTCTCTTATACTCATGCAGTGGATCTGATGATTTAGATCTTGTTAATATTGATTCTGAAGTAATTAATTTTCAGGAAAATGTACCAAATGAAAATAATCTTCCTACTATGAGGATATCAACAATTGGTCAAGTAATTGTCGATGAACCAAAGATAAATGCAGAGTTAATTGTTTCTGAAAACAATATTGAATCTGATTATAAAATTGGTATTGAAATTAGAGGAAGTTCCTCTCAAATATTTCCTAAGAAATCATATGGATTAGAAACTAGAAGTTCTGATTGGTCTGAGGACTTGGATGTAAGTCTTGGAGGCTTTCCAGAGGAGGAAGACTGGATACTCTATGGTCCGTACTCAGATAAATCCTTAATGAGAAATAAATTAACTTTTGATCTATCAAATTCAATTGGATATAAAGCAAGCAGGGTTAAATTTTACAATCTATTCATTAACAATGACTATAAAGGTCTGTATGTGTTGATGGAAAAAATTAAAAGAGATCAAAATAGGGTTGATATCACTGAGCTTGAAGGAGATAATGTTAATGGTGGATATATAATTAAAATTGATAAGCCTACAAGTGATGGAGGAGGTTGTAATACATGCTATGATAACTCTTTTTCTTTTAGATCAAGCTTTGATAAAAATGGAAATATTTCAGGAGATTCCCCTATATATTTCATCTATCACTATCCTAAACCAGAGGATATTTTTAATAATCAAAAGAATCATATTTCTTCAATAATTAATGATTTCGAGTCAGTGTTATCATCAGACAATTTTGATGATCCTGAAATCGGTTATCGCTCACTAATTGATATTGATTCTTTTATTGATTTTTTTATAATGAATGAAATAACAAAGAATATTGATGGATATAGGTTAAGTACATACATAAATGTTGATATTGATAAAAAAATAAAGATGGGACCTATATGGGACTTTAATCTTGCTTTTGGTAACGCAGATTATTGTGATGCTGCTAATACTCAAGGTTGGCTATATAATTTTAACTCAATTTGTCCTGGAGATATATGGCAGGTTCCCTTTTGGTGGAGAAGACTCATGGAAAGTGTTTATTTTAAAGAAAGACTTAAGGAAAAGTGGCAATTATATAGATCAAATAATCTAAGTAATGCAAACATTGAATCTCAGATTAATTCTTATGTTGAATATTTAAATACAAATAATGCTGTAAGTGAAAATTTTTACAAATGGCCTGTACTAAGTAAATATGTCTGGCCTAACTACTTTATTGGAGCTACATATGAATCAGAAATCAATTACCTGAAAGGTTGGATAAATCAAAGATTAAATTGGCTTGATGGTCAAATAAATAATTTCTAGGGTACTCTATTTCCAACACTCGCCTCAAGTAGTTCAAACCAGTCAATTAATTCAATTTCAATTTTAAGTGATTTCATGCTCTTTTTTATTCTATCAGATTTAGTTGTGCCAATTACTGGATAAACTTTTGATGGATGTTTAAGTAGCCAGGATATTAGTAACTGATAGTCTGTACAGCTATATTTATCTTTTAGACTTTCTACAACTTTTTTTATTTTATTACTTCCCTCTTTAAAGTATGATCCTAGGGGACTGTAAGCCATTGGTAATATTTTGTTTGCCTGCATATATTCTAAAGTTCCATCAAACATATGATCAAGATGGGTAAGAGATAGATTTATTTGATTATATAATATCTCAACTTTACCTTTAAACATATCCATTTGATCAGCTGTAAAATTTGAAACACCAAAACTTTTAATTTTACCGCTTTTAATTAGACCCTCTATTGTATTACCAATTATGTTTATATCCATTAACGGGCTTGGCCTATGAAGTAAAAGGCAATCTAGGTAATCAGTTTGAAGATATTTTAGAGAATTATTAACAGATTTTATAATATGATCTTCTGAATAGTCATAATGCTTAGTTTTAATTGGCAACTTTTTACTTGGGTACATTATGCCACATTTGGATATAAAAAAAACATCCTCTCTTTTAATTCCTGTGTCTATAAAAGCATCTCCAAATGATTCTTCAGTAGTATATCCGCCATATATATCAGCGTGATCAAATGAATTGATTCCAGAATCAAATGATTCAGAAATCAATTGACACATCTCCTGCTTGGAGTAATTAGCTCCCCAAGTACCCCAATTCATGGTTCCTGAAATTATTCTAGATAAATTCATCCTTGAAATGGAATTGATGAATGATGAAGATTAATTTTTACTAATCCATTTACTTTTTTATAACCAAAGGAGAATTCTACCTTAATTTTTGAATCATCATTTTCAAATGTATAATTTCCCATAGCTAATGCACTTTCCTCTTCAATAATAATGTCTGAATTTTCAAAAGTAATTTTAGACCAACTAGATAATGCAAATCCATTATCCTCATTACATTCCCTGTCATCTCCTGCAATAAAATAGGATACAGCAGACTTTTTATTATTTCTAAATTGAATATCCTTGGCTTTTGTCGGTTTGAAGAGTACTTGATCATCAAAATTATAGAGTCTGTCCAAAAAATCACTTGCGTAGTTCTCAAGTGATTTTCTATCATTGGACATTTGCCCCATTTTAATTATTCCTTCAGACCATAAATTTTGAGCTTTAATGATATCTTGTTCTGTCATATTGTTAAATATATAAAATGTTAGACTACTGTTCAATTGAATTTGCTGAAAAACCAGTGATATCATTTCCAGAAGAGGAATAGCTTATCTCAATAGGATTGCAACAAACCTCGCAATCTTCTATGTATGAGTCAGTGTAAACAGACTTATCAAATATCATTGATATTTCTTCCCAACAGTATGGGCATTGAAAGAAATATTCTTCTGTCATGAAAAAAAACTCATTATTATGCTAAACAGGAACATTATTATTATCAAAATCAAAAAAGGTCTAAAGAATTTCATTTTATAATCAATTTTGTAATTATATGCATAAAAATCAAAAAAATTATCAAAATGTTAATCAAATATTATTAATATGATAATTTTTCATATTTAGGCTAAGCTTATACCTTAATAATGTTTTCTTATAGTTAAGTTTGATGTTCTAAAAAATTAAAAACATGAAAAAATTACTTTTAATTCTATTTTTAGCATTCTCATTTGGAGTTAATGCTCAGTATTATACAATTACATACATTCAGGTTCCCTACGGAGATCAGGCAGAAGTTGCTAGACTTGAGACTAAATATTGGTCAAAAGTTGCTAAGGCAAATATTGATTCAGGTAAACAACTTGCTTGGGGTCTATTCGCAAGGCCATACGGAAATAGTGATCAATGGACACATGCTTTTGTAAATGTTTATGAAACTTTAGATCAACTTACAGATAATTCAATATGGAATACAGAGGAAATTTTAGGAATTTCTTCAGAGGATATTCAATCTTTTGGTTACTATACTGGATCTGGAATAAATGTTTGGAAAATTGAAGACCAAATTCCAGGAGAAGGAAAAGCAACTGTATGGAATTTTGCAAAACCAGAAAATTTAGCAATGTTTATCGATAACAACAAAAAAGTCTGGAAGAAAGAGTTTGAAAAAGATATGGGAGGAAGAACAGGTTGGGGAATTGGAAAAAAGTTAACAACTGTAAGTCAAAATGGCTCCACGGTAATGACATGGGATTCTTTTCCAAGCGTAGCAGATGCTTTAGATGCTCTGGATTATCCATTAGAAGGTTATGATCCACCAAAGGGAGATATGACAGGTAAAGCAAATCCAAATGGATGGTTAGCTCAAGTAATAGTTCAACAAGTTATGTGGATTACTGCTACTCAATAATTTTATTTATTAACCATAAATTAATTTAAAAACCCCATGGCAACATGGGGTTTTTTTAATTAAATCAATAATATAATTGCCATTATAATCATTATGGCATTTTCAATAAATGTAGCTTCAGTCATTGGA
Source organism: uncultured Bacteroidota bacterium (assembly GCA_902620455.1). Classification (GTDB taxonomy): domain Bacteria; phylum Bacteroidota; class Bacteroidia; order Flavobacteriales; family Flavobacteriaceae; genus Marisimplicoccus. Next base: position 18,071 of record CACNIG010000015.1, read on the forward strand.
AGCTTTAAAGTTGTTCCAAGACATGCACAATTTATTGTTTTTTTATTCAAAAGTGTTTGAGTTACTCCAACTGATGTAATACCTAGAATAATAATTGTAATTAACAAAGCTATATTAACTTCAATTCTAGTTAAAAACATTAAACCCAATAATATTTCAATAAATGGATATATATATCCATATATGGTAATTTTTTTTGCAAGTGGATCATACATTTTAAATGATTTAGAGAATCCCTTTATATCAAGAATTTTAAAAAAACTAAAAATAATATAGAATAGTCCCATAAAATCGAGCATTGCATTAGTTGAATTCCAGTTTCTAAAATTTAATAATATGCTTGTTACTGATATATATCCAAGGATTATAAATAAAGGTTTAAGCTGTTTAATTTTATTTGACTTTATCATTTCATTATCTTGATCAGGTATATTTCTTATTACTCTGTATTTAGATGGAAGAGAATTTGATATTAATGAAAAGCTAATGGGATTTTTGGAATAAATAATAGCCTCACCATTAGTTAGATTTACCTGAACATTATCAACCCCGTCTAAAGAGCTTAATTTATTTTCAACAGTTGATCTACATCCATTGCATGTCATTCCAGAAATTTTAAATGTAGTCTTCATTTCATAAAATTACCTAAATTTATAATTATATGAATACAATAAAATATACTTGGTTAATTCTCTCTCTATTTATTTTAAGCTCTTTTGTTAGCGATTTTTTACTAATTAATAAGGAAAAAAATGAATTAATTAACCTATTTAATGGAATTGATTTATCCGGGTGGACAATTCATGGAACTGAAAAGTGGTATGTTGAGAATGGAGAGTTAGTTTGTGAAAATGGACCTGATAATCAATACGGCTATCTTTCAACTACTGAATATTATGATGATTTTATATTAACACTTGAATTCAAACAAGAATCTAACGGTAATAGTGGAGTTTTTTTTAGATCAACTCTAGAAGGTGTCATAATTAATGGTTGGCAAGTAGAAATTGCACCACCTGGCTTATTTACAGGCGGAATCTATGAATCCTATGGAAGGGAGTGGCTAATAAAGCCAAATCCAAAAGACGAAAATTTAAATATTGGAGATTGGAATTCATTAAAAATTATGGTTAATGGAGATTTAGTAAAAACTTGGTTAAATGGTGTAGAGATGATAAGGCTTGAAGATAAATTAATAGGAGAAGGAAAAGGTGCAATCGCTCTGCAGATCCATGAGGGGGATGATGTTAAGGTAAGATGGCGAAATATTAAGCTACAAAAACTATAATTTATTTATTTGATTAAGTATATGCGAAAACTATTTATTCTTTTCTTTAGTCTAATACTTTTAAACTCGTGCAGTGTTCATACTTTTACCTATGGAGATGGACCAAAAGATAATTTTAAAAAGTCTATCAAACAACATAACTATATTGGTGGTTTGATTTCAGAAGGGACCCCTAAATTAGAGGAGCTTAATGATTTGAAGGATTATAAATTAATTGTGAAACATACAATTTTGGATGGCTTAATTTCAGTTTTTTCATTTGGGTTGTATACACCAACTACAATTATCATATTAAGATAATAAAATATTGATATTCAATATTTTATAATCTATAGCTCAATTAAAGATTTATCAGAAAATTTAAAATTATTAGTAAAATTAAAGTCTATCCTACCTACAAATACACCACTAGATCCCACTTGATTAATTATGACTTCCTCACCCAAAGAATTATTTAAAATTAATGGTTCTTTCAAAAGTGTATGAGTATGTCCGCCAATAATTAGATCAATATTTGATGTCAATTTGGCAAGTTTTGTATCACTAATCTTATCTATTTGATATTGATGACCTAAATGAGATATGCAAATGACCAGGTCACATTTTTCTTCAAATTTTAGTTTTGAAGTCATATCTTTTGCTATATCTACGGGGTCATAATATTTGGTTTCATTATATAATAATGGATTTACAAGCCCATTAAGTTCAATACCTAGACCAAAGACACCAATTTTTACTCCTGCCTTATTATATATTTTGTACTTATCAATTAAACCTTCCAATTCTGTATTTGTAAAATCATAATTGGATGATATAAATTGAAAGTCATTATTTATAATATTTTGCTTAAGCGTCTTTAAACCTGCGTCAAACTCATGATTTCCTATTGTTGCTGCATTATATCCCATCTTCTTCATCAAACTTAGCTCTAAATCTCCTTGAAAAAAATTAAAATATGGTGTTCCTTGAAAAATATCACCTGCATCAAAAATTAATGTATTTGGATTTAGGTCTATTATTTCTTTAAATAGACCAGCTCTTCTAGCAAAGCCACCTTTATTTGGATATCTGTTATGGTTAGGTGGAAATGGTTCAATTTGACTGTGTACATCATTGGTGTGAAGAATTGTAATCTTCAGATTTTTTGAGTTTAAATTACATGAACTTAATCCCATCACTGAAAGCGATGCAAGGCTCGAATTATAAATAAACTTTCTTCTATTCATTTTTTATAAAACGATTATCAATTTTTGATGATATGTATAAGTTTGACTTTGTGTAATCAATAAATGCATCTCTTGGAGTATACCCGAGCCTATAAATACCTTTATTCTTGTTAAAGAAAAACATATTATCACCTCCTGTCAATAGATAGTCATTTATAGCTATATAATATTTGTTAGAGGGTATAATCGGTTTGCTTTGAACTAAAACTGTATTTCCATTAATTGATAGTCCAGAGAATGGATGAGGAATTTTTTCTTTTTTTAAAAAAGAAACTATTTCATTTATAGATTCTCCATCCATTTCAACGATTACAATCTCATTTTCAAATGGAAGTATTTTATATGCATCGCTCAATTTTACATCACCTTTAGGAAGAGCTCCTCTAATTCCACCATGATTTTGAATAACAAAGTCAATTTTTTTATTTTCTTGAACCCTAAATAAAGAATCAGATTGAATATATATAATATCTGCAACTAAGTTACCTAGCGTTGAATTAAAATTTTTGGAGTCAAAGTCTGCTTTTGTATATAGTCTATCTGAAAAGCCTATTACGTTATCCAAACTAATATCAATTGAATCTTTGTAAATATTAA
>CACNIG010000016.1 GCA_902620455.1 uncultured Bacteroidota bacterium
GAAATTATAATTGAAGAAATTGAGGTTGAAGATGAATTCGAAGATATAGATGTTCCTTTTGCTGTTATCGAAGATGTTCCTATTTTTCCTGGCTGTGAATCAGTTGCTAAATCTCAGAGAAGAGCATGTTTTCAAGAGCAAATGAATAAACACATTAGAAAAAACTTTAGATATCCAGATATAGCTCAAGAAATGGGTATTCAAGGTAGAGTATATGTGAACTTTATTATTGCTAAAGACGGCTCAATTACAAATATTAGGATGAGAGGTCCGGATAAAAACCTTGAAAATGAAGCAGCTAGAATTATTGGAAGACTTCCTAAAATGACACCTGGAAAACAAAGAGGTAGAGCTGTTAGAGTACCATTTAGTATACCAATTACTTTCAGACTTCAATAAGGATATTTCCTAATATGAATAATTAATGTCTGAAACTTTAAATATAAAGCATAAGCCTTTATTTTCTGAAATTCTTACTCTGATAAAATACAGGCTATCTTTTAGTGTAGTTTTATCATCTGTTGCCTCTTATTTACTTGCCTTTGAGATATTTTCCCTTTCCACTTTTATTATTTTAATTATTGGTGGTTTTCTAGTAGTTGGCTCATCAAATGGATTTAATCAGATTATTGAAAGAGAAAGAGATTCCCTCATGTCCCGAACTTTAAACAGACCTTTGCCCTCAGGTAATATGAGTATCTATCAAGCAATTATAATTTGTTCAATTTTAGGACTTATTGGTCTAGTTATGCTTTATGCTATAAATTTTAGAACAGCCTTTTTTGGATTTGTATCAATGATTATTTATCTAGCAGTTTATACTCCTTTGAAACCTATAACACCTTTATCTGTTTTCTTTGGAGCTATACCTGGTGCCATCCCTTTTATGTTAGGTTGGGTAGCAGTTACAAATAAATTTTCTATTGAAACTGGAATATTATTTATGATCCAGTTCTTTTGGCAATTTCCACATTTTTGGGCTATAGGATGGGTCTCACATGATGATTATAAAAGAGCTGGATTCAAAATGCTTCCAACAGGTAAACGTGATAATTCAACTGCATTCCAAATAGTTTTTTATACTATTTGGATGATTTTGGTATCGATTCTTCCATACTTTAGTTTTACAGGAACATTTACCATAAGTTTACCCTCACTAATATTAATATTAGTTGCAGGAATTTTCATGTTAACTCAAGCCATAAGATTAATGCAGTATAAGGATAATCAAAATGCTATAAGACTAATGTATACTAGTATTTTTTATTTAAGCTTTATTCAAATTATATTTGTTCTAGATAAATTATTATCATAATGACTACTCTAAATCCATTAGATGTTAAAGTATCCAAAGCAAAAAAAATGATGCTATGGTTTGGGATGATCAGTATAACTATGACATTTGCTGGCTTAACCAGTGCATTTATAGTAAGCAGCTCCAGGCCAGATTGGTTAGACTCGTTTGTTCTACCCAATTGGTTCACAATAAGTACAGTTTCAATAGTTTTCAGTAGTATTTTTTTTCAGCTTGCAAAGTCAAGGCTTGATAAATATGTTAGAGTTTCTCTTCCTGAAAATATAAACATTTACATCGAAAGAAATAATGTAAATATTTTGTTGGTTTTGACCATCTTAACTGCAATCGTATTTGTTGTTTCTCAATTTTTAGGTTTTAATGAAATCATATCTCAGGGATATTATTTTACAGGTCCAGAAAGTTCTGTTACTACATCTTATGTTTACATTTTAGTTTTCCTTCATCTTGCACACTTATTTGCAGGGATGATTGTTCTAACTGTTGTAATTTCAAAGTTTAACAAACAGAAGTATGAAAAAAATAAGCTAGGTTTTGAACTGGCATTAATTTTCTGGCATTTTCTTGGTGCATTATGGATATATTTATTCTTTTTTATTAAATACTTCAGTTAAAAATTAATAAATTTGTTGTCAAAATTGCCCTAGATGCAAGCATCTACATTAACTAAAACAAAACAGAAAACTTGGGGAGGAGGAGGAGTTAAACCTCTAGACGCAGCTTACGGAAAACTTATGATGTGGTTTTTTATTGTTTCCGATGCCCTTACATTTTCAGGATTTTTAGTAGCCTACGGATTTTCAAGATTTAAGAACATAGATTCCTGGCCTATAGCTGATGAGGTTTTTCATCACTTTCCATTTCTACATGGGGTAGATGCACCAATGTACTACGTAGCTTTGATGACTTTTATTCTAATATTCTCATCTGTAACTATGGTTTTAGCTGTTGACGCAGGTCATAATAACGATAAAAACAGAGTTGCCTTTTACATGTTATTAACTATAATAGGGGGTGCAGTTTTTGTTGGTTCACAGGCATGGGAGTGGAAAAACTTTATTAAAGGTGAGTACGGAGCTGTAGAGATACAAAATGGAGAGATACTCCAGTTTTATGATATTAAAAAAGATAAAAGAATTCCTATTGATGACTTTGCAGTTCTTCAATCTCAAGAAAGGGTTACTCATGATGATAACGTTGGTATATGGTATCAAAGTGAAGCTAAGCTTCCTGAAATAACACTTTCTGAGGTCATGGAGGGATTTAAAACTAATTCTGCAATAACCGTTAGAGTTGAAGAATTAAATGATAAAGGACAAAAAATAATTCTATCTAGAGAAGATGCTGAAAACAAACTCTCCTCAGCAACAAGAGTCGTGAAAGGTGCTAACTTAATTAGAAATGAATATGGGAATCCACTTTTTGCTGATTTCTTTTTCTTCATTACTGGTTTTCATGGATTTCACGTTTTTTCAGGAGTTGTTATAAATATTATAATATTTATAAATGTCCTTTTAGGAACTTATGAAAGACGAGGACACTATGACATGGTTGAAAAAGTAGGATTATATTGGCACTTTGTTGATTTAGTTTGGGTATTTGTATTCACATTCTTTTATTTAGTATAAATATGGCTAAGCACGAACACAAATTAGAGATTTTTAGAGGCTACTTAAAGTTTAAATCCAATGTTCAGAAAATTTGGGGAGTCTTAATTTTCCTTTCAATTGTAACTGCCATTGAAGTTGCCCTTGGTATCTTAAAACCACCAATTTTAATGAACTACTTTCTTGGTCTTAAACTAATAAACTGGATATTTATTATACTTACAATTGTAAAGGCCTACTATATAACTTGGGATTTTATGCATGTTAGAGATGAAAAGCCATTCTTAAAGAATACTATTATTCTGCCCCTACTTATTCTAATTCCTTTTCTATTATTTATTTTACTTTGGGAAGGTTCTTATATCTTCGATGTAATGCTTGATGGTTTAAAAGAGTGGGATTTTGATATTTATTGATGACTAAGAATCTTAAAAAGTATTTAATACTTGGCTTTCTCTTTTTTTTCCCAATTTTTGTATATGTTTTTTTGTCCACTGGGATAAATAACTTTGCCAAACTCCCAGTCCTGACAGAGAAAGTAATGGATATAGAAAATATTGAAGGTAACATAGCTAATGTTTCCTTTAAAAATAAAATTTCTGTAGTAGCCTTTTGGGGGGGCGATGTAAATAACAAAAAATCTGAAGCTCTAAATTTAAATCAAAAAATATATAAAAGGTTTTATGAATTTCAAGATTTCCAATTTGTTTTGCTACATGATAAGAGTGATAATGAAGCAATTGAGGATTTAAAGAGTGATTTAGTTAGTGGAGTTGGAACTGATCTTAAAAACTGGAATTTTATATCAACAACTCAATCGAATATTAAAATGATTTTTGATAGTTTCAAAACAAATATTGATTTGGATAACAATTTTAGTACTCCATATGTCTTTATTATAGACAGAAATCTAAGCTTGAGAGGAAGAGATGATGATGAAGATATCGGAATGTTATTTGGTTTTAACTCTCAATCAGTTGCTGAAATTAACAATAAAATGGTTGATGATGTAAAGATTATTTTGGCTGAGTATAGATTAGCTCTCAAAAAAAATGATTCACTATTTAATGAATAATAGTTTAAAGTATATTGGACTGATATTAATCATAGTTCTTTTTGGCTTATTCTCAATTCCAAAAATATATGAAAGAGTCATCAATTTAGATATTACAGACTCAAATAGACTTCATAACAATGATAGACTTTCGTATTTGACAATTTCGGATGAAAAAAGAAAAGCTCCTGATTTTATTCTTACGAATCAGGATTCTATTTTTATATCAAATGAGGATATGAGAGGGAAAGTTTATGTGCTAGAATTCTTTTTTACAAGGTGTCCAGATATATGTATTGAGATGAATCAAAACATGAAGTTACTAGATGACAAGTTTGCTGAGTCAGATAAATTTGGAATAATTTCAGTTACAATTGATCCTAAAAATGATACTCCCTCAACCTTAAAAAAATACTCTGAAGCTTTAGATATCAAATCTCAAAACTGGCATTTTTTAACAGGTGAAAAAGAATATATATATGATTTAGCAAATAATGGTTTTAATATTTTTGCTAATGAAAATACAAGTTTTGCAGGAGGCTTTGAACATCAGGGCTATTTTGCACTTATTGACAAAGATGGGTATATTAGGTCCAGAAAAGATAGTTTTGGTAATCCAATTATGTATTATCTGGGGATAACTGATATTAACGCAAACCTTCAGGGAATAGAGATGCTGAGCTATGATATTAAAAAATTGATTGATGAGTAAAATTGAAAATTCGGGTCAAACTTTGAAATATAAATCTTTAATAATTGTAGTCTCAATTGTTATTCCATTAGTGGTTTTGATTTTATTTAACATAAGAATAACATCTTTACCACCTCTAACATTTTTACCCCCTATATATGCTGCAATTAATGGAATTACAGCTATACTTTTAATTGCTGCCCTTTACAGTATCAAAAGCAAAAAAATAAAGCAACATGAATTGTTAATGAAGACTTCAATCTTCCTTTCACTTGTCTTTCTCGTTATGTATATAATGTATCATATGACTACAGATCCAACTCCTTATGGAGGTGAGGGGATGATAAGAACTGTTTATTTCTTTATTTTAATTTCACATATCACACTTTCTGTTTTTATTGTACCTATGGTTTTGGTTACATATGTAAGAGCTATATCCAAAATGTTTGATAAGCATAAGAAAATTGCAAGAATTACCTTTCCAATCTGGCTTTATATAGCTGTTACTGGAGTAATAGTTTATTTGATGATTTCGCCATATTATACTTATTAATGAAAAAGTTATTATTTGTAATTATAGTTTTAATATTATCTACAACAGATATCCATTCGCAGTGTTCAATGTTAAGCGCGATTATGGAGAGTGACCAAGAATATGAAGCAGCTAAGGGTTTAAATAGAGGTATAGTTTACTTAATGTCTATTCCATATATATTAGTTGGGTTAATAATTTGGAAAATTTACAGGACCAATAAGTCATCTACGTAATTTTTAAAAATAATTAGTGTAACGTTTGCTTCTCATTTAAAAAAATGATAAGTTTACGTTACATTTAAAAAATTAATAATTATGGAGCATTTAATAGGTGGATTAGGAATACTTATTCCAATTATAGCAGTATCCCTTCCTGCAATTATTATCTGGATAGTATTTGTATATGAGTCAAGAAATAAGAAAAAGAAATATGACACTATTATTGAAGTATCAAAAAACATTAGTGATCCAGAAGAAGTTAGAGATCTTATTGAGAGTCTGCAGGATAAAAAAAAATCTCCTGTTGATCTAAGAAGAAGTGGGGTAATAACAATTTTCATTGGAGCTGGCTTATTTATGCTTGGCTGGATAGCGATAGGTGAAATTTTAAAAGGCGTAGGAGCATTAGTTGCTTTAATTGGAATAGGCCAGATGGTTGCAGGATATATTTATCCAAATCAATCGGAAGAAATTAATAAAGTAGTAGAGGAGTTTGAGAAAAAATAAAAATAAAGTTTGGGAAGAAATCATCATAAACTTAAAAATAATCTTGAAGAATTTAGAAGAGCTGCTGGCTTGACACAACAAGATCTTTCTCAAAAAGCAGAAGTTTCAAGAAAAAGTATCAATGCTATTGAAAATGGAATTTATGTTCCATCAACTGTTCTAGCATTAAAGATTGCTAAAACTTTAAAATGTAAAGTTGAAGATTTATTTAAATTACCACTATGAAACTATACTTACATATATTGATTATTTTAAACTTTCTTTTTTCAAATTTAATTTTTTCTCAAGAGGAAACTACTAAATTTTATATCACTGAACTTAGAGGTGATATATCTTTAGAAATGGAAATAAATAATCTTGAATCTAACAAAGGACCTATATATATTCGTATTCTTGATGAAAATGAAAATCCAGTGATAGTTGGAAAATCACCAGTTATTAATTATTCTTCTGAAATTTCTTTTGACTCTATCTCTGCTGGAAAATACGCAATTCAATTTTTTCATGATGAGAATGAAAACCAAAAGATGGATTTTAATCTAATTGGAATACCAAAAGAAAAATTTGGCAGTTCAAATGATGTAAAACCAATTCTTGGTCCGCCTAAGTTTGAAAAAATGTTGTTTGAAATTTATGAGGACAAAAAAATAGTGATGAAGCCAGTAAATTAATAAATAATTAATGAGCTAAAAATTGATATTATTATAAGAAAAACTAATTTTGCAGTATTATGATTGAAATAAACAAGCTACATAAGTCATATAATATGGGCTCATCGTCACTCCATGTATTGAAGGGCATTGATTTTAATGTCGAGGATGGAGAATTAGTAGCCATTATGGGTTCATCTGGATCAGGAAAATCTACTCTTTTAAATATATTAGGAATGCTTGATAATGCTGATGATGGAACGTATGATCTTGATAAAATTAGAATTGAAAATTTAGATGAGAAAACAGCTGCTGAATATAGGAACAAATTTTTAGGCTTTGTCTTTCAATCCTTTAATCTTATTACTTATAAGAATGCTCTTGAGAATGTAGCACTTCCTTTATACTATCAGGGGATTCCAAGAAAAGAAAGACAAAAAACTGCATTAATTTTCCTAGAAAAAGTAGGTCTAAGAGACTGGGCTACTCATCTTCCTAGTGAATTGTCTGGTGGACAAAAGCAAAGAGTTGCTATTGCTAGGGCATTAGCATCAAATCCAAAAGTTCTTCTTGCTGATGAACCTACTGGAGCCCTTGACTCTGCTACATCAATTGAAGTTATGGCACTTATTCAAAAAATAAACAATGAAGGAAAAACTATTTTGGTTGTAACACATGAACATGACATTGCAAAAATGTGTAAGAGAATTGTTCATCTTAGGGATGGTGTAATTGTCGAGGATAAAAAAATTAAACAAAATATTTTAAAGAATGTTTAATATAGAACGTTGGAAAGAAATCTTTCAATCAATCCAAAAGAATAAACTTAGGACAGTTCTATCTGGTACTACAGTCTCTCTAGGTATTTTAATTTTTATTGTTTTATTTGGTCTGGGAGAAGGTCTGAAAAATTCATATTCTGATTTGTTTTTAAGACAAGCAAATAATGTCGTATTTCTATACCCTGGTAAAACCACTAAACCATTTGGCGGATTTAAGACTAATAGACGTATTGAATTTGATAATTCTGATATAACTGATATTGAAAATAATTTTTCTGATAGAGTAGAGTTAATAAATCCAACAATTGGATTTGGAGGTGTTATTAAATATAAATTAGAATCATATGATTTTTCTATCCAGGCGGTCTCTCCATCAAATCAATACATAGAAGGTAATGTTCTTATGAAAGGAAGATATATTAATCAGAAAGATATTGAGAACAAATCTAAAGTAGTAGTGATTGGTAGAATTGTGGCTAGAGATATTTTTAAGACTGATGATCCTATTGGAAAATTTATCAATATTGGAAGCAGAGCTTATAAAGTTGTTGGTGTATTTCAGGACCTAGATGGTGATAACCAGGAGAGCTATTTATATATTCCATACACAACAAGGCAGCAAATTCTTATGGGAAGTGATAAGGTTGGTAATATTGCAATTACTTTCAATGATAAGTTAGGTGGATCAGGAGCAATTAAACTCGAAAATGAAATAAAAACTTTCTTAAAAAAGAAAAAATCAATTGACCCAACAGATCCAAGTGCCATTAGAACAAGAAACGTAGCAGATGAACTTGATAGATCCATGCAATTTGCAGGAGCTCTTCAAGTTATTGTAGCATTTGTTGGAATCGGAACTCTTATTGCTGGAATAATTGGGATTTCTAATATAATGGTTTTTATTGTAAAAGAGAGAACTAAGGAGCTTGGTGTAAGAAAAGCACTTGGTGCAAAACCATCAGAAATAATTAAAATGATTTTGACTGAGTCTATTTTTATTACATCACTATCTGGATTTGCGGGAATGTTTGTAGGTATAATATTTTTAAACACAATTGATAAAGGTTTACAAGAGTATTTTATTACAAGACCTGAAGTTGGACTAGGAACTGCCCTATTTGCAACACTTGTTTTAATTATTTTTGGAGTAATTGCAGGATATATACCAGCAAAAAGAGCAGCTGAAATAAAGCCAATTGTAGCATTAAATGATGAATAGTTTTAAAAAAATATTTGAAAAAGATACCTGGGATGAAATCTTTGAGTCAATATCAAAGAATAGAACTAGGACTATAATAACGACTATTGGTGTTTTTTGGGGAATATTTATCTATATAGCACTTGCTGGCTCAGCTACTGGTTTGGAGAATGGATTTGATGAGGCTTTTAGTGGATTAAGTAAGAACTCCATGGGAGTTTGGGTTCAGAGTACTTCAGTTCCCTATAAAGGATTTGAGGAAGGTAGACGTTTCCCATTTAGATTGTCTGATGTAGATTACCTTAAAGATAGAGTTCCAGAAATAGAATATATATCACCTGGACTTCAAGCAGGAGCGTTTTCAGGATCTCCGCCATTAGTTGTAAGGGGAACAAAATCTGATAATTTTAATCTTTTTGGAAACTTCCCTACTCAAGCAAAAATATCAGTTATTAAAATTTATGATGGAGGTAGATTTATAAATGATGAAGATATAAAGTATGAAAGAAAAGTCGCTGTAATTGGTGAAGGTACTCAGGAAAGACTTTTTAATCAAGGCGAAGACCCTATTGGTAAATATATAATAATTAATGATGTAAATTTTAAGGTTGTGGGAGTAGAAAAATTCGCAGAGGGCTTCGGGGGCTTCGGTTCGGATTCAGATATAACAATCCCATATACAACATTTGCAAAAATGTACAACAGAGGAGATAAGTTTGGCTGGATGTTTATATCAGGATATGATTATGTCAATCCAAAGTATCTTGAAGAAACAGTAGTAGATAATTTAAAAGTATTAAAAACAGTTGCTCCTGAGGATGACAGAGCTTTTGGAACATTTAATATCGGATCACTTTTTGAAAGTATAGTAAAGTTCTCTTCAGGTATGATTTTCCTTTCCCTTGTTGTTGGTATTGCAACAATATTTGCAGGTGTTATTGGTATTGGAAATATTATGTTAATCGCCGTTAAAGAAAGAACCAATGAACTTGGTATTAGAAGAGCACTTGGAGCAAAACCATTAGAGGTAAAAATTCAAATTGTTTTAGAGGCAGTCTTTTTAACTATAATAGCAGGTATAATAGGAATAATTGTTGGAGCACTTTTATTATTTGTAATAAATATAGGAACTGCGAATTTAGAAGACTTCCCTTTTACAAATCCAACTGTTCCCCTTGCTATTGTATTTGGAGCATTTATAACAATGATAACACTTGGTACACTTATTGGGCTAATTCCAGCTGAAAGAGCTGTAAGTATTAAGCCTATTGAAGCATTAAGAGAAGAATAATTAATTAAAACAAACAAAAATGAAACTAAAAAATATAGGAATTATAATATTAATATTAGGGTTTTTATTTGCCATAGCATACTTTGTTAGGACAAATAGTGAATCATCTATTGAGTACGATACAACAAGTGCATACATCTCTTCAATAGAGAAAATGACTGTTGTGACTGGTAAGGTAATTCCAGAAGATGAGGTAGAGATTAAGCCTCAACTCAATGGTATAATTGACAGAATATTTCTTTAGGAGAATTTTCAAGTATTTCAGAGAAAGGTATACTGAAATCTTCATCTGCAATATCAAAGCTTTCATAGTCATCAATTAAAAGCACTTGAGCAAGATTTAGTTTGACATCTCTTAGATTATTTTCTGCTAAAACAACACTTTGCTCCTGTGAAGCCAGGTTTGCTTCAATTTCAAATATTTGCCTTGGTGAAAATATTCCTGATTCAATTAAATCTTTAGTCCTTTTATATTCTTCTCTTG
>CACNIG010000017.1 GCA_902620455.1 uncultured Bacteroidota bacterium
TGAGAATAAAGAGATCTTAGTACAATCATCTAGGGTTAAAAACATTGAATTTAGAAATATAGGTCCGACAATAATGAGTGGACGAGTTGTTGCACTTGAGGTCAATCCACAAGATCCAACAAAATTCTATGTTGCATATGCTTCTGGGGGAGTTTGGTACACAGATAATAATGGAACATCATTTAATTCTATTTCTGATGATTGGCCAACTCAAAACATTGGTGAAATAGCAATGGATTGGAATAATGGAATATTATGGGTGGGAACAGGAGAAAATAATTCATCAAGATCTTCATACTCTGGGATAGGAATTTTAAAGACAAATGCTGATGGTTCTAACTGGGAAAATGTTGGTTTGCATGATAGTCATCATATTGGAAAAATTTTAATAAATCCTGAAAATTCTAATCATGTCGTAATTGGGGTTACTGGACATTTATATTCAAAAAATATTAACAGGGGTGTATATGTAACAAAAGATGGTGGAAAAAATTGGAATAGGACATTATATGTAAATGATGTTAGTGGAATTATTGATATGTCTGAAACACCAGGTGATTTTAATGTAATGTATGCAACATCCTGGGAAAAAGATAGAAAGGCTTGGAACTTTGACGAGGATGGGCATAGTTCAGGAATATATAAAAGTATTGATGGAGGAGCTAATTGGAGCTTGATATCTAATGACGAATCTGGCTTTCCAACAGGAGCTGGAGTAGGAAGGATTGGAATAGCAGTATTTGATAAAGACATAGTTTACGCAGTTGTTGACAATCAGAACTTTAGAGAAACCACCAAAAAGAATATAAATCAAGGCTTAACAAAAGAGTCCTTCATAGGCATGACATTGGAAAACTTTAATAATCTAAGTATTGATGATCTTAAAGAGTTTTTAAGATTTAATAGGTTTCCATCAAAGTATAAACCTGAGGCAATTAAAAAAGATATAAATGATGGGAAACTTCAACCTGATGATTTATATAAATATTTAGTAAATGCAAACTCTGAGTTATTTGATACTCCAATAATTGGAGCAGAGGTTTATAAAAGTGAAAATGGCGGAAAAACCTGGGCTAAAACACATAACTCTTTTTTAGATGGAGTATACAATACTTATGGATATTATTTTGGAAAAATCCATGTAGATCCAAGTAATAGTCAGAAGATATATACTTATGGTGTTCCAATTTTGACATCTGATGATGGTGGAAAAACTTTTTATAGGATAGGTAAGGAGAATGTCCATGCTGATCATCACGACCTATGGATAAATCCTAATAAACCTGGTCACCTAATAAATGGAAATGATGGAGGGGTAAACATAACTTATGATGATGGAAAAAACTGGATAAAAAATAATTCAACTGAAGTTGGCCAATTTTATGCTATTAATGTAGATAATCAAACACCATACAATGTTTATGGTGGACTCCAAGATAATGGAGTTTGGATGGGACCACATAATTCATCAGAGAATAAAAGATGGAATATGACAGGTCAATACCCATGGAAGGGTATTCTTGGGGGAGATGGAATGGAAGTTCAAATTGATAACAGAAACCCAAACATCGTCTTCACAGGATCCCAGTTTGGTTTTTACGCTCGTTTAGATTTAGACACTGGTAAGAGGAAATCAATAAAACCAATTCATGAACTTGGTAATTCTCCTTATAGGTTTAATTGGCAAACACCTATTCTTCTGTCACCTCATAATCAGGATGTTCTATACCTTGGATCAAATTTTTTACATAAATCATCTAACCAAGGAGATGACTGGCAAACTATCTCTGAAGATTTAACTAGTGGTGGAAAAAAGGGTAATGTACCTTATGGAACAATTACAACCATTTCTGAATCACCAGTTAAAGAGGGGGTCCTATATACTGGTAGTGATGACGGTCTTGTGTATGTATCAAAAAATAGTGGAAAAACATGGAAGAATATCTCAGGAAATCTTCCAAAGGAACTTTGGGTAAGTAACGTTTATGCTTCAAATCATGATGAAAAGGTTGTTTATTTATCTCTTGATGGATATAGGTGGGATAACTTTTCTCCTTATCTTTTTAAAAGTAAGAATTATGGTAAGACTTGGGAATCAATTAGTTCTAATCTACCAGACTCACCTATCAATGTTGTGATAGAAGATAATGTCAATGAAGATATTCTATACGTTGGAAATGATCATGGGGTATATATTTCATTAGATCAAGGAAAAACTTGGGAGCCGTTTGATAATGGTCTTACATCTGCAGCTGTTCATGATTTAGTTATACAAGAAGAAGAACAGCATCTATTAGTTGGAACACACGGTAGATCAATATATCTAGCTGACATAGCCATAATACAGGATCATGATATTGCTAATCAGAAAGCAGATATTAAGATTTTTGACATAAAGGATGTTAGGCTTTCTGAGAGATGGGGTACAAAGAGGAGTACAGATAAAAATTATTTTACACCAAGTTTAAATTTTTCAATTTTTTCTAAATCAAGTCATAATGCTTCTTTAGAGATTATTAATAATAATAAAGATGTTTTATTTTCAAAATCAATTTTACTTGATAAGGGATATAATTTTATTGATTATGATTTGACAATATTAGATGATTCAAATATAGATTTAATCGATAAATCTCAAAATGGAAAACATTATTTGCAGAAAGGTGTTTATTCTATCTCTATAAAAACAGATAATACCGCAATAGAAAATCAATTTAAAATAAAATAGTTATTTAAAGTTTTATGATTTAATTTTACACCCTGAAAAATTATTATGTCGTTGATTTCTATATTTAAATCTTCTATTGGAAAGAAGCTTTTAATGGCTTTGTCAGGTATCTTTCTTGTAGTTTTTTTAACTCAACATTTTCTAATTAATATTACTTCAGTTTTTAGTGAAGAAATATTTAACTTCTTATCCCATTTTATGGGGAATAACCCCATTGTACAATTTATCTTACAACCAATATTGATATTTGGTGTCATTTTTCATTTTGTAATGGGTTTTTATTTAGAAATTATAAATAGAAAATCTAGAGGTGCTAATTATTCTAGATATGCAGGTGGTGATAATGCCCCTTGGATATCTAGAAATATGATATTCAGTGGTGGTGTAGTACTTTTATTTTTAATTCTTCATTTTTATGATTTTTGGGTTCCTGAGATGAATTATAAATATATTGAGTTTCGTCCGGAAGATCCAAATAGATACTATGAAGAGTTAATTCATAAATTTGAAAGTCCAGTTAGGACCTCAATTTATTCTGTTTCATTTATCTTTTTAGCTCTTCATCTCTTACATGGTTTCAGTTCATCATTTAAAACTATTGGTGTTGATTCTAAATATTACAAACCTATTAAATCACTTACATTTATTTTTTCAATTCTTATTCCTTTTGGGTTTATTTTTATTGCAGTTTTTCATAATATAATGCATTAATATATTGGGGCACAAAATGGGGTACAACTAAATTAAAAGTTATATATTTGTATTATGGGATTATATCTTACAGAAAAGCACATTAAGTATAAAGATGGTAAGGATGACCATGTTTCACCCTTTTTCATATATCATAATAATAACAAAAGGGCTAAATTTTTTTGTAGCCTTAAGGTTAATAACAAAAATTGGTGCTTTGACAAAAAGAGAGTTAAATCAACGGATAAAGAGTCTGGTATAAAAAACAGAAAGATAAAGACAATTAAGTCTCAACTCGAATCTATTATTTCATCCTTTGAAACTAAAAAAGAACCTCTATCTCCTGAAAAATTAAAATCAGAATTTGAGACTGTAAAGCTACTAGATAGTGAGATAAAAAAAGTTAAAACAAAACCCACTATAAATTCTAAAATCCCTAATGGCCCCCTTTCCTCAAAATGGGAATCCCATAAAGGAAGTATAAACCTTGTTAGCCCATCAAATAAGAGAAATATTGATATAATAGTTGTTGGTACAGGTTTAGCTGGTGCATCTGCCTCAGCAACTCTAGCCGAGCTAGGTTATAATGTTAAAGCTTTTTGTTTTCAGGATTCTCCAAGAAGAGCTCACTCAATTGCTGCTCAAGGAGGAATAAATGCTTCCAAAAATTACCAAGGTGATGGAGACTCAGACTACAGACTTTTTTATGATACAATCAAAGGAGGAGATTATAGGTCAAGGGAGGCAAATGTTTATAGGTTAGCTGAAGTATCTGGGAATATAATTGATCAATGTGTTGCTCAAGGTGTACCTTTTGCAAGAGATTATGGAGGTCTTCTTGACAATCGATCATTTGGAGGAGTTCAAGTTTCAAGAACATTTTATGCTAAAGGTCAAACTGGTCAACAATTACTTTTGGGTGCATATTCGGCCATGAACAGACAAATTGCTAGAGGTAAAATTGAGATGTTCAGTAGGCATGAGATGATGGATCTTGTTAAAGTTGATGGGAAAGCAAGAGGAATTATTGCAAGAAATCATGTTACCGGTAAACTTGAGAGATTCTCAGCACATGCAGTTGTAATTGCTTCTGGTGGATATGGAAATATTTTTTATTTATCTACAAATGCAATGGGGAGTAATGTGACTGCTTCATGGAAAATTCATAAAAAAGGAGCCTACTTTGCTAACCCATGTTTTACTCAAATTCATCCAACCTGTATTCCAGTTTCAGGTGATTATCAGTCCAAATTAACTCTAATGTCTGAGTCGTTAAGAAATGACGGAAGAATATGGGTGCCAAAAGATTTAACTGATGCTAAACTAGTCCAAGAAGGTAAGTTATCACCCTTAGATATCAAAGAAGAGGATAGAGATTATTATTTAGAAAGACGATACCCTGCATTTGGGAATCTAGTTCCAAGGGATATTGCCTCAAGAGCTGCCAAGGAAAGATGTGATAATGGCTTTGGAGTTAATAAAACGGGAGAGGCTGTTTACCTGGATTTCTCTCATGCAATTATTAGGTATGGTAAGGAGAAAGCATTACTCAATGGTCAAGATGAGAATAATATTGAGATAGTAAAAAAATTAGGTAGAGAAATTATAAAACAAAAATATGGGAACTTGTTTCAGATGTATGAGAAAATAGTTGATGAAGATCCATATGTCATGCCAATGAAAATTTATCCTGCGGTTCATTACACAATGGGTGGTGTCTGGGTTGATTATAACTTAATGACTACAATTCCAGGTTGTTTTGCAATAGGTGAGGCAAACTTTTCTGACCATGGAGCAAATAGGTTAGGAGCTTCTGCACTAATGCAAGGATTGGCAGATGGATATTTTGTTCTACCATATACAATAGGTGACTATTTGTCTGATGATATAAGTACAGGTAAAATTAGTACCGACATTAAAGAATTTGAGGAAAGTGAAAAAGGTGTTAATGACTTGCTTACAAAGTTAATATCTAACAAAGGGAAAAATTCTGTTGATTATTATCACAAAAAATTGGGAAAGATAATGTGGAATAAATGTGGTATGTCAAGAAATCAAAATGATTTAGTTGATGCAATTAATGAAATAAAAAAATTGAGAAACGACTTTTATAAAAACGTGAATGTAACTGGAAAGATTACTGAATACAATGAGGAGCTTGCAAAAGCAGTAAGAGTTGCAGATTTTCTTGAGCTAGGAGAGTTGTTTGCAAAAGATGCATTAGAAAGAAATGAATCATGCGGAGGACATTTTAGAGAAGAATATCAAACTAAAGATGGTGAAGCAATTAGAGATGACAAGAACTTTAAATTTGTTTCAGCCTGGGAATATGTAGGTGAACCTTCAGATGCTAAGCTCCACAAGGAAGATCTTAAATATGAAGAAATTGAAGTCAAAACCAGATCTTACAAGTAATTTATCATATGAAAAATTTAGCTATAATATTTATTTTGTCGGTTTCCATCAGCTATTCTCAGAATTACTCATCAAATAGACAAATCCCCGCTGATTCAAAAGTTATCACAAACCACACTACCTCTATACTTGGAAAAAAAGTATCTTATTCTGCGCAGGCAGGAACTCAACCTGTTTGGGACTCTAAAGGAAATGTTATTGCTACTCTTTATTATACCTATTATAAAAGGACTGATGTTGATGATAATTCAAATAGACCAATAGCATTCTCATTTAATGGAGGTCCTGGGTCTGCTTCAATATGGATGCATCTTGGATATACTGGTCCATATAGCCTGATTATTGATGATGAAGGTTATCCAATTCAACCATATGGATATAAAACTAATCCGTTTTCTATCTTAGATGTAGCAGATATAGTATTTGTAAATCCCATCAATGTTGGTTTCTCGAGAATTCTAAAAGATATGACAAAAGAAGAGGCAACCAAAAAGTTCTTTGGAATGAAACAAGATATCGAATATTTAGCTGAGTGGATCAGTACTTTTGTTACAAGGGCTGAAAGATGGAAATCTCCTAAATATCTAATTGGAGAAAGTTACGGGGGCCCAAGAGTAATGGGCCTTGCATATGAACTTCAACAAGTTCAGTGGATGCATTTGAATGGAGTTGTTCTAGTATCGCCTGCTGATTATGAGATTGGATATGATGAAAGAGGGGGGATTGTAAATGCTGCTATTGACTTTCCATATATGACGGCAACTGCATGGTACCATAATAAATTAAATGATGAGTTTCAAAATAAACCCTTACTAGATGTAATTAAAATATCAGAAAATTTTGCTTATGAAAAGCTCCTTCCAGCTCTTGCTAGAGGTGGATCATTACAAAATGATGAAAAAAATTCCTTAGCTAAAGAAATATCATCCTTAATTGGTATTAATCAAGATGAAATAATTAGAAATAATTTAAACATATCAACATACTATTTTTGGAAAGAATTATTAAGAGATGAAGGTTATACAGTTGGAAGATTAGATTCAAGATATAAAGGAATTGATAGTAAGGACTCTGGCATATATCCAGAGTACAATGCAGAATATGACTCATGGAATCACTCTTTTACACCAGCAATGAACTCATATATAAAAGAGATACTCAATTTCCAGACCGATGTTAAATATAATACATATGCCAGGGGAGAACTTTCAGTGAGACCATGGGATACAGAAAATTATCCAATAAGAAGAAACTTTAGGCTTGCAATTGCACAAAACCCATTTCTTAATGTATTAATTCAATCAGGTTATTATGATGGAGCAACAACTTTCTCTGCTGGGAAATTTACTATTCAGCAGGTAGATAAAAGTGGAAGATTAAAAGATAGATTTACATTTAAAGGATATGAAAGTGGTCATATGATGTACCTTAGAAAAGAAGATTTAGAAAAGTCAAATCAAGATCTTAGAGAATTTATTCTTAAAACTGTAACCGAAAATACTTCAGCAAAATACTAATATGAAACTTAACCTTAAAATTTGGAGACAACAAGATTCGGAGTCAAAAGGTGGCTTTGAAAATTATGTTATAGATGATATTACCCCAGATATGTCTTTTCTTGAAATGATGGATGTGCTTAATCAAAAATTAATCTATGAAAATATTGATCCAATTTCATTTGATCATGATTGTAGAGAAGGAATTTGTGGTAGTTGCTCACTATTTATAAATGGAAGAGCTCATGGACCTGATAAGGGAATTACAACATGTCAACTTCACATGAGAAAATTTAAAGATGGGGATTCAATTGTCATTGAGCCTTTTAGAGCTAAATCGTTTCCTATTATTAAAGATTTGGTTGTTGATAGGTCAGCCTTTGATAGGATTCAACATTCAGGGGGTTATATAAGCATAAATACTTCTGGTAATACACAAGATGCAAATACTACCCCAATTAGAAAAGAGGATGCAGATAATGCCTTTGATGCTGCCACTTGTATTGGATGTGGTGCGTGTGTTGCAACATGTAAAAATGCATCTGCAATGCTTTATGTATCTGCAAAAGTTTCGCAATTTTCTTATCTGCCACAAGGAAAGGTTGAGGCAAAAGAGAGAGTATTAAATATGGTTAAACAAATGGATGATGAAGGTTTTGGAAACTGCACAAATACAGGTGCATGTGAGGTAGAATGTCCAAAAGGAATTTCAATAAAAAATATAGCTAGGATGAATAGAGAGTTTTATAAAGCTAAAATCTAAATCATTTAGAGTCTAAAATCATTTTTATAAAAGTACTTTCTGTATTTCTCCCAAACCATCTTCCAACAACCACCATATTTTCATCAGGAATTATAATTACTTTGTTTCCTCCAAAACCACTTCCGTAAAAAATATTTGTTGGTACATTTTTCCAATCCGTAGTTTGATAATCTTCGCCTAACTCAGAATTAATCCACCACATATAACCGTACTCTGGATTTGTTTCTGACGGTGTAATAGATTTTTGTATCCATTCCTCAGAAATTACTCTTTTACCATCCCAAATTCCATTGTTCAAAAATAATAGCCCAAATCTTCCATGATCTTCA
>CACNIG010000018.1 GCA_902620455.1 uncultured Bacteroidota bacterium
CAGAATTTAAGTCTGGGAATATAAAGAATTCTATCAATGTTCCTCTTAAAGATCTTATGTATAGAGTTAATGAGTTTAGTAAAGAAAAGAAATATATCACTGTATGTGCTGTTGGCATGAGAGCCGAATCAGCAAAAAAGTTTTTTGAAAAAAAAGGTTTTCAGGTTTTAAATGGAGGCAGATGGTCTACTCTAAAAGACTTAAAATAAATAATTAACTTTAATTAAACTAAAACAATAAACTATGAAAAAAATATTTATAATATTAATATCAATTGGGATGATTTCATTCTCATGTGATACTCCAGAAAACTCTCCAACAGTTATAGGATTCAGCACTGGAGGAAACGGTGAAAGGTCAGATATTACATTAGAATCTGATGTTGCTGAGGTATGGGTAGAGTATTTAAAGGCTCATAATGACAGAGACTATGCAAAAATATCTGAGATGAATTCAGAAGATATTGAAGTGTGGGGTCCAGCTGGTCAATACATTAAAGGAAATGATGCTCACATTGAGTTTCTTAAAGAATGGGTTGCAGCTACTGATGTGAAATGGACACCTCAATGGTTCATTAATAATACAGGTGAAAATACTGATACAGGTCAAGTGAATGACTATGTTACATCAGGTCATCAAATGACATTTAATATTGATGGAGAAGAAACTATTTTTTATCAAGTCCATGATGCAGTTATAAGTGATGGAAAGATAATAAACTTTAATGTATACGAACAGCAGAGGGCTGTCAATGAATAATTAAAAGAGACCTCTAGGAGGTCTTTTTTATTTTATTCTTCCAAAAAATGTCCTTCTAGATTCTTCTGAAAGTGGTATACCTTCAATTTCATTATAATTAAATGTAACTAATATTCTCTCCCCTTTCTCAACAGCAGTTACTTGATGTATAGATTTATTTCCTTTAAATATCATTAAATCTCCTTCAAAACTTTTTACTTTAGTTCCAGGTACTTTTTTGTCTAATATTTTCTCTACAAAATTATAGTCTTCTTTACCATCTTTATATCTCATGTCATTAAAAAACTCATAAATACCACCTTTTTCACAATTTTTAATAAGTAATGTTATGGTAAAGTCAGAATTATCAAAATGCCAACCTAAAGCATCCCCTTTGTCATAATAATTTATATTAATACTAGACAGTGGATCTGAATATGGGAATAATTCTTTCTTATTTAACAAGTCCATAAAAAAAGACCTAATTGCTTTAGAATTATATAAAGTCTGGAGGATAGAATCACTGGGTATAAGATCATTTGGAAGACATTTTTTTGATGTACTCATAATTCTATTTCTAGGACTATCATCAGGAAAAGAATTATCATATTCTGAAACATATACATTATATTTAGAGGAACTTTGATATGAGAGATACTTTAAATCAGCAGCTTCTTTCTGAAGATTAATTAACCCTTTTCTATTAATGAATGAATTAAAAATTAATATTCCTTCACTCTCAAGAATTTTAGAATACTTTCTTCCATTATTAAAGAAATAATCATTATAAGTGTCACCTAATATGTCTTTTAAATCTGTGGGGATCATTTATCAATGTCAATTGTTAACAAATATATCTTAATGAAATAAAACTTTATATTTTTTTTAAGAAAACTAAATAAAATGAATTAATAATTTTGAACTCTTGACCTAGTCAAGTCAGTTAAAGTAAGACCTCTAGAAATAGGGGTCTTCAACTTTAATGTTAATCCACTTATTATTTCTTAAATTGTTGAAAGTTTAATAATTTGAGAGATCTCTATTACACAATTATCCTTTTAGTTTCAATTTCTTTAAACATTTTAGGTTTAATGATAGTTTCTAATTTAATTAATGCCTTTATTAATCCTTTTTTACTTTTTGCTGTAGGTTTTATATTATTTTTGATTATGGCATTTAAATATACAAGAAGGCAATGAACAAAATTAAATTTTCATTTTTCTTTTTTCTTATGACTTTAAGTGCTCATTCTCAAAAATATTACGACTTAAATGATCTAAAATATTTTATTGATTTTACTAATAAAAAAGCAAATCTTAAGTTTCAAGATTTAAAAATAAATGGACCCATTGAGGAATTTATATCACATTACGGTAATAGATACACTGTTGTTAGGGGGGATAGCATACACTGGCTACTCCAGCAAAGTGATAAAAGAAATAAGTATTTGTCTTATTTAATTTTAAAAGGAGAGTATAGAGAGGTTCAAAATCTAGCTAAATGGGAGTACACTAATAAGAAACTTGAAGTTCTAGCTTCAGATAGAATTTTCTCAGGTTACTTTAATGACTATTTCAACTTTGTTGATGAGGTAGAGTATCAGAAACTTAGCAGTGACAGGTTAATAGGTAATTATTTAAATGATGCCAATCTACTTGGAGAATATAAGATTAAGGTTTACAGAGATAATGGTATAAATTTTTTTGATCTTGACATTGTTGGTACGATTGAGCTCAATAGAAAGGGAATTGTTATTGAGACTAATCTTCCAACACTTACAAGATTTACTGGTAGTTATGATTCACAATTAAACACCAATGTAGAATTTGTTAAAAAAGGAATAATAGTAGGCAATATTGATTTTAAAGAAAAGGCTATATTTTCATTAAACTTAGATTTAGAAAAAAAGGTAGGTACTCTTTCCACATTAGAGATGGAAGTTGATAAAGAAGGAGTAGAATTAAAAAAAAGAAAGACAACAACATTCATAATCCAGGATTAATATGAGGGATTTTCTAAATTATGGTGATTCAATTGATATTAAATTTTTAATTTTTACATTATTATTTATATTAATTTGGAAGTTTATTATTGAAAAAAAAATAAATAAATGAAAGAGCCTGTTAAGAGCTTTAGCTCATTAATTATGATCGTTCTTTTTCTAATGTTGATTTTCAACATCTTAGCTTTTTAAGATATATTTTTCTTATTTATGATTATTCTAGATTATTATTATAACTTATATTTATGCATAATAACTTAAACTAATTAAAATGAGAAAATTATTTTTACTAATTACAATTTTATCTTTTTCATTTTCACATTCTCAAATTACAACAAGAACAATTGAAGTAAAGAATGGACAAATGGATAAGTTTATTGAAATGGCTGGTAAGAAAACAAAAAAATTCAATAATCAGGAAGGAGCTGCAAGGTTCTTTACTTATGAAATTCTTACTGGTTCAGATGCTGGAAAAATCTGGCGTATGAGAGCTGCAAGTGCAGAAAATATGGATAATTGGGATTCAAATTCTGAAGAAGCTCAATATTGGATGAAGAATGTTTCACCATACATAAGTAATGGTTCAGTTAATGGAAATTACATGTGGAACTATTACGGAGAAATGTCACATAATGTTGATTCAAAAGATCAAAACCATGTAATGGCATTAATTTATACATACAAATCCTCCGGTGAACAAGATTTCTGGAGATTTAGAGAAAGAGTTGTATCTGCAAGAAAAGCAATGGATCCTGCACCCAAAGGTTCTATGCACTCAGTTGTATGCTCATCAGGTTGTAATGGGAATGTAGCACTTATTCTTTTTGAATATGAGAGTTTTAGTGATCAACAAAAATATAATCAAGAAATGCTTCCTAAAATGATTGAAAAATATAATGAGATTTATGGTAATGACGCATATGAACAAGACGGTGACAAAGTTGATATGGCTCTTATAGAAAATGGAAGAGGTAGAATGCATTTAAGGTTTATACCTGAGGCTAGTTCTGATTAATTAAAAGAATAATTATAAAAAATATACAAATGAAAAAATTTATCTTAATAACAGTTTTAACCCTATTTGTTTCATCATTAAATGCTCAAGTAGGTCAAGCAAGAACCCTTATAGTAAAAGATGGTCAAATGGCAAAGTTCTCAGAAGGGATTGCCAAAAAAACACAGATGTATAATAGGTCTGAGAATTCTGATCAATATTACACATTTCAAATTTTAAGTGGCCCAAACACTAATAATTTTATTCGAGTAAGGTGGATGGAATCAATAGGAGAATTAGACAC
This sequence comes from uncultured Bacteroidota bacterium, assembly GCA_902620455.1. GTDB lineage: Bacteria > Bacteroidota > Bacteroidia > Flavobacteriales > Flavobacteriaceae > Marisimplicoccus. The sequence goes on from CACNIG010000018.1 coordinate 4,039, forward strand.
AAACTCAGCAGATTCTGATGAACTTAAATATTGGAATAAAAATGTAGTTCCTTATTACACAGAGGGTACATCAAGAATTTGGACAAGAAATGCAAATCTCTCCCATGTTCCTGAAAACTCATCTGGAAACCTTCGAAGAGTTATTTATTACAATTATAAAGACTCTGGTGAATGGGACTTTTGGAGATTCAGACAGAGAGTAAAAAAAGCTATGGAAGAGAGTGGTTATAACTCAGCAATGAATGTTTTATGGTGTTCTTCAGGTTGTACTGGAAATTGGGTTCAAGTTCGATTTCACCATGATGGATATGAAGGGCAAGCATCAGACTATGGTGAACCACTTCAAAATTTGATTACAAAATATAATGAAATTTATGGAGAGGATGCATATGAACAAGACAGTGGTAGTGCTAGTGCATCTCTAACTGATGATGGATTTAGAGTGAGACATCTTATGTTTATGCCAGAAATGAGCTCTTCTCAATAAAATCAATCAGATAATTAATAAAGGCCTCAATATCAGAGGCCTTTTTTTATATATTTATATGGATGCTAAAGATTGCATATAATCAAAATTATATTTATCCACTGGAAGAAAATCATAGATTTCCTATGATTAAATACGAGCTAATTCCAGAACAGCTAATTAGGGAAAACACTTGCTCAAGTGAAAATTTCTTTAGTCCGACTAAAATTGATAGTAAAATTGTCCTAAAAACTCATCAGAGGGAATATTTTGAAAGATTTACTTCATTAAAACTATCAAAGAAAGAAATACGTGAGATTGGCTTTCCATTAAGCCAAGAACTTGTAGAAAGAGAGCTTCAAATAGCAGAAGGGACAATAAAAGGTGTTAAATATTCAATTAAAAATGGAATCTCAATGAACATTGCCGGTGGAACACATCATGCATTTTACGATCGAGGTGAAGCATTTTGCATGTTAAATGATCAAGCAATTGCAACTAATTACATTATTCAAGAAGGATTATTTAAAAAGATCTTGATTATTGACCTTGATGTTCATCAGGGAAATGGTACTGCATCTCTATTTAATTCAAATCCTAATGTTTATACTTTATCATTTCATGGTAAAAAAAATTATCCTTTCAGAAAAGAAAAAAGTGATCTGGACATGGAATTTGATGACAATACAAATGATGAAGAATATCTCAAAGTGTTGAGAGAAACAATACCAAAGGTTATTGATCAATTTGAACCAGAATTTATTTTTTATCTATCTGGTGTTGATGTCCTAGAAAATGATAAACTAGGTAGACTCTCTCTGAGTATTGATGGATGTAAAGAAAGAGATAGATTTATTTTAGAAATATGTAAAAACAATTCTATACCTGTTCAAGTTTCAATGGGAGGTGGATATTCAGTGATTCTTAAAAATATAATTGAGGCTCACTCGAACACGTTTAGATTAGCACAAGAAATATTTTTTTGATAAATTAGAATAAGTCATAATCTAATGAAAAAACACGTAATCATAATCATTTCAACTTTAATATACTCATGTACCAACATATCTAAAATTGATGGTTTATTGGATGAAGTTGAAGTTTTAAGAGATAATTATGGTATCAATCATATTTATGCAAACAATCAAAAGGATTTATTTTTTATGCAAGGTTATCTGGCTGCAAAAGATAGACTTTTTCAATTTGAAATATGGAGAAGACAGGCCACTGGTACAGTTGCAGAGATTTTTGGTGAAGATGAATTAGAAAGAGATATTGGAACTAGACTATTTAAATTTAGAGGTAATATGGTAGACGAATTAAATCACTACCATGAAGATGGTTTTGAGATTGTCTCATCATTTGTTTCGGGCATTAATAAATATATAGAAGAAGTAAACAAAGAACCTAACCTACTACCTATAGAGTTTGATATATTGGGTATTAAACCCGAGAAATGGACAAATGAGGATGTAATCTCTCGTCATCAAGGACTTTTAGGAAATATTGAGCAGGAACTAAATATTGGAAGAGCTGTTTCACTAATTGGTGAAGAGAAAGTCAAAGAGCTCATGTGGTTTCATCCAAAAGACCCAGATATAAAATTAGGTAATGATCTTACATATGATGACTTAAATCAAGATATCTTAAGACTATATAATGCATATAGAGAACCCATTGAGTTCAAGAAAGACTATATTTTAGATAAATATCAATCTAAAGATGAGATTACTTACACTAAATCCAATATTCATATTAATGATGAGTATTCAATTGGGAGTAATAATTGGGCAATTTCTGGAGAAAAATCATTTAATGGTTTTCCATTACTTGCAAACGACCCTCATAGATCTCTTTCAAATCCATCACTACGTTATATGGCTCATTTAGTTGCACCAGGTTGGAATGTGATTGGAGGAGGTGAACCTGAAATTCCTGGAATATCAATTGGACATAATGGAGTTGGAGCATGGGGATTAACTGTTTTTAGGACAGATGCTGAGGATTTATATGTATATGATTTAAATCCTAATAATTATTTACAATACATGCATAAAGGTGAGTGGAGAAATTTTGAAATAGTTAATGAGTCTATTGCTGTAAAAGACAATGATAATGTTAATGTTGAGCTTTTTTATTCAGTTCATGGGCCTGTAACATTTATAGACGAAAAAAGAAATAAAGCATATGCTGTAAAAAATGGTTGGTCTGAGGTTGGAGGGTCGCCCTATTTAGCATCACTTAGAATGGATCAAGCAAAAAATTGGGAAGAATACAGGGAAGCCTGTAATTATTTTAATATTCCTGGAGAAAATATGGTTTGGGCTGACAAATATGGAGATATAGGATGGCAAGCTGTAGGAATTGCTCCTATTAGAAAAACTCATAGCGGTCTTGTTCCAGTAAGTGGAAACGGAAATTTTGAATGGAAGGATTATATTGATATAGTTGAGAAACCTAATATTTTTAATCCAGAAAAAGGATATATAGCAACTGCCAATCAAAATGTAACGCCTGAGGATTATGACAGATGGGACGTTATTGGATATGACTGGGCTGATCCATATAGAGGTGATAGGGTTAATAGTGTTCTTGAGGGTAAAGATAAATTTGACATGGAAGATATGATTAATCTTCAAGTAGACTATTTTTCTATTCCATCAAAGCAAATAATTGAACTTTCAAAAGGATATATTAATAATAATATTGAATACTTTGAAAAGCTTTCAAAATGGGATAATGTTTTAGATAAAAATTCTGTTGAGGCGGGAATATATATTGAATGGCAAACTCAGATTTATTTTGAATTTATGAGAGAGTTTGTTCCAAAGGAAGTACAAAAATATATTGAAATTCAAATTTATAAAGTCATTGAGGGTATATCAAAGATGGATAATCAACAGAAAAGTGTATTTCTAAATAAAACCTTAGACCAAGCAATAAATAGTTTAAAGGAAAAATATGGAGAAAACTCAAGTGATTGGGTCTATGGGCAGAGTAATTACAAACACGTGAAGATATATCATCCTCTTGAGAAAATTGTTAATGACTCTATTAAGGATATAA
>CACNIG010000019.1 GCA_902620455.1 uncultured Bacteroidota bacterium
CCACTAAGAACTTCTACGTATTTAACTTGGTTTGCATATAATACTGGAGGGTTATTATAAATTACCCCATCAATTTCCCAAAGAACTTCATTACCAGCAGTTTTGAATGACTGCCTACCTCTAATAGCAATATTTTTATTTCCCATCCTATCAGTAACTCTTTTTGCTCCAGGTACTCTAGAGACTAGGGCATCAACCAATGACATAGATGATATAGCATTTTGTTGAGCTTGAACAATTTTATCTTCTTGTGAAAATAACAAGCTAGAAGAAAGCAAGATGAATGTTAAGAATTTATATCTCATAATTTGTTATTAAAAATAAATAAAAGTTTAAAAGAATAGTGTTAACTACTTCCTAATTCTTTTCTCAGTAATTGTTCTCCACAAATTTTTTGGAGAGTTGATCAACTCATAATTAGAGGCATTTACTGAAGTCTTTACAATAATTACTCCAGCTGCTCCATCGGAACCATATTTATTGCTTGCTGCTAGTCCCTTAATTATTTCAACATAAACAACTTCATTTATACTTAGCATTGGGGGTGATTGAAATGTAACGCCATCAATATCCCACAATACTTCATCTCCTCCAGCTTGAACAGAATTTCTGCCTCTAAGAGATATATTTTCATTACCAAATCTATCAGAAATTTTCTTAGCACTAGGAACTCTCCTAATTATTGCCGATACCAATCCTACTGGTGATCCTGTTGCATCTTGATTTGAACCAATGATTCCATATTTAAACGAATTCATCCCTGAGTTATAGTTTCTTGTCCCATAATTTGATTGACTGTATCCCCCACTTCCTATTTGAGCATCTAAAGAAGTTGTGACAGAGAAAATAATTAGAAATAAGACGAATTTATGCATCGTAAATTATTAGTGTATAGTTACATACAAATATAATATTTTTTTTACCTTTATAGGCTAGCTAAAAAAAAAATGAACAAAAAGTGGGTTGACATTAACCAGATCTATTTTCCAGATGGAGTTAGATCTGTTTACTTTGGTGGAAAAAGAGTAAAGAAAGAAGATATTCAAATTGAAAGAAGCTTTCTTGAGGTAATGTCCCCTGATTTTGATTGTTCAAATTTACCTGATCATATTAAATATCTTCCAAGAAAACAAGCAGCAGAGTATCTAGCTTTAAGCGAAAGCACTTTAATTAGGTATCATGAAAATGGAAGGTTAAAGTGGATAACAAGAAGAAATAGAACCCCTATTTATTCTAGAGAAGCGCTTGATAATTTTAAAGAAAACAATCAAGAAAAACATTAACTTAGACTAACAATCTAAGTAAATGGAATTTAAATTTCATACTGTAAATCTCAAGAAAAAATTTCCTCTTCAAATAAGTAGAGGTATTCATGATAAGTCACAAAATCTTTTTGTTGAATTTATAAAAGATGGCATCGCTGCATGGGGGGAATGTGCTCCAGGTAAAACCGAAGGAGCTGATTCGGCTCAAGATGTTGAAAACCATTTAAATACATTAATAGATTCCAATTTAGAAAACCTTTCTATATACGAAGTCCACCAAAGAGGTAAAGATCTAAATATACCTGCATGTGCCCTAGCAGGTATTGATATAGCTCTTTGGGACTGGAAAGCAAAAAAAGCAAATATGTCTTTGCAGGATTTGTTAGGACTTCCTCCAACTAATGTTCCTACATCCCTAACCGTAGGTATAAACCCACCTGAGATTGTCAAGGATAGGGTAGAGTTAATATTACAAAACCCACAGGTAAAAGCATTAAAAATTAAATTAGGATCTAGTGAAGGAATAGAATATGATAAACTAATTTACTCTCAAGTCCTTGAATCAACAAAAAACTTAAATATAGCTATAAGAGTAGATGCAAATGGGGGATGGTCCTTGGATGAGGCAAAACTTATGATGAAATGGCTATCGGAGAGAAAAGCTGAATACATAGAGCAACCCTTAGTTGAGGGAGATGAAGATAAACTTAAGTTTTTATTTGAAGGCAGGCCTCTTCCAATCTTTATTGATGAATCATGTAGATTTTCAGAAGATGTGGCCGAGCATTATCAGTATGTTGATGGTGTAAACTTAAAACTTATGAAATGTGGAGGAATTACAGAGGCGCTAAAGATTCTAAATGTTGCAAGATCTCATGGTTTAAAAACCATGATTGGTTGTATGAGTGAATCATCTGTAAGTATATCAGCTGGAGCCTCAATCACTGGTATTATTGATTTTGTTGATTTAGATTCTCATTATAATTTAGACCCTGACCCAAGCGAAGGCTCTAAAATGGTAAATGGAATAACTATGACTAGTTCGAGCTTAGGACACGGTGCAAAACTTAAAACAAATAACCATGTTAAAACAAACTGATAAAATAGCTATTTGGATGGAGTCAAGCATTGATGATGACTATGGCAAAATGGGAATCAGTGCGCTTAGATACCTTGATAATGATATTGTTTGTGTAATAGATTCAGTATTTGCAGGAAAGAAAATATCAGAGGTTTCAATAATAAAAAAAGATATTCCAATCGTTGAAAATATAAATAAAGCTAAGTCCTTAGGGGCAAATGTTCTTTTACTTGGAGTGTTGACTTCAGGTGGAATCAGACCTAAGCAATGGGATAGTGTAATAAAAGAATCCATAAGTCAGGGAATGTCAATAATTAATGGATTACATGACCAGGTCTACCCTCAGTTTGAAAAATATTTGACTGGAAAAAATCAATGGATATGGGATACAAGAGTACCTAAATTTGTACCTAAAATAGGATCTGCAAAATCTGCTAATCTAAATAACAAAAGGGTCTTGATGATAGGAACAGATATGGCTGCTGGAAAAATGACTGTTGGACTAGAATTATATTCATACTTAAAAGATAAGCATATCAAAACAGGCTTTGTTGCTACCGGACAAGTCGGTATTACTGTAACTGGAAAAGGAATACCCCTAGATGCATATAAACTTGACCATGCATGTGGAGCTGTAGAAGCAGCAGTCATCGAGCAAAAAGACAAGGATGTTGTAATTGTAGAGGGTCAAGGTTCAATTCTTCACCCAGGAAGTTCAGCAACACTACCATTGATGAGAGGAACATGTCCAACTCATATGATTTTGTGCCACATAGCAAGAAATGATTCACTAAGATCTCTAGAGAACATTAAAATTCCTGATTTAAAAAAATTTATAACATTGAACGAGGAGCTATCTTCAGTTCTTGGTACTTATCCAAAATCTAAAGTAATCGGTGTTGCTCTTAATACGGTTGAAATGTCAGATAATGATGCAAAGGAATTTATAAAAAATACTGAAAAAAATACTGGACTTCCCTCAACAGATGTAATAAGATATGGTGGCGAAAAAATCTTTAATCAATTAATATAATTACTTACAGTGATGATCAGCAGCTCTAGTTGCTATCTGATTATTTGGTTTCACATTAACTTTATAACCTAGAGAATTAGCCCAGCCTTTTGTTGCTGAGATAAGTTTATTTGATTTGTGATTTTCATCGGAGTTATAATCCATGTCAATTTCTACTTGAACACTTACTTGTTTAGTTAGCCATTCGGCAACCTTAATACTGTATTCGGCCTCTAACCAGAGTCTTTTCCATATATCATTTATTGCCTCACATGAAGATTTGCTTAAAATATAATGTACCCCTCTTGTTCCAAGCCTATATGCAATTACACTGGTATAGTTTGTTTTTTTACCAACATTTTGTGAGTCAGAACCTATATGAATTTTTGCATAAGGATATTGTTTTAAAATTGACAACGTATGATCAACTGGATCAATATTGTTTCCCTTAACATCCTTAAATAATCTCATGTTCTAAAATAAATATTATTTGTAAATTAGGTTATTAAGAAAACCTTAAATTATTAAATAATGCAAAAATTTATCACAATTTTACTATTAATGTTCTCATTTTTATCAGCGCAATCACAAAGTGCAAATAAATTAAAAAAACAGTTGGTAAATTCTATTGATATGAAAACATCAGATTTAACTTCCCTAAGCGATAAAATATGGGAAGCTGCTGAGGTAGCTTTTAGAGAAGATAAATCTGCAGAATATTTAATTGAGTATGCTGAAGCAAATGGACTAATTGTCGAAAAAGGTATTGCTGGAATGCCAACTGCTTTCACTGCTACCTATGGAGAGGGGAAGCCAGTAATTGGTATAATTGGTGAATTTGATGCTCTTCCTGGTCTCTCGCAGGATACCGTACCCCACAGGCATGAATTAATAGAAGGTGGAGCTGGTCATGGTTGTGGACATAATCTTTTTGGAACAGCCAGTTTAGGTGCTGCCATTGCTATAAAAGAGCTAATTGAGAGAGGAGAACTTCAAGGAACTGTAAAATTTTTTGGAACACCTGCTGAAGAAAAGTTCTTTGGGAAACTTTGGATGATAAGAGATGGAGTTTTCGATGATGTAGACATCTGTATGGATTGGCATCCAGCGGACAAGACTGAAGCGAATGTACAACCATCTCTTGCACTAGTTGATTTCATGGTTGAATTCACAGGGCAAACTGCTCATGCATCTGTTGATCCATGGAATGCGAGGGCTGCTAATGATGCACTTGAACTCTATACTGCAGGAATTAATGCATACAGAGAACACGTATTGCCGTCAGTAAGAATGCATTATCATATTCAGGATGCAGGAAAAGTTGTAAATGTTGTTCCTGACTATTCCAGAATTTGGGTCAGGGTTAGAGATATTACTAAAGAAGGATTACAACCTGTCTATGAACAAGTAAGAAAGATGGCAGGAGGTGCAGCTATAATGGCTAATGTTGAGCACAAAGTTTCATTAATATCCGGTGTACATGATCTTCTTCCAAACAGAGTTGGAGGTGCAGCTTTGCAAAAAAATCTTGAGACTCTTGGTGATATTAAGTATACTCAGGAGGAAATTGATTTTGCATTGGAACTACAAAGAAATAATGGAAAACCTGAAATAGGTATCGATGGCAAAATAAGACCATTAAGAGAGACCCTTAATAGTCCAGGTGGAGGTTCTACTGATAGCGGTGATGTAAGCTATAATGTTCCTGTAGTTAGCTTAGCTGCTACTACCGCGCCTAAGGGTGTCCCATGGCATTCATGGTCAGTAGTTGCAAGCTCTGGAATGTCTATTGGACACAAAGGAATGCTTCATGCGGCAAAAGCCCTTGGAATGACAATGGTTGACATATTTAAAGACAGTAAATTAAGAGAGAATATTAAAAAGGAGTTCGATGAAAAAATTGGTGAATATGAGTACGATCCATATCTAGATCCAGGCCCACCTCCAATAGATTATGTGGACTAAATCCAAGATCTCTCTCTCATTTCTTTTGTTACAACTTTTGATAAGAATATTATTGCAATCATATTCGGAATTGCCATTAGCGCAAATGCAACATCAATTAATCCAATAACTATCTCTACAGTTAGAATTGATGATATAATAATAGCACTGATGTATATAATATTATAATATTTCCCTTTTTTTGGCGAAGTCAAAAATCCAAAGCACTTAACACCATAATACGAATACGTAAAGAGTGTAGATATTCCAAATATTGAAATCATTATGATTAAAATGTAATCTCCAAAACCAAAAAATAATCTCCTGAATGCTTCTAACGAGAGAACAATTCCATTTAGATCGCTTTCAAGATAAGCACCACTAATAATAATTATTAATCCAGTTATTGTACATACTAAAATTGTATCCAAAATAGGGCCAAGCATACCCACTAATCCTTCATCTGTACCATTTCTAGTTGATGACTGGCCATGATAAATAGGTGCTAGACCTACTCCGCTCTCACTTGAAAAAACAGCTCTTCGAATACCAATTAAAACAAGCCCCCAAAATCCACCTTGAACCATTGTGTTAAAATTAAAAGCCTCACTAAATATTAATAAAAAAGTTGAGGGAACAACATTTGCATTAGATACCAAAATAAATAATCCTAAAATGAAATATAGAATTACCATAATTGGAACTAATCCTGAGGTTACACGTACAATAGATTTTAGTCCTCCGAATATTACGACTGAAGTTAAAATTGTAAAAATAACACCTATTATGAGCTTCCAGTTACTATTGCCTATGTCAAAAATAGCGTTAGGATTTATAACATCTATGTATGATTGAGTTAATTGATTTGCAGTAAATGCTGGAAGGACACCGACTAATCCTGCAATCGAAAACCAAATTGCAAGAGGTTTGCCCCACTTTTTTATTCCTAAAGTCATATAGTACATGGGCCCACCTAAATAGTCTCCATTTTCATCTTTTTCTCTTAAACTAACAGCCAGAGAGCAGGAAAAAAATTTAATTGTAGCGCCAATAAGGGCGGTAACCCACATCCAAACAAGAACACCTGGACCGCCTTGGTGAATTGCAATTGAAACACCTGAAATATTGCCAAGACCAACAGTTGCTGCAAGAACAGCTGATAAAGCTTGAAACCTTGATATACCAACTGCTGAATTGTCTTTTTTTAAAAGTAGCCTGAAACCTTGATTAATTTTTATTAACGGATTTGCTCTGGAAATAAATGTTAAATAAATTCCACCACCAATTATTAATACAAGCATTAACCAATTTAATGGAACAATAATCTGATTTATGTAGTTCTCAATAATATCAAATAATTCAAGCATATTGTAAATTAATCATTAAATTTTGAAATGAATACTTTCTTTTTTAAATTAAAGTAAAATATATAATTATGCAATCTAGACGAGAATGGTTTAAGTCTTCAATTGGTTTAGGTGGGTTAATGATGACACCATCAATTTTGACTGCTGAAGAAATTAAAAAGTATAATCCAAGACCTTTATCTGATGTAGTTAAACTAAGTTCAAACGAAAATCCATATGGTCCATCAGAGAGAGTAAGGAACGCAATTGTAGATTCATTTGAAGACGCATGTCGTTACCCTTATGAATATATATTAGAGTTACAGAACATTTTAGCAAAAAAACACAATGTTAGCAATGAGAGTATTGTAATTACAGGTGGTTCAAATGAGGCTCTAAGGGTAACTGGATTGGCGGTTGCTGATAAAGGAGGAGAAATTGTTGCTGGTCAGCCAACATATTTAGCCTTAATGAGTTATGCAGAAGCATTTGGTGGAAAAATAAATTGGGTTCCGGTTGATTCAAATAAAGGGTATGACTTAGGTGAAATAGAAAAAAAAATAAACGATAAAACTAAAATGGTTTTTATAGCCAATCCTAATAATCCAACAGGGACATTACTTGAAAAATCATCATTAAGTAAATTTTGCGAAAAAGTTTCAGAAAAAACATTGGTATTCTGCGATGAAGCGTACTATGATTATATTAATGAGCCAGGCTACCCCTCAATGGATTACTTAGTAAGGCAGGAAAAAGATATAATTATTTCCAGAACATTTTCAAAAGTATATGGAATGGCTGGTTTAAGAATAGGTTATTTGGTTTTAAAACCTGAATTAGCTGATAAATTATTTGGAGAATATTCTCCATATGGAAGAAATAAAATAATGGCCCAGACAAACGTT
>CACNIG010000020.1 GCA_902620455.1 uncultured Bacteroidota bacterium
TATATTTGCCACCAATTTAAATGGATAATTTTGAAAAGGACTTACCAACCATCGAAAAGAAAAAGAAGAAATAAGCATGGCTTTATGGATAGAATGTCTACTGCTAATGGTCGAAGAGTACTAGCAGGAAGAAGGGCAAAAGGTAGAAAAAAATTATCTGTTTCTGACGAACCTCGTCACAAGAAATAATTTTTAATAACTTTTTACAGATGGTGCTTTTATGGCACCTTTTTTTTATATTTTAGTGTGATTTTATGCCAAAGGATAAAAATATCAAATCAATTCTTATAATTGGTTCAGGGCCTATAATAATTGGCCAAGCTTGTGAGTTTGATTATTCTGGTTCACAAGCTCTAAGATCCTTAAAAGAGGATGGTATAAAAACAATTTTAATCAATTCAAATCCTGCTACAATTATGACTGATCCTTCAATGGCAGATCATATATATCTAAAGCCTCTTACTACAAAATCTATTATTGAAATTCTTGAAATACATGGTGATATTGACGCTGTTCTCCCTACCATGGGTGGTCAAACTGCATTAAATCTTTGTATTGAGGCTCAAGAAAAAGAAATTTGGTCAAGATTTAATGTGAAAATAATTGGGGTTGATATTGATGCAATTGAAATTACTGAGGATAGAGAAAAGTTCAGAACCTTGCTAAATGAAATAGATATTCCTGTTGCTCCAGCTGAAAGTGCTTCATCATTTTTAAAGGGAAAGGAAATTGCTCAAAGATTTGGTTTTCCATTAGTAATAAGGCCCTCATTTACACTTGGTGGTACTGGTGCATCTATTGTTTTCGAAGAAGATAAATTTAATGATTTACTAACAAGAGGTCTTGAATCATCTCCGATTCATGAGGTTCTTATTGATAAAGCTTTAATGGGATGGAAGGAATATGAATTAGAGTTACTCCGAGATAAAAATAACAACATCGTAATAATTTGTACAATTGAAAACATGGACCCAATGGGAATCCACACTGGAGATTCAATTACTGTTGCTCCTGCAATGACTTTATCTGACACTACTTATCAGAGGATGAGAGATATGGCTATAAAGATGATGAAAAGTATTGGAGACTTTGCAGGTGGTTGTAATGTTCAATTCGCTGTAAGTCCAGATGAAAAAGAGGATATAATAGCAATTGAAATAAATCCTAGGGTCTCAAGATCTTCTGCTCTTGCATCAAAAGCCTCCGGGTATCCAATAGCAAAGATTGCTGCAAAATTAGCACTTGGATATACTTTAGATGAATTAAGCAACCAAATAACAAAATCAACTTCAGCACTTTTTGAGCCTACTCTTGATTATGTAATTGTTAAAATTCCAAGGTGGAATTTTGATAAATTTGAGGGATCTGATAGAACTTTAGGTCTACAGATGAAGGCTGTTGGTGAAGTAATGGGAATTGGTAGATCTTTCCAAGAGGCACTTCACAAGGCAACACAATCATTAGAAATAAAAAGAAATGGGCTTGGAGCTGATGGAAAGGGTTACAAAGACTACAATACTATAATTAGTAAACTTACTAATGCAAGTTGGGACAGAGTCTTTGTGATTTATGATGCAATACAGGCAGGAATTCCTCTTGAAAGAATATATGAAATTACTAAAATTGATATGTGGTTTCTTAAACAATATGAGGAGCTCTATCAATTAGAAGTAGAAATTTCAAAATTAAATATTGATGATATTGAATATGACACTCTTCTTGAAGCAAAACAAAAGGGTTTTGCTGATAGACAAATCGCATTTATGTTAAACTGTTTAGAGAGTGAAGTATATAATAAAAGAGATAAACTTGGTATTAATAGAGTTTACAAATTAGTTGATACTTGTTCTGCAGAGTTTCCAGCACAAACTCCATATTATTATTCAACTTTTGAAGAAAAAATAAAAACAGCGGATAATAAAGAATTTTCTGAAAATGAGAGCATTGTTTCAGACAATAAAAAAATTGTTGTTTTAGGATCTGGACCTAATAGAATTGGTCAAGGAATAGAGTTTGACTACTGTTGTGTTCATGGTGTCCTGGCTGCTAGTGAATGCGGATATGAAACAATAATGATAAACTGTAATCCAGAGACTGTCTCTACAGATTTTGATATTTCTGATAAACTTTATTTTGAGCCAGTATTTTGGGAACATATTTACGATATAATAAGACATGAAAATCCTGTAGGGGTTATTGTTCAATTGGGTGGACAAACTGCTTTGAAACTTGCAGAAAAATTAGACAGATACAATATTAAAATAATTGGTACAGAATATAAATCTCTTGACTTAGCAGAAGATAGAGGAAGCTTCTCAAACCTTTTAAAGAAAAATAAAATTCCATATCCAGACTTTGGTGTGGCTACGAGTGCCAAAGAAGCAGTTGAATTATCCTCAAAGTTAAACTTTCCAATTTTAGTTAGACCATCATATGTATTAGGTGGACAAGGAATGAAAATTGTAATTAACAAGGAAGAGCTAGAAGAGCATGTTGTAGATCTTCTATCTAAGATTCCTAATAATAAACTTCTACTTGATCATTATCTTGATGGTGCTATCGAAGCAGAGGCTGACGCTATTTGTGATGGTGAGGATGTTTATATTATAGGTATTATGGAGCACATTGAACCATGTGGAATTCACTCAGGTGATTCAAATGCGACGCTTCCTGTGTTTAATTTAGGAGAATTTACAGTTAAACAGATTAAAGACCATACAAAAAAAATTGCTTTAGCTCTAAATACTATTGGTTTAATAAATATACAATTTGCAATTAAAGATGATAAAGTTTTCATAATTGAGGCAAATCCAAGAGCTTCAAGAACAGTCCCTTTTATTTCTAAAGCTTATAAAGAACCCTATGTTAACTTTGCAACTAAAGTCATGTTGGGTGAAAAGAAAATTAAAGATTTTGACTTTAAACCAAGGCTAGACGGTTATGCAATTAAGCAGCCTGTATTCTCTTTTAACAAGTTCCCTGATGTGAATAAACAACTAGGTCCTGAAATGAAAAGTACAGGAGAGAGTATATTATTTATTGATGATCTAAACGATGATTCGTTTTTTGAACTTTATTCAAGGAGGAAAATGTATTTAACTAAATAATTATTCAATTATCTTATCATCAATAATTATCCTTTCTTTCAATTCATCAAGTGGGGAAGGTATTTCTTTAAATAAATAGTCATTATCAATTGATGAAGCATCCCCGAATATTTGATCAATCGCAATTTTTAGGAGTGGTTCTTCAATATCTCCTAAAACACCAGGATTCAGTAAAGATTCTTTTATGAAAATATCAGGCTCAAGTCCATCTGGAAAGTCAGTATTACCTGCAACATTACCGATTTTTAGAACTATTGGTTGCATTGCATACATATGATTGGGATTTTTATCTCTAGAATCGTTTATGTAGTCATAAACAGTAATAGAACCTTGATTTTTGCCGACTGTGAAGTCGCCAATATGAATTACATCAATGTATGGATCTAGTCCATTAATAAGTAGTTCACTTGCAGATGCTGTCCTAGCAGATGTAAGAACAAAGACTCTGTCTAGATTTAATGAAAATATTGATTCATTATTACTTAGTTTATTTGTAAACCTATTTAATAAAGATTCAGGACTATTCTCATCCCAATAATTCATTAACTTAGAGTTCCACCTCTCTTTTGCAAAGACTTGATTATTAAATTGACCAGTAATCATTGATGCCAAATTAATTGATGTAGAAATTCTACCACCAGGATTATATCTTAAATCAACAACTAAATCATTAATTCCGTTGGATAAAAAATTGGAGAAAACATTATTGAGTTCTGAGTTATAATCTTTTCCTTCTGATTCTACAACTCCTACAAATTGATTATACATGAGGTATCCAACCTTTTGTCCTTGGATTTCAATAATTTTGGAGATATGAATCGGGTTTTTAACTATTCTAGATTTAACCAATGTTATATCCTCTTGTCCTGGTATTATATTTGCACATTGATTATTCTGATTATAACTAATCTGAGAAAATTTTACAGTGAAAGAGTTACTAGTTTGATTATAAAGTAAGTCTCTGTAGTTATCCCTATTAAGTCTAGTACCGTTGATATCACTAAAAACCATACCTCTTTTTACTCCCTTAGACTCAGCATCAGAGCCCTTTTGAACATATCGAACAAATCCAAAGATATTTTGGTCGTTACATTCTACATATAATCCAAATTCCATTCCATCAGAATTGTCAATTCCTTGAAGCATGTTTTCTAGTTCAATGTAATCGTCAACTATCCAACTAAAATTGTCATCAGGATGAAGAAGTGAATTAAAAAATGTTTCAGGATTAGTGTTTTGACTTAAATAATAAGCATAATCAGATTCATTTTCTTTTTTACTGTCTGATAAGTTTGATACGCTTTCTTGCCAATAATAATATTGATTTAATCCTTTCCATATAAAATCACTTATTTCAAGGTCGGTCTCAATTCTAATTATATTTGGGTCTTCATCATCACCTGATTTTTTACATCCATTAAATACAATTATAAATGTCAGTAGATAAAACTTAATTTTTTTCATAAAATGAATTTAAAACTATATGCCTGTGTAGTTATAAGGAGAGATTTGTTTTAACTCTTTTTTAATAGTGTCACTAACTTTAAGCTTATCAATAAATTTATGAATAGATTTTTTATCAATTTTTTGATTGTTTCTAGTTAGTACCTTTATGATCTCATATGGTCTATTATATCCTTCTCTTCTTAATATTGTTTGGATAGCTTCAGATACAACAATCCAATTCTCTTCGATATCTTGGTTTATTTTCTCCTCATTAACATATATCTTATTAAGACCTTTGAGTATAGATTCAAAAGAGATCAAGGAATGTCCAAAAGGAACACCAATATTCCTTAAAACAGTACTGTCACTTAGGTCTCTTTGTAGTCTTGATTTTGGTAATTTATTTGATAGAAAATCAAATATTGAATTAGCTAAACCAATATTTCCTTCTGCATTTTCAAAGTCAATAGGATTAACTTTGTGAGGCATAGCTGATGACCCAACTTCTCCTTTAATTATTTTTTGTTTAAAATAATCATGAGATATGTATGTCCATATATCTAAACTCATATCCAATAAAATATTATTTATTCTTCTACAATTGTCAAACAAAGCTGCAAGTGAGTCATAATGTTCAATTTGCGTTGTTGGAAAAGAATAGTTTAGATTCAATTCATTTTCTATAAAATTTTGACCGAATTCTTTCCAATCAATTTTTGGGTATGCCACCTTATGAGCATTGAAATTCCCAACAGCTCCAGCAAACTTTGCAGAATTCGGAATTTTTTTTAAAGTTGATAGTTGATTAGTTATTCTTATCCAAAATACTCTAAATTCTTTACCAAGTTTGGTAGGTGAGGCAGGTTGACCATGAGTTCTTGAAATAATAGTTATATTCTTTAAATCCTTACAATTTTTATCTATCGAACTAAGAAGGTTATTTATAATTGGAATATAAACTTCTTCTAAAAAGTCTTTTATGGATAGTGGAATAGCTGTATTATTTATGTCTTGTGATGTTAAACCAAAATGAATAAATTCTCTATGTTCACTTAATTTAAGAAGATCAAATTTCTTTTTTATAAAATATTCAACCGCTTTGACATCGTGATTGGTAACTTTCTCAATCTCTTTGATTTCAACGGCATCTTCATGAGAGAATTCCTGATAAATTTTTCTTAATTCTTTAAACTTTTTTGAATCAAAGTTTTTAAGTTGGGGTATCCCAGTTTTGCAAAGTGAAATAAAATATTCAATTTCAACTTTTAGTCTATAAAAAATTAATGCCTTTTCACTAAAATATTTATTTAGAACTTTGGTTTTATCAAAGTACCTTCCATCAATTGGAGATATTGAATCTAATTTAAATTCATTCATTTAGCAAAGATAAGCTAACTAGATAGTATATTAAAATTCAAGAAGCTTGTATTCATCATAGCATTCATTGATTGCCTCCATTATCTGAAGATCATTGGCCTGCTGGATAAAAGTATTAGAAAAATTGCAGTTTCTTAGGATTTCATCTATATCAACTTTATCTACACCTAAAAGTTGAACTAAAACTTCTCGGTCAAACTTTGTTGACAAAAGATTTTTGATTTCAGAATCTTCCCTCATTAATCTTAGCTTATCCATTTTAGCTGATTTCTGTTTAAAAAGATTATTTAAAAAATCAGCAGGATTAAAGATGGCACCAATTACTTTTGATAGTCCAGATCGAGATCTTCTTCCTGCCTCATAACCTAGATTTGGTAACCCGATAATTCTATATCTGGTTGATGTATTAACAGGGGCATTCTTAACGTCAATTTCTAGGTAACCTGTGAGTTGATATGGCTTGATAATAACTTCTTCGAGAGCAAATGCAAGCTCAGTTAATTCTATTGTATTTTCGTCAAATCGAATTAAATCATTAGTTACCACAACTTTAAGGGGTTTATATCCTATGTATGAAAAATATAAAGTGTCATTTAGTTTAGCATTAATTTCAAACTCACCTTCATTATTTGTAATCGTACCTTTTACTTTGGTTAGATTAAGCACATGAACGTTTTGAAGAATTGCTTTGCTGGTTTCGCTTTGAACCTTTCCTTTTACAATTTGTTCTTTTTCTTGAGATTGACAAATAAAAGAGAACAACAGGCTAATAAATATTAATATCTTTTTCATCAGGCTAATTGCTAAATTAGAAAGAATATATTATAATTAACTATGAATTACTATGCAGATGTTATTCTCCCTATCCCTATACAAGGAACATTTACATATCAACTTACAATAGATCAAAGTAAGTTATTAGGAGTAGGTCATAGAGTAGCAGTTAGTTTTGGAAAAAGAAAAATTTACACGGGAGTTATAAAACAGATCCACAATCAAAAACCAGATTTTAGCAAATTAAAACCTATTGAGTTTTCATATGATAAGAAACCACTTGTAACTGAATTACAAATTGAATTCTGGAGTTGGATATCAAAATATTATTTTACCCCAATTGGGGATGTCTTAAAGGCAGCAATTCCATCCACATTTCTTCTTGAGAGTGATACAATAATCATAAAAAAGGAAATAGATAATGAAACTCTTGAAAAACTGACAGAAGAGGAGTTTTTAATTTATGAGGCACTTGATTTTAAAAATCTAAAAATTAATGAGGTTTCGGAAATAATAGATAAGAAAAGTACCTATTCAATAATCCAAGGAATGATTAAAAAGAACCTTGTTGAACTAAATTTTGAAATAAATGAAACTTACAAGCCTAAATTAGTAAGAGTAATCTATTTGAAAAAAGAAACTATAAATACATCTCTTGATATTCTTAAAAAGTCACCTAAGCAAAAGGA
>CACNIG010000021.1 GCA_902620455.1 uncultured Bacteroidota bacterium
TTCAGGAAAGACCATAGTCTCATTAATGGTAATGCTAATTGCAATAGACAATGGTTTTCAGTCATGCATTCTTGCTCCTACTGAAATTCTAGCAAATCAACATTTTAAATCACTGAGTGAATTGTTAATTGATTACGATGTCAAGGTTGATCTTCTAACTGGCTCCTCAAAAACAAGAGAGAGAAATTTAATTCACTCGAATCTTTTAAGTGGTAAAACAAATATTTTAGTAGGGACACACGCAATATTAGAGGATGTTGTTAAGTTTAAAAATTTAGGACTAAGCATAATAGATGAACAGCATAGATTTGGTGTTGCACAAAGAGCCAAACTTTGGAAAAAGAATAATCCTGCTCCTCATATATTAGTCATGACTGCAACTCCAATTCCAAGAACTCTTGCAATGAGTTTATATGGAGATCTTGACATATCATATATTAAGGAACTCCCCCCTGGAAGAATAACTACAAAGACCGTACATAAATTTGATAGAAATAGACTAAGTGTGTTTAAATTTTTAAAGGATCAAATTAATAAAGGAAGACAGGTTTATTTAGTTTACCCTCTAATAAACGAATCAGAAAAATTGGACTATAAGGATTTAATGGATGGTTATGAAAGCATTGTTAGAGAATTTCCCAGACCAGATTTCCAGGTAAGTATAGTACATGGAAAAATGAAAGCTAAAGATAAGGACTATGAAATGAAAAGATTTATCAACCAAGAAACTCAAATATTAGTTTCTACCACAGTAATTGAAGTCGGAGTGAATGTACCAAATGCTTCGGTAATGGTTATAGAAAGTGCTGAGAGATTTGGATTATCCCAATTACACCAATTAAGAGGTAGAGTTGGTAGAGGTAATGATGAAAGTTATTGTGTTTTAATGACAAAAGATAAATTATCAGAGGATTCAAAACTAAGAATTGAAACAATGGTCAAAGTAAGTGATGGGTTTAAACTAGCAGAAGTGGATCTAAAATTAAGAGGTCCAGGAGATATGCTTGGAACTCGACAAAGTGGAATGTTAAGATTTAAGCTAGCAGATATTGTATATGATTCAGAAATACTAAATAATGCTCGTAATTCCGCAATTAAATTATTAAAAACTGATCCAAGACTTAATAAAAATGAAAATTTACCAATAAGAGATGAAATATCCACTTCTTCAAATTCCAAGAATTTATGGAGATATATTAGTTGATTAAGTATATTTGTTATTTAAAATAATCCTGTGAAAATATCGATAAACTGGCTTAAAGAATACGTTCAAACTGACTCAA
This sequence comes from uncultured Bacteroidota bacterium, assembly GCA_902620455.1. Taxonomy (GTDB): domain Bacteria; phylum Bacteroidota; class Bacteroidia; order Flavobacteriales; family Flavobacteriaceae; genus Marisimplicoccus. The sequence continues at coordinate 1,284 of CACNIG010000021.1, forward strand.
ACCCAGTCGAAATATCTGAGATTTTAACAAATCTGGGATTAGAAGTTGAAAAAATTGAATCATTTGAATCTATAAAGGGAGGTCTAGAGGGAGTAGTTGCCGGAAAAGTAATTGAATGTGTTAAACATCCAAATGCTGACAGATTGAAATTAACTTCAATTGATCTTGGAAATAATCAAATTTCAGAAATAGTTTGTGGTGCACCAAATATAGAAAAAGGGCAAATGGTCCCTGTTGCAGTCGTTGGATCAAAAATATACACAAATGAAGGGGTTGAAATAAAAATAAAAAAGTCAAAAATTAGAGGTGTTGTAAGTAATGGAATGGTATGTGCCGAGGATGAAATTGGATTAGGTGATTCACATGACGGAATTATGGTTTTAGATAAAAAAATTAAACCAGGCACTCCTTTAAGTTATATATTTAATGTTAATAGTGATAGTATTCTTGAGATTGGTTTAACACCCAACAGATGTGACGCTATGTCACATTTTGGTGTAGCAAGAGACTTAAAAGCATATTATGATTATAAATCAATTAAAAGTAGAATTAATCTTCCATCAATAAATTCTTTTGAATCTGTAAATATTGAGGAGGATTTTGATCTAATAGTAGAAGATAAACATAAATGTCCTTTTTACTCAGGTATAATTATTAAAGATATTGAAGTCAAAAAATCTTCAGAAAGTATTCAAAATAAATTAAAATCAATTGGTTTAAAACCAATTAATAATATAGTAGACATAACAAATTTTGTAATGCATGAAATAGGACAACCACTCCATGCATTTGACTTTGATGAATTAAGTAATATTAATATTAAATCCTTAAAAACTGGAACTAAATTCAAAACTTTAGATGATGAAATAATTGAACTAAGTAAAGATGATTTGATGATTTGCTCTGAAAACAAGCCACTATGTCTAGCTGGAATTTATGGTGGTTTAGACTCAGGAGTATCAAACTCAACAAAAAATTTATTTTTAGAGTCAGCTATTTTTGATTCTGTAACAATTCGTAAATCATCAAAAAGGCATCAACTTTTTACTGATGCATCATATAGATACGAGAGAGGAGTTGATCCAGAAAAAGTTATTTATGCTCTAAAAAGAGCTGCAAACCTAATTAAAGAAGATAACCCTGAGTGCATTATATCAGAAGTGTTTTCAGAGGATAATCTGAAGTTAGAAAAAAAGAATATTTATTTGAGATATGAAAAAATTGAAAATGTGTCAGGTCAAAAAATTAACAGTGAAACTATTACACAAATTCTAAACTCTCTTGATTTTAAAATCGATGGTATTTCAAAAGATGGAATTAATATCATTGCGCCAAATTATCGACATGATGTCTCTAGAGAAATAGATGTAATTGAGGAAATACTAAGAGTATATGGATATGATAATATTAGTATTAGTTCTAATATTTCTATGTCTATTCCGGAAATTGGTAAAAACAGAATTAATGTAATTGAAAATATTATTAGTCAAACTCTTGTAGGAAATGGGTTTAATGAGATTATAAATAATTCCATTTGTTCTCCATCAGTAAACGATAAATATGGAAATACACCTGTTAAAATATTAAATCCTCAAGGGACTGAATTATCAAATCTTAGAATTTCTCTCATACCAGGTGTTCTCGAAACTATTAAACATAATTACAATAGACAAAATAAAAATCTAAAGCTTTTTGAAATTGGAAACAACTATCATGTTATTAAAGATGATCAATTTGAGAATAAAAGACTAAATGTTGCAATTATAGGAAATGTATTTAATGAAAATTGGATAACAGATTACACAGAAAATAACTTTTATTATCTAAAAGGGATTTCTGACAACCTATTAGAAAATCTAAATATCTCAAATTATAAATACGAAATTTATCAAGATAATATCTTTGAATTCAAATTAAATTTAATATCAAATAAAAGAAATATTGGTTTTATTGGTGAGCTTGATAAAGAATATACTGAAGCATTCTCTATTAATGATAAAGTTCATATTTTGAATTTAGATTTAAATAAAATAAGACCTAAAAGCTTCAACAATAAGTTTGAAGAATTATCAAAATTTCCATCATCTAGAAGAGATATATCTATGATTTTAGATGATCATGTAAAATTTGAAGACATAAAGACAATTGCATACAATTTAGAAAGTAGAATTCTTAAAGATGTTAATCTTTTTGATGAATATAAAGGAAAAAATATTGGAGATAAGAAAAAATCTTTTGCTGTTAGTTTTATCTTTAATGATTCGAAAAAAACTCTAACAGACAAGATAATAGATAGAGTCATGGCAAAGTTTGCAGATTCTTTTAAATCAAAACTTGGAGCAATTATTAGAGATAAATAAACTAATTATAAAGTTTTTCTCTTTGAGAAATTACTTTTTCATCAACGATATATTCACTAAAAGGAAGGTAACTATCTATAACACCATTTGGTGTTATCTCAATGATACGGTTTGCTACAGACTCAGCAAAAGCTCTATCATTAGTACTTAGAAGAACGGTACCTTTAAAATTAACCAGCGAATTATTAAAAGCGGTTATTGATTCTAGATCAAGATGGTTTGTGGGTTCATCTATTAAAAGTACATTAGGTTTTCCCATCATAATTTTGGACAGCATACATCTAACCTTTTCACCTCCCGAAAGTACATTACATGATTTTAAAGCTTCGTCTCCACTAAAAAGCATTCTTCCAAGAAAACTCCTTATGAATAATTCCTCTCTTTCTTCTTCACTATTTGACCATTGTCTAAGCCAATCAACAAGAGAAATATTTTTCTCAAAAAATGAATTATTGTCCATTGGTAAATATCCTGAAGTAGTTGTAACTCCCCAATTATATGACCCTGATGTATGTTCTAAGTTTCCAGAAATACAATCATAAAATAAATTAATTGATCTTGAATTTTTAGATAATATAAGAACTTTTTCACCTTTATTTAGATTAAAGCTTATATTACCAAAAAAAACATCCCCATCTTTTTCATATGAAATAGACTTAAGTTCAAGAATTTGATCACCCGCTTCTCTTTCTTGCTCAAAGATTATTGCAGGGTATCTTCTACTAGATGGCTTTATTTCTTCGATATTAAGTTTCTCAATCATCTTTTTTCTTGCAGTTGCTTGTTTAGATTTAGCAACATTGGCAGAGAATCTAGATATAAATTCTTGTAATTCTTTCTTCTTTTCCTCGGCCTTTTTATTTTGTTGTAGTTTTTGCTTTGAAGCTAGTTCACTTGATTGCTGCCAGAAAGTATAATTACCCGAAAAATGATTGATTTTACTAAAATCAATATCAGAAGTATGAGTACATACAGCGTCTAGAAAAAACCTGTCGTGAGAAACAACAATTACAGTATTTTCAAATTCATTTATAAAATTTGTAAGCCACTCAACAGTACTATAGTCTAAATCATTTGTTGGCTCATCCATAATTAAAACATCAGGATTACCAAATAGACATTGTGCCAATAAAACTTTCACTTTTACCTTTTGGTCAATATCATTCATTGAGTCATGGTGAATTTCCTCTGAAATTCCTAGGCTTGAAAGTAAAAAAGCAGCGTCTGCATCTGCATTCCATCCATTCATTTCTTCAAAAGACGCCTGAAGCTCTCCTACTCTATCTGCATCTTTATCAGAGAAATCTTCCTTAGCATAAATAGAGTCTATTTCGCTTTTCAGTTCAAAAAGTTTTTGATTTCCAAGTATTACTGTCTCAAGAACAGTATTTTTATCATATCTATTATGATTTTGCTCGAGCACAGATAATCTCTTACCTGGCTCTAGAAAAACTGAACCAGTATTAGGCTCAAGATCTTTTGATAAAATTTTTAAGAAAGTAGACTTCCCTGCACCATTGGCCCCAATAATACCATAACAATTTCCAGGAGAAAAAGTTATATTTACTTCATCAAATAGTATTCTTTTTCCAAATTGAAGCGATAAATTAGATACTGATAACATAAATATGCGCAAAAATAGTAAGTTGAAATTTCTAAAACTAATTATACCTGTTATTATTTCAATTTTCCTAATCTCTTGTAGTGAGGATAATCAAAATGATAGTTTTTTTCTTGGTGGAGAAATTATAAACCCATCTTCAAATTATGTAAACTTCTATTATAATAATATAAAAATTGATTCAATTCAATTAGACTCTCAAAATAAATTTTTTAAAAAAATTGAAGATATTAAACCAGGAATTTATAGAATTGAGCATGTTCCAGAAAATCAAAATATTATAGTTGAAAACGGGGATAGTCTATGGATCAGAGTGAATGTTGAGGATTTCAGAGAATCATTAACATTTAGTGGAAAAGGATCATCCAAAAATAACTTTTTAGTTGATATGTCTATATTGGATGATTCAGAGACAGGGTATATATCTGAAATATATTCCCAAGAAAGTAAAATATTCAGAAGAGCTATTGACTCCTTAATAGACGAAAAAAATAATATATGGGAACTTTTTAATAGAAGTACAAATCAAAAAAGACTTTCAAGAAACATTACAAAAGCTAGTATAAAGTATAACTATTTTAACAAGCTTGAAAGATATGCCTTGTTAAGAGCAAGAAATTGGAGCAATTCAGAAAGAGAAGAATTTTTTAGTTATAGAGAAAAAATAGACTTAAATGATTCTAATTTATCACTTTTTGAGCCTTACATCACTTACCTAATGAACTATTTTAATGAAAAAACATTAGATAGTGGAAAAGTATATTTCTATGAAAAAAATAATACAGATTTTAATATTAAAAAACTTTTAATAATTGATTCTAAAATCACCGATCAACTTTTAAAAAATAATCTAGCTAGAGCTACAGCTATTGAGGAAATACTAAATTTTAAAAATAATGATTATCATGATGAGTTTATTGATTATTATACTTATGTAAACTCATCAGAACAATATCTAGATGAAATAACAAAACTCTACAGGGATATAGAAAAAATGAAAAAAGGAAATTCTCTTCCAGATATTGAAATTTTAGATTTTAAAGGATCTACTAAATCCAGTTTAGATCAATTAAAAGGTTCAAAATCCTTAATTTATTTTTGGTCTCAGACTCAAATGAATCATTACAGAAGGACAATAAGAAGAGTGGAAGAATTAAAACAACAATTTCCAGATTACAGATTTGTAGGT
>CACNIG010000022.1 GCA_902620455.1 uncultured Bacteroidota bacterium
TGGTCTTTTGATGGCTCCTCTACTCTCCAAGCTCCAGGAGGTTCTTCAGATTGTTTACTTAAACCAGTTGCTATATATCCAGATCCTGAAAGAAAGAATGGGTTCTTAGTTATGACTGAAGTTTTAAATGCAGATGGAACTGCACACGAATCTAATGGAAGATCAACAATCGATGATAGTGACAATGATTTTTGGTTTGGTTTTGAACAAGAATACTTTTTGTGGGATACTGAAACTAATTTACCTTTAGGATTTCCAAAAGATCAAACACCTCAAGGACAATTTTATTGTTCTGTTGGTGGTGCTAATACATTCGGTCGAGAAATTATGGATCGTCATCTTGACGTTTGTCTAGATGCTGGTATAAATGTTGAAGGAACTAATGCAGAAGTTGCAGCTGGACAATGGGAGTTTCAAACTTTTGCTAAAGGTGCTCAACAAGCTGGTGATGAAATGTGGGTAGCACGATATTTGTTGGAAAGAATAGCTGAAGATTATGCTATTAAGATTGAGTATCATCCAAAACCTTTGGGTGCTACAGATTGGAATGGATCAGGTATGCATGCAAACTTTTCTAATACAACTTTAAGAACATGTGGTTCAAAAGAAACTTATGAAAAAATATGTGAAGCATTTCGACCTGTAGTTGACGAATGTATTGCAGTTTACGGTGCATATAATGATCAAAGATTAACCGGTGACCACGAAACACAATCCATTACAGAATTTAGTTATGGTGTCTCTGATAGAGGAGCTTCAATTAGAATTCCAATTATGACTGTTGAAAGTGGATGGAAAGGATGGCTTGAGGATAGAAGACCTGCATCAAACGCTGATCCCTACAAAGTTGCTGCTATAATTGTAAAGACAGTAAAAAGCGCAAAGTAAAGCCTAAATTAATAGAGGGATTATAAATATTAGATATAATACTAATAACATAATCCCTTTTTTTCTTGTTAATACATTTTTCTTACCCAAATAAGCGAGGGGTAATATAATAACCGAAAATAAGAGAACCCAAAGCATATCATTATTGATTATGCTCTTGTCTATTCCATTTATTGGTAAAATACTAGATGTTATACCAATAACAACAAGTAAGTTAAATATATTTGAACCTATCAAATTACCTATCGATAAATCATTTTGTTTATTTAATGAAGCAACAACTGATGCAGCTAATTCTGGAATACTTGTACCAATAGCTACCATTGTTATACTAATAATTCTCTCCGAAATATCAAGCTTATTGGCAACAGATACTGCTGACTTTATAAGAGTCTCTGAACCCAACCATAACAGAGATCCGCTAAACAGTATAAAAAGAAACGATTTAAAAATTGAAATTTTATCTTTATCCGTTTCCTCTGAGAATTCACTATGATCATTTTTTTGATAAAAAAATAAATAGAATAATATTGATATTATAGCTATAACTAGAATTAGGCCCTCAATCCTTGAAATTTGACTTTTAGTGTAAATCACATAGTAAAATAAAACAGTAGACATTATTAATAAAGGAAAGTCTGTTTTATAAAATCTTTGTTTTAATGATATTGGATATATGATAGTAATTATACCTAGTACTAAACCAATATTTGCAATATTAGAACCCAATACATTACCTATTGCAAAATTTGGTAAACCATCAAGGGTAGCGTTCAGACTGACTATTAATTCTGGTGCTGATGTTGCAAATGAAACGACTGTCATACCAATAATTATTTTCGGTATGGACAATTTTAGAGAAATATCAACTGATGACTTTGTCAACAAATCTCCTCCCTGAGAAAGAAGTATTATACCAAATAAAATTCCTAAATAATCCAATCAAATAAATTTGAGGGCAATGGAGGACTCAAACCCCCATCTGAAGAGCCGTAATCTTCTGTTCTATTCAGTTGAACTAATTGCCCGAGTTAGTGCAAAAATATGTATATAATTTATAATTTTGATATTAATGAATACATTTCTGATTTGTTTTATTAATGGTCTTTACAAAGAATATAAATGGCTGCAAGAAGAGTATAATAAAAGCTGGAATAATCCACTTAAATATTCTGAACTTACTCCAAAAGAAATCAAAATCATAATTAATAAATACGAGTATGAATTACATCAGGATTTGACTAAAAAATTAAAATTTGAGAAAGTTCAAAAATTACAGAATTTATTAGACAATAGGTTAAAAAGATATCAATCTAATACTTACAATGAGTTTAATAGGTACGGAAATTTAAATGAGTTTAGATTTTATCAATTTGTTGTTGCTTACAAGAAAGGATTAGAAAAATATTACAAAGAAATTATTGTCAGTTAGTTTTCGTAAATTGTAAAGAAAATTATGGATTGCAACTGTTCACAATGTAGCTGTAATAAAACATGTAATTGCAATTGTTGCGATTGCTAAGTAACTGTAAATTAGTGTATTACTAAAAGTTATTAACAATTTAAATTTTATATTTGTTTTTTCTACTTAGATTACTACATTTATAAAAGATAAGCGGAAGTAATGGAAAAATCCGCCATTACATTCAAAGTGCAAACTGAGATATAACTTATCAAACTTTAAACATAAAAAACCAGTAAGATTAACTGAAATTTGGAAATCCAATAGTGTTTAAAGAAAAAAGATCAAGTTGAAGTGCGGATAGAATCAATCAACACTTCGAAGCGAAAGCAGAGATATAACTTGTGAAATTTTAAGTGGTGATCAGAAAGATTATCTAGGACTTAAAGAAATTTAAGAATCACTTAAAGAGAATTAGAAAGCCCGATTCATTCGTGAGTCGGGCTTTCGAATTTTATAGCATTAATATTCAACTAATTTTATGTATTTCCGCATATGTCTTGTAATCAAGGCTTATTGGTGATACTATCTCAAAAACCTTAGCATTATTTACAGTAACTAATTCTAGATTACTTTCGTTATCTATTATTAAAAAATCACCTTGTGTAAATTGCTGATTATTTATCTCTAGTGTGCCACTTAAAATAAAATAAGAGTGATAAAATTTATCCTTTACTTTTAATGGATGAACCCCGTTTTTAAATTTATGCTCATAAATTTCTATACCACTTGATTGAAGGGAAAGTTGATTTTCATTTGTTTGAACAATCTTTGACTCAATGTCATTTCTAATTTTAATTTTAAAATCTTTTGATCTAAAATCACTGTAACTGGGATCTATGTAGAGTGATTCTTGAATGTTTGGATCAAACCAAATTTGAAAAATTTCAGAACCTTTCTTTAATTTCTCAGAGTGAGATATACCCTTGCCAGCTTTTATTACTTGAACATCTCCTTTACTTAATGTGATCCATTTATCAAGTAAAGTATCATAATGTTCAATTTCTCCTTTTAAAACAAAACTACATATCTCAAATCCTCTGTGTGGATGTAGTCCAATTATACTGTCATTTAATGGTGCCCATGCATGAGCCCAATAAAATAGGTTTGAATATGGCTTCAATTTCCCTCCGTCTTGAGGAAAACCAATTGGTTTTTTCTCAAGAATTTCTCCATTGTTAAAATGACCATTTGCTTGGTCATCTTTTTTAAAAATATTAATTGACATTTGAATTCTTAGAATTATTCTTTTTTAACTGGAAAATTTACAGCTTGACTTTCCCAATAAATTACTTTTTCACCGACAATGTGAAACTTAATATATTTTTTTGTTGTTTTTATTCTATACTGGGTAGGCAACTCATTATCGGCCACACTATACAATGAGTCACTTTTTGAAACTGTTGAAATCTGTTTAGAAAAATAGTTAAGTCTTTCAGTAAAAACTCCAAAATCATAATAATATTCGTCATATTCAATACCCTCAATTATATCAGTTGGTGTTCCAAATCTTTCAAGAACAAGATCTTTTGAGACTAACATCGACATTGCATCATTATGATTATACAATATATTTGAGCATGAAAAAATAAAAATTAATAATATATATTTTAAAGATTTCATAATTAAATTTAGGTGATATTATCTAAAACATTAATAAAATCACTATTTATTTTAAAATAATATCCATTTTCTTCATGAATACTATTGTCAGGATGTCCATCAATTGTATGATATTTTTTAATATGAGAGATAAATGACTTTAAGTCTTGTATTTCATACTCATTACCATAAATGTCTTGAATTTTAGCCATAAATAATTAATGATCATCTTTGATTTTTATGTAACTAGATGCTTTTTGCTTAAATCTATTAAATCTTGGGATAGAAACATTCTGCACATATGGATTATATGGGTTTTTCTTCTCATAGTCTTGATGATATTCCTCTGCATAATAGAACTTATCAATTTTTTTTACCTCTGTTATAATTTCTTTACCAAATATTGAGCTTGTTGAAAGAAAGCTTATATAATTATTAATCTTATTTTTTTCATCTTGATTGTTATAAAAGGCAATTGATCGATATTGAGTACCGTAATCAGGTCCTTGTCGATTGGGGGTTGTTGGGTTGTGTGAATCAAAGAATACTTTCAAAAGAGTATCAAAAGAAACTTTGCTGCTATCATATATAATTTCAATAGCTTCCGCATGTCCTGTTTTACCTGACATAACTTGATAATAATTAGGATTAATTGTAGTTCCACCTGCATATCCTGAATAAACTTCTTCTACACCATCCAAACTCTCATATATAGTTTCAACACACCAAAAACAACCGGATGCAAAGTATGCTTTGCTCATATTTTCAAACTTTTGATTATCTACAGAATAAACTGGATTAATATTATCAACTGGTTTAGAAGTACTGATATCACATGATAGACAAAATACTAATAGAGTTAAAAGAAGTTTTTTCATGAAAGTTATTTTAGCAAATATAAGCTTAAGCAAATTGTTAAGTTAATCAGGAAAGTTAATATTAATTTAAAAATTTACTGATTTTATTAATGTCTTCCTTAAATGTTAGGTCAGGGACATGCTCACACAAACGAAAAACAATCATTGATTTTTTATTATCGTCTATCATGTTTTGTATAGCTGATGCAATCTCTTTTTCTCCTCTTTTTTGATTGATTGGACAGTTTTTTAGATATTCATAGATCAATTCTCCCTTGAAGGAAAATATATTCATGCTAACAAATTTCTCGGAATAGCTTTTTATGATTTCCATGTCTGGTTTCTCAATGATTTTTTCTAAAAATTTTCCTTTAATTTTTAAAATAGAGAATGAAGCTAGTCTTTCCTCTGAAAATTTCAAACAATCAAAGTTATATGCAATCATTGAGTTATAACTATGCTCAGCTAACAATAATTTAATAGCACGTGAAGAATATAAATTATCAGAATTACATACCATAAATCTTTTACCCATTAGTTCCTTATACTGATTCATTAGCTGAAATATAGCATCTGCCGTTCCCATTGGTTTTGATTTCCCATAAAAGTTTTGAAATCCAAACTTTATTTGAATTGATAATTTAATCTCTAGTTTTCTAAGATATTTCTGAAATTCATCTGAATTTTCGGATAAAATAATATAAAAATTCTTTACACCTGTGCTTATACAATTTTTAATTATATAAAAAATAATTGGCTCGTTTCCTTCGCCTGCTTGAATAAAACCTTTTACTCTTTCATTAGACTGATTGATTAAATTTTGTGATATTGCTTTTGGCACAGAAGAATCCTTCATCCTTGATGAT
>CACNIG010000023.1 GCA_902620455.1 uncultured Bacteroidota bacterium
TCCCGATTATATTTCAAATTCAGATGAACATGCATTAATTATACATTCAGATGGGGCTGGAACAAAGTCATCCTTAGCATATATATATTGGAAAGAAACATCTGACTTATCCGTATGGAAGGGAATTGCTCAGGACTCAATTGTTATGAATTTAGATGATGTTGCTTGTGTAGGTGCAATTGATAATATTGTACTTTCCTCAACAATTGGAAGAAATAAAAATAAAATTCCTGGAGAAGTTATTTCCAAAATTATATCTGGTACCGACGAAATTTTATCTTTTTACAGAAGTCATGGTATAAATATTTACAGTGGTGGAGGAGAAACAGCAGACGTTGGAGATCTTGTAAGAACTGTAATAGTTGATTCTTGTTTAACTGTTAGAATAAAAAAAGATGATATAATTGATAATTCAAATATTAGAGCAGGAGATGTAATCATCGGTTTATCCTCATCAGGAAATTCATCATACGATTTAGATTATAACTCTGGTATTGGTAGTAACGGCTTAACATCAGCCAGACATGATGTTCTTTCTAATTATATTAAATCCTTATATCCTGAATCATATGATCATGATGTTCCAGATGATTTGACTTATTGTGGTTCAAAAAAATTGACTGATAAAATTGAAAATTATGATATTGGTAAAATGCTTTTATCTCCGACGAGATCATACGCACCTCTTCTAAAAAAAATCTTTGAAAAAGTAGGTAGAAATAAAATTAATGGGATAATTCACTGTACAGGTGGAGGTCAAACTAAGATCCTTCACTTTGTTGACGACCTTCATATAATGAAAAATAATTTATTTGAAACACCACCAATATTTAAGCTCATTATGAATGAGTCTAACACCGACCCTAAGGAGATGTATAATGTTTTTAATATGGGGCACAGAATGGAAATATATATTCATCCAGATTATGCATCAGATATAATTGAAATATCAAAGTCTGTGGGAATTGATGCAAAGATTATAGGTGAAGTACTCAAATCACAAAAAAAGAAGCTATCTATTCAATCAGAATTAGGTAATTTTGAATATTAAAACTATAAAATGCTTATAGAAAAAATAGATATCGTTGAAAAAAGATATGATGAAATATATCAAATGATTGGTAGACCAGAAGTTATTGCTAATCAAAAAAAATATATTGAGTTAAATAAAGAACTAAAGGAGCTAGGTAAGTTAGTTGATAAAGGGAGGCTGTATAAAGATGCCATTGATCAAAAAAAGGAGGCAGAGGAATATATTAGTTCCTCTGACGACAAAGATATGATTGAGATGGCAAAGGAGCAGCTTGAAATTTCAAAGGAATCAATAAACAACCTTGAAGATGAAATTAAGATTATGCTCATACCAAAAGATCCAGACGATTCTAAAAATGTTGTTGTTGAAATCAGAGCAGGTACTGGTGGTGATGAAGCTAGTATTTTTGCAGGTGATTTGTTTAGAATGTATTCTAAATTTGCTCAAGATAAAAAATGGAAAATAAGTGTTGTTGATACTAGTGAAGGAACAGCAGGTGGATTTAAGGAGGTTATTTTTGAAATTGCTGGAGAAGATGTATATGGTGTTTTAAAATATGAATCTGGTGTTCACAGAGTTCAAAGAGTTCCTCAAACAGAGACTCAAGGAAGAGTTCATACCTCAGCTGCAACTGTTATGGTCCTACCTGAGGCTGAAGAATTTGATGTGGAGATTAACATGAGTGAAGTCAGGGTTGATTATTTCTGTTCATCAGGTCCTGGAGGTCAATCTGTTAATACAACATATTCAGCTGTAAGATTAACTCATGAGCCAACAGGTGTTGTAGCACAATGTCAAGATCAAAAATCTCAACATAAGAACAAAGAAAAAGCGATGAAAGTTCTTCGATCAAGACTTTATGAAATTGAATTAAATAAAAGAATGGAGTCTGACTCTCAAAAAAGAAATGAACTTGTTAAATCTGGTGATAGGTCAGCAAAAATAAGAACTTACAATTATCCACAAGGAAGAGTTACTGATCATAGAATAGGTTTAACTCTATATGATCTTCCAAAGATTTTAGATGGAGATGTTTCAAAATTAATTGATGAAATTCAACTTTTTATCAATACTCAAAGATTAAAAGAAGCAGGAGAGGTATAATGTTAGAAAATAAAATTAAAAGTCAAATAATTAAAAAAAAGTCCTTTTTATGTATTGGCTTAGATGTTGATATTAATAAAATTCCAAAATCGTTGTTAAATTATGATGATCCAATTTTTGAATTTGCAAAACAGATTATAGACTCAACAAATAAGTATGCTATTGCATATAAACCTAACATTGCTTTTTTTGAAGCTCACGGAGCTAAAGGGTATAAATCTTTTGAAAAGATCTCTAAATATTTAAAGACTAGCTTTCCTGAAATTTTTACTATTGCAGATGCAAAAAGAGGAGATATTGGCAATACGTCAAAAATGTATGCAAATGCTTTCTTAAAGGATCTAGATTTTGATTCCATTACTGTCTCGCCTTACATGGGTTCTGACTCGGTTGAACCTTTTCTATCATTTGAAGATAAGTATGTATTTCTGCTTGCCTTAACATCAAATAAAGGTTCTGAGGACTTTCAAGAGTTGAAAGTGAATAATTCTGATAAATTATTCGAGAAGGTAATTAAAACTTCAAGAAAGTGGAGAAATAGCGAAAAAATTATGTATGTTGTAGGTGCAAAAAATACTGAAGAAATCCGTAAAATTAGAACAATTGCTCCAAATTCATTTCTGTTAGTTCCCGGAATTGGTGCTCAAGGAGGGAATCTTGGAGAAATCTGTAAGCATGGATTAGATAAAAATTTAAAGTTAATTGTTAATTCATCTAGATCAATTATTTATGCCTCTAATAATTCAGACTTTGCTCAAAAGGCTCAAAACGAGGCTATGAAAATTCAAATGGAGATGGAAAAGTATTTAAATAATATTTAATGATTCATTACACAAAATTTATATCAAAAAATAGAAGTGCAGAATGGATTACATTTGTTCATGGAGCTGGTGGAAGTTCAACAATTTGGTATAAACAGATCAAATACTTTTCAAATAAATATAATCTATTGTTATTAGACCTAAGAGGTCATGGAAAATCCAAATCAATTCCAATTAATCCATTTAAAAAAAAATACACTTTCAATTCAATTACTAATGATATTCTAGAGGTAATTGATGCAGAAAAAATAAATAAAACTCATTTTGTAGGGATATCATTAGGTACCATTCTAATAAGAAACTTTGCAGAACAATATCCCGAAAGAGTAAAGACTTTAATTATGGGAGGCGCTATAATGAAGTTGAATCTAAGATCTAAGATATTGATGTTTCTCGGTAATTCAACTAAGTCAGTTCTACCATATATGTGGATATACAGGTTACTAGCATTTATTATAATGCCAAATAAAAATCATAAAGAATCAAGATCCTTATTTGTAAATGAAGCAAAAAAACTATATCAAAAAGAATTTAAGAAGTGGTTTCAGTTGACCACTGAATTGGTACCATTACTTAAATTTTTTAGACAAATTGAAATTAAAATTCCAACTTACTATATAATGGGTGATCAAGATTATATGTTTTTGCCATCTGTAAAAGATCTTGTTGAAGTTCATAACAAGTCTGAACTATATATAATTCAAAACTGTGGACATGTAGTAAATGTTGATAAGCCTGATATTTTTAATAAGAAAATGTTAGACTTTTTAGATAAATCAATTTAGTCTTTAGTTTTGTTGATTGTATTTAAAAAATCATTTTTATTACCAGGCTGATATATTTCATATTTTAAATCATCCTTACTTTTTCTAACAATTTCCCTTACATCTTTAAGTAAAAGTTTTGAGTCAAATACAATCCCATCTTTTATAGTATACTTTACGCCTCCAACACGAACTGCTTCATTTTCTTCATTAAGTTTTATTGCGCCAGTTCCATATAGAACTTTGAGGTTCTCAAGTGGATTCTCTTCAACAATTAATAGATCAGCCTTTTTACCTATTTCAATTGAGCCAATTTGATCATCCATACCTAGTGCTTCAGCTCCATTAAGTGTTGCTGCCCTTATAACTTCAATTGGATGAAACCCAGCTTCTCTGAGTAATTCAAGCTCACGTATATATGCGAAACCATATAATTGAAAAATAAATCCTGAGTCTGATCCTGTAGTTACTCTACCACCTCTATTTTTATATTCATTTACAAAAGTCATCCATAGATTATAATTTTGCTTCCATGCTACTTCTTGTTCAGTTCCCCAAAAATGCCAATATGATCCATGAGAGATTCTACTTGGTTGATAAAACTCCCATAGACTAGGTAAAGTATATTCTTCATGCCATTCAGCTCTTCTTGCTCTATGAAGATCTCTACTCGCTTCGTAAATATTAAAAGTTGGATCTAACGTGAAATCAAGTTCTATTAGCTCATTCATTACTTTATTCCAATGATCTGAATACGGTTTAGCAGCCTGTTCCCATAGTTTTCCAGCCTCTTCAAATCTATGTTGTTCATTTGAATAATTATAATAGGCTGGATAATTCTGTATAGTTTTATCATCAAAAAGTGCTTCAGGCAAGCCATACCAATGTTCCATTGAGGTTAAACCAGCTCTAGCAGAATTTAAAACATTCCATCTTGCAACATTTAATTGAGCATGATGCATTGCAGATCCTAAACCTAGTTTATTATTTTCTTCAAGGGCTGCATTCATTATATTTGGATCTGCACCAAAAAACTTTATTCCGTCAGCTCCTTTTTTTGCATTATGCCTTACCCATTCTCTTGCAATTTCAGGAGAGGTTATTTCTTTATCAAATCCAGATCCAAATGTTGAGTAAATAATTAATCTAGGAGCTACTATCTCATTACTATTGCTTTTATTCTTTAAATCAATGCTATAATCAATTCCTCTTCCACCAGGCTCTCTAACAGTTGTTATACCATGACCTAGCCATAATTTAAAAACATAATCAGGCTCAGCACCCTGAGAACTACCACCAATGTGTCCGTGCATATCAATAAAACCTGGGAGTACATACATGCCTTCGGCATCTATTTCCCTTCCTTTCTTGCTTAATTTTGGTCTTTTACTTTCATTAATATCAACTCCAGGATATCCAACATTTCTGATTGATTTAATAATATTTTGTTCAATTACTATATCAACAGGTCCCAATGGTGGACTTCCG
>CACNIG010000024.1 GCA_902620455.1 uncultured Bacteroidota bacterium
ATATTTTTTTAACTATCTATTAAATTTTTGTAATCACTTGGGCTAAGAAGACTGTCAATTTGAGATTCCTCTGTAATATGAATTTTAATTATCCAACCCTCACCATAGGGATCCTCATTTACAAGTTCTGGTTTATCCTCAAGACTTGGATTTACTTCAATAACTTTTCCAGTAATTGGCATAAATAAATCTGAGACTGTTTTAACAGCTTCAACAGTGCCAAAAACCTCATTTGAATCAATTTGACTGTCTAATGTATCAATCTCTAGATAGACAATATCACCTAATTCTCCTTGAGCAAAGTCTGTAATGCCAACTATGGCAATATTATCTTCAATTCTAACCCACTCATGCTCTTCAGTATATTTTAATTCTTCTGGTATATTCATGACTATAACTTATTTAATGATTTTTTAATTAATTCTTGTAATTCAATATCTTTATTTTCAAAATATACTTTACTTACAACATTTTCCGCTTTAGATTTACTAAAACCTAGAACTGATAAAGCAAGCAAAGCCTCTTTTTTAATGTCAAAATTTTCACCAGATAAATCTATATCTTTTTTATCAAATAACTCTACTTTATCTTTCAATTCTATTATTAATCTTTGTGCAGTTTTAAGACCAATACCTTTAATTGATTTTATCCTATCGATATCCTCTGACCAAACTGCATCTTGAATATCTGATGGAGAAATTGATGACAAAATAGTCCTAGCTGTACTTGGACCAATTCCTGAAACTGAAATAAGTTGTTGAAAGATAGATCTCTCACTTTGTGAGCTGAATCCAAACA
Organism: uncultured Bacteroidota bacterium; assembly: GCA_902620455.1. Lineage (GTDB taxonomy): Bacteria > Bacteroidota > Bacteroidia > Flavobacteriales > Flavobacteriaceae > Marisimplicoccus. The sequence goes on from CACNIG010000024.1 coordinate 799, forward strand.
AAATATCGGAATCTTCCTTCCTTTGTAGATATGTAAATATTTTAATATTTTCCTCATCAGGAATATTCTCGTAAGTATTTAGAGAAATATTAATATCATAACCTATTCCATTACATTCAACAATTATTTTTGTTGGAGTTTTTTCAATCAATCTTCCTTTGATATAGGTAATCATTACTTTTTAATTTTTCTCTGATTAGCATCAATTACAGATACAGCTGCCATATTAACGATCTCATCTACAGAAGCTCCAAGTTGTAAAATGTGTATTGGCTTGTTTAAGCCAATTAATATTGGTCCAACTGATACTGATCTATCTAACTCTTTTATGATTTTATAAGTAATGTTAGCAGAATCTAAATTTGGAAAAATCAAAGTGTTAACCTTTCTTCCATTTAAAATTGAAAAAGGGAATCTTTTTTTTAACATCTCTCTGTTCAGTGCAAAATCTGATTGAATAGGGCCATCAACAATTAATTCAGGATGCTTTTCATGTAAAATTTCTACAGCTTTTGAAACTTTTTTTGCTTCTTCAAAATTAGATGAGCCAAAGTTTGAATATGACAGAATAGCAATAACTGGCTCAATTCCAAGGTTTTTTACTACTCTGGCTGTATCTACTGTGATTCTAGCAATTTCTTTATGTGAAGGATTAATATTTAATGATGTGTCTGAACAAAATAAAGGACCCTTTCTTGTAATCATTAAATTTGTTGCTGCCACTTTTTCAACATACTTGGCTTTTCCAATTGATCTTATCAAAGGAACAAATACTGATGGATAACTTTTAGAATACCCTGACAGCATACAATCAGCATCTCCATTTTCTACCATCATTGAACCAAAATAATCTCTGCCTCTTAGAAGTCTTTTTACATCATCAAGTGTCTTACCTTTTCTCTTTAATTTTTTGAAAAGAATATGAGAATATTTATCAATTCTTTCCTTGTTAATTTTATCTTTTGGATCTATAATTTCAATTTTCTCGTTAAATTCCAAGGAATCCATTAATTCTTCAATAATTTTTTTACCTCCAAGTAAAATAGGCTCAGCAATTCCTTCCTCAAAACAAATTTGAGCAGCTTTTAAAACATCCAGATGATCAGCCTCTGCAAATACTAGTTTCTTGTCTTTTGCCTTTATTGCTTTTCTATGAATTATTCTTATTAGTTTCTGATTACTACCTAATCTTTCTTCTAAAACTTGTGTGTATTTGTCCCAATCAGTAATTGGCTCTTGTGCAACTCCAGATTTAATTGCTGCTTTTGCAACCGCGGGTGGTATCTCCGATATCAGTCTGGGGTCAAATGGTTTCGGAATTATATAATGTTTCCCAAAATTTAATTTTGTTTCGTCGTATGCAATATTTACTTGTTCTGGAACAGGCTTTTTTGCTAGTTCTGCCAATGCAATAACAGCAGCTTTTTTCATTTCTTCGTTTATAGTGGTTGCCCTAACGTCAAGTGCTCCTCTAAAAATAAAAGGAAAGCCTAAGACATTATTAACCTGATTTGGAAGATCAGACCTACCTGTAGCAAAAATTATATCATCCCTAACAGACATTGCTTTATCATAATTAATTTCAGGATCTGGATTGGCCATTGCAAAAACAATAGGATTTTTTGACATTGATCTAAGCATTTCCTTTGAAACAATATTAGCCATTGAAAGTCCAATAAAAACATCCGAATCAACCATTGCTTCTTCTAGCGAACTAATGTTTCTTTCAGTGGCAAAATATTTTTTTTCATCAGTTAAATTATCTCTATCCGTTCTTATTACACCCTTGCTATCTGTCATCACAATATTTTTGAGCTTTGCTCCAAATGAAATATATAAGTTTGTACATGCAACGGCTGCTGCTCCAGCACCTGAGACAACTATTTTTATATCCTCAATTTTTTTATTAGCAAGCTCTAAAGCATTTAAAAGAGCAGCGGCTGAAATTATAGCTGTACCATGTTGATCGTCATGCATTACAGGAATATCAAGTTGATTAATGAGGTCCTTTTCAATTTTAAATGCCTCTGGTGCTTTTATATCCTCTAGATTAATACCTCCAAAGGTTGTTGATATTGACTTAACTACATCAACAAATTTATCAGGATCTTTTTCATTTATCTCAATATCAAAAACATCTATATCTGCAAAAATTTTAAATAAAAGAGCTTTCCCTTCCATTACTGGTTTTGATGCATTTGGACCAATATCTCCTAGACCTAAGACAGCTGTTCCATTTGAAATTACTGCAACTAAATTAGACTTATTAGTATACTTGTATACATTAGAAGGATCTTTATCAATCTCTTGACAAGGTATGGCAACTCCTGGCGAGTATGCAATTGCTAAATCTCTTTGAGAATTATATTTTTTTGTAGGTACAACCTCAATCTTTCCAGGTCTAGGCTTAGCATGGTAGACTAATGACTCTCTTCTTTCTTTACTCTTTGCCATATAGATTAATATCTAGTAAATATAGATTATTAATTAAATAAATTATTCTGATTATTTTTATTTCTTCCTAGATGATTATATCCCTTTTCTGTTACCTGTCTTCCTCTTGGTGTCCTTATTATAAAGCCCTGTTGGATCAGAAATGGTTCATAGACTTCCTCAATTGTTTCAGAGTTTTCAGATAAAGAAGTAGCTATTGTAGATAAACCAACTGGACCACCATTATATTTATCAACTATTGTTTCGAGAATCTTATTATCCATCTCATCCAAACCATTCTTATCAACGTTTAGAGAACTTAATGCAAACTTTGTGATTTCTATATCAATCTTACCATTACTTTTAATCTGTGCAAAATCTCTAACTCTCCTCAATAGAGAATTTGAGATTCTTGGAGTTCCTCTACTCCTTCTAGCTATCTCAAAACATGATTTCTTATCAATCTTCAACTTTAGAATACCTGAGCTTCTTTCAACAATTTGGGATAGTAAATCGTCATCATAATGTTCGAGTCTATTAGAGATTGCAAATCTTTCTCTCATCGGATTTGTAAGAAATCCTGATCTTGTTGTAGCTCCAACTAAAGTAAACGGGTTTAAATTTAGCTGCACTGTTCTTGCATTAGGTCCAGATTCAATCATTATATCAATTTTATAATCCTCCATAGCAGAATATAGATATTCCTCGATTACTGGACTAAGCCTATGAATCTCATCTATAAATAGTATGTCTCTCTCTTCCAAACTTGTCAATAATCCTGCAAGATCACCTGGTTTATCTATAACAGGTCCTGAAGTTACCTTTAGTCCAACTTTTAACTCATTTGCCAGTATATGAGCCAACGTAGTCTTACCTAATCCAGGTGGACCATGAAATAGTGTATGATCTAATGCATCATTCCTTTGGTTTGAAGCTTCTACAAAAATTTTTAGATTATTAATTATTGATAATTGGCCAATAAAATCAGTGAAATGAAGTGGTCTTAACGCCTTATTAAATTCATTATCTTTTTCTTGATTAATGTCCATTATTCAAATATACACTAATTAAGAAATTACAACTGTATAACCCACTAATGTTGAAGCTCTCTCTCCCCCTTTTTTAAAGGAATATTTTGAGGTACAAAGTCTTCTTTAGAACCTGGCTTTGAATAATCGTATGCCCATCTAAATACATGTGGAATTTTCCCTGGCCAGTTACCATGCATATGTTTTATCGGAGCAGTCCATTCAAGAGTAGTTGATTTCCATGGATTTTTCTCAGCTTTTTTACCATAAAACATACTTCTGATGAAATTATATAAAAATAATATTTGAGCTGCACCAGCTAGAAGAGCAAATAAAGTAATAACAACATTTATATTTGCAACATCGTCAAAATAAGGGAAGTTTGTATTTGTATAATACCTTCTTGGAAGACCTGCCATCCCAATAAAGTGCATTGGGAAAAACACACCATAGGCACTTATTGCAGTTATCCAAAAGTGTATATAACCTAAATTTTTATTCATCATTCTTCCGAACATTCTTGGGTACCAATGATATACACCAGCAAATAGTCCATAAAGAGCAGAGATACCCATTACTAAATGGAAATGAGCAACTACAAAATAAGTATCATGTAGATTGATATCCAATGCACTATCGCCTAATATTATTCCTGTAAGTCCACCAGTAATAAATGTTGAAACAAGTCCTATTGCAAATAACATTGCAGGATTAAACTGAATATTACCTTTCCATATTGTAGTTATATAATTAAATGCCTTTACA
>CACNIG010000025.1 GCA_902620455.1 uncultured Bacteroidota bacterium
TACCCTGAGGATTCCTGTGCCCATAACTCCAAACAGCTTTTTTTGCATTTTTTACATTGTAAAAAGGATTGTCTTTAGGTATTGTTCCATCTAGATTAAGCCTATACAATTTACCACCATCTTTTGTCAAATCTTGAGGGTAGACATCCCTCCCAGCTCTATCTCCAACTGTGAAATAGACATATTTATCATCAACTAAAATCTTTCCTCCATAATGTCTATATTGATCCGAGTCAGGACTTGCCTTGTATAATAGTTTTAAATTAGAAAGTTTATAATTATTATAATTAGCACTGTAAAGTGCTGTATTGGAGTCTTTGGTATTACTTGAACTATTGCTAGTTGTTAAGAATATTCTATTATTTTTATCAAAATTTTTATCTACTTCAACATCAAGCAGACCACCTTGTCTATTTTCAACGACTTTAGGAACACCATCAACAGGAGTCTTCTTATTATCCTTTACATGATATAATATACCTTTTTTGTCGGTAATTAAAATCTCATCTTTATTGATAAATGATATACCCCATGGGATATCAATCCCATCCACAATCTTTTCTAAATATATCTTGGACTCATCTCCAATCTCAATAAATGGTGGGTTTTCTGATTGAGCACATGAAAAACTTGTGCTAAGGAAAATTAGAATTATATAAATATGTATGTTTTTCATAATTTACTCGAATTTAAAATAATTTAATCACTCAATAAAGTTTTTTTTATATCAAGTCAATTAAACTAACATTTTGATAGTTTCTTTTTAAATATTTTAATGTTTTTTCCATTAAGTCCCCCATTGATCTACATTCTAAAAATGAATTTTCATTAGTAAATTTAAATATCTCTTTTTTGAGATTTACCACGTTTTCTTTAATGCTTACTGTATCATCTTTCATTATACCAATTAATAGTTTCATCCTTTCATCTGATATAATAAGTCTTCTTGATATGGTTGACCTCTCCTCAATTTTATATTGAGTTATTGAATCAGTCTTAAGTTTAGCTCTAACTATGTCCATCATTGCTTTATTCTCTTTAAAAAATTGTGGTCTGTAAACTGAAAACTTACCTTCAAAACATTGTTGGTCAAAATCAATTGCACGAATTTTATAAATTACTTGGTCAAAGTCATGAATTGGAATAACTACATAATTGTATGATCTCATATCTCCGAGAAGTCTTATCATACACCTTTCATTGAACTTTACATATTCTTTTGCAATTTGTGCCTTTTGTATTTCTGAACATTTTGGTAAATAATCTTGTATAAAAATATCGCCAGGAATACCAGCTATATGTTCTTCTACTAGTGATGAATGATTAACAAGAAAATTCAGATTTCTTGGAGAGAGCATATGTTCAAATTCAATCCCATAAACTCTGGAAGCGTCAGTTTTTTTTATATAGAAATATGTAAAATTATCGTTCACAATATTTCTTATTTTAACTCTAAACGGCTTAGAGTTTCCAAATGTACAATAGTCAACTGAGTCTATAGATAGATAAGGTATTGATGATGGATTTCCATCAGAATGTAATAATGTGTAAATAATTTTAAGATTGTTGTCAATTTCTAATCTTTCACTCTCATTAAAAATAAGTCTAACCCAAAGTGTATCTTTATTCTTTTTATCATAAAGGTTAATAGAATCTGAAAATCTTAATAAATCATCATAAGAGATAACATCATCTATCCATCTATCATGAGTTTTTAAAAAATCTTCTAATTTTTCTGATATTTTGAAGAATGGCTTCTTCTTTGATATAAGTTTTTTATTATCAAACATTAAATAAATATACAATAAACCTTCAAAGTCGGGATGACAGGATTTGAACCTGCGACCCCACGCACCCCATGCGTGTGCGCTACCGAGCTGCGCCACATCCCGAAAAAATTAACTTGAAAAAATCAGCAATACAATACTGAAATATTTTTAAAAAACATACCCTATTTACAGATTATTTTTAGTTAATTTTTTTGTCTTTAATTTTGAGTTTCTGCATAAATTGCAGCTTCTTCAAAAATAGCAGTTGGATCAACATAACATGTTGTGCTTGCAATCTTATCTTCATCCCAAACCCATCTACAATGACAAGGATAATAATATTCTTTTCCAGTTATTATAGATGTTGCAGACCAAACAAAATCATGGAATGTCTCAACAGTTCCGTCAGTAAATGTTCCGGTGTAAACTTTCCTGTCATTATGTTTTATGTCTTCAAAAATTAAAGAGTGTGAATTATATCCATCTATAATTCCATCAACATCAAATTCAAGATTGTTAAAATAATGTTTACCATCTTGAGTAAAATAATCTCTAGCAATATCAAAGTTTCCTGCTAGATATGAATCTGCTAACTTAACTACGATTTCTGATTTTTCATCGTTATCTTGAAAAAAACCTGCAATGTTTTCTTCCAGATTACAAGAAACTAAAACAAGTACTGTAAATAATAAAAAAATTCTTTTCATATGATTTATGATTAAATATTGTTTGTAAAGTTAAAAAAATGAATTTATAAGTCGGGGTGGCAGGATTCGAACCTGCGACCTCCGCGTCCCAAACGCGGCGCGATAACCGGGCTACGCTACACCCCGAAAAAGAATTGCAAATATAAGCTTAATTAAATTCTTGCCAAATTATTTGGAATAAACACCTAAACTGAAACAGGTGACATTATTTTGATGTCATTATATTTAATTTGTCCTCTTATAACTGAGGATATATTTGCCATTAAAGCATTTATCACAGGAAGTTTTAACTGACTTTTTGAATAAATCATGCTTACCTCTCTAGCAGGTGCAGGATCTTGAAAAGGAATTATATTTTCAATATTTTTGTGGGACAGATTATTTGAGTGCAAATATGGAATTATAGTCATCCAAGGTCCATTGTTTGATAGGTTGATCAATGTTTCGAAGCTTCCACTCTTTAACTCATATTGTTTATTAATGTCTTCTAATGTGCATAAGTTTAATACTTGGTTCCTAAAACAATGTCCATCTTTCAAGATTAATAAATCACCATTAGACAAGTCATCAACTTCTAGATATTTATTACCTGACAAATGATGATGTTTGGGCACATAAGCTACAAATGGTTCATAATATAATGGACTTTCTATGATTTTTTCATTGTTTAGTGGAGTAGCAGCGATAGCACAATCTATAGAATTATCTTCTAACTTTTTAACAATTGTTTCAGTATTCAATTCCTCGATTTTTAAATCCACACTTTTATGTTTTTTAGTAAAAATGTTAAGAAAAAGAGGTAGTAAGGTGGATGAGACAGTGGGAATTATCCCAACTTTTAGAGTTCCTCCAATAGTACCTTTTTCCTCTGATATAACATCATTCATTCTTGTGGACTCTTCAATAATCCTCCTTGCCTGAGTTAAAACTTTTTCACCTACTTCTGTAACTTGTAGTGGCTTAGTTGACCTATTAAAAATAGTGATACCAAGTTCTTCCTCGAGTTTTTGAACTTGCATGCTTAAAGTAGGTTGAGTAACAAAACACTTTTCTGAAGCAGTAGTAAAATTTCCATGCTCAGCAACAGCAAGTGTGTATTTTAATTGAGTAATTGTCATTATAAGTTTAATTTATATTTTTTCAAAACTAAATAAAATTTTATTATTTAAAATTAAAGAAATGTTAAATACTATTATTGCTTATGTATTTATATTTGATTTTTAATTAAATCTTTTGAAAAAAAATATTTTTGGTCAGACAATCTTTCTAAAGAGATTAATTATTGGTTTTGTTGGCCTTATTACTCATAGAACCTTTAGGAGTAAAAGATTTGAAATTAAAGGTTCAAAAAATTTAGTTAATCTTCCTAGCACTAACGTACTTTTTGTCAGTAATCATCAAACTTATTTCTATGATGTTATTGCTATGTTACATGTATTCAATTCATCTGTCAAAGGACGAATTGACTCAGTAAAAAAACCAAAATATCTTATAAGCCCCAAAACAAATCTTTATTACATAGCATCTTTAGAGACAATGA
>CACNIG010000026.1 GCA_902620455.1 uncultured Bacteroidota bacterium
AATTAATAAATCAATTAAAATGAAAAATAAATTATTATTATTTGCTGTACTTTTAAGTACAACTCTAACTTTTTCTCAAAGAAATCCTAACGCAACATACATGACATCATTTGCATACGAAGCAAAAGATGGAATGATGGATAAATTTGAGAAAGCTGCCGAGAAAAAAACAAAAATGTTTAATAAGGAAGAAGGTAGTATTATTCTTACCTATAAAGTCTTAACTGGAAATAATACTGGAGTATATGAACGTTATTTAGTAGGCCAATCATCCGCAAGCTATGATCTTGATCGATCAGATGAACTCGAGTATTGGTCCAAAAATGTTATGCCATACGCTGAAGCTGTTGGTGGTCAGATGAGATGGCAATGGGAAGAATGGGCAACTGTTGGTGCTGATTCTCAACCACCTAGATATTTAAATAAAACTATTTTTAGGTATAAACCTGATATGGAGGCTCATGTTGCAAGACTAATTTATAGATGGGGAAAGGTTTGGGAAAAAAGAAATCCAAACGCTTTTAGAAGATTATTTAGCCCAGTTTCTGGTGGTGACTTAAATGTATTTGTAAGTTTTAGTGGCTTTGATGAGTATGGAGATGCTCCGAGCAACGAAAATACATGGGAAGAAGATTATAATGAAATGTTTGGTTGGGAACAATATGCTCAAGACCAAAAAATGATGCAAAAAGCGCTAAGAGAGTGGAATGGTGCTACTAGAACAACCCTAGAAAAAGTAGATTGGTAGTTATTAACTGCCAACAATAAAAAAGGCTCCTTAGTGGAGCCTTTTTTTTGTAGTAAAGAAAGAGCCCAATGGGCTCTTTCACCAAACAAAATAATTAAACTCAATTATTCTGGAAGCACTACATTATCAATTGCGTGTATAACTCCGTTAGAAGTCTGTACATCTGCGATTACAACTTTAGCTTTATTTCCTTTTGCATCTTTTACATATACGTTGCCTTCCCATAATTTAAGAGTTAGCTCATTACCCTGTAAAGTCTCGACAGTAAACTGCCCACCATTATCGTTTATAGCTTTTACGACATCACCTGCCATAAATTGTCCAGCAACGACATGATACTTTAGAATAGATTGTAAAGTTGATTTATTCTCAGGCTTTAAAAGTGTACCTAAAGTTCCTTCAGGTAGTTTATTAAAACCATCGTTAGTTGGGGCAAAAACTGTAAATGGACCTTCTGATGAAAGTGCATCTACTAATTCACCTGCTTGTACAGCTGCTGCTAAAGTTGAAAAGTTATCGTTTGAAACAGCAGTTTCAACAATATTCATATCATTTACGTTAGAAGTAAGTACAAGACTTAAAATCGAATATTTAAGAAAATTAAATAACATATTATACTTAATTAAAATGAGCAGCAAATGTTCCACTAATTATTAGTTATGAAAAAGATATGATACTGTTTAACTTTTATTTAATAAATGTTTTAACATAATTTTAAAAATCATATATTGATTATCAATGACATACACTATCAGACTTTTTACCTTTTTAATCTTTTTTTCTTTTTTATCATGCAATAAAGAAGAAAATAAAAAAGATATTGTTAAAGAAGCCATTGCGTTTCCTGATCTGGGAGAAGATGGTCCTTATAACTATGGACAAACCTATCAAGGAAGAAATGGGTATACTACATATTATCCTGGAAACATTCCTGTCATACTTAGTATCCCTCATGGTGGAGATATTTCTCCTTCAGAAATATCTAATAGAACCTATGGTGTTAGTGTCACAGACTCAAATACTATCGAACTCGGTATTGCAATTAGGAATTATTTTTATTCAAATTATAATATAAGACCTTATGTAATAATCAATAATCTTAAAAGGACAAAACTTGATGCCAATAGAGACAGAATTGAAGCTGCACAAGGAAATATTTATGCTGAAAGAGCATTTGATGAATTTCACTTTTATATAGAAAAAGCAAGAGAGGATATAATTACAAAATTTGCAACAGGTGTCTTATTTGATATTCATGGACATGGAATAAATCCAGATGGATTTAATGATTTGAGAACATGGATTGGATACCTATTAACCTCAGATGAATTAGATAATTCAAATGATTACATCGATAAAAATATATCCATAAATGATGTTAGTATATATAGTCTCTTGAATTCTTCTGGTCAATCTTTGTCTGAGTTATTAAGCGGTCCAAGTAGTCTCGGTGCATTATTTGAAGATAATAATTATACAGCCTTACCAAGTCCACAAAGTAGAAGTCCAGAGGGCATGAGATATTTTAGCGGAGGATACAATACATTTAGATATGGTACTAATAGAAATTTTAATTTTAGTTCTATCCAACTTGAATTCCCATTTCAGGGGTTGAGGGATACACCTCAATCAAGAAACTTATTTGCTGCTACATTTGTTGATTTAGTTCAGGAATATTTTCTTATACACCTAAATATTGATCTTTTCTCCTTATGATTATATTTGCAAAAAAAACCTATGGATTATAAAGAAATATTTACTGCTAGCATGATACTGTTTGCTGTAATTGATATAATAGGTGCTACGCCAATAGTTATATCACTTAGAGAGAAAGTTGGTAAAATACAGTCAGAAAAAGCAACAATTGTTGCTATGGCAATTATGATTGGGTTCCTTTTTGTTGGTGAGGAAATATTGAACTTAATCGGTATTGATATTAATTCATTTGCAGTAGCCGGTGCAATAGTTATTTTTTTTATTGCTCTTGAAATGGTCCTAGGTGTAACAATTTTTCAAGGAGAAGAACCTGAGACTGCGTCAATTGTTCCTATAGCATTCCCTATTATTGCAGGTGCAGGTACTCTTACCACTCTGCTATCATTAAGAGCGGAATATCAATTGATTAATGTAATTATAGCTATTGTTATAAATTCATTATTCGTGTATATAATTCTTAAATCATCAAATACAATTGAGAAAATCCTAGGTAAAAATGGAATAGGAATAATAAGAAGAGTTTTTGGAATAATTCTTTTATCTATTTCGGTCAAGCTTTTTTCAACAAACATTAGTTTAATTGTTTGATGAGGTATATCAAGCTTTTTACCATATACTTTATGTCGATTGCATATACCTATGTTGGAGTTAGGCATTTTATTGATCCAGATTTTTTCTTGGCTATTATGCCAAATTATCTTTCAATGCATTTGTTTTTTGTTTATTTAACTGGCTTGATGGAAGTTGTTTTTGGATTATTATTAGCTTTTAGAAAAACTAGAAAATTTGCCTCATATGGACTTATAGTCTTATTATTAATCGTATTTCCAGCTAATATCCACTTAGTTGAGAGTGAACTTTCTCAGTCAATTTTGGAGGTATCCAAAGAACAAACTATAATAAGGCTACCATTTCAGGGTCTATTCCTAATACTAGCATATTGGCATTCAAAAAATAATTATTTTTAAGTATGAATAACTTCTTCAAGTGGCATGATAAGATGATATGGAAAATTTCAAAAGAATTTAATTTAACTAAATATCAAGTTCTTATACTTACATGGTTGGAGGGAATCCTAATTGGAGTTATCCTTTGTAAGTTTATACTTTAACTTTAATTGTCCCATCAAAGACTAGCTTAGCAGGACCTGTTATGCTGATTTCTTCATAACCTTTATTGGATGAATTAAACTGAACATTTAAATCACCACCTTTACATTTCATGGTGATTTTACAACTTTTTGTCCTACCTAAGAAATTCATACATATCGCAGATGCAGTTGAACCTGTTCCACATGCAAGTGTTTCATTTTCTACTCCTCTTTCATATGTTCTGATTTTAAACTGATTATCCGAAATCTTTTCAATAAAGTTTACATTAACACCTTCTTTTTTATAAAAATTATTGTATCTAATAAGTCTTCCTTCATTATTCACATCTAATTTATCAATATTGTCTTTTTCAATTACTAGATGTGGCGATCCCGTATC
>CACNIG010000027.1 GCA_902620455.1 uncultured Bacteroidota bacterium
TCATCAAAATTACCTATAAACCTCCCTTTTTGATGAGGGTTTTCACCATATCTTAAATCTCTTACATTATCTTTTTCATTCATATATGAGAAAATTTTTGAGTCATATTCAGAGCTTTTCTTAAATGCTTCAACTGCAAGTTTTTTTCTAATTGAAATATCAGTTGAACAATTATTTCTTAAAATATTAGTTAATTCATCATATTGAGATGAAGAACAAATACACACTGTATTTTCATAATTTTTAGCAGCTGCTCTTATCAAGGACACACCGCCAATATCAATTTTTTCAATTATTTCATTATGGTGTGCTGATTTATTTACTGTTTCTTCAAATGGATATAAGTCTACAATAACAAGATCAATATCTGGAATATCATATTTTTTAGAATCCTCAATATCTGAACTGGACTTAGTCTTTAATATACCTCCAAAAATTTTAGGATGAAGAGTCTTTACTCTTCCCTTTAGAATAGAAGGGTATGAAGTAAGATCCTCTACTTTTTTTAATTTGATACCACCAATCTTTGAAATAAAATCATATGTACCACCAGTTGAATAAATTTTAATGTTATTTTCAGATAGTAATGCACAAATATTTTCAATATTATCCTTGTTATAAACTGAAATTAGAGCAGACTGTATTTTCTTCATAGTGGAAATCTAATTTACAAAAAAACCTGCTCAGAGGCAGGCTTTTTTGACAGTTTAGAATGTTACATCATACCTGGCATACCTCCTCCACCACCCATAGGTGGCATAGGGGCTGGATTGTCTTCTTTAATATCAACTAATGCACATTCAGTAGTTAGTATCATCCCAGCAACAGAAGCTGCATTTTCGAGTGCAACTCTTGTCACCTTCTTTGGATCAATTATACCTTCCTTAAGCATATCAACGTACTTACCTTCTTTAGCATTGTATCCAAAGTTCTTAGAACCTTCTAAAACCTTTGAAACTACAACCGAGCCCTCTCCTCCTGAATTCTCTACGATTGTTCTAAGTGGAGTTTCGATTGCTTTATTGACAATTTGAATTCCTGTACTTTCATCTGTGTTACTTGCTTTTACTTTTTCTAAATCAGCCTTTGTACTTAATAAGGCAACACCTCCACCTGCAACAATTCCTTCTTCAATTGCTGCTCTGGTTGCATGAAGTGCATCATCAACTCTATCCTTTTTTTCTTTCATTTCAACCTCAGATGGGGCACCTACATATAATACCGCAACACCACCGGCAAGTTTAGCTAGCCTTTCTTGAAGTTTCTCCTTATCATAATCTGATGTGGTAGTTTCAATTTGTGCTTTAATTTGACTAACTCTGGATTTGATATCACTTTTATTTCCAGCTCCATTAACTATCGTAGTGTTGTCTTTGTCAATAGTTACCTTTTCAGCAGTACCTAACATATCTATTGTAGTGTTTTCTAAAGTAAAACCTCTTTCTTCAGAAATCACCGTTCCACCAGTTAAAATTGCTATATCTTCAAGCATTGCTTTTCTTCTATCTCCGAATCCTGGAGCCTTAACTGCAGCAATCTTTAATGAACCTCTAAGTTTATTTACAACAAGAGTAGCAAGAGCTTCACCATCAATGTCTTCTGCAATTATTAGAAGTGGTTTACCAGATTGAGCTACTGGCTCTAATATTGGAAGTAAGTCCTTCATTACAGATATTTTTTTATCTGTTATTAAAATTTGAGGAGTATCTAAATCAGCTTCCATTTTTTCTGAATCAGTTACAAAATATGGTGAAATATACCCTCTGTCAAATTGCATACCTTCAACTACGTCAACATATGTCTCTGTACCTTTTGCCTCCTCAACAGTTATTACACCTTCTTTTCCAACCTTTTCAAAAGCTTCAGTAATAAGTTTTCCAATAGTTTCATCATTATTGGCTGAAATACTTGCAACTTGAAGTATTTTTTCAGATGCACTCCCAATTTCAACAGATTGTTTAGCTAAGCCTTTAACAACTGATGAAACAGCTTTGTCAATACCTCTTTTCAAGTCCATAGGATTTGCACCAGCAGCAACATTCTTTAATCCTTCAGTAACAATTGACTGCGCAAGAATAGTTGCAGTGGTTGTTCCATCACCAGCTAAATCGTTAGTTTTAGAGGCAACTTCTTTTACCATCTGAGCTCCCATATTTTCAAGATTATCGTTTAGCTCTATTTCTTTTGCAACAGTTACTCCATCTTTTGTTACTTGAGGGGCACCAAATGATTTACCAATAATTACATTTCTACCTTTAGGTCCAAGTGTAACTTTGACGGCGTTAGCTAGTGCATCAACACCGCTTTTAATTCCGTCACGTGCTTCAATATCAAATTCAATTTTTTTTGCCATTTTTTTTATTTTAAATTATACAATTGCAAGAATATCATTCTCTTTCATGATTAGGTAATCAACACCATTATGGTTCAATTCTGTACCCGCATATTTTCCATACAGGACAATATCACCTGCTTTTAAAGTAACAGGATTTTCTTTAGTACCTGGGCCAACTGCTACAATTTTTCCTCTCTGAGGTTTTTCCTTTGCAGAGTCAGGTATAATTATTCCAGAAGATGTTTTTGTCTCAGCCTCTGAAGGCTCAACTAAAACTCTGTCTGCTAGTGGTTTTATACTAATTTTACTCATTTTATTAATTTTATTTTATTTTTTTCATAAACTATGCCATCCTTCTAAAATGTGTCAAAGAAACTAAATCTATGACATCATGACATTTTATTGATCTATGTCAGAAGGGATTTCTGGAATAGTTTGCTCAGGGATTTCTGGAATAGTTTGCTCGGGTATTGATTCATCTAGAAGTATAGACTCCGTATCGTCTGAATCATTCATAAGAGTTACGTTTGAAATCAATATTAAAATAAGAATAATAGCCGCAAGGACCCAAGTACTTCTATCAAGAAAATCTGTAGTACTTTTTACCCCACCAATTTGTTGTTGTCCTCCGCCAAATGTCGAAGATAAACCCCCTCCTTTAGGATTCTGAACCATTACAACAAGTACTAATAGAATACAAACGAAGATAATTAGCGATACTAGTATCCAAAAAGTTCCCATAATCAATCTTTACTTTTTATTTTTTTTATGTCAATAATTTGGTCTGCAAAGAAACTACTTTTTTTTGGATATTTCAAGCTCAAAATTTCATAAGCTTTAATAGCTTTGTTAAACTTTTTTTGGGTCACATAAATCTTCGCCAATGTCTCTGTGATTAGCTCATCTTTTATTTTTGCACCAATTTTTATATCAGGCTCTGATTTTTTTTCTTGTGAAAACTGAATTTTTGGTGAATTTTTAATAAACTGATCAATTAAATCAAACTTTTCTTCAACTTGTTGTTCATTATCATCTATAATATCAAACCAGTCAAGGAAAGAATATTTTTCAGTCTTTGAATTGTCAGAGATGTCTATTTCTATAGGCTTAAAAAGCCAATCTCTTAAAATTACTCTATTTGATGTAAGCAATGCAGTTTTAGGAAGTAACTCATCGTAAGCTTCATTTTCCTGAACTCTCAAACTCTTAAGGTAATGTGCAGAGGCTGACTGAAAATATGGGTAAGAGTTTAAAATTTTCTTTAGATCATTAGCCTGGTTTTCATCTTTTGGATCGAAGTCATTGATAATTTTGGAAAATAAATTTTTAGAATTATCTACCATTTTGCAAGGGTTTCATTTAAAATATCCTGAGTTATTCTTTCAAAAATTTCTTCTAGAGCAGAATCCTTAATATCATAAACTTGAAGATTTCCAGGAAAATCATAATAAAAAGAAAACCTTTTTTCAAGATTATCATCTTCATTACTTACGTTTTCATACTTAACCATTACAGCCATTGTTAATCTGTTTTGAGCTGC
>CACNIG010000028.1 GCA_902620455.1 uncultured Bacteroidota bacterium
AAAAAAGGAACTTTAAGTGGTAAAGCCTATTCTATTGATAACAGAACATTTTACAGTAAGAATGGGGACTATATAGCTAGATTGAGTATCCTTATATCAGTATTATTGCTTCTTCTTTCATTTTCAAAAGTAAAAGAATAAAAATTCTTTGGTTTTCTGAACATATAATATATTTTTGCAGAAAATAAGTCTTATGTATTGGACATTAGAATTAGCTTCATATTTAAGTGATGCTCCTTGGCCAGCATCTAAGGACGAGCTTATAGATTTTTCAATAAGAACAGGTGCACCCCTTGAGGTAGTAGAAAATCTTCAGTCTCTTGAAGATGAGGGTGATGTTTATGAATCTATTGAGGAGATTTGGCCTGACTATCCCACTGAAGAAGATTACCTTTGGAATGAAGATGAGTATTAATCTCATTTATCAATATTTATTGGTAATTTTTGAATAAATTTGAAAAAAAGATATTATGTCAATTGTAAATTCCCTATTGAAGGTATTTCTTGGGGATAAGTCTGGGAAAGATCTTAAAAAGCTTACCCCTATAGTTGATGAAATTAATAATCATTTTAATAAACTTTCATCAATTTCAAATGACCAACTCAGGAATAAAACAATTGAGTTTAAAAAAATGATTTCAGATGAAACTAAAGAGCTCAATGATTTACTTTTTGATTTAAATGATAAACTTTCAGACAACCTCTCTAACTCAGAAAAAGAAGAAATATTTAGACAGATTGAATCTTTAGAGAAGGATTTAATTAAACAAAAATCTGAAGTTTTAGATAAAATACTACCAGAAGCATTTGCAGTTGTAAAAGAGACTGCTAGAAGATTTTTTGAAAATAAAGAAATAAAAGTAATTGCCTCTGATTTTGATAAAGAAATTGCATCGAAAAAATCATACACTAAAATTGAGAATGATAAAGCTATCTGGATTAATAATTGGGATGCAGCAGGCAAGAATGTTATCTGGGACATGATTCATTATGATGTTCAATTAATTGGAGGAATTGTTCTTCATCAAGGGAAAATTGGTGAGATGCAGACTGGAGAGGGTAAAACATTAGTTTCGACACTACCAATTTACCTTAATGCTCTGACTGGAGATGGTGTTCATTTGGTTACAGTTAATGATTACCTAGCTAAACGTGATAGTGCATGGATGGGTCCTTTACTTGAATTTCATGGTTTAAAAATTGATTGTATCGATTATCATAAACCGAATTCACCTGAGAGGAAAAGAGCTTACGAGGCTGATATAACCTATGGAACAAATAATGAGTTTGGTTTTGATTATCTAAGAGATAACATGTCTCACTCACTTGATGATATTGTTCAAAGAAGGCATAATTATGCAATAATAGATGAGGTAGATTCTGTTCTTATTGATGATGCAAGAACACCATTAATTATTTCTGGTCCAACAAAAGATGGGGATAGACACGAGTTTGACAATCTAAAACCCAAAATTCAAAGATTGGTTTCTTTACAGAGGAATTACTTAACTAGTATTCTATCTGAGGCAAAGGGTTTAATCAAAGATTCTGATAATGTCAAAGGAGGTTTTCTTCTTTACAGAGTTTTTAGAGGATTACCCAAAAATAAGGCATTAATCAAATTTTTAAGTGAAGAGGGTGTTAAACAAATACTTCAAAAAACTGAAAATTTTTATATGCAGGATAACAATAGAGAAATGCATCAAATTGATGAGGAACTTTACTTTACAATTGATGAAAAAAACAATCAGATTGAACTAACAGATAAGGGAATTAGTACACTCTCAGAAGATCTTGATGATAAAGACTTTTTTATTATGCCTAATATTTCAACTGAAATAGCTTCAATAGAAAGTAAAGGTTTATCTCCAGAAGATGAGGCTAAAGAGAAAAATGATCTATTCAATGATTTCAATATCAAGAGTGAGAGAATTCATAGTATTAACCAATTACTTAAGGCTTTTACTCTATTTGAGAAAGATGTAGAATATGTTGTTGTAGAAAACAAAGTGATGATAGTTGATGAGCAGACTGGAAGAATAATGGACGGAAGGAGGTACTCAGATGGACTTCATCAGGCAATTGAAGCAAAAGAAAATGTAAAAATTGAAGCAGCTACTCAAACTTTTGCTACAATTACACTTCAAAATTATTTTAGATTATATTCTAAGCTTTCTGGGATGACTGGAACTGCAATCACAGAGGCAGGTGAATTCTGGGAGATTTACAAGCTTGATGTAACTGAAATTCCAACGAATAAACCTGTAGCTAGAAAAGATCAAGATGATTTAATTTATAAATCAAAACGAGAAAAATA